>JAJDAD010000043.1 GCA_029262055.1 Candidatus Zhuqueibacterota bacterium
ACGTAGAGATCTCCGGCAATCAGACTGTCACTCTCAATCGCCGATGAGTCAGCGTAGAGCACGGTCTTGAACTTAAAATTCGGGCCCAGCCTGGCGAGCGCCGTTGCTGTGGGAAGCAGCTTCATGTTGGACGCAGGATGAAACAGACGTTCGCTGTTCCGGTCGTAAAGGACCTCGCCGGACGTGAGGGAAACAACCTTAATGCCGACATTGGTCTGTCTCAGCAGAGAGTCTGCCAGAATCGTATCGATTTGTCTTGCAAGTGACCGAACCGGATCGGACGCCAGGGAAGAGCTGTCCGGTTTGCGCACGCCGGCGCAGGCAAATAGTAGGAACGGAACGACGAGCAAGACAGAAAGAACACTGCAGGATTTTTTCATATGGACAAGACCTGTGTATTAGCTCGTGTAAAGCCAGAGGGCTCCATGTGCCGACGGGCTGAGTTGGCCGGAATTCTGAGTCATGAAATCTTGTACAGCACCCGGGTCATCCGGAATAGCAAGCACGTCAGCGATTTCTGTCGACTGGGCCTGCTCAGCCGTTGCAGCAATATCCTTAAACGGCAAGTCAACTTCTGCTTGAAAAATCAGTTCCGGTTTTCCGGTCACGACAGTGGTTATGATCCCGATACACGAGAGCTGCTCGTCCTGAAGGTGGAGGTTGATTTCCTCCTTCGCCTCAGTTAGCATCGCCAAAAAAGGATCAGGTGTGCCGGAAAGACAGTGCTCGTCCGGGTGGATATGTCCGCCGACTACATCGAGCTTGCCAGGCCCTTCTCCAACCGTTTCACTTCTCTTGATCAGGACAATCTGTGCATCGCCGGTCGTTAACACCAGGCTAATGCCGAGCGCATTAGCATTGAAGCGTTCGGAGTATTCGACTTCGTTTCGGCTGTGCAAATAGTTTGAAAACAGAAGTTCTTTGTAACTGGTTTGTCCTAAACACAGGTGCAGGGTGTCGTCGTCGACGCGCCAATTTTCGAGTGAGCACAGGGGACCGTTAAAGATGTACCCGCTTTTTTCGCTCATGTCGACCTCCCGCCGCCAGAAGTCGTCCATCTGAAATTGCAGTGATTGGGAATGGCGCTGCTTCTGGGGCCGCCACTCGGCTTGGAAGCAGGTCCGGGAAAAGCGACCACGGAGGGATAGCGCAAAGGGATGATCAAGGTTCATCGAAAATGCCGTGCTCCTTTGCAAGGTCGCGCGCAGCCGGAGTCACAAGCGTGCCGGCCGGCACTACAATTTTTCGGCGGTGCAGGATCGCCTGCCGCACGTCATTCTCAGTGATCAACCTCCTGTTTTTTACCGGCTGAGCCTTTTTGTCTGATTTGATAATGTAAACATGATCGCCGGTTTTCAATCCTGCGGCATTTGCTTCATCCACGTCGATGTGAAAGTCGAGTACAAAGGTTTCATCGACCCGAATGAGGACGTTACCGAAAATCACGGACCGCGGCTCGCAGCCCGGATCGAGTGCGCCCTGTTCGACCGGTGCGACAAAAACGCGGTCGCGATCGCGAACGCCAAGCTCTCTGGCTTCGCGTGGGCTCATGTGGATGTGGCGCTGCGGAATGATTACGCCGGAGGGGATGGTTATCTCTCCGGCGGGACCGGTCAGGGTCACTCCCGGCGTGCCGGACAAATCGCTGGAATAACGTACCGGCGGATCGACACCAAGCCGGAAAGCATCGGTCCGCGATATTTCCAGTTGCGTTTGACCGCGGGTGGGACCTACCATCCGGACACGCGGGATCGTCCCCCTCGGACCGGCTACGTCCACGGTTTCTTCAGCGGCAAATTGACCCTTCTGTGAAATCTTTCGGAAAATTCGCAACTGATGATCGGGACCAAACAGTTGTTCCAGATCAGATTGTGAAATATGGATGTGGCGGTTGGAAATACCGACAGGAATATGGCGTATGTTTTCAGGCATGCTTGCTTCCCCGATCAGGGAGAAAAATCCGGGGAGTTTTCAATTTCTGTTCTTGAGAAATTCAGTGACCACCTGTTCTACCTCTGCTTCCGTCATACCGGAAGCTCCGAAACTGGTGCCTGCATCTGCTGGGGTGGCTGGTTCGGCTTTCTGGGCTTCCGGGGCGGCTCCGCCTTTTCGGGAGACCGAGGATGACAGGGCTTTGTTGTAAGGCGCCTCACGATTGCGCCAGTCATGCCGTATGGTGCTTCGCCAGGTTGCCTCTTCTTTCACCTCGGCATACGGCCTGGTCTCGTAGGCGACACGTTTGATGTTCATCAGGTGGTGCGCACTGATATTGTCTGAGGTGATATTCCGGCCACGGCTGCCGCATCCGAGGGTCAGGGACGGGGTCAGCTCATTTGTGTAGCCGACGGCCCCGACCGAGGCCGGCGAGTTTACGATAACGCGCGAAGCGGGAACGGCCAGTCCGAACTGCCGCACCACAGCATCGTCTTTCGCGTGGATCGCCGCCGTGTGGCCTCGTCCGCCAAAACAGAGAATTTCGACACTGCGCCGGATACCTTCCTCGTAACCATTAACTGCGTAAAACGCCAGAGTGGGCGAGAGTTTCTCCATCGAGAGCGGATGCTCGTCGCCTACCCCCGCTAATTCCGCAACCAGCAGCCGGGTGTTCTCCGGGATGGTTATGCCGGCGGCCTGCGCGAGGTGTTGTGGTGATTTCCCAACCATAGCCGGATTGATAGCATGTTTCCCCGTTATCAAAACACCGGCCAGCTTTGCAGCTTCTTCGGCATTCAGGAGATGCCCGCCGCCCTGTGCCAGTGCCTGTTTAGCGCGGGACGCAAGGGGCGCATCGACGATCATGGCCTGTTCTGAGGAGCACAGCGTGCCGTAGTCAAATGTCTTGCCGGCAATAACATCGTTAACGGCCTTCTTGCAATCTGCGGAACGGTCGATATACGCCGGAACATTACCAGGACCAACGCCATATGCCGGCTTGCCGGCACTGTACGCCGCCGAAACGAGTCCCGGGCCGCCGGTGGCGAGTATGACATCGATATATTCATGCCGCATCAACTCCTGGGTGGCCGCAAGGCTGGGAGTCGCGATGGTGCCAATGAGGCCCTCCGGGGCGCCCGCCTGCCGGGCGGCATCAGCCAAGATGTTGGCTGCCTCCAGAATACTCTGCCGTGCGCGTGGGTGCGGTGAGATAACAATCGCGTTGCGCGTCTTCAAGGAGATCAGGATCTTGAACATCGCCGTTGAAGTCGGGTTGGTTGTCGGAATGATGCCGGCGACAACGCCAAACGGTTCGGCTATTTCCAGCAGCTTGCGTTTGCGGTCATCGTTGATGACACCTACCGTGCGCAGATTCCGAATGGTTTCATAGATATCGCGTGTGGCGAATTGATTTTTCTTAATCTTATCTGGCACGTTGCCGTAACCCGTCTCCCGGACGGCTAACTTGGCCAGGTGTTCTGCTGCTTTGAAACCGGCTTCGGCCATTGCAGCGACCACGCGGTCAATTTCTTCCTGAGTAGATTCTTTAAAAATACGCTGAGCTGCTTTTGCAGACTCGCACAGGTTTCTTACTTCCTGCAGAGTTTGAAGGTCTTTGTCCAATTGCAAGATTGATTCCCGGATATGGTTAGAAACGAAGTCAAAAGTATCGCTTGTGACGCTCATTGTCAAGCAAAAAGGGGCAAAGGTTCCAGGGGATTGCAAACCATCTCCGGAAATGATAATATCCGGATTTGCACAACAGCTTTTGGCTCCAAAAATCGGTTGCGTCCGCACTTGTAAATCGATACTTTTCACTTTGAAGTTGATAGCGCAAGTCCGAATGAGCGCTGTTCTTAAGTGCGTCGCTGCGGGTTGCAAGTGGCGGCCTGGTTCGTCAAAGCAAAGGGTCTTCGCGCATGGTCACTCCAGACAATCCGGGATTTTTCGCTCTGTGCCCAGCGTGTCCTGGCCTGATTTCAGATAGAAAGTGAAAGCCGCCGGGCAGTAGGGCGGCGCATACGCTGAAGGTAATAACAGTCATATGGCAAGGGGAAAAGTGCAAATCAGCAAGAGCCGGCAATCACCGGCAGAAAGTCGCACAAGTAAAACAGAGACAGCCGTCCCAGGGAAGGACAGCGCCATGGACCGGGATACACAGATTCGGGATATCGCCCATGATTTCAATAATATCCTGACGGCCATCATGGTCAATCTGTCCATGGTGAAAATGGAGATCGGCGAAAACGACCCGAAGTTTGGTCTGCTGAGCGACGCTCAGAAAGCTTGTGCGGAAGGCCGGGATTTGATGAAACAACTGGAGGCTGTTGCGAAGATCGAGTCCATTGCCTCATACTCGGGTGGGTTAAGCGATCTCCTGCGGGATGCTATTGATTTCGCGCTGAAGGACTGCATGGTTCAGACCAAAATTGCAGTCGAAGAGGACCTGTGGCCAATCGAGTTTGATCACATTCAAATGATTCGGGTACTGAATGGCCTGGCGCGTAGTGCTAAGCGTCGCCTCCCGAAAGGTGGGATTTTGCGCGTGAGCGTCCGCAATCGCGATCTATCGTCAGATTCGGCCAAAGATTCGCAGCCGGAGAAATACGTACAGATTACCTTTACAGATGCGGGTCCGGGCAACCTACCCTCAGCAGAGACGGCAGAAGAGGTCTTTGCTGAAGAGATTTCAGAAATTGCCTCGTATGTTGAAAACATGGGAGGATTCCTCAAACAGGAGAGTCCGAATGAATCGGAAGGGATCGTCGCTCTTCATTTTCCTTATCGCGTTGCTGACGAAACATCACGATCCGAGCCGCCGGCGCAAACACCCGTTTCGGGCAGAATTCTTGTCATGGACGATATGGAGTTGATACGCAATAGTCTGGAAAGAATGCTCACCGGGCTCGGCTACGAAGTTGCGCTAGCGACGAATGGCGATGAGGCGATAGCGGAGTGCGCCCGCGCCTGCGCAGCGCAGCGCAAATTTGACGTCGCCTTGCTCGATATGGCAGTGCCGGGTGGAAAAGGTGCAGATGAAGTAGTCAAGGCTCTGAAGAAGCTCGACCCGGAATTAAAGACCATTCTCGCCAGCGGCTATCTCGACACGTCTCTGCCGGCGGCATACGCTCCTCCGGGATATGACGCCGCCCTGGGTAAACCGTTTCGGACCGCGGAAGTGCGGGATGCTTTGAAGGAAGTGATGCGGCGGAGTGGGTGATTTGCCGCAAGTCCGGCCCTCGAACCTGTGACCACAAAATAAACTTCGCAGTGGGTGTTGCGAAGGGACGCAGTACCACGCATCAGTCCTGCCGATAATGACAGCCGATACTCACCTTGTTCTGCCAGGCGGCAGAGGTTACCAGAATGGCGGCTCGCACGGCATTGCGTAGACCAATCAACTCATCGGTCAAGTGGGCCCTGCTGTAGAACCGTTCGATTTCGAGTTCAAGGTAATGCAGGTCATGTAAAGCTCTGCGCAGCCGGTGGTGGGTTCGTACGAGCCCAACGTAATTCCACATGATGTGTTTAATCGAACTCATATCCTGCCGGATTAAGGCCACATCGGGGGCCTCAAGGCCGGTATGCTGCCACGGCGGGATCGTTTCGGGATTGACCACAGACTGTTGTGCCAGCCGGTCCTGAACGTGCTGCGCAGCCCGGTGCCCCCACGTCAGTCCTTCCAACAGTGATGAACTTGCCAGCCGATTTGCACCGTGCAGGCCGGTGCATGAGACCTCTCCGACGGCATAGAGATGGTCTACAGAGCTGCATCCCCATGCATCAACCCAGATGCCGCCACAAAAATAGTGGGCGGCCGGTACAACCGGGATGAGCTCGCGAGTTATGTCCACAGCGTTGGCAAGACAGTTTTGGTAAATGGTGGGAAAGTGTGCCAGGATATGTTCTTTTGCAATGTTTGAGTGCGCGTCCAGATAGACATTTTTCACGCCATGTACCAGCATTTCGGAATGGATGCTGCGCGCCACCACATCGCGTGGCGCAAGATCCTGCCATTCGCTGTCATACTTTTCCATGAAAGCGATGCCTTCGGCGTCCACCAACTTCGCTCCTTCGCCGCGCACCGCTTCGGAGATTAAGAAACTCTCGGCATTCTGTTTGTAGAAAGTGGTTGGGTGGAATTGTACAAACTCACAGTTGATCACCCTGGCGCCGGCGCGGTGTGCCATGGCCAGTCCATCGCCTCTTGCTCCGCTGGAGTTAGTGGTTCGCAAATAGAGTTGCCCCAGGCCGCCGGTCGCCAGTATGGTATTCTTTGCCAGGCAACGAATCACTTTGCCGGTGTTTTGATTGAGGAGATAGACGCCGACGCAAGAGGGTGATTCGTAGATCGCCAGCCGGTTTCTGGAATGGTGCGACGGCGTCAAAATATCTACGGCGGTATGGGCGCTGAGCAAGCGGACGTTCGGGTGCCCGGAGAGGGCTTTGAGAAGTTCTATTTCAATGATTTTGCCGGTGGCGTCGGCGGCATGAACAATCCGTGCCAGGGAGTGGCTCCCTTCACGCGTCAGAGAAAGATCCCCGGATGCGCTCCGGTCAAAAGAGACCGCCAATCTGTCTAACAGGATCTCCTGTACCAATGCGGGGCCTTCACGAACAAGAACGTCCACCGCCGCAGGCAGGGACAGGCCGGCTCCCGCTCTCAGGATATCGTCTTTCAGCAGGGTGGAGGAATCGTTCTCCCCGCGAAAAATGATTCCGCCCTGGGCATAATATGTATTGCACTCCTCAGGCTCTTCGGCACGCGTTGCCACCGTGACTGAGACGCCGGCATCAGCCAGCCGCAAAGCCGCTGTGCCACCGGCGATGCCGCAGCCAATGACAACTACATCAGTTCGGACGCAGTCTTCCAAGGTTCTTTTTCATCCGATGGTCAGCATTCGTTGTACCGCTCGCGCAGCTTTTGAGCGAACGGGTTCGGGAACTTCTACAGCATATTTTCCATGCTGCAGCGCTGCCAGGGTGTCCTCCAGGGTGATCTCATTCATGTGAGGGCAGCGAACGCTGCATAACCTGAGGATCTCTTTCTGTGGGTTGGCTGCGATGATATTGTCGCCCATGGAGCATTCGGTGAGCAGTAAACAGTGCGGGGCAGATGTCTGTTCCACATACCGGATCATCGCCGAAGTGCTGCCGGAAAAATCGGAGGCAGCGACCACGTCCGGGTGGCATTCCGGGTGGGCAAGAATGACGACGTCAGGAAATTGTTTGCGAACATTGCTGATGTCTGCAACGGTAAACTTGTCATGAACTTCGCACTTGCCGTGCCAACCAACGAGTTGATAGTCGATATCGGTGCCGTTCTCACCATTTAGCTGAGCAGGAAAGACGATGTGTTTTCCGGTTTCGCGCGCGACATTTCTGGCCAGATATTCATCAGGTAGAAATATTACGGTCTCGTCCGCAAATGATTCGACAACGGCGACTGCGTTGCCCGAAGTGCAACAAACATCAGATTCGGCCTTGACCTCGGCATAGGTGTTGACGTATGTCACAACCGGAACGCCTGGAAAGCGTTTCTTGAGGGTGCGCACGTCTTCCGCGGTAATGCTTTCCGCCAAAGAACAGCCCGCCTTTTCAGCGGGTATGAGCACGGTTTTGTCAGGACTCAGGATCTTGGCGGTTTCGGCCATAAAACGAACGCCGCAAAACACGATGATGTCTTTGTCGGTTTGTGCGGCTTTGCGGCTCAATTCCAGTGAATCGCCGGCATGATCGGGAATCGAATGGTATAGAGCGGGCTCCATATAATTGTGTCCCAAAATAACCGCATTCTTTTCTTGTTTGAGACGGTTGATTTGGGTAGCCAATTCAGCTTTGTATTGTAGTTCAAAGTCAGGGACAATGGTGCTCAACTTGCGTTTCAGATCAGCGTATAGTTCAGTTGCAGACATGTGGTTCCTTTAGCGTTATGAAGCCTCGTTCCAGTTGCTCGATTGTTGAGTGTGCCAATCAAAGATACCGCGCAAAGCGGTTCTCCCTGTCGACCAGGATAATCCGTGCTTCTATGGGTTTGTCACTCAATTCAAACCCCATGATGATAATTTGGTCATTCTTTTTGACCAGGTGCGCAGCGGCGCCGTTCATGCAGATAACCCCTGAACCTTTTTCTCCGGTGATCACGTAGGTTTCCAGTCTTACGCCCGTGTTGTTGCACACAACCAGGACTTTTTCGCCGGGCAAGAGTCCCACGCGATCCATTAGATTTTCATCTATGGTAATACTTCCCACATATTCCAGGTTTGCCTCGGTTACATAAGCATTGTGAATCTTTGATCTGAGTATCCATCTCATACGTTTTCGTTCTGAGCCTCCCGGATGTTGATTGTTAGATTGTCAATGAGACGAACTCCGTCCACTGAAACAGCCAAGCAAATCAAGACCCGGCCTGCAATGCGCTCAATTTCATCGACCGTTGCCGGATTGACAATGCTGACGTAGTCGATCCGGGCCAGATTGTAGTCCTCAATGTGCGCGCTCAGCGCAGATCTTAGCGTGGCGGCTTTCCTTTCACCAGACGAGATCATTCGTTCGGCTAACCGCAACGCCTCATAGAGGCAGATGGCCTGCTTTCTGGCGGGAGCAGGCAAACGCGCATTTCTCGAGCTCATCGCCAGGCCGTCCTGCTCACGCACGGTCGGACAGGCCACAACCTGAAGGTTGAAATTCAAGTCTTTCACCATCTGTTGAATCAGCAATAGTTGCTGTGCATCTTTTTGACCGAAATAAGCCCGTTGCGGTTCAAAGACATTGAACAGCTTGGCGACAATGGTGGCTACGCCGCGGAAATGTCCCGGCCGGGCGGCACCCTCCAAAGGCTTGGCCAATTCCTGCACGCTCACATAAGTCTGATAGTCCGGCGGGTAAATCTCGGCCGGAGCCGGAGTCCAGACCAGGTCGACTTCTTCATGTTCCAGAAGTTCAAGATCGCGTCGAAGATCCTTCGGATAAGTTCGCAGATCTTGAACGTCCTCAAACTGTTTTGGGTTCAGGAATATGCTCACGGCGACGTAATCATTTTCCGCACGCGCTTTGCGGACCAAACTCAAATGCCCGGCATGGAGATAGCCCATCGTTGGGACTAATCCCCACTTACCGGCCCGGTTTTGCAGGCGACATTGCCTGATATCATCTATTTTCTTAAGGACTTTCATAACTGATCCACTAATGCAACGACATCGTCAATGGGCGCTGGGACACCTTCTTCCAAGCGTTTCATCTTTTGAAACAAAATATCATTGACCGGCGTCTTTATGCCATAATTTTTTGCAATAGCGACAATCTTGCCTGTGATAAAGTCTATTTCCGTCTGTCTCTTGTTCCGCATGTCCTGCAACATGGACGATTCGTTTTGCGCCGTTGTGCGGCAGATCTCGAATAGTTTTTTGTTCAGGTCGTCGGGATCCAAGTTGACATTTTGGCGCCCGGCTACTTCGCAGACTTCAAACAAGACCCGTTGCATGATTCTTCCACAGTCAGCGTGAGCGAGAAGCTGGCCATTTTTCACCTGCAACAAAGCGCTCAGTGGGTTGATGGCAGCGTTGATGGCAAGCTTGGTCCAGAGAATAGTCCCGGGATCATCTGCCAGGCTGACCGGCATGCCGCAATTGCGAAGAATGCGAGTCAACTGCTGCTGCAAGTCTTCCCGGTGCCGATTGCGGCCCAAGGTGGTTTGCCCGTTGCCCGCATGGTGCAGGTAACCCCGGCCAAGCCAGGTAGCCGCCTGGGAAGTGGAACCAACGGCCACCCGCTGTTCACCGACCCGCTTGCCCAGTTCTTCCCGGTTGCCAAAACCGTTCTGCAGAGTGACGCACACGCCTTGCGGTTTCAGGACCCGGGCCACGAGCGCGGCGGTCTTGCTGGTCTGGTAGCTCTTCACCAAGACAAGAACAGCATCAGCCGCCGGAAGTGCGTCCAGGTCATTCGTAACAGGGAGTTGTGTTTGAGATTCAGTGCCGTCGGCGTGCAGGAGCCGCAGGCCCTGTTGGGACAGAATCTCGAGTTGCGACTTCCAGGTACCATAAATGTGCAGGCCGAAACGGTCGGCAGGGGCGATGGTCGAGCGACTCTCCTGCAGATGCTGTGCAAACAGACATCCCAGCGCGCCTATGCCGAACACCACTATATCCAACTCTGGTCCGGCTTATTTGCTTTTTCTAAAAACTGTTCTAACTCGGTCGCGTCCATTTTAAAGGAGTGTTCAGGACCGGGAAACTGACCGCCTTCCACCTCCTCACAAAATTTCTTCAGCGCACTTACAATCGGTTCGCTCAGGTCAGCGTACTTCTTGATGAACTGTGGTGCAAAATCACCAGACAGGCCTAGGATATCGTGAAACACCAGCACCTGTCCGTCGCAGCCCGGACCTGCTCCGATCCCGATTGTCGGGATAGTCAGTTTTTTGCTGATCTCGCGTGCCACGGGCTCGGGCACTGCTTCGAACACCAGAGAAAAACAGCCTGACCGTTCCAGAAGCAATGCGTCTTCATAAAGCCGTAGCGCGTCTTTGGCTGTTTTGCCCTGAATGCGATATCCGCCTAACTGAGTCGCCGACTGCGGGGTTAGTCCCAGGTGCCCCATAACTGAAATACCCGCATCCACGATTGCTTTGATCGTGGCAGCAACTGGCTGTCCTCCCTCGAGTTTGACAGCATCCATGTTGGCCTCTTTCAAAAAGCGTCCCGCATTCTGAATGGCTTCCCGCCGATCAACCTGGTAGGACATAAAAGGCATGTCGCCAACCAGGAAAGCCCTCTGCGCACCACGAGACACGGCTTTGCAATGATGCAGCATCTCGTCCATTGTGACCTGCACGGTGTCGGGATGGCCCAGAACAGTCATCGCCAGGGAGTCGCCAACCAGAATGATGTCGGCGCCTGCCGCTTCCACCAGCTTGGCCCCGGGATAGTCATAAGCCGTCAGCATCGTGATCGCCTGACCATCGTGTTTCTTTCGTTGTAAAGATGGGATGGAAGTTTTTCTAACTTGGCTCATTTTATTCACTACTCAACATAAAAAAGGCTGGTACTCAAAAAAGTACCAGCCCATTCCGTTATTGGCCAGCGGAATACTCAGGGTTTCCGCGCATTTAGAAGCTGTACCGAATTCCGAACTGCGCTTGCCAGCGAGATGAGAAACTGGCCGTACTGTAGGAATCCTCCTGAGTAATCACGCCATCGTTATTGCTGTCACGGGGATCCAGAGTGACTTTCGGTTTGCCCTGGGCATCGTAACCTCGAAAGTCCAGGAAGTTGTCCGCTCCAAATCGAACATTTTGGACATGGCCCCAATCACTGCTAAAGAAATTGAGGAGGTTCTGGACGTCGAGAGTAACCTCGAAATTCTGCCCACCAATGGACGGAATCTTTTGCGCAACGCGCAGATCCAGGCGATGGTTCCACGGCGCTCTCGCCGAGTTCCGCTCAAAGATTTTGCCGCGCGAGTCTTTTAGAGCATCACTGGAATTGATGAAAGTCTCGATCCTGGCCCACTCTGCATCAAACGCTGCTTGATCAGCAAAGGGTTCGGACGAGATATCGCTCTGGCTAGCAGGGACAAAGACAAGGTCATTGTCGCCAAATGAGCGGTCGCCGTTGACATTGTTGTCGTACATATAACTAAAAGGCTCACCGGAACGACCCTGGTAGAAAAGTGAAACTGTGGTGCCAAGACGTTGCCCATAATTGAAGCCGTAGGAAACGTCACCAACGATGCGGTGTCTGGTCTCCCAGAGAGAGGTAGCAGACTTATCGCCATTAGGATCACTGGTCACCTGGAATTGCCAGTTCGAGATCGACCGGCTGGAGGTACCACTGTTTACATCGTCAGAACGGCCGTAGGTGTAAGCCAGGCTTCCGCCGAGGTTCGGAAGAAGACCGCGACCCATTTGCTTTTGAATGCGTGCGGTTCCCAGGAATTGAAAGCCGGTACTCACGTTGTCCAGCAGAATGACGGTGTTGAAATCTGAGCTAACACGGTCGCCGCCATAATCGGGTCTGCCGTCCGGCAATGTGCCAACAGGCGCGCCGGGATTGTTCGGGTCACCGATGTTGAGATTGATGAATCGAACCTCATTGATGTTCTTCGAATACATAAACTCAACTGTTCCGACAAGACCCGGCTGAAGCTGATGGTCAAGCGCAAGGTTGGTTCTCAACACTTGCGGGTTCTTGAAGTCTTTGTCCGTCAACGCGATGTCTGCTGTCGGAATATCTCCCAAAACATCCGGCTGATTGTTTGGATCAGCACTGGCCTCGATACCAGCGATGTCATCGCCACTTAGATCAACACGGGCAAAATCTACACCGGTATTGCTGAAGGCATTCGACAGCCAAACAGCCGGCGGCAGACCTGCGAACATACCAAATCCACCGCGGAGTTGCGTGGTTCTGTCTTCTGACAAATCATAATTGAAGCCCACACGCGGCTGCCAAAGAATGTTACCGCTTGGTACTTCTGCGGTGCTGCGGCCAAATGTTGTTTCAAACAGGGCGTTTGCAAGTGGCTCGTCCGATATGATGGGGATATCCGCACGCAAGCCATAGGTCAGGTTGAGCTTTGGCGAGGGTTTCCACTCATCCTGGACGTAGAAGCCGAGTTGCAGGTAATCCCATTTTGCACGGGGAGAGTCTACTCCAGAGACTCTTGACTGACTCAGGAGAAAACGGTCCGGATTGTTTGTTGAGAATGGATCCGTGCCGGCTGCGAGGTCGTTAATGTCGACATTGAATTCGTAGGCGCCAAAGGCATCCTGGATGAACAGATTGTCAAAGGAGATGAATTCATTGTGCGTCCCGAATGTCAGTGTGTGGTCGCCGGTATAATAGAGCAGATTGTTGGTGAATTCAAATGTATTCTGGTCCAATGCGTTTTTCTGAGAAAAGCGCTCCACACCAAACCTGATTTCACCAAGGTCGGAGCCGGCATCTTCCAGATTTATCTGGAATTCCGGAGCAGCGGCGAACAGGGGTGACCGTTTGTCACGAACCGTGGTGTAGCCCAGTCTGAGCTCATTGGCCATGTTGCTGCCAAAGGTGCTGTTGAGCTGCACGACCGTCGAATTGACCTGATTATCACGCTTGAACTGATTGCTTTCGAGTGTATACTCATCATCACTACGGTCAAGCCCATCATCGAAGTCGGCGTCAACAAAATTGTGACGGACGGTGAGACGGTGCTCAGGTGAAAGGTTGATGTCCAATCTGGCAAAGATTTTCTGGTCGTTGGTTTCATTGATAAACGGTGCGAAACCGCCGGGATTGTAACCATACACGTTGTTGGCAATATCGACAATCTGATTCATTTGGGCTTCTGTAATCGGAAATTCCTGGGCCTGTCCTGAACCTTGAAGGCCACCGGTGTCCGGAAAATCCCGACGCCTGACCTCGCCGCTGACAAAGAAGAAGACTTTGTCCTCAACGAGCGGGCCGCCAAACCTGAAGCCGCCCTGGAAGTCATCAAAATCACCAAATTCATTGCCTTCGAGATCACCCACAAAGGACTGATTTTGGCCAAAAAAGTAGGCTGAGCCCTCGAACTGGTTGGTGCCGCTGCGGGTGACTGCATTGATCAAACCGCCGGCAAAACTGCCTGAACGAACATCGTAGGGAGCAATCTGCACCTGAAACTCCTGAATGGCGTCCAGACTAATCGGTTGGGACTGGGCCCCTGCTGCACCCACCGAGCCCGTCGGTGAACCGTCGGCGTTAAGGCCAAAGGCATCTCTCAAAACCGCGCCGTCAACCTGCAAATTGTTTTGGTGGTTGTTCTTGCCCGCGACACTCGTGCCGGCCGCGGTGGTGTTCACCTGAGGCGCCAGACGGGTGAAATCGGAAATGCTGCGTGTGATGGTCGGCAGCGCTTCGATTTGAGCCGTCGTGATATTGCTGACCGTACCCGTGTTGGAAGCGGTCAAGATTGCATCCCGCTCCGCGACGGTTACGATTTCTGACAACTCAACAGCCGACTCAGCCAGAGTGAAATTCACCCTGAGATCCTGGCCGATGGCCAGAAATACATTTTCCTGTTTGGCGACATGGTAACCGATGAAGCTCGCGGTAACCGTATAGGGCCCGCCGATCTTCACACCTGGAATATTGAAACGTCCATCGGAACGCGAAGCCGCACCAAATGATGTGCCGGTCGGCTCGTGAATCGCGACCACGTTGGCGCCAACCAGCGGTTCACCGTTTTGTATCGTCACTGATCCATTTAGCGAAGCAGTGGTGATACCCTGGGCGAAGACCATGATCGGTACCAGCGTCGCGATTAGTGTAAGAAAAAGTGTCCTTTTTAGCATAAAGTGTTTCCTCCATTTATACTGCTACCCCTGGCAGGTGGATTGTTTTCCTCAAATTGCAAAGCAGATCAATGCTCGGGTGTTATCACCTCCGTTTTGATTTTTTGAATAATTGAAGCCCAGTTGTATGTTTGGTCATGAGCCGTCAAGTGTGCGGCTGACACTTAGAGCCATTTCAATGAGTTTTGTTGCCTCGCAGGATACCCACACTAAGCCATAAATATTTGCAAAACGTAAGAATTTCGCACCTATTTGTCAAGCTATTTGTCCGGTCTGGAAGCACCTGAAACGATGGTCATGATCTGACGTTCAGCGACTCTTCAAAGCGATGTTTTCACGGGTTTGGCAATGGTAGGACCCGGGTGTTACGAAAGGCTTGCAATGCGGTGAAAAACGTGTGAAGAGATTCAGTCTGTGGGGCCGGGGAAACCGTGGTCCCCGTCGGCCACGGTTTCGTTTTGTAGAACCCGGATGGCGTGCGGGATCACCTGCAGCACGGCTTCCAGATTTTCGCGTACACCTTTCGGGTTGCCGGGCAGGTTGATTATCAATGACTTCTGGCAGGTGCCACACACTCCCCTGGAAAGTATCGCGTAGGGAGTCTTGTTGAATCCTGCGGCCCGCATGGCTTCTTCAAAGCCGGGCAACCGTCGCTCAATTACGGCCAGCGTCGCCTCCGGGGTTACGTCGGTGGCAGAGATGCCGGTGCCGCCGGTTGTAAGGACCAGGGCCGCCTGGACTTTTTCTGTCAAATATCTTAACTGCGCAACAATGGTTTCCTCATCATCCGGGATGATTGCGTATTCGTTAACCGTGCAGCCGATCTCTCTGACCATTTCTTTTATAATTGTCCCGCTGGCATCTGTATCGCGTTCTCCGCGACTACCGCGGGTCGAAATGGTCAGGACGGCTGTTCTTATGTTCATTCTATCGTTCCCAAGATGATAAGTGTCTCAACCTAATTCCAAATCTAACACCCTGCAATGCAAGTGGCAAGGGAATAACGCTTCACAGCAATGGCCCGTTCACATAGGCATGTTCAAAAATAATGCCTGCGCGGAATTATTAGGGTATGAATAGTGTTATTAGGTGTGGAGTGATCTGTCCTTTCAAAAAGTGAACGTAAAGAAACATTTTTCAGTATCTCGTCAAGTTGAGACTTGACACTTTGATCATAGTTTCTTAGCTTCAGAACCTTAATTACTCCTAACAAAAACTCAAGTTCATGAAAATCCTCGGGAAAATCTCTTTCCTCTTCCTATTTCTGTTTTTTTCAATCACCATCCTGCGGGCCCAGGAAGACCCACGCCTGGCCAAAACAACCGTGGATGATGCTTCAAAGTTTACAACTGCAGGCAGCATTGGTTTGACTGTCTCCAACTTCGGCACCTTTGGTGACGGCTTCGCTATTCAGTCGCCGGTCGACCAGCCTTCGTGCGAATACCCGAAAGGCTCCGGGATCGAACACCTGTTTGTCGGTGGGCTATGGATTGGCGGCAAACGCGACAATGGAACAATTTTTGTCACCAGCGGCGCACGGGACATTCCTTCGCTGCGTGACGTAGCGGCCGGCTTTGAGTTCACCAGTTCGGACGATCCTGCCGATGTCGTGCGCGAGCGATCCAGTATTATTGATAATCCGTTCTTCGATCCCAGCGCCATAAGTCATCAGGACTTTATTGCCGACTTCACGGACTCCAATGTCGTCGTTCCAGGGACCACAATCCGCATTCCACAGCACACGCCGATAAACATGTCCGTCCACCTTGAGAGCTACGCCTGGAATTTTCCATTTGCCGATGCTTTTGTGATTCTTAATTACACCATTAAGAATACCGGACGGGACAGGCTGAACGATGTCTATATTTCGCTCTGGGCGGATATGGTGGTGCGGAATACCAATATCACGCCACCACGCGTCGGCGGCCCGTTTTTCCAAAATGTCGGTAATGGCTTCGAGGACTCGCTGCGCATGGCGTACTCTTACGATTTTGATGGCGACCCCGGGTTTACCGAGAGCGGCCTTTATATCGGCATGAAACACCTTGGCGCCACCCCGCAAGCGAACGACACCACGTATAAAACTACCGCAAACTACAATGCATGGCTTTTCCGTGACTCTGCTGATCCTGTTCTTTTTTCACCGCAAAACGACATCGACAGCTATCAAAAGCAGGTGCAGCCTTTGCCGCCACTTTTGATTGACACCGTGATCAGAGGACGACGGGGCAATTTCATGACCCTGATCACCACCGGTCCTTTCGAGTCCATTGAGCCTGATTCGTCCATCAACGTGGTGTTTGCGGTCATCACTGCCGGCAAATTTGGCAGTGATCCCAACGACCAGGATACTTTCCAGAGCAGGCAAAATCTGTACACGAACGCCTTCTGGGCGCAAACGGCCTATGACGGCGAAGACCGCAACGGTAACAATGAGCTGGACCCCGGTGAAGATCTCGACCGCGACGGACAAATCGACCGCTACATCCTGCCGACACCACCCAATACACCGCGCACGAGAGTCGTCGCGTCCGACCGCAAGGTTACCATCTACTGGGATCGTTCTGCCGAAGAGTCAGTGGATTTTATCAGTGGCAGGATGGACTTTGAAGGGTATAAACTCTATCGCACCCGGTTGGCCGAAGATCTGCCCGGCAGAGATCTCCTTTCGTCCCTCAGCTTGATTGCCGAATTTGACTCAACAAACGGAATTGGTTTTGATACGGGCTTTGACTTTGTTCGTTTGGATGAGCCGGTGACGTTTGGGGAGTTTATCACCAACCCCTTTACCGGTGAGCAATCGCCTCTGTTCTACTACTACAAATTCGAAAACGACAACGTCCTGAACGGCTGGCAATATGGTTACTCGGTCACCGCCTTTGACCAGGGTGATCCCGTCATTAATCTGGACCCGCTGGAAAGCAGTAGGCTCGCTAACGTGAGCAGGGTTTTTCCAGGCTCTCCCGCCATGGAGGAGCAACAGGCACAATCACAGCCGGCACAGGAGATCAAGGTAGGGGTTTATCCAAATCCGTACCGGGCGCAGGGCGCGTGGGACGGCAACCTGGAACGCGAACGGAAGATATACTTTTTCAATCTACCGTCCGACAGCGAAGTGCGCATTTACACGCTGGCTGGCGACTTGGTAGACAAGTTTGAGCATCATGGTGACACTTACTCGGGTGAGGGCATACAATGGTTCGAGCAGTTCGCGGGCAGGGGTGGTATTTTTGCGGGTGGAGAACATGCCTGGGACCTGGTTAGCCAGGACGACCAGGCTTTGGCCTCTGGACTGTATTTTTTTACTGTCGAAAACCTGAGTGACGGAGGGATTCAGCGCGGTAAGTTTTTGGTCATTAAATAATCCAACCCACTGGGGATATCTTTTACTTTTTTCTTTTTGGCCCCTGAACGTGGATTAGTCATAAATCTTGATTCCGTGGTCAAATCGTAAGATGTACTGTGAAGTGGGCCGCGTTGCATGCGGTGAGGTGAATTGTCATTCAGGAGGAATCCATTTTGAAGTGCCCAATCGCGTTCGACGGTGGATTTTTTCGGGGCAATAGAAGAGTATTTTACAAAATAATTCAGATGAAATAGAAATGAGATTATTCCAGAATACTATTTCCAGATGTGTGAATTCAATTCAGGAAGGAGGCATTTACGGTATAACTGATTTTAACGAGATGGTTTCATCCACAATCTAATGGAGGTGAACTGATGAAAAAGTTGCTATTGGCTTCATGTCTTGTACTTTTGCTTCTTGCGTCAATGGCTGCGGCCCAGAGCCCGGGGCATTTGTTGATTACAGAGTTTGCGGTGACGCCCACAGTAGGCGAGTTTGTCGAAATCTACAACCCCACCGATGCGGCAATTGATTTAACAAGCTACTACATCACCGATGCTACATTTGCCGGCGGCTCAACTTTTTACTACAAAATAGTAGAAGGTGGCGGTGGCGGTGGCGGATTTGGCGATTTCCATGCACAGTTTCCTGCTGGTGCAATGATCGCTGCCGGTGAGCACCAAACTATAGCACTGAATGGCAGCGACAATTTCGCAGCCACTTACGGTGTCGATCCGACTTATGAATTGTACGAAGATGGGGTAACCGGCGATGCCATTCCGGACTTGCTGGAAGCGACTGCCGGCAGTATCGGTGGCCAGGGCGGTCTTTCAAACTCCGGTGAAGTTCTTGTTCTTTATTACTGGGACGGTGCCAGCGACCTTGTGAAAGACGTTGACTACGTAGTCTGGGGTGACAAAGCTGAAGCTATCGATAAATCCGGCGAAACCATCGATGGTCCAGATGCGGACACAGACGGCTCAACTTATGCTGCCGACACACCGATTGCTGACCAACACATAGTCGACGCCGACAATGATGGTGACGGTAATCCGCACGATGACGACTTCACGGCCCAGCGTCGCCTGGACTACGAAGATGTCGAAACATGGACCGGCGGCAACGGCATCAACGGCCATGATGAAACCAGTGAAAACACCTCCTGGTTGGGTGGTATCTGGAGCATCAACGAACCGGCAACTCCCGGTTACCGCGCTTTGGGCAAAAAGTCCGCAGCCGACAGCCTCACCATTGCGGACGTTCAGTTCGTGCGTGCGGCCGACATCGGACCGACCGCGGAAGAAGATTCGCCCTTTAATGGCGACACGTTGAGCGTGACCGGTATCGTGATGCATGGCACGCGCGAATTAAATCTGGGCGCTCGTTGGGGAGCGTTTATAGAGGATGAGCGCGGTGGTCCGTGGAGCGGTTTTTTTGTCATCCAAAATGACACGACAGTGGGTGGGACACTGCTCAGTTCGGCCCAGGCCGGCGACAAAGTCCGGTTTACCGGCATTGTGAGCGAATTTCCCGGAAACGCCAGCACCCAAAGTATTTCACAATTTGTACTCATAACAGACCCGGCAACTCCGGTCGAGTTCCTGGATTTCGGTCTCGCAACGCCAGCCCCAATCCTGCTGCAACCGAACGACATCGGCGCCACCGGCAGCTCGGAAGATCCGCAATTGACCGAACGCCTGGAAAGCACGCTTGTTCGTTTTGAGGGACTCACCGTCCTGAGTAACTTTGCCGGGCAACCCGGCAACATTATGATCGCCGGCGGTGCGGATGGTGGCCAGATAGCGCTTGATGACTACTTCGCAGGGCCGAGGACTTTTCTGGATGCGAACAACGGCGTATGGCCCGGATTTCCGGCCGGAACCAGAATTAATGTGACCGGCTTTATGCGTGATGTTATTACCGGCGGCCAGGGTCGGACGACGATCAACCCGGTTAGCTTTGATGCGATTGAAGTAGCTTCCTCGCCACCCGAGATTGCCGGCGTTGGAAGATCCCCTGTTGCCGTTGCCTCTACAGATAATGTGGTTGTCAGCGCAACTATTGCGGATGCGCAAACCTCCGTCGCAACTGCCGAAGTCAACTTTCGCGTCGATGGCGGCGCCTTCAGCAGTGTCAGCATGACCAACTCCAGTGGAGACACCTGGGAAGGTACTATTCCCGCCCAGGCGGATGGCGCGCAGATTGACTATTTCCTGACCGCGGCCGACACCGATGGCGATGCAACTGTAGCTCCGGGCGATACCGCAGCCGCCAAGTTTTTCTATTTCGTACGGGACGCAGGCCTTGGCATTTTTGATCTGCAGTTCACGCCATTCGCGACTGGAAACTCCAGCTACTCCGGCCTGGACGTAACTGTCACCGGTATCGCAACCACGGATTCCAGCGACTTTTCATTCTACTTTATCCAGGATGGGACAGACCCCTGGCACGGTATCTCGGTCCAGGACAATGTCAACAATGTTAAGCTAGGCGACGAGGTCACGGTCACCGGATCCGTCAGAGAGAGATTTGGCGAAACTCAAATCTTCAACGTCACCAGCGCGGTGGTAAACAGCAGCGACAATGCCGTGCCGGGCCCGATCGTAACAACCACCGGCGAACTGGGCACACCCGCCACAGCAGAAGCGTGGGAGGGAATGTTTGTGCGGGTGGAAAACGTGACCGTGACCAATGAGCGACCCGACGGCTTCCCTGGCTTTGGCGAATTCACTATTGATGATGGGTCGGGCGGTTTGAGAGTAGACGACCTAGCTCCTAATTACCGTGGGCAAACTCCGTCAGATAGAGATGCCGGTCCGGATACAACCATCGCTCTGGATGATCAATTTGCCTCTATTGCGGGCATCCAGTATTTTTCATTCGGCAACTACAAACTCCTACCCAGGAGCGACCGCGACGTTGACGATTCCCCGGTATCCGTCGATGACGGCGGTGAGTTGCCGCTGACCTTCGGTTTGGATCAAAACTACCCGAATCCGTTCAACCCGGAAACAACAATTCTATATCGGGTAGCGGAGCTCGGTGATGTCAAAATCAATATTTTTAACATTCTGGGTCAGAAGGTAAGAAGTCTGGTCAATCAGCAGCAGCCTCCGGGTTCTTACAGGGTGATTTGGAACGGACAGAATGATGCAGGCCGGCAAGTGTCCACCGGTGTTTACATCTACCAGATGCAAGCGGCGGACTTTGTCCAGGTTCAGAAGATGCTGTTTATCAAGTAGGCTGCACAATACCACAGAGGCGCACAATCGTGCGCCTCTGTGATTTTATTCAAGAACGAATCACATTTCGGGTCGGACATGTGACCCGAAGACGGCACGAGGATGGATATTCTACGAGGAAACAGAACGAACTAACCGTGGGGACGTTTTGTCGACGCGTCACTACAACTACCTAATCCATGAAGATTACTCAAAATCCTAAACGCATTTTGACAAGACACATATTCTGTTTCTCATCCCTGCTTTTGCTGGTCCTGAGCTGCTCGGAGAACTTCAGCGATAATCCCAAAGCCAACCAGCCGCCGCAGACTTTTATCTCTATTTTTTCCGAAAACAGTCTCAATCCCGCCATAAGCCGGCAGACCCTGAACTGGTGGGGTGACGACCCGGACGGTGTGGTGGAGGGTTTTATCTATACGTTTAACCCCAATGCTGAAAACCTCACCGATTGGCTTGATACCACATCCGTAGATTGGACCTTTACAACCGAAACGCAGGAAACTTTTACATTAACATTAGCAGGTACGGACACCACTTTCACTTTTTGGGTCAAAGCCGTCGATGATGCAGGCGCCGCCGATCCGGATGGCGTGATTCAGGAGTTCAACATAATCAACACGCGTCCTATTGTTGAATTCCCAGTCAGCACCGATGTACCGGAAACGACATTTACCGTAGCGGAATTTGTCTGGAGCGGTACCGATCTGGACGGCGACGACACCATCGCGAGGTATCAGTATGTCCTGGATGACACCACCGACGAGTCCGCCTGGCTGGATATTGACCCAGACCGTAATTCCATTGTTTTAGACGGCTTGCAACAGGGGGAGCATGTTTTCTTTTTCAGGGCGGTGGACCTGGCGGGCGCCCGCAGTGCCATCATCCGCATGCCGCGTGATGAAAACGACGTGTGGTTCGTACGAGAGCCAATCAGTTCCTTTCTTATGGTTGACGATTACAACATAGCAGACGATACGGATGCTTTTTACAGGTCTGCTATCCGAAACATAGTAGGCCCCATTGACATTTGGGACATAAAAAGCAATGGCGGAGCGCTCGAGCCGCCGACGAGCAGAGCGTTTCTGCTAACCCTGCAACTCTTTGATCGTGTTTTCTGGTACGGCGATACCGGTCCCAATCTTGAAAAGGCGCAAGTCACGTTGCCCGAGTTTATCGAGGCCGGAGGCAAAGTACTGATGTCTACGACTTTTCCGGAATTCAGCACCAACCAGGGTGACCCGCTGGACTTCTCGCCTGCCGACAGTCTGGGGACAAAAATACGCAGACTGACCCGCAACCAACCGGTGAATGTCACTCCTGAGTATGCCGCGTTGGGTTTCCCGGAATTGCAGGTCAATGCTGCGATCATCCCCAATGTTTTTCCGGTCGTGCCCAAAATAAGCTCAGAAGTCATTTACAGGTTGCCGCCCGGAACTAACTGGGTCGAGGAACCTCCCATGGCTGTCATAAATGCCGATGATACGTTCGTGTTTTTTGGTTTACCAATCCGCAAGCTGAACGGCCAGGGCAGTGTGGAGCAACTGCTCAGTACGATTCTAAATACGATCCTGACCCCGTGAGGTCAGGCTGGGAATTCCGGCCGAGACCTGCAGGTCTTTTTCTGCGCCCCGGAGTGTAACAGCGTTACAGTTGGTGAATAATTGTTTTTCTTACCGTAATTATCAGGTGGTTGCTATGAAGTTTAAAACCCTGTCCATCTGCTGCAGCATGCTTATCTTGCTGACCGCAAGTACTGGATTTGCGCAAACGAAAGGTACTTTGAAAGGGAGGATTACCGACGGTAAAAACGGAGACGGGTTACCCGGGGTCAATGTGATGGTCAAGGGGACCTATTATGGCGCGGCTACAGACCTGGACGGCAACTACAGGATCAGCAATGTAAATCCCGGGACCTACACGCTCGAGATTTCCATGATAGGATTCAAACAGGTACAGAATACCGGGGTGAAGGTCAACGCCGGAGAAGTGACGGACCTGAATTTTAAGCTCGAGGAGACCATTCTTGCCCTCGGACAGGATGTGGTGGTCATCGGCGAAAAGCCCCTGTTCGATATCGAAGAAACAGCGAGCATGAAGAGTATATCGAGCGACCAGATCGAAGTCGAAGTTGTAGAATCCGTGCGGGACATCATTGTTAACCAGGTCGGGGTGACAAAGACCGATGAGGCAATTCACATCAGGGGCGGACGGGCGCATGAGAACGCATTTCTGGTTGACGGCATTTCGGTCCAGGATCCGCTCTCGGGGACCGGCTTTGGCCTGGAGTTGAGCACCGACTCAATCGAAAAGTTGGAAGTTATTACAGGCGGGTTCAACGCCGAATTTGGTCAGGCTATGTCCGGCATCATTAATGTCAAAACAAAAGAGGGCGGGGAAACCTACAAAGGCACTTTTGGCTACAAACGCGACCACTTCGGCGGGGTCGGTTCGGATGCCTTCCTGATCGGTACATTTAGCGATGACAACCGGCACAGTTTCAATACCGACATCGTGCAAGCCAGCCTGAGCGGCCCAGAGCCTCTGACTCAGAAAATTCTGCCAGCCCTGGGTATCAACCTGCCGGGTGAGCTTACGTTTTTTGGCAATGTCTTCATGATGACCAGCGACACGTATCTCGAATCGACCGCACGGCAACTGTTTTCGTCGACGTTTCATGGGACCAAGTTTGCCCCGAAAGAGCAAAACAGTTGGTCGGGACTGTTAAAGCTTACCTATAAGCTAACGCCCACAATGAAGCTCACGTTGAGCGGGAATCAATCCATTGGTATAAATCAGAATACAAGATCCCTGCAAACCAACCTTGAATTTGTTGAACCGCAGCCGGGCTTTCCTTTTGCGTACTCGCAAAATCTAGACAATTTTAATACCTTCACCCATATCAACAAGCAGTTTTCTCTATCCTGGACACACACACTTAACAACAAGACGTTTTATGAATTAAAGGGTTCGCGTTTTTTTAGCAACTTGCGCAGCGACGTAAATGGCAAGCCCTGGACGGAAATGGAAGAGCCGCAGGACATCGTCACCACTCCGATCCCACAATACTTCTTTAATGGGGACAGCAGTTTTGTGTCTGTTTTGCCGGGTGACGGTTTTTGGGATTTTGGTGATGGCGAAACCTGGCACGATCACTACATTGAGGAGTACACTCTCAAGTTTGACATCACCAGGCAGTTCGGTACCAACGCGCATGAGTTTAAGGCCGGTATTCAAACCAGCTTTGCGGAAATGCAGATGGTCGATATCTTCCGGCCCTGGTTCGGCGGCCTGGGGCTGAACAATGATATCTACCGGGTCAGCCCGGCCTACGGCAGCATGTATGTACAGGACCAACTGCGCTTCAAAGGGCTTATCGCCAATCTCGGCTTGCGCATGGATTACTGGTTCCCGGGAAAATTTGTTGAAGACGCCATTGCCAACCCCGAGATCTCGACCATTACCGACGCGACGCGCCAGCAATTCCTCGATGACACCGGCTCGTTGTTCGGCAGACGCTACCGGAGCAGGGTCAGTCCGAGAATCGGTATTTCGCATCCGATCTCAGACAACCAGATGTTGTTCTTTTCATACGGCCATTTTTCCAAGCGACCGCAGCCGCAGTTTGTCTATTCCAAGTTAGGGGAGAACAGCGCCAAGTCCACCTTCCAGAAATTCGGTAATCCAAACCTGGATTATGAGACAACCGTCGCCTACGAGTTTGGTTTGCGCCACAAGTTCAGCGAGAATGACGTCCTGACTATGACGGCCTTCTATAGGGATATTTTTGACTATGTGACAACAGTCAATTTCAGAGGCACCGGCAGACTTTCCGGCCGCTCATTTACCACTTATCTTAATCTCGATTACGCCCGTTCACGCGGTATTGAGGTTGAGTACACCACGCGTCCGAGCCGCTTTTTTTCAGGCTCAGTGAGTGGTTCCTACAGCATAGCCACGGGCAAGAGCTCCTCTCCGGACGATGCATTTCTGGTCGCGCAGGGGACGCTAAACGAACGGCCGATCACCGAAGACCTGCTGATTTGGGATCGGCCATGGCAGGTTAGCGCGGTGGCTAACTTTAACATGGGCAAAGGTCAGGCACCAAGGATCTTTGGAATCAAACTGCCTGACAACTGGAATTTCAACGCGCGGCTGTTTGCCCAGGCCGGTAAACGGTTCACGCCACAGTCGCCGACCGGGCTTTTTCTGCTGGACGGGCGGCCGCAATTCTCCAACGATGCTGACCTGGACGGCCAGGCTGACGATCCGAATGGCGGCTTGGGCGATCACTGGTTTTGGATCAATCTAAATTATGAAAAATACTTTAGGATTGTGGGCCTTGATTACACCTTTTCAATTGAAGTCGAGAACCTGCTGGACCGGAAGAATCCGCAAATCATAAACCCGGTAACCGGAAGCGCTTACGAATTTGGCGATCCGACGCCGACTTCGTTTAACGATCCGTTGTTTCCCGACACTCAGGCGCCGGTGAGCCCCTTTCCGTTCAATCCGGCACGCTACTTGACGCAACGAAATGTAAAACTCGGTATAGCGGTGAAATTTTAACCTATGAAATCCAGGACTCTTTACTCGGCCATCGCTGCACTCGTCTTTGCCACTTGTTTTGTCCAAACCGGTTTTGCGCAGATTATCCCCAATTTGGGTAGCCAGCGCGCAGGGACGGCCATGGGGGCTTTCCTGAAGATCGGAGTCGGGGCTCGCGCTGTTGGTATGGGTGAGTCCTTTGTCGCGGTTGCCAACGATGCTTCTGCGCTCTATTGGAATCCGGCGGGGATCACTCAAATCGAGAAGAATGAGGTGGTTTTTTCCCATACCGAATTTACCGTAGATCTCAAGCACGAATTCTTTGGATATGTACACAAGCTGGGCCGCGCAAACACTCTTGGCCTTAGCATTACTTCCGTCAGCACGGATGATTTTGAAGAAACCACCGAGTTTCAACCGCTGGGCACCGGAAATTTTGTCTCATTTGGGGACCTGGCCGTCGGCCTGACTTTTGCGCGCAAAATGACCGATCGTTTCAGCATTGGAGTTGCTGTCAAATACATAGACGAGACTCTTGACGTGCTGCATGCGCGTAACCTTTTCGTCGACTTCGGTACCTTCTTCTGGACTGGTCTCGGCTCCTCGCGCTTTGCGGTTTCGGTTGCGAACTTTGGAACAAACATGGAACCGTCAGGAACGGTGACCGACAGAAGTGGCAACAGGTTTGACGACTTTCAGGACTTTTCTCCACCGACAATTTTTCGGATCGGCTTCGCGACGGAAGTTGTCGACAATGAATCGCACCGGGTAACCACATCGGTGCAGCTCAACCACCTGAACGATAATGCCGAAAATTTCAGCTTCGGCACCGAGTATCTCTGGCAGGAATTGTTGTCTCTGCGTGCCGGTTATCGCCTAAATGTAGATGAAGAGAGCTTTGCCTTTGGCGGCGGCCTGGCTATCCCGCTGAAGAAAGTCAATCTGAATCTGGATTTCTCGTATAGCGATTTTGGCCGCTTGGGGAGCGCAAGCCGATTGACCGCGGTTGTCGGCTTCTGATTTTAAAGGAGGAAGAAAATTAGTACTCAAAAAATAAAAGCTATAGCGCTCTTCAGCGTTCTTGTCCTTTTCATCTTTGTCCTGGCCTGTGGTGGTGATGAGTTCCCATTGCCACAACAGCCGGAAAATGATGGCAACACAGCCATCGATGATACCACTTACCTGCAATTGAGCCCGGTTTGGGATGCAGGCACCGGCTATGATTTTTCCGGACCAAAGGACATTTTGCTGGGCAGAGAGCCTCTGATTTACGTTGCCGACACCGGCAATGACCGAATTGTCATGCTTGACCTCGCAGGTAACGTCCTTGGGAGTTCTCAGGCCATCGAGAACCCCGTATCCCTGGCGCAAGATTCCAAGCTGCGCATTGTGGCGGTTACCGACAGCAACAAGATCTACCGTTTAGATCTGGTAGCTGTGGGGCATGAGATTGCGAATGCACCGGTGGAGTTGGTCTTTGAAGAGGTAGATAATCCGGATCGGCGATATACCGGCATCGCTGCCGTTATCGGTGTCTTGAGCGGCCAAATCAGCATCTCTTACTATGTCGCTGCCAGTGGCGCGCAGAAACGAGACAACCAGGTACTCATTTTCCCGGAGGATTTTGACGTCAATGTGCCCGACGCGATCCTGCTGGAGCCGGAGGGCCTGGGCATTCAGTCTGCTTCTGACCCCAGCGGCATCACGACTCTGCGGGATTTTACCATCGACTTCATTTTTTGCATGGTAGGACAGAATTCATTTAAAGTGCAGTGGATCACAGCCGGGCAGTTCGGGTTCACGCCGCGCTTGAATCCGGCGGACGGCAGCTTCGACCTGTTTGAGCCGGGTAAGTTCACCACCCCGGAGGACGTTGCGGTCGACGAGGAGGGCGCCATTTTTGTGGTGGATGCCGAAACGGACTTCATGTTGAAGTTCTCTTCGTCGGGTGAGGAACTGCAATCTTTCGGAGGGTCCGGCAGCGGTCTGAAAGAATTCAATAGTCCGGCCGGCGTCGCGGTTTTTAATAAGACGCTTTATGTCGCTGACACCGGCAATAACCGGATTGTGAGATTCAAGCTCTCGACGGATGTCAGCGCTAACTAGACAACTGCATTTTACTTGAGCAAAACAACCCTGGCAACTTCCGTAAAAGTACCAACCCTCATCTTGATGAAGTAGATTCCCGCGGCCAGACTTCGTGCTCCAAACTGGACCTGGTGTTCTCCTGCCAGCTTGAATTCTTCCACCAATATCACTACCGTGCGGCCTAACAGGTCGTGTGCCGTTATGGAGACATGCGCTGGTTGCGCAACGAAAAATCTTACCGTAGTCGATGGGTTAAACGGGTTTGGATAGGGCGGGAACAACCGAAAGTTCTCCGGAACAACCGCGACGCGTTCACCAACCTGGACGGGCAAAATCGTTGCGACGTCCATAATTCTCGGCAGGTGATCGGAGGCAATGTTGGTGTCCTGCCGCTCCAGTCCCCAAAAGGTTAGGTCAGCGTCGGACATGGCCAGAGTATTCAGAATATAGTGGTTGCCAAGGTCGATCACGCTGTCCGTGTAGATAATGTAATCGAGTTTGCCCGGGCTAAATGGGCTGGTGTCGCTGCGCCAGGTGTAGCCCATTCTCAGGGTCGTATGGCGGGAAAACAAATCTGTCAGGCCCGTACCATCCCAATCGGGCAAAAAGTCAGGCCCGGCACGGAATTCATCCGATATATCGCCTTGCACCAGCGTCCGGACTTGCTGCGAAAATCCCACCAGGTTGAAGTCCCCCAGGTGAACAACAGGCGTGTTTTCCGCCAAATCGAATGGACCGTTGCCTGAGCGCCAATCGCGCAATCGCATGATGATTTCATCCGCATCCTGCTGCCGGGCAAGGTCATTCGCGCAGCAGGAGAGGTGTGAATTCATGAGCAAAAGGTTAGAGCCAAGCTCGGCCTTTGTGTCGATAAGCGCCAGCATGGTTCGCCCGGAATTCGTAAAGACTGTGCTGGTCAGGATGGGAAATCTGGATAGCACCATGTTGTTGTTGCCAAGGCCGATGCCCTGCCAGTTTGGGTCCTGCAGCCAGTTGGCGACGAGAGCAACGACCGCATCGGCATTTGCCTGTTCCTGCACCGCGAGAATGTCCGGACGAATAGCCTTAATGATTCGCTGAAATCTGGGTTGCCGGGCAGGAGCCAGAATTCCGCTGCCAAGCGTGTTGTAACTCACAATCCGCAAGTGGTCAGGCTGAGACCTCTGCAACGGGATCACGTCCGGAGGAGCGACAGGAGTGGCATCGATCGTGTACTTTTGACCTCCGGGATTGTCAGGCAAGAAATCCGCTTGATCCGACGTGGCAAATACGAATGCCAGGGTGTCAGGGATAACGCTGCCGGCATTCGTCATGGCATCACTGCTTAAGCTGATGGCGATTTCGAAAGCGCGGGCCGTAACGGTGGGGCCTTGGCGCATGACCAGGTCGTTCTGCAGAAGCGGAGTCTCGCCCTGCGGCCCATGCAGCGTACCTGACCGGCAACCGAAACACCATTCGATTTCAGCACCAATGCCTTGAATACTAAATCCGGTGGTTGCGTCGTTGTCAGCATCAACAAACAAGCGGATCTGGTTTCGGTCTTGCAGCAAGACCTCCCCATGATGAAAGCTCACATTCAAGAAGAGGAAGCTGTTGTCATTGGTGATTTTTAGTTCGCCAAAATCCTCGTCAAAACCATCTCCGGCCGGGTCAGAGAAGGCAGTTGGCACGCTACTCCAGTCGTTTAAGAGGCCATCGATCGTAATGGGGTCGCCTGCACTCAGGCGGCTGCAGAAAGCAAAGACTGCTAAGACAACGAACGACTTAAAGAGTATTACCTGTTCTTTGGTAAACATCACTTTTCACCGAATCAGTAAGAGTTTTTTGGCGATCGACTGTTCAGCAGAAGTCAGGCGATAGACATAAACGCCGCTGGCCAGTCCGGCGGCATCAAAATGGACCTGGTGACCGCCCGCGGATTTGACTTCATCCAGAAGGGTGGCAACCGACTCACCGAGCAAATTGAACACTTCCAGGCGAACCGAGCCCGCCTGGGGCAGGGAGAATTTGATCTCCGTCGTTGGGTTGAAAGGATTGGGAAAATTCTGTGCCAGGCGAAACTCGCGCGGGGCGATCACCGGCCCTGCCACGGACGTGGTGAGGTCTCCGAAAACAAACTCGGCAAAAACCGGGAGATGGTCCGAGGCCTGGTGCAGTGCGTCGGCAACGCTATCCGGCACGGAAAAATTGCTCCCTGAATTTATCGCGCGGTTAAAATGGTCTGCGTCGTTACCAAAGGAGCGGTAGGTACCGGGCAAAACCTTGACCCGACCGCCGCCGTTAAGCACACTCTGTGAGACCAAAATAAAATCAAAACGGTCATCAAGGCCGCCGGAGGCGCCGTCGCCAAAAGAAGAAGTCCGGGTGGACTGCGAATGGAAGAGTGCGAAGAAGAGGTTGTTATTCCAGTTGCCCAATTGGTTTACGGGATCAATGGACCGGCCGGAGCTGTTGCCCTCATCCTGAATCAGCTTCTGGAACGATGCTTCGGATGACGAGCGCACGTTGAAATCTCCCACAACAATGAAGTTGGAGCCGGCGGGAAGCTGGTTCAACTGGTTGCGCAAGAGCGTCGTTTGGTTCAATCTGCGGTTCCGGTCATTGGACGTCGACCCAGCTTTCAGGTGCATGGAGTAAATGATGAACTCTTCGCCCTCTACCAGCAAGAAGTAGACTGCGATATCGCGCAAATCTGTTCGGATGCGATCGACTGCCGTTATGAGAATGTTACGGCCTTGCTTGACATAGAGGCCATTGTCCGTGTCCGGACCGTCCAGAAAAGGCGATGCCTGGTAGTTGTTTCCGGCATGGTTCATGACTTGAGTCAGAAAAGTGTTGTAGCCGCTTTGTCCTTCCATTTCCTGTACAATGAGAATATCCGCGTCGAGCGCGGGGACGACGATACGGAAGTCGTCCAGCCTGCCGGCGCCCGTGCTGCCGGGAAAGCGCAACAGGTTGTAAGTAGCGATGCGGAGGGTGTCGGGTTGGGCACGACCCAGGGAGGGCACGCAAAGACAGAAGACAAGGGTCGTCAACAGGTACTGGTGGCGGCGCACGGGTCGAAAGTAGTTCCTAAGCATCAATCGTCCTTTTTCTAGGGGATCCGTCATGAACATTGTTTACTTGCAATCTAGCTTTTTATGCCAAGCTTGCAAGGAAATATCTGGTTGTTTTATTGTTATTTTTGCCTAAATTGCCAGCAGACTAACCTGGAAATTCTCCAAGCTGAAAATCTCTTTGCTTTTTGTGTGCGATGAAAGAAGTCCGGTTCATTAGACAAAATTCCCGCAAGTGGAAAAACATTGAACGGTATGTGGCCGGGCACGAGCCGTCCGGGCCGGATCAATTGGCGGACGCTTTTCTGGAGTTAACGGACGACCTGGCTTACGCCCGCACGTTTTATCCGGCGAGCGATACAACCGCTTACCTAAACGGTTTGACGGCCAAGTTGCACCAAGCCATTTACCGGAATCGCAAGGAGCAAGCGGGCCGGCTGTGGATTTTTTGGCGCTATGAATTGCCGCAAAATATTTTTGCTTGTGGTGGCGCGATCCTGACTTCTTTTGCTATCATGCTCACTGCTGTTGCTGTCGGTGTAATCTCGACACTATATGACGACACTTTTGTGCGTCTCATCCTCGGGGACCAGTATGTAAATTTGACCCTGGAAAACATTAGCAAAGGCGATCCGCTGGGTGTCTACAAGCGCATGAATGAGGTTGACATGTTTTTGGGCATCACAGTCAACAACATTCGGGTCGCGCTTCTGGCGTTCGCTGCGGGAACGCTTTTTTCTGTCGGCACCGGCTATATCCTCTTTTCAAACGGCGTCATGTTGGGCGCGTTTCACACTTTTTTTTATCAACACGGGCTGTTAGCTACCGGGCTAAAGACGATTTGGATTCACGGCACGTTGGAGATTGCAGCTATTATTATTGCCGGTGGCGCCGGCTTGACCATGGGCAATGCCCTGTTGTTTCCGGGCACCTACGCCCGCGCCGAGTCATTTAAGCGGGGCGCCCGGCGCGGTTTGCGGGTCGTGATTGGCCTCGTCCCCATCTTTGTGGTGGCCGGCTTTCTCGAGGGATTTGTCACCCGGCATACCGAGATGCCGCTCGCTGTCAGCTTGCTGATTATCACCGCCTCATTTGTTTTCTTGCTGGCGTATTTTCTCGTGCTTCCCAGGCAGGAAGTGAGACAATCGACCATGGTTCCGGAGCGCACTCTAAACTGAGGGGGGATGCAGATGCCTTTTGAAAAAATCGATTTTCGCCAGCCACGCGAGCTCGCTGAACTCATCAATGTGACTTTTTCCTTCCTGCGGCAGAATTATCTAAAGCTGGGCAAGTGCCTGATTTTCTTGGTCGGCCCGGTTATGCTGATTGCGGCGGTTTACTCCGGCTATAGTCAGGAACGAATGGTGCTGGATCAGCAGACGTCGTATTTTCCTGTTTTTACAGTGACCTACAGCCTCAGCATGATCCTGGCGCTGCTGGCCTCTTCACTGCTGACCGCCGTAGTCTACCACTACATCAAACTGTATGTGGAGAGCGAGGATGGAGATTTTGATATCAATGATGTCTGGCAATCGGCCAAAGGCGACGTGCTAAAATTTATCGCGGCTTCCTTTGTCTTCTGGGCGATTATTATGGTTGGCCTGATCTTTTGTATTGTACCCGGCATCTATCTGGGGATCGCCTTTTCGTTGATTTACGTGGTTCTGACCCAGGAACGCCTCGGCGTGTTCGAGGCTCTGTCACGCTCCAGGGAGTTGGTGACGGACTACTGGTGGGCCACGCTTGGGGTGACATTCGTGCTGGTCCTGGTCCAGGCCGTCTTGTCTTTGATTTTTTACGTGCCCACCATAGTTGTTTCGGCCATGGCGGAACTGCATCGCATTGAAGCCGGCGGCGAGTCTTCGCGACTGGTGCTGATTCTGGCTAGCGTGGTCGCCGTCTTCGGCGGATACCTGCTGTCCACGATATCGCTGGTGGGCTTGTCATTCCATTACCACAATCTGGTTGAGCGCAAAGAGGCCACCGGTCTTTTGGGTGAAATCGACGAGATCGGGAGCTGATTGTTGCGCCTGCCTGTTTTGATAAAACTGAGCACGACGTTTATATTGACGGGCCTCCTGGTTTCCTCTACCGGCGCAGTCGCCGAAAGCGCATCACCGGCACAGCCTGGTTTGATGACTCCGGGTTCTTCCGACTCGGGGGCAGTGGCGGTGCGCTATTTCTCCGCGGGTCGGCTCGAAGCCTACGCCCTCGATCCGGTTTTTGACTATAACCGGGATTCCGCGGGCGGCGTTACTTTTTTCAAGAGATTGCAGCAATGGCTCATCAACAAAATCGGAGAAGTTCTGTTTGCGGACAGCCTCCGACCGCTTTGGACCTTGTTGACTTACCTTGCGGTTGCAGCCGTCATCCTGTTCCTGGTGGCGCGGCTGACCAAAGGTACGGTGCGCGGCTTGTTCCAGGCAGCAGATCGTCCCGGCACCATCGATTTTGAAGAACTCGACGAGGACGTGGAAGCGCCTGACTTGCAGCGCCTGATCGACCAGGCGGTTGCGCAAGCCAAATATCGCCGCGCCGTGCGCCTGCTCTACCTGCAGATGCTGAAGCACCTTATGGCACATCGGGCGATAGAATGGCGCAAGGACAAGACCAATCGCGACTACCTGGCGGACTTGCGTGAGTCACCACTGGCTGCGTCGTTTACTGAGTTGACCCGGATTTTTGATTGGATTTGGTACGGCGGGTTGCCACTGGAATTGGCGCAGTTCGAACAGATTCAGGGCAAATTCAGCGACTTTTACAGAAGCTTATCCCAGACCCTAAACGGCACCTAATGCACATGCAACGAACACCCCTGAGATTTTATCTTGCCTTTGCGGTCAGCCTGGTCTTCGCCCTGTTTATGGCGTTGAGCACATCGGAGCCTTTGGATTGGACCCCCAGTTTTACGCAGGAGGATAAGGTGCCTTTCGGCAGCTACATTCTGTTTGAGCTACTCCCTGAACTGTTTCCAGGGAGAAAGATCAGCACCGCTGAGCGGCCGATTTACAACGTCTTGCAGGATTCTACCACCGGCGACGCCAACTATGTTTTCGTAAACACAGTCTTCCAGCCGGACGACCTTGATGTGCGGGAGCTATTGGACTTCGTGGCTGCCGGGAACAGTGCATTCATTGCGGCTCAGGGTTTTGGCGGCCCCCTGGCAGACTCACTCAACATTGACACTGAAGTGGATGTGACGCTGAGCGACTCTTCCACAGGCGGCTTCGACGATCCCGGCTTGCAGCATGAAACAGGTTACGGCTTCACCAAGGGGAGCGCCTCATTCTATTTTTCAAAATACGACACTGCGCGGGCCGTCCCACTGGGTTGGATGAGTGCCGGCCCCGTGAATTTCATCAGAGTTGATTTTGGCAAAGGGCATTTTCTCCTGAGCTCTCTGCCATTAGCGTTCACCAATTTCAACATGCTCTATCAGGACAACGCGGAATATGTTGCCACGGCGCTGTCTCATCTGCCGGTGCGTGATACCGTTTGGGACGAGTATTACAAGGCCGGGCGGCGCCTGGCCGAGACACCGCTACGCTTTATTCTCAGCAAAGAGCCGTTGCGCTGGGCTTACTACGTCGGACTGGTGGCACTACTGCTTTTTATCATTTTTGAAGGACGGCGACGGCAACGGGTTATCCCGGTTATTCAACCGCTGCGGAACACTACCGTTGATTTTGTCGAGACTACCGGCAGATTGTATTTTCAGAATGGCGATCACAGAGATTTGGTCGGCAAGAAAGTGGCCCATTTTCTTGATACGGTGCGGGAACGATTCAGGCTGCCGGCCAGTGATTTGTCTGACGGGCTGGCGGGTAACTTGGCGGTAAAACTGAATCAGCCCGAGGAAGAAGTTAAACAATTGTTTGAGAAACTGCGCAAGCACTTACAAGCGCCCGCGATTCTTGCGACGGATCTTGTGGAAATAGACCGGCGGATTGAGGCGTTCTACCGAAACAGCGACGGCAAGATCGAATGACATACCTGGCGCAATAATGAGGAAGGATTTTTATGGCAGAAGAACTTAAAGCACGTATCGACCTGGCAGGTGTAGACGAAGCGGTGCAGAAGATGAACCATGAGTTTCACAAAATAATTGTGGGTCAACAAAAGATGATCGACTTTCTCATCGCCGCATTGCTGGCGGACGGCCACGTGCTCCTGGAAGGAGTGCCGGGCGTGGCCAAAACGCTGGCGGCCAAGCTGCTGGCACGCACCGTGTCGGTTGACTTTTCCCGGATTCAGTTCACCCCCGACTTGATGCCGTCCGATGTCATCGGTACGACTGTGTTTAACGTCAAGACATCGGAATTTGCCTTCAACCAGGGGCCGGTTTTTGCCAATCTGGTACTGGTTGACGAAATAAACCGGGCGCCGGCCAAAACGCAGGCGGCGCTGTTTGAGGTGATGGAAGAACGGCAAGTCACGGTGGACGGTGTGACGCACAGCATGACGCCGCCGTTTCTGGTGGTCGCCACTCAGAACCCGATAGAACAAGAGGGCACGTATCGACTGCCCGAGGCTCAGATCGATCGCTTTCTGTTCAAAATTGAGGTCGACTACCCGTCGGCGGATGAGGAAGCGACTTTTCTGCAATCATTCGGTGCCGGAGAGCGGCCCAACGATTTGACGGTGGTCAAGCCGGTGTTCTCCGCCGCACAATTGCTCGACTACCAGCAGAAGGTACGCGCAATTGTAGTGGAAGAAGATTTGATCAAGTACGTGGTTGACATCGTTCAGAAAACCAGAAACAACGCGGGGCTCTATCTGGGCGGCTCGCCCCGGGCTTCTCTGGCGTTGCTGGCCGGAGCCAAGGCATTTGCTGCTATGGCGGGTCGCGACTTCGTGACTCCGGAAGATATCCACACGGTCGTGAAACCGGCGTTACGCCACCGGGTTCTGCTGACCCCGGAGCGCGAAATGGAAGGCGTGCAGCCGGATGAGATTATTTCCCAGATTGTCGCGGGACTCGAGGTGCCTCGATAAAGGCTCTGATTTCCAATCTCTACTTCGGGCGCCGCATTTACTGGAGCCTGATCGTCCTTGCCTTGCTATTTGTGGCCGGTTTCTTCAGCTATCAGCTTGTAAGCCTTGCCCGGCTGGCCCTGTTTGTCTTTTTGCTGCTGGTCCTGCTGGACGGGGTTCTGCTATTTCGGTCCCGCAACGCGCTGTTCGCAGCGCGCCAAATCAGTCCACGTCTATCCAATGGCGATGATAACCCGGTTGAGATCACCGTTGAAAACCGCTTTCCGTTTCAGGTCTCGGTAAGCGTTATCGATGAGCTGCCGGCAAGATTTCAGGTGCGGGACAAGTCCTTCGAGCTGCGCCTTGCAGCCCACTCCAGCAAAACTATCCGGTATTTCCTACGGCCCGTGCAACGCGGCGAGTACGGTTTTGGTGGGGTCAACTTGTATGCTGCCAGCAGACTGGGGTTGGTCCAGCGCCGCTTCCGTTGCGAAGGGGAGACCACGGTAGCTGTCTATCCGTCCTATCTGCAAATGCGCCGGTACGAGTTCTTTGCCATCTCGAATCAACTGGAGCAGGCAGGCATAAAGCGGCTGCGGCGCATCGGACACACCCTGGAGTTTGAGCACATTCGGAATTACGTGATTGGCGATGACTATCGCGCGGTCAACTGGAAGGCGAGCGCCCGCACCGGCAGGATTATGGTCAACCAGTTCCAGGATGAAAAATCGCAGCAAGTCTACAACCTCATCGATATGGGACGTGTGATGAAAATGCCGTTCGATGGCATGACCTTGCTCGACTATGCCATCAATGCCAGCCTCACTTTGTCTAACATCGCGATTCGCAAACAGGACCGTGCGGGGATTCTGACCTTTTCGGACCGAATAAACATGGTAATCCCTGCGGAGCGCAGGAGCACGCAAATCCACAATATTTTGGAGGGTTTGTACCGGCAGGAGACTGCGTTTCTGGAGTCCGACTTTGAGGCGCTGTATGCCACCGTGCGCAACAAGATCCGGCAACGCAGCCTGTTGTTGCTATACACGAATTTTGAGACGCTGAACGCCATGGAACGTCAGGTGAGCTATCTGCGCCGTCTTGCCAGGAGCCACCTGCTCACCATAATTTTCTTTGAAAACACGGAGCTGCGGAAGCTGCTGCACACCTCATGCAAAACTGCGGAGGAAGTTTACATCAAAACGATTGCTGAAAAATTTGCCCTGGAAAAGCGGCAAATCGTAAAAGAGCTGGCAAGTCACGGAATTCATGCGATCTTGACGACGCCAAAGGACTTGACTGTAAATACAATCAACAAGTATCTTGAGTTTAAGACACGGGGATTGATTTAAGCCAGAAGCGGTGGTTTTGTTTGCAAATTGCCGCCGGTTTCTCCGGTGTTCGTCAGCACTGGCCGTACAAAAAGGAAGAGATGGAAAAAGTCAGAATACAAACCTCACAAAATGTCGAAATTGACTTCCAACTTGCCGGTCTGGGCGATCGTATTTTGGCGGCGCTGCTCGACTATCTGGTCCTGGTGGGTTACGTTTTTTCGGTGGTCATGTTCCTGTCACTACTGGGTGCATTTCGGAATGCCGGCGAAGAGGGAGGTGTGGTATACACACTGCTGGTTTTCTTGCCCTATTTGTTTTACGATTTGGCATTCGAGGTTTTTTATGATGGTCAAACCATCGGCAAGCAAATCATGAAGATCAAAGTGGCGCGCCTGGATGGCACACAACCCGGTATCGGGGATTATCTGCTGCGTTGGATTCTGCGGCCCATCGATGTTACCATTTTGGCTGGCACGGTGGCAATCGTCACAATCCTGGCCAATGGCAAAGGACAGCGCCTGGGCGATCTCGCCGCGGGTACCACGGTGGTAAGACTCAAAGCCGCAACCGACTTATCCGAAACCATGCTCGCGGACGTGGGTGCGGACTACTCCCCGGTTTTCAGACAGGTCACGTTGCTGAGTGAAAAGGACATCCGGACGGCGACCCGGGTGCTGAACCGGGAAGTTGAAGATGGTCTCATGGCCGAGCATGTTGCTTTCAGGATGAAGGGCGCTCTGGAAAAGAAGATGGGCGTCAAATCGGAGCTGTCCGGTAGGACTTTTCTGGAAACTGTGGTGCGTGACTACAACTTTTACCACCTCAAGGGTTTGCAGTAGGCCCTTCTGACTTAGCAAAATCCTTCAAAGAAGCGATCATAGCGATGGCTTGCTCTGGTGCAATGTGAAAATCATTGTAGCGCACAATTCTCTGTCTATCGATGATGACGGTCCAGGGCGTGCCGCCGGTGCGGTAGTTGCGCATCAGTTGCGAGCGCTCGCCGGGACTGCCGCTCTGGCCGATCGGAATGTCCAGGTTGTACTTTTGCGCCACCTGTTTTGCCTGTGCGAGGCCGTTTTGTGAGAATCCCTCAAAAGTCGTCTGTACCGCAACAATTGCCACATCCGGGTCGTCCTTGTAGGCCTCGATGACTTTTTGCAGGGTCGGAAATCCGTGACTGTGGCAGCCCGGGCACCACGACTGGAAGCAGTACAAGTAAATCACCTTGTCTTCGAAATCAGAAACGTCCAGTGAATCTTTACCGTCTTCGAGCTGGAACCACTGTTTGACCTGCCACTCCGGCGCCGGTTGATTGACAATGCCGCGTGTCTGCGCCTGTGCCAGGGACGCCAGAATCAGAATAAACAAGAAGACGGTTGGGTAGTCGATTGCTCTTTTCAAAGGGATCTCTCTTGCTATTACCATGAGGGCGCTGGACCGAGCTTTGCGTTGATTTGTATAGAGCTAACAAGCAAGCGCCGCCGAAAATTCCACATCAGGTATCGCCGGGCCCAACATGTCTGCCATTCCAGAATAGTTGGAATATTTGGGGCGAAAGCCATATACTTTAGAGTATTCTGACTGTACAGCGCCTATTAGCGAAACGAGAATTAGTCTTTTGCCACGACATCGGCGGAATTATCCGAACCCTGCAGCCTGCGGATGCTACAAATGAAACTTGTCATTATGACGGCGCAATGCCTGTGCCTTTGCTTTCTGTCATGTGCGAACAGAGCAGCCATTCCGGACTACTATCTGTTACTGGAATCTGAGCTGGTCGACAGCCCGGCCCTGCGGGCGCCCGTCAGGCTGGATTCCCTCGATCTGCCACTGCTGGAATGGGCGATTTTCAACGAAACAAATATTCATCGCACTATGCTGGGCCTGGACCCGTTGCGCTATGAGAACCGGCTACACAGCGGTGCCCGCGCGCATTCCCGGGAGATGGTTGCCTTCGGTTACTTTGATCACATATCGCCCGTCACGGAAAATGAAACCGTTGAGAAACGCTTGCAGCAGATGGGGATTAAGAATGGCTATCGTGGGGAGAACATTGCGATTCACCCGGTAGTCAAGCGTCAGGAGATGATGATTAGGCTGGTAGGGAATGAGAGACCTTCCAGAAACTCCTGGCGCAACCGAGGGACGCACTACACTTACCAGGAGTTTGCGAAGGATCTTGTCCTGCGCTGGCTGTACAGCCCGCCGCACCGCCGCAATATTCTCAACCCACTGTACCGTTTTCTCGGCGTCGGCGCCGTGCCTGCCCTTTTTGATCAGCGTGATGTCTTTTATGTGACCCAAAACTTCTCCTCAACCAACTATTGATTGGGCGCCTCCCGCTAATATTGTATTTTGGATTGTCGGCGTTCTTGAAGCCGCGAACCGCACGTTGCCGTGCATTCGGTCAAACAGGGTATTGTCTCATCCTGGACCGCATTTTCACTCTTTGTATGCAAAGGCCGACTCTGCAAGCTCAACATCCCTAACCTGCAGCCGTCCCCCTGAAATGTGTACCGGCGCGCACCGGCACAAAATCGGGAAAAGGATTTTTGGAGGCGGCTCTCTCGAATAAAAGAGGCCCTGGAACTGTTACTCTATTCATACCTGGATTCATATTCAGTTTTCCAAATCTGGCAGAATGGATGGACCGGGAAGCCATCCTGAGCATTTCTCTCATTTCAGTTTGATTCGAGCCCGGAGTGCAGGATTGTCAGGCTTGCGAAGCACTCTAACACCAAAAGGTAAAGGAGATAGAATGTACTTTCAATTCAAAGTAATCTTGTTTTTGACCATTGGCAGTGTTATCATGCTGTCAGGGTGCTCAGACGATGATGACAAGTCCATGTCCGGGAACTCAGGTACTAGCAATCCCCCGGTCATCAGCCGGGTAACCTGGACGCAAGACGCGGGATGTGCGCAAGGTAGTCAAAGCGACGTTGTTATTGCGGTGACAGTTAATGATCCGGATACGGATCCAGCCAACCTAACTTATTCGGGCTCGGTATCGGGCTGTAGCGGCACGTTGGACGGTCAGTCCTCGGTCGTCAGTTGTCCTCAGCTCGCCCAGTACTCTGGCAGTGTAACTGTAACCGACCCTCAGGGTAATTCCGATTCTGTTAGTTTCTCTTTCGGCCCGTGTGCAAACGGTGAGATCTCACCATAGCAAGAACTGAACCTTGATAAGACGTGCCTCGGGGATTTGGTCGTCCGGTTTCATTCGCTGATTCAATTTACTAAGGAAAGCCGCACTGAAACCGCACGAAAGAAATTCATGCGTCACTGAGCTTGCAGCAATTCTCAACAGGCCGCTCATCCGAGGAACTGAGAGACCTCAGGTGCGGAATTTCAGTGGAAAATGAGCAGGAAGGTATGATTGGAAAGAACAGGTGCGAAGACAAGTTTGCAAATTCGTCATAGTGACTTTGGCGAGTCTTTCAGATCAGAAGCAACTTAAGGACCGCAGACAAAGAAGCGAGGCGAGTTAACAGCACGCAGACTAAAAATGAATAATTTCCTCAGAAGGTATTGGAGCAACAAGACTGTACTCATCACTGGCGCGTCTTCTGGTCTGGGGTGGGCCATGGTCGAAGCGCTGGCTCGTTACCATGTTCATTTCGGGCTTATGAGCCGAAGCACCGCCAAGATGCAAGCCCTGGCGGAGAAACTCTCAAATAGCGGCAGTCAGTTTTCGATTTACACCTGTGATGTGCGCAACAGGATCGAGGTTTTTGCAGCCGTGCAGCGATTTCGGCAGGAGGCGGGCCGGATAGATGTGGCGTGGGTGAACAGCGGCGTCGGTGAGGACTCCTCGCACGACTGCTGGAGCTGGGAGAACTTTGAAGCGATGATCGAGACCAACCTGAAGGGTGCGATCTACACGACCCAGGCCTGCATTGAAGTAATGCTGACGCAGGGACACGGCGCCATCGCCGGTATCGGCTCCGCCGCGGCCATGAAGGGGTTGCCCGGGCGGGGCGTCTACGGACTCACGAAGGTTTCCCTGGAATATTTCTTTCTGAGTAAAATGGCCGAGCTGCCGCAAATCCGGTTTACCGTGATTCACCCCGGCTTTGTGGATACACCCATCAACCAGGGTAACTCAAAACGCTTTTGGCTGATGCAACCGGACCGGGCCGCCCGGATTATGATTAAAGCGGTTGCGAGACGGCGCAGGGTTATGGTCTATCCGTTCCGCATGCGTTTGCTCTTTGTTCTCGTACGGCATCTGCCAAACGCACTTTACTCGCGACTGGCCGCGAAAGCGGTCAACCTGAGCAGGCCGGGGAAGCCCGGCCCGGCCAGGATCTAACGCGCAGATACGAACTCGGACAGTTCATGCCCGCTCTTGCCCAGGCGGTCGGCCAAAACAAGCTTCGAGTGGCTTGCATACTGCTGCAACATAAAAGAATAAAATGAACCTGCCGTGAAGGTCGCCGCCGGCGAAATGGCGGTGCCCAGGTAGACGCCGTCCCGGGTGCAGGCGTGGATGCCGCTGCGGTCGGCAACCAGCAGATAATCCTGTCGCCAGTGCGCCTGCTCCTGGTCGCCGCTGCCACGGACCAGGACAATTCTGGTTGGAAAAGTAAGCTTGATAGACCTGCCTGCGCTGTCAGCATTGTTCTGCCCGAATGAACCGAACGCAGACAGGAAGTCGCCGTTTGTCGCCAAAACCACGATGCGCTGATTGCCCCAGTCTGCCACATAAATCTGTCCTTCGGAGGATACGGCGATGCCTTCGGGGCTGTTCAAAGGGATGTCCAGGTTCGTGCGCAACACACCTTGCCGTTCCCCGGTTTCTTCACTGCTGTAAATCCAAATCTCGGACGTTTGCGAATTGACCGCCAGCACCCGGTTGGCCAGAATGTCCCAGGCCAGATCCCGCAACTCGAGCATGGCGTCAAAATCCCGGACAAGTTCGGAGTCGGTTGCCTGCGGCGGCAACTGCTGCAAGATAACATTCCGATCCGTGCGCGCCTGCAAAGCGTAATCCAGATAATTCGCAATTTCGAGGCCGCGTTTGCCGGGAACAAGGTCCAGCTTTCTGTTGAGATGGATTTCCCGCTGGACGGTACCAGGCACGACCGCCCGGTATTCTGTGCTGAAAGGGTAGTGGTCTTTCTGTTGCACGGTTACTGCGACCGCGGAACCAAGGGCGATATCATGCTTGCTCCAGGAGCCATCGGTGAGCGGCAGTTCGTCGCCGTCAACACTGACCCGTGCGGATTCCGTGCTTGCATTCAGTGCGACTACCTGTAATTTAAGGGTAGAGCTCACGGGATGGCGCACTTCGTCGAGTGGGCCTGACAAGCCCGCAAAATAGTTTCGGGAGGTGACAAGCTTCTCCGACAGGTGGACCCTGGAGGGATAGACGTCTTTGAACGGACGACCGTAAAGCAGGAGCCAGGCCAGATCTTCCGAAATAGCTTTTTGTCGCAAAAAGCCTTCTTCCGCCAAGTTCTCATAAGTCAGTTGGTCCGGGCTCCTTCCAGGCTGGAACTGTACGGTAGAATATTGCAGCTTTGCCAGCACAGCCACATTGCCGGAATCGCCGGCAGATTCAAAGCCCGCCTGGGAGTTTGTCAGCCAAAACTCACGATTGGCGAGCTCCGGATTGTTGAGATTGTCAACAACCTGGGCAAAACATTTTTTGGCTGCCAAGCCGTTTTCCTGCTGGCGAAATATTTCACCGAGATAGAAGAGTGCGCGCAGAGAACCTCTCCGGTTCACCAGTTCCGAAAATGCGGAAGTGGCCTGCTCAAGCTCGTCTGCAAAAAACCAGGAGCGGGCTACGATATATTCCGCTTCACTCTTTTTGTCAAAAATCTCCGGCAAGTCCATCATCAGCCGCGCTGCTTGTTCAAAGCGTTTGCTTTTTTCCCAGGGCGTCGGTTGAATCTCCGCTTCAAGCGACTTGACAATTCCGGAGAAGAACTGTGTTTCCTCAACCCGGTGCTGCTCAGTCAGAGACAGCAGCCTGTCCAGAAGTTTCAGATAACGCTCCCGCACCGTGCCGATGTTGAGTGCAGCGCGCGGCAAGATGAACTGGACCGTTGCCAGCGCCTGTTCGACTTTGTCTTGCGGTGTTCCGGTAAGCACGGTATTCCAGATTTGCTGATTGTCCCTGGTTGTGGCGCAGCTCAGCAACAGGTCGAGTTGTTGTTTGCTGTTTTTTACGTTAGCATTGTGGGGCTCAAACTGAGTCAATTCCGTGGCCAGTTCTTTCAGCTTTCCGGTTCGTCGCGACAGGTAGAAATCCTCAAAGTCCAACAAGTACTTGTTGTAGCGGGCGTCTTCCACCAAGACACGAATTCGCGGGCTGTTTTTCTGGTCATCAGTAAATGATTCCAAGAATGTCGCATAGCTGGCGCGGCTTGCTGCAAAGTCTCCGAGGGTCATTTGCACTTTTGCAAGCCAATACCTGGACTCAATGTCACCCAGGCTCTTTTGATACTGTTGCAAGACTTGTTCGCCAAGGTACGGGTTTTTCTTCCAGGCGGTTTGCAGCAATCCGCCTTGCAGGAATTGTGCGTCCGCCGCAAACTCCCCATTCTGCAACTGCTCTACCAGCCCCTTGAACTCCCGCGTCTTCAGGCCTTCAGGATTTATGTAAAAACGGGTGAAGCCGCTGGCCAAATCCAGATAGTCTGAAACCCCGGATGCGGCCAGTCCCGCGAGGCCTGCATCCTTCTGCAAGTCTGCAAAGGAAAGTCGTGACAGAAATGATTCCGCCAGTTGCCGGCATTCATGGCGATTTTGACCATTGGGGGTTGAGAAGTGCGATCCTTCAATCGCTTGCAGCAGCCGGGCAAACTCCAGATTAAGCAATTTTGCCTTCAGGAGGGCCGCGAGTTTGAGCGCACCGAATCGGTCCGCATCGGCTTGAGCGGCAAAAGCGGCTGTTCTGCCGTACAGGTCGGCGATATCCACAAAAGCGGCCAGCAGCTCTGCCGTGCCTTTACAGGTCAGGGAGTTGCCATCGGCCATTTTGTAGACCGTCAACCGGCCTGCTCTGATTTGACTTTCTGCCGCCATGTAGCCTGCAAATGCAGCAATCGAGTCACGGCCTGTACTGCCCAGCGTGCGGAATGCCGCGTGCGCGCGGGCAAACTCAGGCTCAGATTCGAGCACCTCACCCAGGCGGAAAGTGCTCCATGCGCTTTTGTATTTGGAGAAGGCGTGCAGGTCCGCAAAATCATTTTCCAGCTCTGCGTTTTTTGCGGCAGTATCAAATTCCCTGCGCGCCAACTGGAACAAACGTGTCGCACGCGAGGGCTCCGTGCTGCGAATGGCCTTATTGTAGTAGCTCTCGGCCAGGAAGTAGCGGATCAGTCCTTCGGCTTGGGGGTTGGCCACAATAAGATCTGGGGCTGATTGAATCACCGAGTCGTATTCAGCGGCATTGAACCACAGGATAGAGCGCAGATGATCCTGGGCCGTAAGCGGCGTCAGCAGCCCCAACAGCAGAAGGGGAATCTGAACAAAAATCGTTTTCGAGCACATGGGCGACCTATCTGTTTATCATGATGTTTTGTCTGTGTAAGCCGGTCACATAGCAAAGCGTACCGTTTTTGAGAAATGCGCGACTTGCCAGCATTGCCGCATTTCTGGTCAAATCTGAGACGTCGATCTGGATCTTCATGTTTTCCAGCCGCGTGGGTACGTTGAAGTAAAACCGAATCGGGCCGGTCTTGTACGGCAAGAACTTCCAGGAGCTGACAACGCGACGGATGTAGCTTCCGGCTTTTGGGTGCCCGCGGTCGCGCAGCCTCGTAACAAGAAAATATCCTTGTTCGTCGATCGTCCCTGCAATTGCGACATCAGCTCTTTTGTCGATGCGCTCCAGGTACGTCCAGTCCAGCGGTTCCGGGCTGAGCCGAAAGTCAATCTCAAACTTGAGTGTCTTGATCGGCGGGCCGACAATGCGCACACTTTGCGTGCCCGGTCGTTTCGGGACCGGAATTTTTTCCGGTGCCAGTCGCAACGGAATTTTGTTCTCTGCCTGCGGGATTTGCGACAGCAGGACCTGGCGGTAGACCACCAGCAGGAACAAGATTGCGACGAGGGAGAAGATCGCCGTTCTCAGCTTCCTTCTCGGCTTGACGGCAAAGGGATTTCTTTCGATTTCTGTCATTTTCTATCGGTCTCTAGTTGAACTCAATTTGAATGACGTTGCGTTCGATGAAAATATCGCTGCTGGCGCGGAGGTCGGCAATAGAACCTCCGACGCAGCCGTATTGAAAATGCGGAGAGTCCACCAGTTTTTCCACGACATTGGTGGCAAAGTAATAGGGTAGCTCATCCGGGCAGCGCACGAGTACAAAAAAGTCGAGGTCCGGCTTAGCATTTACCTCCTGTTTCAAGCGCTCGATGCGCTGGCCGAGCCGGCGCGAGTCCAGGCTCATTTTGTCCACCAGCAAGTCGACTTTTGCTTCGGTCGAGAGCCGGCGCGTACCATTCTCACTATAATGGAGAAGAGTATCAATGGCTGTGTGATCAAGCCAGACGTAGGAGTCAGCATCGATGATCTGGATCATGACCTGGGTCTCGCCCGGTTCGTTCTTCGGAGTCGGCAAATAGAGCTGGGCTTCGCCATCGGTCATCCTGATCAGAATACTTGAAATGATAAAAAAGATGAGCAAGATGAAAATCAGATCGATCAGAGACACCATTTGCAACTTTCGACCGTGTGGGGCTTCTCTCTTAAACGCCATGGTTGTCGCTCCGTTTGAGCGGCCGCGTGCGCAGAACAAGTTGTGGAATGTCATCCTGGTAGGCGCTACACTGCTCCATGATAAAATTGAGGATTTTAAACTCGGTGCTCTTCTCGGCGCGTACTTCGACCAGGGCCCGGTTAAAAAAACCTGTTTCTTTGCCACGCTCGATATACTCTGCAATTGACCTGGAGATCAACATACACGGGGCGGTAGCAGCAAATTCGGATTTCGGCAGGGACAAATAGCCGGGAGGAAATCTCGCAAAGGTAGAGTCCAGGCGTGCTTGCTCCAAAGCCTGTCTGCGTGAAATCTCTGGCGCCTCAGCCGGTCCGGGCCACAAAATGTAAACAGTCCGGCCAGCCTGGCCTTCGGATGAGTCGGCAGTGACCTCGATCATCAAGTGCTGTAATTCATCTTTTTTGATAATTGCGGTTTCCGTATCCGATGTCGGTAGCTCGACGTCTGCTGAAACCCGCGATTTCGAATAGCTGCCGGTGAGTGAGAACGCAAACGAAACCAGGAAGAAGATCAGCAACAGGAAAACCACATCGATCAGGCTGGTCAACTCCAGCCCGCGCGGATTTTCGGTTTTTCGAAATGCCATATCGTACCCGCCTATAGTTGCTCGGTTATCGAAACGTAAATTTCTTCCCACTTCGAATAAATCCAGTCGAGCTTATGCTTGAAGTAGTAGTAGATGATCACGAACAGGATACCATTGGCGAGACCGAAGATTGTGGTCCAGAGCGCTTCAAAGATACCGTTGCTAAGCAGTTGCAGTGTTTTCGAAAAGTCTTCAGTGACGGAAGAGGTCGCCAACTGCTGAAATGCGAACGTGATTCCCGTAACCGTACCAAAAAGTCCAACCAGCGGCGCGAGCGCCCCGTAGTTCCAGAACCACTCGATGCGCGATTTGCGCTTCAGGATCTCGATTTCGCTGGAAGCACGATCTTCAAACGCGCGTTTAACTTCCTCGGTCGGCTTCGACCAACGGTGACCATTCATCCGGTGGATTTCCAGGCCGGCATGAATAATCCTGCTGGTTGGGAATGGCCGCAACCCGCGCTTCAAATCCATGACTCCTTTACGCAGACACCACTTGCGGAATCGTGCAAACGGCTTTTCATCGGCCACAACCGGACTGTAGATTTCATCGATCAGACGTTCCATATTGTGCTTGCAGGCCTGGGGGTGGCCGTTGCCGTTCGGCATGACCAGTTCGTGGAAGTTGTCCTCGATTTTGACCACCAGTTCCGTCAGAACGTCGTCAGTCGTTTTCGGCTTGCCGTTCATCTTATATTCCGGGAAAGCGATGATGTCTTCGATTGTACCGATTGCTCGGTCGCCATCCGACGACCAGTATTCCATACAAGCAACGTCTACTGACGCCATCTTTTCGGTGGAACTCAATTCCGCAGGAATCGTCTTGACGGCCTTGTCAGCTATGACTTTGCTTTTTACGGCAATCATCTCCCAGGCATCGAGGATAAACTTGAACTTTTCGGTGAGACGCTTTTCGTAAGAAACGTCGCAGCTCATGGACAGGGAATAGGCCAGCCCCTCCGAAGCTCGCTTAAAGGGAAAGATATTCCCCAGGTACAAGGTCCGGGACGAGTAGAAGAAGAAGACGAAAAGACTCAGCGCTCCGGTTACCGAGAGAAACACAAAGGCGACTTTCCCCAGCATGGTTGAGTGGTCGTAAATCTGCGCTTTGCCGACCACCGCCAGTTGCCACCTGCCCGGATGCAGGTAGTAGGGCCAGTTATGCCCCAACATCGGCGCTCCGCTTTCCCCGCCTTTCCCGATGACAAGGGTCGCCCGGTCTGACTCCACGAGAATACCGCCGCCGGCATCTAGCGCCTGGACTTTCAGAAAAAGTTCTGTCCCCACCGGGATGGCATTTATTCCCGCAGAGTTCCCCTTCGTCGCGATGACCTCAGCGTAGGGCGAACCAGTCTTGCTTTCATAGGCCAGGACCTTGTACGATAAGTTGTCGCCGACAAGGTCTTGATGCTCACCATTTTCGTCCTTCGTGGTTGCGGTCCAATGCACATTGAGGTCAACAGACTTCGGCAGATAAAGCCAGTTTCTCTCAACTTTTTGGTAAACAACATCTGCGATTGCTAGTTCGTACACTGGTTGCGATTCTTGTGCATGAGCGGTCGCAGAATGTAGGCCTAGCGCCGGCAAAGCCAGCGCAACGATGTGCAAAAGCACGCGGGGTTGAAAGACTCTCATGACGTACCACCTCTGTTTGAATAAATTACATCAGGACAGCTAATTTGTATTCAGTGAAAAATAATCGTGTATGACTGTTCCCGTTGAAAAAGCTCTAATATATGCATCAGTTATACGTGTCATTGTCTTTGCCAGTCGTTCAAAGTCGCCTGCCTGATAGGATTCGACCAGGCCGGTCAGCAACGTTTGACCGTTGGTCAGAAAAGCCGCGAAATCAGAGTCCGGGAAGAACCGCGGGATCTTGGCAAACTCGTTCAGGAACTCGCGAGATTCTTCCGGCGATGACAAGTAGTACATAGATGCGGCCCGCAAGAACAGCACTTCATCGCCAAACGAACAGTCCGTGGTCAGCGGCAGATAAAGATCAGCAGGAAAAGCCGAAGTGTTCAGATCAACCTCCTGCAATGTCTGTAATACTTCCTGGTATTCGCCTTCCAGAAAGAAGATATGTGCAAGCAAAAACTTGCCAAGTTGATGCTCGTTCAGATTGTCCGAAACGAGCCGGATAGCTTCCGGTTTACGGCCATCCTTGTACAGCGCATACGCCTTCAGATAGTCCAGCGTGCGTCTCGCAGTTGCAGAAGTCCCGGAAATCGTCGTAACAGCCAGATTTTTGCCCCACGACTTTCCGTCGCTTTCCAGGGCTGCGAGGCTTTCGTGCGGTTCATTGGCCAGCAAGCCCGCTTGCATGGCGAATAGAAACGAACGAAAGTACGCCTCTCGATCGAGTTCCTTTTTGCCGGCGTCCAGCCGCATAAACCGCCGGGCGCGATTGGTATAAGCCTGCACAGTTGACCTGAATCTGTCAGCTCTGCTTTCGGGATCGGGGTCGTCGACTAATTGTGTCTCCTGCATCTCGCGCAGCAGGCTCAGGAAACGGACATCAGCGGAACGCAGGGCCGCTTCGTAGCGGTAGGCGCGTTTGCCGGTGTTCTTCGAGGTTTCCGAGTAGCGTAAAAAGGTCAGGGCCTGCTGTGCAGAGCGGGCCGTATAAAGGTCGTGACAGTCAGGTGCCTGCAATTCTGCCATGGCCGCCTGGTACCAATAGCGCGAAGTGAACGGATTGCGGTCAACTGAAAAGGAGTAGCGCGCGCCGGTGGCGTCGAAGCTGCTCCGGTCGTTACCGTAGGTCCAGTCAGCGGAAGGAAGCCAGTCGCGGCCCAGCAGGATCTCCGGGCTAAAATTGAGACCGAAAGTTATGGACTCATGATTGGAGTTTGAGCCGAGTCGTAATTTTACCGGCCACTCGCTGTTGATTCTTGAGAAGTCATACTCCAGTCCGAACATGACTTCCTGCTCTCGCCCGGCGGGTGCGACCACGCCGTAATCGAATGACAGCATCAGTCCGTTCAGATAGCCCAGGGCCGGACTTACCGAAACACCCAGGACTGCGTTGGCAGGTATCTTGTCCTGCAGCACGTTGGCCGTCCTGGAAAAAGTCGGCTGATTAAGATCGCGCCAGGTAAATCCCAGGTTGAAAAAACCGGATTCATGCGCATATTTGAATCCCAGGTCAAAGCTGGTGGCCGACAACCCGACGCCAAATAGGTCCTGCTGGATGAACTTCGCAGTGAGGCCGACGTCCAGGTCACCCGCGATGATTTTGCCAAAGCCGGACTTGGAGCTTAGTCCCGACCTGCGCAGTAAGGAGTTCAGAGGATATGATGCGGAAACGTAGACTGCGCTCTGGTCGGTGGAAGTGCCGGCACTGGCACCGCCGGACTGCGGTACCGCGGCGTTGTCGAAGAGTTGGAATTCACCCAGAGAGTGCCAGAGAACGCCGACCCCGAGTTTCAGATCCTGCAACCCGCGCACGAAGCCACTGGTGCCGGGATTGCCGACAAAAAACAGTCGCACCGGCACCGCGCCGGCGAGGTAATTCAGAGAAGCGCCTTCACGCAGCGGCATGTGCATAAACATGAAGGTGCCGCCGGTTCGTCTCAAGGCTGACATCCCCGCCGGGTTCCAATACAGGGCGCTGGCATCGTCGGAAATAGAAGTGAACGCCCGGCCAAGCCCCATGGCCTTGGCGCCTGTGCCCCAACGCAAGAATTCCCCTGCCTGCCCGGCATTGCCCTGGGCGTGACCTATGTCTCCGGTCAAATGCAGTACCAAAGCCGCGGTCAAAATCATGGCGGCTACTTGTGTGCTAATAGCTCTATACATCATAAAACCTTCTTGACTACGCCTATTTTGAAGCGAACATTCGTCCTGGTCCCTACGACGATATAGCCACCATTCGCTACGTATTCACCATTGCCATTTTTTCCGTCCCAGGCAAAATCGTAGCTAGTGATTTTGGCATTGAGACGTCGAACGAGATTACCAAAAAAATCGTAGATGCTGACCTCGGTTTCATCCTCATTATCCACGCGGATGGTTGCCTTTTCCTGCATCGGATTGAATGGATTGGGAAAGGCAAACATAGGAAGCGGTTTCTGCTGCAGGAAAAAGCCAAGCTGCAACGATGAGCTTTCGTGCCCCGCGCCGTCGATGACTTTCACGGACAATTCGATGGGGACGGCATTGTCGGCCACCGTGACGATATCATAGGAAATGATGTCGTTGAACCGGGCAGTTGAGTCGCTGACCGGCATGATCGCTCCGGCACTGCCGTTTTCCGTGATGACATAGTTCCAAATCTCCCCACCGGCTCCATCGCGGGCACTGAGCGCCAGGTCGAGCTTACGCGAAAAGGCCCAGACCTGGCCATTTACTCTCTGGCCGCCGGGGAACTCAAAACTTTCAACAACCGGAGGCGTGTCGTCTTGCCGGGACTGAACGGTGTTGGAGCGCACGGTCCTGGCATGCAGATCGGTGCCGGTAATCCAGTAGCAATAACTCTGGCCATCCTGCAGGTCTGCAAACGGCTGGCAGCCCTGCGCCGCCGGCGTGGCAATGACCACTGAATCCAAAGGCGCGCCGTCGCAGCTACTAGCGCGGAAAACAGTCATGTTGGCGAGGGCCCCGGAAATCGACCAACAAATCGAATTTGACAGGCCTGGTGTAAATTCCGGCAGTTCTGCAAGCTCGATGTGGGGTATGCCGGTGTAGCTGCATGTTTCTTCCGGCCCCTGGATTCGTGCATTGCCTACCGAGTCAACCGGAACAATCCGGTATGAAAACTCCCGGCTCGGTGCGTCCGCAGGGAAGCTGTCCAGGTAGGACAGCACACCTGCATTGACCGAATCGATGACCACGCCATCGCGTACAACGCGGTAGACAGCCAGGCCGCTGCAATCCGCTTCATCTGCGGCCGGAGTCCAGATCAGCCCGATGGCATTATCGCCCTGTATCTGACTGCAAGTGAGCGCGCCCACCTGCTCGGGAGCTTTGTCGTCCAACGCAATGCGGAGCGGATCTGCCACAGTCGTGTTGCCGGCAGCATCGGTAATTTCGAGGGAGAGGTTAATCGGCCCGCAGATGGAACTAAGCAGCGCGACAGGAATGGTAGCGCTCCACTCACGGCCGTTAGCGCTGAGGTCTTGCTCAAACAGCGGAGAATCGTTTTCGGTTAGCCGCACGGCCTTTAGTCGTCCCTGCAGAGCGTCGCGAGCCACAACCGAGACTTCGATATCCCGCGTGTTTACCCAATCCTGGTTCGCAAGATGGATGATGCCCGCAATCGAGAATTCAGGGAGTGTGGGTGCCGAGGCGTCCTGGATGGTGGCAACCGTGTCCGACCGAATCGTACGCTGCTGCACATCCACGGCTTCAACCCAAAAAGCGTATGAACTACCATCGATGAGGTCAGTGAAGGTGTGACAGGTGTCGGCCACAGCGACTCGCACGGAAGATTCGAAATCTCCATCCTGCGCCCGAAATACGGAATAGGTCGTAACATCGCGCGTTCTGGTCCAGCACACTTCGTTTGTAGTGCCGGCTGTAAACTCGGGCTCTGACAGCATCGTGAGCACCGGCACGGCGCGGAAACTGCATGTCTGTTCACCGCCAACGGTTTGCACGTTGCCCAGTGAGTCGCTGGCCTGAACCTGGTAAGCCAATTCCAAATCAGATGTGTTGGCGGTGAACCGGTCAATGAAAGTGGTCTGCCCCGCGCCCACAGTCGCAATGGCTTCACCGTTTCGGAAAATATCATATTTTGCCAGACCGATACCCGGAGCCGGATCTTCTGATGCTGTCCAGGTTAGCTGGACCGTATTCAGGATCTGCTGGCAGTCCAGGCTGACTGAAGAGGGTGGACTGGTGTCAATGGTGATCTGAATCTGCGCTGCCGCGCCATCGAGCGGTTGGCCACCGTTGCCGGCAAGCTCAAAGTTCGGGAAGAAACTCGCCGGGGTGTGCGTACCGTCTTTTGCCTCTACCCGGAATGAGTAGCACCCGTCCGGCAACTCCTGCGCAAAGGTAACGCTCGCTGCTGCATCAAAGGTGAACCCGATATCGCTGGAGTCACTGGCAAAGGTGGTATCAGCCACCGATGTTGCCCAAAGCGGTTCTGAGCAATCCTTGCGGTACAAAAAAGCCTGCCACACACCTGCATCGTCCTGCAAGTCGGCACGCAGCGTAAATCCGGGTTGGCGCAACCAACCCGGAAATGCACTCGCTGCTAACTCAGGAATTTCAACATTAGTCACCCCGGGGACTTGATTGTCCTGAATTGTCCAAACCGTGTCGCTATAGGCGCTACAATGTTTCTCCAGTTGCGTACTGTCTGTAACGGCAGCGCAATCACCCAAACAAACCGGAAGCACCAGCGCGCTGCTAAATTCATATTTTACACCGTTCTCCAGTTGGCCGATAAATTCGACTTGCGCGGACGTATCGTCCAGATCGACCGGTCTGGGGAATTCGAAGACGGCGTTCGTGCTCAAATCGCGTACGATGGTGCTGACAAATGGCTCGCGGACACTGTCCACCGGGACCGGCAACAAACCAACCGGCGGCAGAAAAAATCCCAGTTGGTTTGTGTTTCCCTGAGTGTATCTGGGCTCACCCTGCAGGAGTGGCGCAGGCACATCTTCAATGCAGTCCACTTGCTGCAAGGTCCTTACAAAAGTCAGAAACTCAGCGAAGTTTTCGTCTGTCCGAAGCGATTTCGGTTGTGCCTGCAGAGCGTCGCCCGACAGAAAAATCGTAGCAAGAACGACCGCTTTTTTAACAGAGTATCGAAACACGTTATCCTCTCGGGTTGATAGATATTATCTGACCAGGAGCATTTTCCGAGATTGTAGAAACCCTTGGGTACGGATGCGATAAATATAGACGCCGCTACCAACCTGCACGCCGAAATCATCCCGTCCATCCCACACGATTGAATAGTTTGCCGGGGCTTTGTTTTCGTTGACCAGCGTCCTGACTTGTTGTCCCTTCAAATTGAATACGTCCAGCCGCACCGGGACGCTTCCCGTGTTGACTGATGGAATTGCGTACTCGATTGTGGTCGTGGGGTTGAAGGGATTCGGATAATTCTGCGCCAGGCTGAACACTTCGGGAACAAGCTGCAAGTTTTCCGAAAGCAGCAGGCGCTCAGGAGCCTGACCATCCAGGCCGCAAAAGAATGTGTCTGACCAGGCGCTTTCCAGATGTCCAAAGCGCACCTTGATCCGCCAGAAGATCTGTTCCCACGGTACATCGAAATTGATACAGAGCGAGTCGGTTGGCCCCACAAGAATGTTCGTTGAAGCATTGCCGAAGAGTTCGGAAAATCGAGCACCTTCTACTATATAAGAGACCTGCACATCAGCGGCCTGGGCTGAGGGCGTCCAGCAAAAGGTCGAATCGTCGCTGCACCAACCCGAATCCGGCGCCGTCAGGGCCAGCGGTATCGCGACAGGTTGGACCGCGGTTTGTCTGTTGCCTACACTGTCCACCGCGAACACGCGCCAGCTTTGCGCCAATAAGGTTGCATCATTCTTAAGATTACGCTCAATGAATCTATGCGTCGCTGTCCGGCTGGTATCGCGTGTGACCACGGAATCATTCCGAACGACTTCGTAGAACCAGGTTCCGGCGCAGTTGTCTGCGACGTCCTGCCAGCTCAGTAACACATTTACGACACCCGAACCTCCGAATATGGGCGCCTGAATTGAATCGATGGCGACTATCGCCGGAGACGGCGGCACATCATCGAAAGAGCCGCTGGCTGCACCCAGTTGCGGGTAAGCTGTGGACCACGGTGACTTGTGCCCCCATCGGTCTTGGGCGCGTACCCGCACGTGCAGATCGCTGGCATCGGTGTTGAGAAACCCCAGGTCTCTGGCGCGCAAAAATGTCCCGGATTGTGTCCCGCCGGCGCCAAAGCGTCTTTGCAGCGCAGTCCCCGAAAAATCGGGTTCGACACTTACTTCGACAATGACACTGTCGGCGCCAAAGTTGCCGGCAGCCGTTTTGAGAGACTCGTCCAGCCACTCCCAGACGACCGCAACGCTGTCCCGAAAACAGGTGGGTTTCAGGTGCGCCACCTTCGGGGTAAACAGCCAGGGTGGCGAAAAACTCGCGTGTTGGGTTGGTGTCATCAAAGAACGTTGCCCGAGGGAATCGACAGCGTAAATGTCGAAATCGTAGACCTGGGTGATATCCAGTCCGGTGATGAGCAGAGAATCGATGTCCTGCAACTCGACGATCGCGGGGTTGTGCTGCCCGCTGCCTTCATACTGGATCAGGAACTTGCTTTGCTCATTGCCAAGCGCATCCCAATGCAGAAAAACTCGGCCCGTGCTCGAATCCGGATGAACGGGCAGGGCCTGGGCATCGAATACAACCGTCCTGGGCAAATTCTTGAACGGCACGATTATCCTATCTGAGATCGAACCGGGAAATGAGTCCGCGCATTGCTGTTGCGGGTCAGTGCGCGCAGTTTCCCGCACCTGGAAAATATAGTTGTGCATTTCCTGCGGCGAAGGAAAAGTGAAACACGTCTCATTCGTCACGGTGAATGTTGCAAATGGCTCGGTAGTGACCGAATCCTCATAAACCAACACAGTGGTCTCGAACAGGTTTGCACCCGCTGCCAGCGGCACTGGCCGGTTCCAGCAGACCGTGATGTCCGTGTCGCTGACTTGCGTCATTGATTCGTCAAAGACGAGCGGCGGACTCGAATACTGTACCACCATGCTTTCGACTTCCGAGAGCAGGCCAAAGCAGTCCTGGGCCTGGACTGCGTAGTTGGTGCATTGATAGGCAACCAGCGTCCCTGTGCTGAACTCGTGGGTCCAGTTTGTGATGTCTCCAGCCAGGGCAACGATGGGCGTATCCGGCCGGGCTTCCGTTTCACCCCAGGCAAAGATCCGGAATTGCTCGATTTCGTCCATTTCAGGGTGAGACCAGGTCAGGGAGATATTTCCGGTTCCGCTCTGGTCCTGATCCGCGGTCACGTTCGTCGCCACAGCCAGATTCACCTTCCGCCGGATGGTAAGAGTGTTGGAAAAGAGCGTGGTGTCGCCATTGCTGTAAAAAGCCCGAACGCGAAAACGGTAGATGCCGTCGCCTCCTGCCATCGGGGCGCTGAGACTGGTGGCCGCGCCGTTGGCCGCAACCTTGATGTGTTTCGAAGCATCGGGTAAGATGGTTTCGACTTCGTAGCCGGCCAGGTCCGCAGGATCGTAGTTTTGCCAGAAGAGTCGTATGCTGTCAAGCGCCACCCGCGTCCGGCCATCTGAGCAGGACAGCAGGGCGTTTTCATCAAATTGAATCGTCGGGCCGACCAGAGCCCTGAGCGCTACTTCATGTGAAGAAGCCAGCGCGTCCCGGAGATTGCCGACGTTGTCCGTGGAGCCAATCCGGTACGTGATGATGTCATTGCGAGCAAAATTCTGCAATGAGTCACAATAGCTTGTCAATCCCGCAGCCACCGAGTCGATGATAGTAAACTCTGTGGCGTCCTCACGTCTACCGTAAATGAAGAAAGCGCGGGTTCCGCTGACAGAATCTTCACCGCCTTGCCAGGTGAGCTGGTTACAGCCCGTTGCGCCGTCGCCTGCTTTTAGCGTCTCAGCTTTGAGACTGCTTACGTCGAGCGGCGCGAAGGCGTCCTGAGTCGAGGCTACCGTATCTGACCAGGCACTGAAATTGTTGAATCGATCCTTTGCCCGGACGCGGTAGAAATAGGTTTTGCCACTCACGAAGTTCGGATCTTCTCCGGTCGGCAGGAGACTAAATTCAACTCCCCACCGTTTTGCGAGGTCATTCACATGCATCCAGCCACTGTCGAAAAAGTCCGGGCCGGCTGCGGTTGAGCTATCCCCTGTAAAGAGGCTGGCCGACTCACGCGCCGCCTGAAAACGAAGGGAGTCCGTGTCTCTGAATCCGACACATTCAGCATCCTGCGATGGGTCCAGGATCGTCACCAGATTTGACACTCCGCGGCTGAATTGGCGTCCGGCAGGGCTGTCAAAGTCAAACCACCGCTCCGGGTGCGGTCGGCATTTGGAGCTAAGATCGGCAACGATTGGAACTGATTCGGCGCCGATTGACACATTCCCAGCACCATCGACCACTGAAATTCGATATCGGAATGTAGAGCCGTCGTCCGAGTCGGCGAGCATGTCGTCGTAGCTAATGCGCTCACCGGATACGAAAGGCAGGATCGCATCGACGGGTTGTATAAAGACAACGTACATAAGCGGTTCTTTGTGCACCAGTGACGTACCCGAAGCAAAATTTCCGCCGAGGACGACTTTCCCCGGTTGAAAAATCTGCCGGCTTTTGAAGAGAGGGACCCGCTCACTATTCGCCGTGACACTCTTCCCCAGAGGCTCGAACTGCCGGCTCAGCCATTCCGGCACGGCCAGGTTAAGCTGGTCGTAATCGTAAGCTATGTAGAGCCAGGAAGCCACTTGTAGATCAAATGACAGGAACTCGTCGTCAGTATTCCATCTGTCGTTAATCGCGGTCTTGATCATTGCCGAACCTGCCAGCTTGTTCATAGGCAGCCAGTCGATCTCGAAGTCGCTCCCGAACTTCGCTGAAATGGAAGAATCAGCATTCGGGCTATCAACATAGAGGCTTTCCCCGACATTAGTGACTACGGGATAGTAGCTGGCGGGGACAATATGGCGCACGGGGAAAAACGCCAGGGTATCTCTTGATACAAACGCTTCATTGCCGGCAAGAGGTTTGCGTGCGATTACATAGCTGTCCAGATAGCTGGTTTCGTCGGGCAGGATGGGCCAGGTCAGGGTGAGGCGCCTTTCTGCCAGATCCAACCGGAAGCGCTCTATGGCTACTTGTGGCGGAGCAGCATTATCCTGTGTTGAGTAAACTACATTTGAATCAAAGTAGAGGGCACCTGCAGGGTCGGTAGCCCGTACGAAATAGCCAAAGCGAACGCCCTCGGGTAAGTTTTCCAAAACACCGCAGGTGTCGGGTCCAACCCCGGTGAGAGCCGCCGGTGCAGGAGAAGGCGAACCAGCGCTGCCCCCAGGTTCTTGCAGCAAAAGCTCATACTGGAATCTATCGTCAAAGGGCCCCCAACATACCTGGTTGGATGAGCCTTTGCTGAATGCAGGTTCGTCCGGGATAGTTGATGTAACATTGATACGGACGCGCCGGCTCTCCTCGGCAACCTGTTTGCCCTGAACGAAAAATCGAGCAATGACATTAAAGGAATGCGAGCCGTAGTCGGCATCCGTCGGCGTAAAATAAATGGTGTCTATCATCGCACACGCTGTTTCTGTACAATCCAGCCGACGCGAATCCCATTCAATGAAAGCCGGTTTCACGCCGCCAACCCTGAAGTCTAATGTGCCGGGTCCCTCGGCTTCAGCAGATAAGATTATCCTGCTGGTTTCATTGGGCCGCACGTGGACATTCAAGTTCCCCTGAACTTGAAAACTAATTAAGGCATTACCTTCGAATGGGAAGGCGATAGCGGGAAATAGAAACAGGAGTGCGATTAGACCGAAGTTGAGGACTTGAAGCAATAGCATAGACGTATCTCCGACAGATCCAAGAGTGTCTGATCACAGCTCCCTCTAACCTCGTAACTAATTGAGCCTTGACGAAAAGAAGTAGATGTAGATTAAGCCTGATGGGTTCCTTTCCCGAAAACGCGCGAGACCTCAAACGGAACAAATCGAAATAAACAATAATGGCCAGCTTTCTCCATCCAAGAGGGCAGCCATTAGAACTTCCATGTCTAATTCGATTATAGAAAGGGGGTAGTCAAAAGATGTGAGACTTCCCCGATGTCAACGCGTAAAGGCTTAAAGCGGTGCAAATATAGAACTCTTCCGCAATTTTGTCAAGCGTTTTTTCAAATGTTTGCGTTATTTAAAACATCGGTATCAGGTTGAAACATGATTCTTGACTGTTTTAATTTGTTACGATTCATTCATTGTGTATTTAAGTGTTTATTTGACATGTATTTAAGTTAAAATCATGGGGAGTGAGCAAGTCTTTAGTACTTGCATCTTTCAATGATTGGGTATTTAGGCATTTTTTACGGATAGAGTGATTTTATTGCGTAATGATAATATTTGTAGATTTGAATTGTATTCTCAGCAAAGATAGCTCTTGGTACAAACACAGGGGTTTGTTCGAGCAAAAGGTGTGCCGGTCTCAGCTTTGTTGGTGCATATATTCGGTTCACAAATAAAGAACAAACATTCTCACTCGCATATCTGCCTTCTAAACAAGTGCTTGGAATGACCGTGAATCGAAGTGAGAAATATTAGTGGTAGGCACTCGGACGCCATGTGAGGAACCCTTGAAGCAATGAAATGAGCGAGAAACGGCCAACTGTGATTTAGATAAGCAGTCCAATCAGCGCAATACATGCGCTACTATGTGCATTGCCTGCGTATCAGTTTCTTTGATGGCAAAGGATGGAATGATGGTGGTGGGCTCACGGCCGTGACAAAAGAGAGCGTTGGCGAAGTGGGCTTTGCTGGATTGTCAGAATAGTGGAAAACCCGCAAGAGAGTATGGCGGGTTTTTGCGTAAGATCAGTCGGCATTAGCTATCCGCAGCAACTCCTCGATTTGCTTTTCATTCCCCAGTACGATGAGCACATCGCCGGCACTGAGAATGGTCTCCGCTCCCGGATTGATTTCCATTGCATCGTCTGACTGCTGATGCGCAATGATGAGCGTGCCCGTGCGTGCCCGGACATGGAGTTCGCGAATTGACTTGCCCGCGAACGGGCCCTCGGCTGAGACTCGCACTTCTTCGAGGCGTAATGCCAATTCGTCATCGTGCATCATGACGTCGAGAAAATTAACCACGCGCGGCCTTAATAGAACGGATGCCATTCTGCGACCGCCAATCTCGGCGGAACTGATGACCTTGCTTGCTCCGGCTCTGAACAGTTTCGAAACCGTGCCTTCGTGAGCTGCGCGTGCAACTATCGTCAAGTCAGGATTAAACCCACGGGCAGTCAGGGTGACAAAGACATTCTCAGAATCCTCTTGCACGGCCGCGATTAGCCCCTGAGCAACCGATACCCCAGCCTGTAGAATAATATCATCTTCCGTCGCATCGCCATTGATGGCCGGAACTCCGTTATCTTGTAACCTCTGCACAACATCAGGGTTCTTGTCGATGACCAGGAAGGGTGTGTTGCTGCGTTTCAGTTCCTCGCCTGCATGTTTGCCTTCATCGCCGTATCCACAAATAATAATGTGGTCCTGCATTCTCTCAATTGTTTTTTCCATTCTTCTAATCCTAAATAAGTCGCGCAATTCTCCTTCAATAAAAAAGGCTGCGACACTTCCGAAACCATAGCCAACAACACCAATCCCCAGCAGAATCAAGCCGCTTGTGAAAAGCCTGCCATCATCGGACAACACCCGGACTTCCTGAAAGCCGACCGTTGACAGGGTGATGATTGTCATGTAAAAGGCCTCGGTCGGCGACCAGTCTTCTTCGATGATGACATAGCCAAAGGTCCCACCTAAAAGGATCAGTATCAACGCGATAAGGGTTATCCAGATTCGCTTGAAGGTGCGTAGCCTGACGCGCCACCAGTGCAAGCGCTCGGAGAGGACTCTTGGCTGCATTCAAAACTCGTTAAAATAGAAGGACTTAAACCTCGAAAAGATATGGAACCGCAGCGAGGTTGTCAACCAATATGACCGGACTCGGTGGTCCTATCCCGGAAGCTCAAAAAAAGGAACCGCCAGCATACTGCCTGACGGTTCCCGGAGGGAGGAAGAATATTAGTTCACAGAGCGTGTAATGCCCCTGTCCTGATTTTCTTGTCTCTATTTACCACTTACCAGCGGCGGTTGCACAAGTTTCCGATTTTAAATGATTTTAACATTTTTTATAGAGGCGGGAGGGACCAAGGGAGTTCGATAAAAAAAGGCGGCCATGTGTTATTGGTTTCTTGAGGAGGAAGAAGCCACATGGTCGCCGGATGAAGCACTAGAGGTTACCTATAGTACAGAGTTGTGCTCGTTTTATTCCAGGTGGCGGCTGATGTAAATCATCTTCATGATAGAGGGTAAGGATGCTCACTTAGAAACCGCTTGCGGGTCCGGGTGATTTTTTCTCTCCACCATGTAGTAGATAAGGGGGACCATGCCGAGGGTCAGCACGGTTGACGCGATCGCGCCCCACATGAGCGCGATTGCCAGCCCTTCAAAAATGGGGTCGAAGAGAATCACGATGGCGCCGATCACCACGGTGCCGGCGGTAAGCAAGATCGGGCGTGTCCGGACCGCGCCCGATTCGATCACCGCTTGCCGCAGAGAGACTCCATCCTTGAGGCGCAATTGAATGAAATCTATAATGAGCACCGAATTGCGCACCATAATTCCGGCAAGCGCGATCATGCCGATCATGGAAGTTGCGGTGAAAAAGGCTCCGTGCAGCCAATGGCCGGGAATGATGCCAACCAGGCTGAGTGGAATAGCCACCATCATAACCAGAGGTACCTTGAACGACTGGAACCAGCCGATAATCAACAGGTAGATGATCACCAAAACCACTGCGAAGGCCGCGCCCAGGTCTCGAAAAACCTCAAACGTGATCTGCCACTCGCCATCCCATTTCATCTGGACTTCTTCACTCAGAAAAGGGGTTCCTTTATACATCGGGTCAATGCTCACTCCATCCGGAAGTTCAAGCGCTTTGATTTTGGTGTCCATTTCAAGCATGGCATAAACCGGGCTCTCGATTTCTCCCGCGACATCGGCGGTTACGTAGACCACCCGCTTGAGATTCTTGCGAAAGATACTTTTGCGTTCTATGCGCTTCTCTGTCTTGATAAGATCGACAACGGGAATGAGGACGCCTGTCCGTGAGGCGACCGAAATGTTGCTGAGCCTCTCAATTCCTGAACGGTTTTGGCGTGCCAGCCGCAGTTGGATCGCGACAGGTTCAATCTCGTTTTCATCATGCAGCAATCCTGCTTCATGACCGTGCAAAGCGAACCTGAGCGTACTGGCAATTTGAGCCGTGGCGATACCGGCGAGCGCAGCTTTTTCTTTGTCAACGGCAATTGAATAGACTTCGTGGTCATCTTCGACCAACCAGTCGACGTCAACCACGCCCGGAGTTTCTTCGAAGATGTTGCGGATTTTTTCTGCTACAGCAATTTGAAGTTCGTGATTCGGACCGTAGATTTCTGCCACTAAAGTCGACAACACCGGCGGTCCCGGTGGGACTTCAGCGAGTTTGACCCTCGCTCCGTACCGGCGCGCAATCTCCTGAACGCCTGGGCGTAGCCGCCTTGCAATTGCGTGGCTCTGATCATCTCTTTTGGATTTCTCCACCAGGTTGACTTGAATGTCTGCCACGTTTGCTCCCCTGCGCAGGTAGTAGTGCCGGACCAATCCATTGAAGTTGATCGGGGCATTGCTGCCGACATAGTATTGATAGTTCTTCACCTCCGGTTGCGTGCGTAAATGCCGGGCGATCTCTTTTGCTACCAGCGCGGTCTGTTCGAGAGTTGTCGACTCCGGCATGTCGATGATCACCTGTAGCTCGCTCTTGTTGTCAAATGGCAGCATCTTGACTTCAACCAGACGCAGGAACAGAAAACTAATCGAGAGCAACAGCAGGCCAACACCTGAACCGAGAAACAACCAGCTCTTCTTGCTGCTGCCGAGGACCGGGCCGAGGGTTCGTTCATAGAGTTTGAACAGCAGAGTGTCTTCGAGTACGTATTCTTCGTGGGCCGCGTCAGGTTTGAGCAGACGATACGAAAGCCAGGGGGTCGCGATAAGCGCTACGAACAGAGAAAACATCATAGCCATCGAGGCGCCGATCGGCATGGGGCTCATATAAGGCCCCATCAAGCCCGACACAAACGCCATCGGCAGTACCGCTGCTATTACGGTAAAAGTCGCAAGTATCGTTGGATTGCCGACCTCATCGATGGCTGCGATAGCTGCCTGTAACGGACGGAGCTTCCGCATCGAAAAATGCCGGTGGATATTTTCCGCGATAATGATAGAGTCATCGACGACGATTCCGGTTACGAAAATCAAGGCAAACAGCGTAACGCGATTAAGGGTATAGCCAAAAAGGTAGTAGACAAAAAGGGTCAGTGCAAAGGTCACGGGCACTGAAGCGAACACCACAAGTCCGCCGCGCCAACCGAGAAAGAGACTAACCACAATCGTCACTGCCACGATAGCGCCCAGCAGATGCTCAAGCAAGGTCGTGACTTTCTCAGAGGCGCTCGCTCCGTAGTTTCTGGTTTCTTCAATGCGAATGTCCGCCGGAATGAGGGGGCCTTTAAGCGCTTCGACTTTGCCGAGTACCGCTCTGGCCACGGTCATGGCATCGGCGCCTTTGCGCTTGGCAATGGCAATCGTCACTGCCGGAAACTCACTTCGGGGGCTTTCCTCCTGCAACTCTTCAACCGCTTCTCCGAAGCCGATGAAGGTGTAATTGTCCGGTTCTTCCGGTCCGTCTTCGACAGTGGCCACATCACGCAGGTGGACCGGGTTTTGATCAAAAACTCCGATCACCAGGTCCTCGACGTCCCGTGCGGTTTTAAGAAATTCGCCGGCCTCAACCAGGAACTCCCGGTTCAAACGCTGGAAGCTGCCGGAGGGGAGATTCTGATTCGCGGCCTTGATTTGTTCAGCGATCTGCAGCGGTGAAACATTGTAAGCGCGGAGCCGGGCCTGGTCCAGGATGACGCGTAGTTTGCGGCCTGGCCCGCCTTTAATCTCAACTTGCGATACGTCCTGGATCTGCTCGAGCGACCTGGCCAACTCACTCCCTACCCGGCGTAGTCGGTAGGCGTCGTAGGTTTTGCTCCAAAGTGTCAGGCTGACAATGGGGACGTCGTCGATGGATTTTGTCTTGATGAGCGGGAAGATACCCGGAGCCGGCATCATGTCCATGTTTTTCATGAGAACGGCCCAGAGCTTGACCAGACTGTCCTCGGAATCTTCTCCGACAAGATATCGCACCGTGATGAGGGCAAAACCGGGGAAGGAGGTTGAATAGATGAATTCCACACCATGGATTTCGTTTAGAACACTTTCCAGCGGCCTGGTGACACGTTCCTCGACTTCTTTCGGTGAACCTCCGGGATACGGAATCATGATATCTACCAGAGGAACGACGATCTGCGGCTCCTCTTCGCGCGGAGTCATCAACGTAGCGCTCAACCCGATCAGCAGTGCAGCCAGCATGAGCAGCGGTGTTAGGTTTGAATCGATAAAAGCACTTGCTATTTTGCCTGCCAACTGTCCCTTCATTGCATCGTCCTTACTGCTTGTCCGTCCGAGAGCTTCGTCTCGCTTCGTACCACCACTGTTTCTCCCGGGCTGAGTCCGGCGAGGATTTCAACCATTCCGCCATCTTGCAGTCCGGTCGTTACCCAACGCAACCACGCTCTGCTTGCCAGCGTATCGACCACAAAGAGGCCCTGCAACTGTCCTCTCCTGAAGAGCGCTAATCGCGGTACTTGCAGAGTCAGGCTTTCGGCGCCAGCGACGGATACGCGCGCAAACATCCCGGGTTTTATCTCATCACCGTTGTTGTTGAGGAAGAGGTGTACGTCGAATTGCCTGCTCCTCGGATCGCCGGCAGGGACGACACGGTCGAGGCTGGTTGCGAGGGTTCGATCATTCCCACCGTTTTTCGTGGCGAAAGAAACCTGCGCGGGCATCCCGGCCGTCATGCTCTTCACCGAGCTTTCCGGGACTTTGGCCACGACTTTCAGGTCTGTTAAGTCTTCAATTTGCAGCAGCGTGCGGCCCGGTGCTGCCAGGTCACCGACCTGCACGGATTTACCGGTGATTACGCCGTCAAAGGGAGCGCGGATAGTAGCGTAGGCGAGCATTTCTTCCGCTTCCCGTTTCATTCCTTCAGCGGCTGTTGCGCCGGCAGTCGATGCGGCGTGGGCCGTTCTGATATCGTCCAGTTCTTTGTCAGTCGCTGCTTTGCGGGCATGCAACGATGCAATTCTCTTCAAATTGGTAGCGGCATTGTCCAGGTGTGCCCGCGCTTTTGCTAACGTCGCCTCTGCTTGTGCATGCCTGGCGACGATGTCATTGTTGCGCAACTTAACCAGAATATCGCCAGCCTTGACCGCAGCGCCTTCATTGAACGGCATCTCTTCGACCCAGCCCATTACTTTTGTGGCCAACCTGGCCCTGTGGTTTGACTCAACCGTTCCGGCGAATTGCGGGCCGAGGGCCAGAGGCAGCACCCTGGCTTCGGCAGTTGTCACATTTGCGACATCTTCAGAATCCTTTTCGCCGGCCCCATCGCCGGAACATGCAGCCAAAACTGCGCAGACCAGAAAGACAGAGTATTTTCTGATGTGTGTCATGCAGCAACCTCCTGTGGCTTCACTCCTCAGTGGTGTTAATTGATAAGCCAAGCGCATAGCGCAGCTCGCTTTTTGCAATGAAATAATCATACCTCGATTTCAGATAGCGTAAGCGGGCATTGGTCAAAACTGCTTCCCGGTCGAGCAATTCAGAAACCTTTTCAAGTCCCTGGTCGAACCGCTCTCTGATCATGCGCAAGCTTTCTGATGCCATCTTGACGACGGTTTCGGAAACGCGAACTCTCTCACCGGCTGCCAGCAGAGCACGGTGCGACTTGCGGGCTTCCAATTCGGCAGCGCGTAATGCCTGACGATGGTAAACCTCTGCTTTCTCCCTTTGGGCCGCGGCTTTCTTTGCACGACCGAAGCGGCCCAAGCCCTCGAACAGACTCCATTGCAGTTGCACTCCCACTGTCCAGTTTGAGGCATGATTGGAAAAGGAGTCCGTTCCGTTCCACTCCAGACCTCCGAATGCATTCATACGCGGCACCCATTCACTCACATTGCGTTGATGATTGCGCGCGGCAGCCCGGGCCTGCAGGCCGATCGCACGGACATCAGAGCGCTCTGCGCTGCCCGGGACAGGAGAGCTGTTGGGCGTCGCCGGGTCGGGAAGCATGAGTGTGTCGGTAGGAAAGATAGAGCGGCCGTCTGTGATCCCCAGAATGAACTTGAGTCCATCGTCCGCGTTATCGATATCGTGGCCGGCGCTGATAAGCTGTTCCTGCAACTCCGCCAGACGAACTTGCGCGGCAAGATGGTCTGCCTCACTGATGATTCCCTGCTCGACCGCAGCGCGTGCGTTATCCCGGTGCGCTGCGGCGGCGGCCACTGCCTTTGCGAGGGCTGTCTGTTTTTCAATCGCGAGGAGCAATCCATAGTACGCGCGCTCAGCATGCAGGGCTGCCCCTTCTCTGGCCCGGCTCAGCGCGAGTTCCTTGGCCTGTACAGCGAGCCCGGCGGCGGCCTTCCCGTAGATTGCGTCAAGGTTCACAAGTGGCTGTTGAATGTGGAGGGCGGTCGTAAAATTATCAAAAGCGTCGGGGTCATTCAAAATGGGTAGAGCAAAATCACTTTGGCCGAATACGCCCTGCTTTAGTTTTAGGCTAAACACTGTCACCGGATCATTTGACTTGATAAAATTTTCCGACAGAGACAAGCGTGGCAGGAAGCCGCTCCAGCTTTGCAAGTTGTCGCCCCTGGACTCGTGCAACTCGTTTTCCGCAATCTGAACCTGGTAGGACTGACTGGATGCAAGCTGCACAGCTTCACGCAGAGAAAGCGGCAATGTCCCTTCCCCATCTCCAGCAAGGAGAAGAGGGGCAAGAAGAATGGTCGTGATACTACCAATGACATTTGTTGTCTTCATAACAATTTGCCCTAACCCGGACGAGCCGGAACAAACAGCGATTCTATTTGAAGAACTTGTCTCGCTAAGTCACCAAGCACGCAAAGGGAAACAAGGGACTATTTTGTTCTTCCTGTTTTTTCTGCGTTCTTCGCGTCTTTGCGAGGAAACCTAGTCTCGCTAAGTCGCCAAGAACGCAAAGGAAGACAAAGGGATATTTTGTTTTTTCTGCGTCTCCGCGAGAAAACCTAATCTCGTTAAGCCGCCAAGCATGCGAAGGAGAACAGCAGCACTTTGTTTTACCTGTTCTTCTTCGCGTCTCTGTTAGAAATACTCCGCTGTCGCCTCACCTCAAAAAACAGCAGCGCTGCCGCCACCGAAGCGTTGAGGGAGTTCATCCTGCCGTGCATGGGAATTCTGACCAGGAAGTCGCAGTTTTCCCGCACAAGGCGATGCATGCCTTTGCCTTCGGCGCCGACCACAACTGCCAGCGGGCCGGTCAAATCTGCTTCGGTAAAATCCTGCGGCGCATCTTGATCCGCGCCAACCACCCAAATGTTGTCGCGCTTGAGCTCTTTGATGGCATTGCTCAGGTTTGCCACGCGTGCTATGGGAACATGGGCAGATGCGCCAGCCGACGTTTTGACAACTGTGCCGGTGACACCTGCGGATCTTTTCTTAGGCAACACGACCCCATGAAACCCGGCTGCATCGACTGATCGTAGGATCGCGCCAAGGTTGTGTGGGTCCTCAATGCCATCGAGTAAAGCTATGAGCGGTGGTTCTGCTCTTGCGCGGCTTTGCGCCTGGATATCCTGCAATGACGCGTCGTCCTTGTCGCCAACTCTGGCCAGCACGCCCTGGGTCTTGCTATCGCCTGCCAGATCCGCCAGAACAGTTTTGGAAACCACTTTAACGGGGACTTTTTGGGTTTTTGCGAGTCGTTTTATGGCTGCCAACCTTTGGTGCTCCAGGCCATAGGCCAGCAGGACCTCAACGATGTTGTCGTTGGCGCGCAGTGCTTCCATAACAGCGTTGCGGCCATAAATGATTTCTGACATTGCTCAATCTTTTCTGTCAAACCGGGCGACCTGTGTATCGAAGTTTAGTAATTACCACTACGGCAAGCAACCTAAAAACGTCGGTCTTTCCTATGATTTGACCCGTTGGAAGCATGATTTTCCCTTGACATTTTTGCAGTATTTGCCTAAATCGAATACACACTTTCCAACCATCCCCATGAGCTATGAATGGTAAATGTCAAAAGCAGCCGGGTCATCGACGCTGATCCGGAACGCATTTGGAACTTCATCATGCAGGTGGAGCGTTTTCCGGAATGGATGCCTGGTGTGGTCTCAGCCAAGGTCGAAAACAGTTCCAGCCGAACTGCATCGGCCCTCGGCCAGCGCCACACTCTGAAAACCAAAACCGGCTTGGGGACAGGTGAAACGACTCAGGAAATCATTTCCTGGGAACCTCCAAACAAGATCACGTGGTACCACGTACGGGACGTCATCAATGGCAAAGAGGTGAAATACTCAAAAGAGATCCGCACTACTCTGTCGATCAGCAACGTGGACGGCCGGGTTACGTTTCGGATGGTCGGTTCCTGGCAACCCGCGGGGATATCGGGCCGTTTGATGAAGCGTCTGTTGCAGCGAACGGTCAGAAAGAACTTTCGTCAAGCACTGGCCAACCTTGAAAAGCTGACACAGGAAGATCAAGTTTTGGCAGCATGAAGGAGCAGTTACGCGGATTTCTAATCGATCTTGACGGTGTGGTTTATAGTCATGACAAGCTCATCGCAGGCGCTGCCGAAACCCTGCAAAGCCTCCGTTCCAGTAAGATCCCCTTTCGTTTCCTGACCAATACAACCATTGATTCCAGAGATTCTCTTGTTGCCAAGCTGAATGGCCTGGGCATTTCAGTCGGGCCGGAAGAAATTTTTAGCACGTGCGTGGTGGCGGCACACTGGGCCAGAAAGCAGGGTTGGTCGAAACTCCACCTCCTGCTGCCGGAAGAGCCCAAACGTGATTTCTCGGGCTTCGAGACCAGCGCTGCGGAACCGGATGCCGTCATCGTAGGGGATCTGGGCGATGGTTTTACCTTCGATATTCTGAACCAGGCATTTCGCATGCTCAAGGCGGGAGCCAAATTGGTAGCCCTGCAGAAAAACAGGTTCTGGATGACAACGGGCGGTCTATCTCTTGATGCCGGGCCATTTGTCACGGCCCTGGAGTATGCTGCGCAAACCACGGCCACTGTGATCGGTAAGCCGAGTCAGGAGTATTTTCAGGCAGCGCTTGCGGATCTTGCTCTGCCGGCAGCCAGCGTCGCGATGATTGGGGATGACGTTGACACCGACATCGCCGGGGCAAAAAAACTGGGTTTGCAGACCGTTCTGGTGAAGACCGGAAAGTATCGCGGAGAACGCTTACGGCATGGCAGAATAAGACCCGACTGGGTGCTTGAATCTATCCGGGACTTGAGCTCACTATTGCAGCCGCCGGAATAGCGATGTGGCCGAGGGAGGCCAGCGTAGCCTACCCTATCCCAAAGAAGGCGGCCTCGAGCTGTGGGCAAACAACGTCTGCAATTGCCACAAACTTTGGACTTCAAGATTTGCCACACCGTTTGAGACCTTCTGTTTGCTGGGGTTCAGGAAAACCACCGGCCAGCCGACGCCACTTGCCCCCACAACGTCACTTTCATAAGAATCTCCGATGTAGAGCACTTCGGCGGCCGACGTACCTGACCGCCGGTTCGCAGCATGGAATATTTCCGGGTGCGGTTTCATGACTCCGACTTCACCGGAAAAAACAGTGACAGAAAAATAGTCCATCAACTCCAGGTTCTTCAGCTTGCGAAATTGCACATCCGGAAATCCGTTCGAAAGAATCGCAAGCTTGTAGCGCGGCCGTAGAAAGTCCAGCAGCTCCCTAGCGTGCGGCACCCAAAAACGCTGTTCGATGTAAAGGTCGAGATATCTTGCCGACAACTCATCGTAATCCGGGTAGTCCGTGCCCAGTGCGTTTAAGGTCAGTTCGAAACGCAGGGGCTTCAACTCTTCCTTGGTGAGTTCACCATTGGCCATCCGGGTCCACAAACGCGTGTTGACTTTGTCGTAGGTTTGTACAAAGCGCGTTTCATCCAAACCACGGAAATGCTCAAGCGTGCGGCAAAGTGTTTTTAAGGTTTGCTGCTCAGCCCTGGAGTGATCGAAAATCGTATTGTCAAGGTCGAAGAAAATAGTAGAGATGTTATCCCAATCGAACATAATCGCAATATAATGAAGGCCGCGGGAAATAACAAGCTAACGCCTTCTGCGACGACTTCCATTTGCAGAATCAACGCAGCAGGAGATGACTGTCCGGTTGCATCTCAAGCGATTTTATCTTAGATTACCCGTTGACTAAATCAGGGAGATTTCATGCCAGACAACAAGAAGATTGCCGTTATTCCCGGGGATGGAATAGGAATCGACGTTACACGCGAAGCGGTAAAAGTACTCAAAACAGTTCAGGCAAAGGATCGCCTGCCTTTTATGATAACCGAATTCGATTATGGGGCGGACAGATATTTGAAAGATGGGACAACTATGCCGGAAGTGCAGGTAGAGGATTTTCGGAATAACTATGACGCCATTTTCATCGGAGCCCTTGGGGATCCCAGGGTTCCCGATATGGCACATGCACGCGATATCTTGCTAGGCCTGCGGTTCAAACTGGATCTCTATGTCAATTACCGGCCCGTCAAACTCACGGATGTTCGCCTTTGCCCGCTTAAAAACAAGGCTGAGACGGACGTCGACTTTGTTGTTTTCCGTGAAAATACCGAGGGGTTGTATGTCGGTATGGGAGGTATTTTTAAGAAGGGCACAGCGGACGAAATCGCAACACAGGAGGACGTCAATACCCGTAAAGGGGTCGAGCGGATCATCAGGCACGCATTTGACTTTGCGTCCCAAAAGGGACGCTCCAAAGTGACCATGTCGGATAAAAGCAATGCGCTGCGTTTTGGGCACGATCTGTGGCAACGGGTCTTTTTTGAAGTGGGTGAGGAATACCCCGCAATCGAAAAAGAACATTTTTATGTGGATGCCCTGACCATGCAGATGATAAAGCGTCCGGAACAGTTTGAAGTGATCGTTACCTGCAACATGTTTGGCGATATCGTTACTGACCTGGGTGCGCAATTGCAGGGGGGACTCGGGCTGGCGGCGTCTGGAAATATCAACCCGGCGGGAACTTCGATGTTCGAGCCGGTGCACGGTTCGGCCCCGAAGTACGCCGGAAAAAACGTTGCGAACCCGTTGGCTGCGATCCTGACGGCTGGGCTACTACTCGACCACCTGGGCTATTCGGAGCAAAATACCCAAATCGAACAATCGGTAGAAAATGCCATCAGAACGGACAATACGACCAGGGATTTAGGCGGGAACCTCGGGACAACTCAGGTGGGAGATTTTATCAGTGACCGCTTGACGAATCTTTAATGTCGTCCAACTGACGCCGCTCCTTCTTGGTCGGCCGTCCTTTGTATTTTCTCTTGCCCTGTTTATCCCAGTCGCGCAGCAGGGTTATTAACTCCTTTGCATCGTCAGAGACCTCGTTAACCTGCTCTGCGTAAAGCTCTCTGGCCAGTTTCTTCGGGATGCTCTTTTGGACAACCTTGAGGACATCAAACGTCCTGTACTTGCTGCGCATCTTGATCGTGATGACGTCACCGGCCTTTATTTGACGCGCGGGTTTTGCTTTCGCATCGTTGACCTTGACTTTACCGTCCTCGCAAGCACGCGTAGCCAGCGCCCGTGTCTTAAACAGACAACTGACCTTGAGCCATTTGTCGAGGCGAACACCACCCGAATCAGATGCACTCATGACGAATCGATGTAACAGATTGTAGTGACGGAAAAAATACAGAAAGGTGGAGTGTGGGGGCCAGTGCCAGGTCAGTTACGAATTCTTGCATAAAGCGTTTTGGGTGTAATCCCCAGCATTTTTGCAGCTCGCGACTTGTTGCCTCTGGTCAGGCGAAGGGCCTTTTTGATGTGTTCGTCGACCATGTCATCCAGGGTCGGATATTTTTGGTAGGCCATATCGGAGAAATCTAGCTGGTGCAAGTGTTTCTGCAGAACAATGTGGTCCTGGCATGTTAGCAGCAGGCTTTCGATCACCAGTTCCAGTTCATCGTAGTTCAGCGGCCAATTGTATTCTTCCAAAAGCTCGTACAACTCTTCGGAAACCGTGTCCGGTTTTGAGAAATACTCCTTCTTCTTTTGCTCAAACACAGCAGTAATGACTTTTCGCAGGTCGTGCTTTCGCAGACGTAATGGGTCCACCCTTACCTCAACCCTTGCAAGAAGCTCTACCAGCTCGGACCAGGCAGAAGAGCCATTGTCATTGCCCTCGCTTGCAACGCTCTTGTTGATGGAGGCAATAAGTCTGAACTTAGGATAGGATTGGCCGTGGTGTCCATTGTCGGGCTGCATGTCTTTTAATACATTGAGAAGGAAAATCTTTTCGTCGTCGCCGAGATGCTCAATTCCCTCCAAAAACAGAGTGTCGCCGTTCTGCAGGTTGTAGGGCAAAATATTTTTCAGAGACTCGCCACAGACTTTTTGGAAGAAGAGCTTACCATCGGTTTGTCGATGAATGATCTCCGCTATTCGGGCAGGCTTTGAACCAACTTCGGATCGAATCAAGACAGGCGTCATGCGACCGTCGCTGTCCAAGCTTCCGATATGTTCCCGGATTTCGTCAAAATCCAAGTTGTACAGGTCGCGATGGTATCTGGCGGCGTCCTTACTTTGCTTTTCGTAATTTTCCAGTTTGCGCAGAGCACGATTGTAGCGCAGGGCACCTTTGATGTTCTGGCGCAGATCGATCATGTCAATCGGCTTGCCGTAATACTGAAACACGCCAATCCGCAAGAACTCCTGACGCAACACCACACCCTGGCCGGACATGATAATCATGGGAACCGTGTGATTCGACTTTAGCAGCTTCTCGACCATCGTGAACGGGTCGACGCTCAGGCCGGGCATATTCACGTCGAGAATAGCTGCATTGAGCCGCCAAACGTTCGATTCGAACTTTTCAAGTACTTCATTCCAATTGCGGGCAACCAGGAGATTGTGGTCCTTCTTGAGGATTCTGACCATCAGATCCAAAAATGCCTGCTCGTCATCCGCGATTAGAATTGTGTCCATAACGTTTCCCTATTACGGCCCTTATTATAGTTTTTTCAAATACTTAAAGATGGTACCCGAACAATATAGAAAAAATGGTAGAAAACACAATAGAAATTAACAAATCTTAACCCAATGTCACACGATTTTACGCGTTGCCGGAAGTCGGGGTCACTCGGAATTCGATTCTTATATTTTCTATCGTTTGTGTGTGGATCTGGCGGATTCAAAACAGCTAACTTTTAATTAAACAAGTATAAAGAATACCTTCGTGCCTTCCACGGATGTGAAGATCGTGCAGGATGATAGTCTTATGCGACCAGTCCGTCTACATCTTTGCGTCAAATCTCCGCAGTGACAAAATCCAGCGAATAGTTGTGGGAACATTGTCCCAAGTAGAAACAGGTGCCTCCGTGGTTTAGCGGTTGGCGTGCAGGGCGACCGGCTATTTGACGGATATATTGGTGCGCTCTATACTGCTCGGGACAACTATCGGGTAATTAGAACGCATAAAATTGAAATACGCAATCTGGATTGACCAGAAGTGCGCATAGTTATGGCATGCCAGGATGTTGGATTCTAAACGACGAAACAAGTCGAGGCCAAAAGTAGTCATAAGTTGCAGTTTTTTAAGATAGATACGTAAGTGTATCACCAAGGTATAACGCCCACCGTTTGCAATCTCATGATCGTACACATAAGGAACAGATCTGTGATGCGGATAATGTGAGATAACGTCAAAAAAATCAATGTATTGTGATTCATGTGTTCCGTTTTGGCACTAAACTTGCAAATGGCAGTGCTGTCAAGGAAGACAACTTTAAACTGCTTAACAGTAGGTGAAATTATGAAGAGAGTAAGTTTAAGTACGGTGGTAGTGGCGTTACTCGCACTGTGCTGTACAGCTCTTGGGCAAACATCGGGGACTTTGTGGATAAAGACATTCGAGCCTGGCAGTACTTCATTGGATGATCAAAACATAGACCGGGAAGCGTTGACTGCCCTGGATGGGCTGATGCGCGACACGAATATTGAGGTTACTTTTCTTGGGTCGGCTGACAGTGTGGGTTGGGTTATGAATGGAAGAGCCGTGCACACGCACATCTCTGAAGCCTGGAACGACGCAAAGCGGCTGGGCCGGGCCAGGGCTTTACGCGCCCGCTATCGGCGCGGCAGCGTCGGCGTAACCCACGAGAACATTGCCGGGGTCAAAGTAATGTGGCGGCGACAGGTGTCTCGTGACGAGTACGACTACGATCTGACAGACCTGCGTAACCAGAGCGACAATCTCTCAGACAAAGTCGCTCAACTCCAGGACCACATCGAGAACCTGGAGCCAGTTGCGATTACCCACACCGGCCAGGGAATAGGCGGAAGCTACACCGAAAGAACGAGTTTCTTCGATTGGGCGCTACAAGGTGGGTTGTGGACCTGGCAGTCGGCATCCGGTAGGAATATCTTATCCCCGGCGATTGCATTGGGCATTGTTATTAACAATACAACATTCATCATGCAAGGCGGTGTCACACCGTGGCACAATGCCAGTCCTGAGGGTAACCAGTCGGAGTCATTTGTTTATCTTGGCCTGAAACACATGAAGAATGAGCGCTTTGGATTCACCGGTGGCGTCTTCCGTGGTTGGGAATTCTTTACGGCCACTGACGACTGGGCATTCAAGACAACGGGACTTGCGGCCGGGTTTATCGCCAAGAATGGCATTCTCGAGTTTAACCCCACATTAAGCTACTCCCACTCAAACTCTGTGTTCGATGAGTCCAAATGGAAATTTGGGACAACCATCGGATTGAACATTAGTTTTAATGAAGCCTTCTAAAGAAATAGGATATAGGCATAGTGATGTGCACACACACGTTCCAGAGGTGGGGGAACCCTGTCATGCTGTTTTGGTTGACTTTGGCCCTGGCAGCAATTGGGTGCAGCAAAGCCGATATTCCGGTTGCACCAACAACGCCGCAAACAACTCTGCACGTAACCGCAATCAACGACGAAGGGCAGGCAGTTGACTCTGCCGATGTGTTCTTCGATGGCACCCGCGTAGGCGTCACCCCGTATCAGAATCGCGTTCTGAGCCCCGGACTTCATTCTATCCGGGTTTCGGAAAATGGCTATCAGATTTTTACCAACCAGATTCTAGTGGTCCAGGGCCAATCGTATGCAATTGAAGCGTTGCTGGAGAGAATCCCTGCGGGTGAAGGCCAGCTAGTCGTCAGCGCTAATCTGGACTCGGTTCGAATTACCGTCACGAATTCCAACGACGAATTGGTAATCGAGACATTCGAGCAGCTCTCCACGCACATTCTTCTCCCGGGCCGCTACAGAGTCAGTGGACAAAAGGCTGGTTGCCCGCACGTCACCGAAGAAGTGGAAATAGTTGCAGGTGAGACCCGCACGATTTTTCTTCGCTTGCTAGCGCAACAAACTCAACCCACACTGCAGTTCAGTATTACAGAAGATACCGTGACAACAGGAGAAGCGGTCAATTTGTCCTGGCAGTCAGACGGTGTGCGCGTCATAATCGATCAGGGTGTCGGTGAGAGAGGACCGAACGGCTCTGAAAAGATCATTTGCTCAACGCCGGGAAAGAAGGTTTTTACCGCTACCGCCTTTAGCCAGGACAATCTTACCACTGAAGTGCGGGACACAGTTTATGTTGAGGTTTCACTGGTGGCGCCGCCTGCCTTGCAGTTTGAGGTGGTGCAGGATACAGTCGAAATTGGCGAAGCATTCGATTTACGCTGGCAGTCCGATGGTCACCACGTTGTTATCGACCAGGGCGTCGGTGTCCGGGGTCCGAACGGAAATGATAGCATTGTTGCGACCAGGGTGGGACAACGAGTTTTCACTGCCACTGCCTATAATAGTGATAACCTGGCGACTGCAAAAAAGGACACTATCTACGTAGCCGCAAACCCCGCAATTCAGCCTTCCCTGCAATTCCGGGTCGTGCAGGATACGGTCGTGGTCGGCGAGACATTCGATTTAAACTGGCAGTCGGATGGCAATCATGTTGTTATCGACCAGGGTGTCGGCGTGCGCGGCCCCAATGGCAGTGAAGGCCTGACCGCGACAAGTACGGGCGAGAGAATTTTTACGGCTACTGCTTACAACATCGACAATTTGACCACAGAAAAAAGTGATACCATTTACGTCGCCCCCAAAGAAGCTGTGCGTCCGCTACTCGAGTTTAATGTCGACCAGGATTCGGTCAGGCTTGGCGAGGCCGTCGACCTGACCTGGGAATCCGACGGACATCATGTCGTGATCGATCAGGGCGTTGGATTGCGCGGGCCGGATGGAAGCGAAAAGGTAGTCTGCTCCATTCCGGGCATCAAGGTCTTCCGGGCTATCGCTTTTAACGAGGACGATTTAACCACGGAAGGACTCGATACGGTTTATGTGATACCCGAACAGCCGGTTGCGCCGACTCTGAGTTTTCAGGTTGTGCAGGATACCGTTGTCCTGGGTGAGCCCATCGACCTGAGCTGGGACTCTAACGGTGACCATGTGATCATCGATCAAGGTATCGGTACCCGCGGTCCAGCGGGGTCGGAAAGGGTCGTCTGCCCGACTCCGGGAACAAAAGTCTTCAGCGCTACGGCCTATAGCACGGCAAACCTAACAACGGTCCTGAAAGATACGGTCTATATTGTCGAGCTCGCTCCTGAGCCGCCAACGCTGCAGTTTGAGGTGGAACAGGATACGGTAGAGGTCGGCCAGTCAGTCAACCTGTCCTGGCAATCGAATGGTCTCCAGGTTGCCATCGACCAGGGCGTCGGCAACCGCGGCCCCTTCGGCAGAGACGAGGTTGTGTTCGCCAACCCGGGAAACAAGGTATTCACTGCGATTGCCTTCGGAGAGCAAAACCTGCTCACGTCGCGCAAAGATTCGGTCTACATCAAAGAGGCGCCACTACCGCCCGAGCCGGTGGTCATGCTTGCCACGACGCGCCTGGTGACGGTGGGCACGCCCGCGACTATTACGTGGCAGTCGCAGAACGCTGACTTCCTGGTTATAGATCACATCAGCAGCCCTGCATCCGAGGGTAGCGAGCAGATTACATTTAGTACTCCGGGTATTAGAATCATTACGGCCACAGCTTTTAATCAATCCGGCTGGAGAACCGCCACCGATACCATCGAGGTTGTTCAATTAGTTGTAACTCCGCCGGTGGATGACATTCTCGTTCTGGCAGATGTGAGCATTAGAGCTGACAGAGGGCCGCAAGGAATGGTAGAAAGGGCTGCCGGGCTGTTTCAGATTCAAACCGCCGGCAAGTATAAAGTGATGGCTGAAGTTTGGTACAACAGCGGTGACACGCAACGTAACGAGAGTTATTATCTCGAATTCGAGAGCACGACCAACAGTTCCATCCTGCCCAAGAACCCCAATGCAGGGTTACAGAGAGTTGTCCCTGACGACCCGGGCGACCCGCATACGGTCAGTCGCAACAGCGGCGTTTTCGGGTTAAAGCAAGGTGCTCATCTCATCAATGTTTACCACTACGGTGTGATATCGGACAGCTATCCTGAGTTTCTAAACGGTCCGCTGGCAGGAGCCGAGAGCGTAAAGATTCTGGGTTTTCGTCTGATTTATCTCGGTAACTGAGAAGCTGAATCGCCATGAATCGAAAGCGCTGCCTGAAGTTGACCTGGCAGCGTTTTTCTTTTTGGAGTTGGCGCGGGCGGCGTAGTCCGGCTCTGTGGCGCGGGTCAGATCAAATACTCGGAGTTCCGAATCATCATTTCACGCGTCAGATCGGCGTAGACTAGCGTCACCTCCGGAACTTTGATCTTGGGTTGCAACTCAGGGATAAACACGTGATCGATGTGAATGACGTTTGCGGGGTTGTGAAAATCGGTGGGTGAGACCGCGCCGCCAAAATGGTCACTGCGCCCAAAAGCGATGTGCAACCCGAGTTTTTCATCAAGAAGCACCACCCCAACCGGCTTAATCCCGAATGACTGCAAAACGCCGACGCCGATTTCGGCGATGTTGCCGTAGGCTGGCTCCGCAAGAAGTTTCTCACTCTCATGGTCAAAGTGCGGGCCTGCGCCGGTCAGCTGAGTTGCCCGGTTTTGTTCAATTTGGAAGTAGACAACTTCGTTTTCAAATTGAACCGGCAGTGTTCCGGCGGTTAAACTTGAGGTTTCCAGCTCGCCCTCATACGGGACAATGAACGCCTCACCGCTCGGCAGATTGCCGGCACTACCGCGCTGCCTGAGCAAGCCGCTGCTGGCGTGCGCTTGCCGGTTGCGCAGATCAACATACAAATTGCTGACTTGGCCGCTGCTGTCAAACTGCATTTCCAGCGCAATAGCCCGGTCCAGCCGCCGCTTGAAGAACATCACCCGTTCATGCACCACTTCGTAATCGATGCCGAGCGCCGGGATCATGGCACGGCTGAATCCCGGCATGGAAGCAGCTTTGAAACTCAACTCACGGCTCAGGCCTTTCATCGGAGCTGTCGCGGAGAACTCAGTCGGACACAAGACAATATGTGCTTTGGCGAGCACCTGTTTTAGCGCCAGCGCAGAGCCCTGCGAAGTCAGCCTGCTGAAGCTGGCCTGTGCCGCCGGGCCGTCCCATGCATAGACCGTGTCGGGTAGCTCGGCATTATTGCTTCCTGTATTTCTAAAGAAAAGCAATTCAACTCCGTCAAAACCAATCTTTTCGCTGATCTTGTTCAGAAGGGTGGACCATTCTGCGGCGATCAGGCGCCGGTCACGCCATGCCTGCGAGTCGGGAGTCCGGTCATCCGGGACATCGACCAGGATCAGGCAACTCGTGTCGTTTGTGTCCGGCGCAAACACTTTTGCGACGAGTTGTTGCATTTCCTGAGCGTTCAGGTTATTAATCATGACAGATTATCCCTGTGAACCATTGATGGTGGAACCTCCCGTAACCAGCGCCAGTGTTAGTTGCGCGCTTCGGGCACGATGCTCAATGTAACCTTTTCGCCATTTCGCATTACCACGACTTCGGTGGCCTCGCCAATCTTGACCGCGTCGATGGCAAATGTGTAATCGTAAATATTGGTGATGTCCTGACCGGCTAGTTTAACGATCAGATCCCCGCTCTGCAAACCCGCTTTGTCTGCGGGTCCACCGGCGCTTACACCTGACAGCTTAACCCCTTCAGTGCCGTCAGAGACGTAGTCCGGGATCGTGCCCAGGTAGGCGCGCATGGCGTCCCGGTTGCCACCCTTATTGCGCACCCGTTCTACTTTGAGATAATCAGGCGATTCCTTCCTGGTGGCCAAATCCCGAATAATCGCATGGGCGAATTTAGAGATGCGCTCCATGCCCACATAATCGAGCGTTTGGGCGTCGTCAGTCGGACGATTGTAATTATCGTGGCTGCCGGTGAAAAAACTCAGGACCGGCACGCCCTTTGGATAGAAGGCCGTGATATCTGTCGGTTGGTACGGGTCGTCCTGAATCACGAGATTGAACCCGGCGGCAACGTTACGTCTCTCAATTACTTTGCGCCAGAGTGAGGATGAGCCCACGCCTTGCAGGATCAGTTTGTTGTCCCGCAACCGGCCGACCATGTCGAAATTGAGGTATGCAGACATTTTGTCCAGCGCAATGGGCGGCTGTGCTACGAAAGCCGAAGACCCGATAATACCGAGCTCTTCTCCCGACCAAAGACAGAAAACAATATCACGCCGAAAAGTGGACCCGGTTCTCTTCAGTTCGCCGAGCGCAGCGGCCAGCTCGAGTACCGTAGAGGTGCCGGAAGCGTTGTCGTCCGCACCATTGTGGATTTGACCTTCTTCCCCTTTTCTGGCGAGAGAACCAACCTCGCCGTACCCGATGTGATCGTAGTGCGCCCCAATGAGCACTGCCTCACTAACGCCGTCACTCGCACGCAGAACCCCGACAACATTGTTGTCTGTTTTTTTGATTCTCTCGACACCTGCCTGGATTTTTACATGCGTGCCTGCAAGCGCAAGTGTTCCTGTAAAGTGGGGATTCTCATCATCGAGGCCGGTTTGTAGTTCGGCCAGGCTTTTGTCCGATCCGGCCAGTAGCTGTTCGGCAACTTTGCCTGAAATGGAGGCCGCGACAATGCCTGAGCTCGCCGAACTATTGTCAAATCGCAGCGGAACCAACTTGCCGGCATTGGGAGAATTGGGGCCGCTGACCACCAGGACCGCCTTTGCGCCCCGCTCTCTGGCGATGTGGGCTTTGTATCGCAGGCCAGCATACAGGTTTAGTTTCTGCCGGCGTTCGACATCGACGGCTTCCGGGACGTAGCGCAAAACCAGGACGATTTTGTCTTTGACGTCGAGGTTGGCGTAAGAGTCGACGCCCTCTTCCCGCTCGCCCGGTACCGCGAGCCCGTAGCCTGCAAATACGACCTCACCTTCGACAACTCCGTCCGTGGTAAATGGCAACGGTCGAAAATCTGTTTCAACTTCGAACTGGGAAGCGCTGTCGTTCGAAGTCAGTTGCATGGCGTTCTCTTCTGTCTTGATTTTGATGCCTGAGGTAAACTCAAATGCCTGCAGAAAAGTGCCGTTGTCGCCAAGCGGCTCCAGACCAGCCTGCCGGAACCTCTTGATGATAAAATCCGCCGCCTGCTTGGTGCCGTTACCGCCGGACATGCGTCCTTCAAGTTCGTCAGACGCAAGAAATGAGGCGTGCCGTTTCAAATCGGCACTCAGGATTTTCGGACTGAATTCCGTTGCATCGGCCTCCCGAACGGCGGTTTTAGCGGTACTGCCACCGTCGTCTGAATCTTCGTGAGCTGCGCTGAGATTTCCGGCGGCGCGCATGGGCGCACCGGCCAGAGCGGCCAGGGCTGCCAGATGATTCCAATCTGCCAGGAATATCTGCGACTTCTTGTCGGCGGTGCGGTTTGATGTCCAGGAAATCTTGGAGCCATCGGAAGAGAATACCGGCAACCCGTCAAAACCATCCGAACTGGTGACCCGGACAGGCTCGCGGGTTCCTTCGCTGTCGACCATATAGATTTCAAAATTTGCAAACCCCAGTTTGTTTGCTGCGAAAAGTATATAATTGCCTGATGGGTGATAGTACGGTGCCCAGGACATGGCCACGAAGTCTGTTATTCGCCGCCGGTCGCTGCCGTCAATCCGCATGGTATAGACATCCGCCAGTGCGCCGTCTTCCTTGAAATGACGCCAGATAATCCGGCTACCATCCGGCGAAAAGAATGGTCCGCCGTCGTAGCCGGGCCAAGCCGTAAGCCTGGTCTGGTTGGAGCCGTCGGCGTTCATGACATAGATTTCACCAAAATAGGACTGGTCGACTTCTAAGAGCTTGCGTTCCTTCTCAGGTAGGGTTGTATCGTAGGCGTCCCGCAGTGAGCAAAACACGATGCGGGAGCCGTCGGGAGAATAGGACGCTTCGGCATCATACCCCTTGACATCGGTTAGCTGTTTCAGATCCGTGCCCTTTCTCGTGGTTGAAAAAATCTCCATAAAAGGGTCGTAGTCCCATGAGTATCTACGCTGCTTGCCTGAGGCGCGCGCGTCAAACTCTGCCTTTTGGGTCAGACGAACCTCGGGGTCCAGGTGTGACGAAGCGAACAGGATCCGATCGCTGCCGGGCTGGAAAAAAGCGCAGGTTGTTTTCCCCAGACCGGTTGAGACTCTACGACTGTCTCCGGACTCAAGATCCAGAACATAGATTTGAAAGAAGGGATTATCGGACTCCCGTTCACTTTGGAAAATCATCGCCTTGCCATCGTCGGAAAAATAGCCCTCGCCGGAGCGTTGCCCCTCGTAAATCAGTTGCCTCGTATTCGAAAAGAATAATACTTCGTTCGCTGAGTCATCGCCGGTTGGGCGGGCAGATCCGGTTTCTGCGAAAAGCAGAAGAATTGCCAGGACGAATTGAAATATTAGATTATGATTCATGTTCATTGCCGGTTAAGTGATTACGTATCTTATCGTTTGTTTTCAGTGTTGATACTGAAACCGCATACAGACGGAATGTATCGAATGCCTTCGTCAAAATCAATCCTCTCACAGCTCGGGAGTGGTCCATGACTAAAATATTTGACCACCTCACAACTTTGAAATTTCTTCAGCAAGCAGTTCAGCGGTGAGCGCATGTCCCGCCTCATTCCAGTGCCGGTCAAGGCGGAAGTATAAATCCTGAGACTCTCCCGCGCTGCGGAAGTGACGAAGCAGGTCCAGGCACTCGATACTCTCTCGTGCGGCAAAGGCTCGTAGTCTCTTTTGCGGCAAATCGAGTTCGACATCTTGCGGATCCAGGTCTTCGACCTGCAAGGTCTTGTGCCACACTTTCTCTGAAACTTGATATAGCGTGGGAATAAGCATCACGAGAAAGTCAGCGTTGATCTTGGCGCATTGCGAGCTGATCTGCGACAATGCCCGGTAGGTTTTTTGCCAGTGTGCTTCAAGCTCTTGCGACACCGGCGTACGAAAGACCTCGGGAAAGTAGTACGGACGCAATCCAAGTCGCCAGAGCGGATAGTCCAGCCGGGCGCGCGCGAAGATAAAAAAGTGCGACCTTTGTTCGAGAAAGTTGTTGACGGCATAGAGTGCTCTTTCCCGGTAGCCCCGGTCCGGTAGCCCCGGCTGAGGTGCAAGGTCGAGCCAGTCGGTGATATCGTTCTCTACGTAAAGGCCTGCGACCACAACATCAGGATTGAACTTCAGACCAAAAGTTTTCAGGACGGCTAGGTAGTGTTCCGGGCCATAACCACCGCAAGCCATACTCAGGACTTCGTATTCTTGCCCGGCTTTATTGCGATTCAGGATTCTTTCGGTGACAGCGGGATAGATTTGCTCCTGCTGCACTCCAGGTCCGTAAGTAAAGGAATCACCCAGGAGCAGAACACGCTTGACACCGGTAGCCTTTACCACCTGATGCTCATAGTCTCTGAAACCGATGGCATTCGTCCTGACCGTATATTTGTATTCGGCGGAGGCGAATTCAAAAGTAGAGTCGGGGACCAGACGCTTCTCTACTTCAGAGTCAGCCAGTACGATCGAGTGGTTGTTGATCAGGTTTTGCGGCAGGAAAAGCCGGAAGCCGGCTTCGACAAGAGCGACTATCAAAAGGGTGGAACCCAGGAAAAGCGCAGCCTTACCGAGCAATGGTTGCATTTTCCGCCTTAGGCGTTTGTGTCCGGCGGTTCGACTTCGCCGACCGGCAAAACCACCGTAAATGTAGTGCCCTCTTCCACTTTGCTGCGCACCACAACCTTGCCCTGGTGTTCGTCCACAATCTGTTGCACGATAGCCAGGCCTAGACCCGAACCGCTACTTTTGGTCGAGTAGTAAAAATCGAAAACTTTGCCCAAGTCCTCTTTTGCAATTCCGTGACCAGTATCCGAGAATGACAGCACGATGGTCTTGGCATTTTCCCGGCTCGTGCTCTCGCGCAGACCGATCTTCAGCTTGCCGCCGCCAGGCATTGACTGAATGGCATTAATGGTCAAGTTCAGGATAACCTGTCGCATCTTGGCAACATCGACGCTAGCCGTGACCGGCGTCCGGTCATAATTGCGTTCGAGCCGGATTCCCTTATTGAGTGAGTCTGCGACTTGCATCATCACAACGTCGTCGACGATCTGATCGATGGCGATGTTCTCGCGCTTCATTTTAGGTGGCCGCGCTACTGCGAGAAAATCTGTGACGAGCGAATCGACCCGTCTGATCTCGGCAGCGAGGATGCCGTAGAATTTCTCCACCCGTTCTATATCGATCTGCTTTTTCCCAAACTCCCGCTTCAGAACCTGCATATTGATGACCATGGAGTTGAGTGGATTTCTGATTTCATGGGACAGGACCGAAGCCAGCTTGCTCAGTGTTTCAAGAACTTCGGTGCGTTTCAGACGGCCCTGAATCTCGGTCAGGCGCTCGGCCATTTCATTGAAATTTTCCGCGAGCGTCCCGATCTCATCATCAGTTACTTTCTCAATGCGGTAGTCGAGATCGCCGTGGGAAAAGCGATCCATGCCCGCGACCAGGAGGTTTACCGGCTTGACGATCCAACGGGAGTAAAAATAAGCCAGCAGCGATGCGAACAAAACACTGATGCCCATGAATTGCATCACGCGAAAACGCATCCGGCGCGCTGAAGCAAAAGCTTCGCTCGTGGGCTGTTGCAGCATGGCGCCCCAACCCGAGTCGCCGATAGGCGCATACGCGGCAAGCACTTCAACGCCCTCCTCATTTTCATAAATCAGTTGGCTGCTCTCTTGCTCACGAACAATACGAGACACTGCAGTGTTTCGGAATCTCTCCTTGGCGTAGACTTTCCTGCGGTCGGTATGCGCGATATAAACCCCCTTCTGGTTGAAGATGAACGCTTCGCCGTTTTTGCCGACCTTGTTTTCATCCACAATATCCCACATGGTTTTCAGATCCACCACAGCATACAGAATTCCCACCACCTGGCCGTAAGCTACTACCGGCTCTGCAATGTCGAGCATGGGCAGGTTGTCATCGTTGATGTAAACATCTGTCCTGTAGCTTTCACCGTTTGCAAATTGCGCCAGAATCTTTGCCGCAGTACCGTTGGTGGCCCAGCTCTGCAAGGTCTCGAAGGAGGTGCTGGCCAGGACGTGACCCAAGGTGTCAATTATGGACAGTTCATCAAAGAGGTCGAACTCAGTGAGCAGGGTATTGACCGCAAGCTCCTGGGTGCTCTTGCTCATTTCGAAAATGGACTGAAACTTGGCCTGACTCTTGACCAAATCAGTTGCTGTGGTGAGCTTGAGGTCGATAAACCGCGTGGACCGGTTGGCAAACTCCAGGTTGCGCTCCAGGATGGTTTCCTTGATCGAGTCCTGTGCTGTGTCGACCAGTACGTTGCCCGTAATAAAAAGGGGAATCAGGACAATCATGATGTGCGAGACCAGAAGCCTCGTTAACAAGCGATGTCTGATTCTGATATTATGCGTTTGCTCTGCCATGACCACAGTCTGGTGAGGTGTGTTGATTAGGGAAGTCTCTTAAAGACCCACTCTTCATATGGCCGGATTTTCCCGCGCTTGGGTCCCTGGGTATGGCGAAAATTCGAAAACTTTGAGACGTTAACCAGGTGGTGGGTCAACCACTTGAAGTATAAAACGGTGACCGGCTGGCTTTGGTTAATGATCGCTTGCACACCCTGGACCAGTGTTTTCCGGCGCTTGCTATCTGTTGCATTGTTGTAGAACCGGAAGTAATTCTCCACAGTACTGCTGTGATAACCGGAATAGTTTTGACTGCCGCCTTTTCCAAAGAACTCGATGAGACTGGTCATGTCCTCCTCGAACACATGGTCGGTCAGCACCGCCTCAAAATCGCCGGTGGCCAGCCGGTCGTTCAGGACCTTCTTGGGTAACGGTCTGGGCCGGACATCGATGCCGAGCTTGATGAGATTGATTTTTACAATTCGTGAAATGGCCTCATCAGTGCGCAGTCCTTTTTGATAAAACAGATTTATCACGAGCCGGCGACCACTTTTTTCGAGGATTCCGTCTTTGTTGGTATCGCGCCAGCCAGCGGCCTGAAGCGTTTCAAGCGCAACTCGTGGGTTGTATTTGTAGGAGTTTAGTCCGGAAGTATAGAGATCGGAACTGTCATCGAATGGTCCTTTTGCAATGCTTGCTTTTCCGCCGATCAGTTTTTTGATGATATATCCGTGATCAATGCCGTAGGATAGCGCGCGCCGGACGTCTGCATCGGCAAACGGCTCATGGCGATTGTTGTAAATGATCATTTTGACATCATTGCGTTGCATCTGCAGGGGGTAGGGCAGGAAATGGTCGTTGGACCTGCTCACCTCGCGTGCCGATTCTTCGTTTTCCAGGACGGCGGCGTCGACCTGCTCAAGAATCAAGGCCGTGATCAGGGCCCGCTCCGTTTCAAAAAACTTGAAAACCACGGCATTGGGGTTGTCAGCGGTGATCGTCGGGGATGAATGAAGCCGGACAACCAGGCGATTCTGTGAACGGCGTGCGGTGGTAAAGGGTTTGCCATTGCCTCCGCTCGTCACTGGTAGAAGTCCGCGCGCAGTCAACAGTTTTAGCTCACGTATATCGGTCCGGCCGATGAGATCACCCACAACTATCTGGCGCCGGACTTGACTGCTCCTGCCCTGCGCCAAGAGCGCACAGGTAAAGACCAGGGTGTAGAGGCAGGCCGCTAGCTTGATGGTTTTCTTTGATTGCAGCAATCGCATTGTTTTGAAAACTACCTAATCCAGAAATGGCGATTGAATATTACCAATACGGTAAAAATCTCGAGACGGCCGGCCAGCATGAGAAAACTCAGAAACCATTTGCCGATGGCCGGCACGTGGGCAAAATTCTCAGTAGGGCCAATCGTGCCGATGCCCGGACCGATATTGCTCAGACTTGACAAAACCGTACTGACTGAAGTAATCAGGTCCAGTCCCATCAAGCTCATGATGAAGGAAGATCCGGTCAGAATAAGAAAGTAAACCAGCAGAAATCCCAGGATATCAACGATTGCGTCACGTGAAATCGATAGGTTGTTCAACCGCAGCGGAATAACCGCGTGTGGATGCACGAGTTTCTTCATTTGAATAAAAATGTACTTTACGGACAAATGAACCCGCACAACCTTGATGCCACCTCCGGTAGAACCCGCGCACCCGCCCACCAGCATGATCAGAACCAGCATCATCTGAGTCGGCAGAGGCCACAGTTCGTAGTCGGCGGAATGGAACCCCGTGGTCGTCAAGAGGGAAAGAACCTGAAAAATCGACTTGAGAAACGCCGTCGGCACACTTTCATAAATATGCAAGCGCAACATGACCACAAGAAAAACCGTGACGCCCGCAATCAGGCCGAGGTAGGTTCTGAACTCTGCGTTGCGCCAGTATACGATAGGCTTGCCGCGCAACGCCCGGTAGTGCAACGCAAAGTTTACCCCCGCAAGTAGCATGAACACCGCAATCACGGTCTCGATGTACGCGCTCTGAAAGTGCATTATACCGGCATTCTTGGTTGAGAATCCCCCGGTGGCCATGGTCCCGAAAGTATGACAGAATGAATCGAAAAGTGTCATGCCGCCAATCTTTAACAGTACGACTTCGAGGCCGGAAAGGAGGACATAAACACCCCAAAGAATCTTTGCCGTGTCCTGCACCCTGGGCTTGAGTTTGTCGACCGACGGGCCGGGTACTTCCGCCTTGAACAGTTGCATGCCACCGACACGCAACATCGGCAAGATGGCCAGGGACAGCAAAATGATCCCCATGCCGCCAAGCCAGTGCGTGAGGCTGCGCCAGAATAGCAGTGCATAAGGCAGAGCTTCGACGTCCGGAAGGATCGTCGCGCCGGTGGTAGTAAAGCCGGACATGGTTTCAAAGAAAGCGTCCGTATACGAAATATCCGGCATGCTCAGCACAAACGGCAAGGCCCCAAAAGCAGACAGCAGGATCCAGGCAAAAGTCACCACACCAAATCCTTCGCGGATGCGCAACTCACGATCGCCCGGCGTCAGCTTCCATATCAATAATCCGCAGATGAGCCCTGCGCCTTGCGTGATGAGAAAACTCATCACCGCCCCTTCTTTGTAGAAAAGGGCGACGCCTATTGGAAAAAAAAGCGTTAACGAGATGAAGATCAGCAGAGCGCCCAGGACGTGCGCTACGGCCTTAATATCCATTATTCAAACATGCCCTCTATGGACGCAATGGCGTTAGGCAAGGCGAACACAACGACTTTGTCCCCGGCCTGGATGGTCGAATCGCCAACCGGGACAAAGACCTCCTGGTTACGTGTGACCGCACCGATTATGCCCCCTGCCGGGAACCTCAACTTCCGCAGTGGCTTTATCGTGACCTTTGACTCTTTATGGGCAACCAGTTCAATTGCTTCCGCTTCGACACCGCGCAGGGTTGCCACCGAAACGACCTCACCACGATGGATGAAGCGGGCGATGGCGTTGGCGGTGATGATGCGTTTGTCCACCGCCGCGTCCAGACCGATAGAGCTCATCAGCGGGACGTAGTTGGCCTGGGTTACCATCGTGATGGTGCGACGAACACCCAAATGCTTGGCCAGCAGGGAGGTGATGATGTTCGATTCCTCATCATCGGTTACGGAGACAAAGGCGTCCATGTCGAGGATGCCTTCCGATGCCAGTAAATCCACGTCCGTTCCATCTCCCTGAATAACCAGCGTCCGGTTGAGCTGTTCCGCCACGAACTGAGACTTCGATAAACTGGACTCAACCAGCCTGACGTCGAGGTCCTTGTCTGTTTCCAGCTCCATCGCCAGCAGGCGTCCGACTTTGCCGCCTCCGAGGATCATTATCTTCTCAATGCGTTCATCGGATTTCCCGCAGAGATTCAGCAATTCCGGAACCGACTCCGTCTTAGAGACAACGAAAATCTGATCGGCGTCGTGGAAATAGTCGTCGCCTGTCGGAATGATGGTTTGCCCGTTCCGGACGATGGCGACGGTGCGATAAGTCAGGTCCGGCATGCTCATGCTGACTTCATGCAACTGGCGCCTGATGATTTTTGCTTTTGTATCCAGCCGGAGGCCCACGAGCTGGATGGCGCCCTCGGCAAACTCTATAACGTCGGTGGCAGCCGATCTTCGGATCAGCCAGGCAATCTCGCGAGAAGTTTCCAGTTCCGGATTGATGATCAAGTCAATCCCGAGTTGCTGGGCGGTCAGGACTGCGTCGTCGATGAGGAACTCGCGATTACGTACCCTGGCTATTTTGCGCGGAACCCCCAGTTTGTCGGCAAGCATACAGGCGACGATATTGACCTCATCGCTGGTGGTTACGGCAATGACGAGATCTGCCTGCTTGACGCCGGCTTTCATTAAGGTCCGCACACTTGAGCCACTGCCTTCTATTCCCAGGAGGTCGCATGCCTCCTCCGCGCGATTGATCTTGGCCTTATTGGGATCGATCATCGTAACGGGATGACCCTCCCGTGAGAACAACTTGGCGAGATGAAATCCGACTTCGCCACCACCGATGATGATAATTCTCAAATCGTATCTCCAAAGTGGCAATTGTTACAATATATGAGCATGGACAGAAAGACCGCGGCAGGGAATATTGTCTCAGGCCAAAACGCTTCGGAAAATCCCGAGCGCAACTTCGATATCGTCTTTGCTGATACCAAGATGTGTGACGGCACGAAGTACGGTCGGGCCGAAAGGCGTGACCCGAATGCCTTTGCTTTGCAGCAGCCTGATAGCGTCAACCGCCGCAACCCGGCAGTTTGCAACATCAAACATCACAATATTCGTTTGAACAGAATTCAGATCGACCTGCACGCCCTCGATAGCAGCTAACCCGTTTGCCAGCAATTTGGCATTGGCATGGTCGATATCCATTTTTGACAAATTGTGCTCTAGGCCAAAAAGAGCCGCCGCCGCTAGAATACCTACCTGGCGCATGCCGCCGCCAAACAGCTTCCGCATCCGGTGGGCCTCCTTGATGAATTCCCGCCCCCCGACAATTGCCGAGCCGACAGGTGCGCCAAGGCCTTTTGAAAAACAGATCGACATGGAATCACAATGCCTGGCATAATCAGACAATGGGATGCCCGTGGCCACAGACGCATTCCAAATCCGCGCGCCATCCAGATGAACGCGCAGATGACGCTGCCGGGCCTGTTGACAAATTTCCCTTAAATTCTCCAGCGGAAAAATCGTTCCGCCGGCGTGATTGTGTGTATTCTCCAGCGTGATCAATGACGTGCGCGGTAAGTAGTACTGCTGCGCACGGATACTAGGCTCAATCTGTTCCCAGGTCAGAATGCCTCTCCGGCCTTGCACCAGGCGGAATTGCACTCCGGCCAGCAGCGGCGCAGCCCCGGATTCATAATTGAATACATGCGCATTGGTCTCGCAGATGACCTCGTCGCCGGGGTTTGTGTGGCATTTCAGGCAGATCTCGTTGCCCATGGTGCCACTCGGGACAAAAAGAGCGGCCTCTTTCCCGAAGAGCGCAGCAACGCGATCCTGTAATCGCAGGACTGTAGGATCGTCACCGAAAACATCATCTCCGACCTCGGCTTCGGCGATAGCCGTTCGCATTTCTGCGCACGGTTGAGTTACGGTGTCACTTCGAAGGTCTATGGCGTGCACGGAACCTCACATATTACGTTATCGTTCGGGCTCTCCAGCAACGTACCAAGGTACGTTGTCGACAAGGCCTGTAGGTAGAAAATTCTCTGTGCTGACGCACGCCGAAAGCAGGTTGCTAGCGATATTGGTAGCGGGCCGTACCGGATCCGGACCTGCCACAAGTTCGTTAAAATCAAAAAATAGACTGTTAGTTTAATGGTTTCGTGGGCAAATTGCAAGCAAAAGAGGCCTTGACTAAAAGTCAGGAATTGTTTAAAATAATTCAATTGTTTGCGGAGACATCCAGACCATATGTGGCTTCAGACACAAAACCGAGTCGAGCATGTTCTCTCAAGTACTAGTTCTCAACGCCTCTTACGAACCCATCCACATCTGCGACGCCAGGAGAGCCATCATCCTGATTGTCAAGGGATTGGCTCGCAGCGAACAAGATACTCCGCGAAGCCTGCGGTCTCCGTCGATTGTCTTTCCGGTTCCTGCCGTTATCCGCTTGACCGAGTACGTAAAGATACCTTACAGGAAGAAGGCATACTCGAAGAATCATATTTTTGTGCGCGACAATCATACCTGCCAATACTGCGGCCGCTCTGATGTCCCCAACAAGCTGACTCTGGACCACATTCTTCCCCAGTCGCGCGGTGGCAGAAGCGCCTGGGAGAATCTGGTAACCTGTTGCGGTCAATGCAACTCGAGGAAGGGAGACCGGACTCCGCGGGAAGCGAAGATGAACCTGCTTAACAAACCACGCCCACTCAATAGCTATTTCTATTTGCACCTGGTCAGGTCAAAAGCACAGGGCAATCACTACTGGCGCAAATACCTTTTTTACGATTAGGGTGTGTTGTAAAGGTGAGGTGGTGCCCCCAGCCAAGGGTCCCGGCGCGGTTTTTCCTGCTACGTACGTCCGGAAGACCGGGTTCAATTCAACCGGAGAATCTACAGACTATCCTGATTTGTCCGGTGCTTCATCGCGGGGGGAGTCGAGTTTTGCTGCTTTGGCCTTTTTCCCCAACAGTAAGCGCACCAGAGAAATGCGTTGCCGGTCGATAGCTTCTACGATAAAAGAACCGCCGTCAAAATCTATTCCGTAGCCATTTTCCGGAATTCTGCCAATCATGCTAAAGACCAACCCACCAATGGTCTCTACATCAAATCTGGGCAGTTCAATCCCCAGTTGCTTTTCACATTCTTTCGACGGGCACAGACCGTCAATCAGGTACTCTGACTTGCCGACGCGACGTATGAAGGTCACCGGTTCGTCAAACTCATCATAGATCTCCCCCACCAACTCCTCCAGCACATCTTCCAGAGTTACCATCCCTGTGGTGCCTCCGTGCTCGTCAATCAGAACCGCCATGTGGAGCTTGGTGCGCTGAAATTCTCTGAACAGGGCATCTAAGCTGATGGTTTCAGGGTAGTAGATAACGTCTCGTTTCAGGGAAAACATGCGCAGGCCGCGGTCCCCGCGAGTGGTTGCCGTGAGCACATCCTTTATATGGATCATACCGACAACATGATCGAGATCACCGTCGCACAAAGGGTAGCGCGTGTGCTGGCTCTCCTCCGCGATGCGCAGGTTTTCCGCAAAAGTGTGGGTCGTGGACAGATAGGCCACCGCTGTGCGCGGGATCATGATCTGCTTGGCGGACTTGTCGGCGAGGGCGAGGACGTTTTCCATGATCTCCACTTCCCGGCCGGTGAGATGACCGCTCTTTTCCGAATGGGCAAAGATGATCTTGAGCTCTTCTTCCGAGTGTGCCGTATCGCCTTCCAGGCCGGGTTTAAGCCCGAACATGCGTACGATGAGCAAGGCAGAGTGGTTAAAGAACTCTATGAACGGTTTAAGCACGCGGTAGAATACATGGAGCGGAATGGCAGTCATGAGTGAGGTTTTTTCCGCCAGACGTAAAGAAAGGGACTTTGGCGCCATCTCGCCAACCACGATATGCAGGTAAGTGATAATGGCAAATGCCACGCCAAAAGCGAGGCTGTGGACCATGGCCGGGGATTCGATGCCGGCCCGTTGGATAAGAGGCTGCAGGAAGCCCGCGATGTACGGTTCGCCGATCCACCCAAGGGCCAGACTCGCCAGAGTGATGCCTACCTGACAGGCCGAAAGATACTCATCGAGATGCTCGCGGATATTCCTGGCCGTCTTGGCCGCAAAAGTGCCCTGCGCCACACGTTGTTCGAGCTGCGAAAGTCTGACTTTTACAAAAGCAAACTCTGCAGCGACAAAAAAACCATTCAAAAGAACGAAGAAGAATACTATGAGTATTTGAAGTAGTTGTTCCATAATCCGCTACCTGATCCTGCATCTTGAGCCCAACGACTGCCTGCGCGTATCTGCTGTGTTTCGTCTATTTATCTTCGGCTTTACTGGTAAATGGATTTCTCGCCTCGATTTTTTATGAAAGAATCGACCAGGCCACGCACCGAATAAATGAACAGTACAAAGAAAAAATAAGTAGGACTGATCATGTCGAAAACTTGCTCCCGCGCCAGCGACATCCAGAATCCGACGGCCAGAAGCGCCCACACCAGTTGCCCCAGCAGAACTCTTAGTTTGAAATGAGGCATCCACCGTTTGAGGAAACCGGCATACCACAGCGTAAACATGTCGATAACCCAGATCAAAAACAAAGAGCCAACGGAAATAACCAGCAGGTTCGTACCCATAAGACACCTTATTGTGATTCTTTTTGTGAAATAGACGTTGCCGGAGTTTTTGACCGCGCATCCAGGGCCATCCTGAGTGCGAAGTGATGGAATATTCGATGACGAAACCTACAGAAAACACGAATCCTCTCCGTACGGCCCGGCCGTCTGGGAGCAAGCTGCGCTCCCTGCCTGCGTTTCCTACTATTATAACATAATTGATTGTTGAATGCGAGTCAATTCCTGTCCATCACCGGGCTTAAATCGACCTGGAAAGCCGGAAAAACAACCAGCCCCCGACCGGCGAAAACCGGGAGAGGGCCCCTCACTATATATTCTCGCATCTTGTATGGCGCAGGGATTCTGCGCGGAGGCTCCTTCCTGTCGCACTGAAGTCAAGGAGTTCTTGCTCAGAATGAGTCCGGGTAATAGTTGCGAGGATGGGCATGCAAGTGCGGACGCGATCGCTTATTCGTAGCTTAGACCATATCCGAACTTGAACAAAGGCTCCCGGCTGTCTGAAGGTACATCCGTTTTTTGGTTTCTGACGGCTTGCATGGAGGAGGGTAATTCAAACGGAAGTTTTCCCTCTGGTTTTTCAACACCAAACAGTACTTTGCAAACGGAATGATCGCTGGCGCCATAGTTTGCAACCAGTGCTTTTGCCCGGTCAGCAATTTCCGGGATGACCGCCGGACGGTCTAAATAGATATCTACAACGGTTGGGAGCGTCTCCAGCAGGTTCAGGATTCTTTGCTTTTCTTCTCCTTTAAAGTCCAGATCGCCGTGATGAAATCCTCTGGCGAACGGGTTGTTGGTCTCAACAGGATACCAGGGCGTCCGGATTCTGATAATCGCCAGATCCGCTTCCTGCGGCGTTTGGACGACCTGCGCATAGTTAGCCACGGTGGCACTGTCCACATTTTCGACGTAGATTTTCAGATTGTCCCGTTCCAGGGGCAGGGTATTGGCCTCATTCTTGAGCAACGTCATGGCTTTTTGCTGGCTCTGTTCACCGAGCCGGCGCGATTCCTCGGTTGCGACGACCTGGTGTACTCTGGACTCGTCCACAAAAGGATTGTCGAACAGCCCCAGTTGGAATTTTTGTCGCAGCAGCCTCGTTACTGAAAGGTCGATGCGTTCTTCAGCAAGCTTACCTTCTTTGACCACTTTGACAATTAACTCCGAACGACTCTCGCCTCCGAACTGGTCGCAGCCAGCTCGGATGACTTTCAATGCTCTCTCGGACGGGCTCAAGTGCTCTGCGCCCCACGCGCGCGCAGGCCAGACGACCCCAGGTCCCATCTGAGTGTCTGTCAGCAGCCCCCAATCCGTGCATACCACACCATCATATTTGTACTTTTCACGCAGTAAATCGGTGATGATTGCTTTGTTATAAGACATAGCAACGTCTTCATCCGTCTGTCCGACGGGGATGCCGTAATACGGCATAATGGCGGCAGTTTTGGCTTTAAAGGCCGCTTCAAAAGGAATGAGGTGATAGTCAAAATTATCCCCCGGATAAATCTGTCCCTTCTGAAACTCGAAGTGCGGATCCAGGCCTTCCTTCTGCGGGCCACCCCCAGGAAAGTGTTTTGTCATGCACGCAACCCCTTCCTGGTTTAGTTCCTGTCCTTGCAGGCCTTCGATGTACGACTTGGCAATCCTTGCTGTGAGCTGTGCATCTTCTCCGAAGCCCCCGCTGATTCTCGCCCAGCGCGGTTCTGTAGCAAGGTCGATTTGCGGGTGCAACGCTTCCCTGATGCCGATGGCCAGGTACTCCCGCCGCACAATATCGGCGAACCCTCTTACCACAGCTGCATCGCCAATCGCGCCAAAACCCAGTGTTTCACAGAATTGCGAGAATCCCTGCGCACTCAAGGAAAAGATGTTATGACTGAAATGATGTCTCGGATCTGATGCCATGGTGATGGGGATGCCCAGCCTTGTCTGTTCGGCGTATTGCTGCAAACTGTTATACCACCTGGCAAAAACAGCCGGATCGGGCGGGATATCCCAGACATTAAAGTGGGTCATTTTGAGCTCAGCGATGTTGTAGATTGCCGCGCGCATCCTGGCGGCCGGGCCCGGGGCTGCCTCTTTCTTTTCCAGGCTTGCGTCCTCGTTTACGGGCACTCCGTTGATAAACATCATTCCGGCTTTTTCTTCCAGCGTCATCTGCGACAGCAGGTCGGTCACTCTGGCCGCGATCGGTTGCTGTTCATCTTCATAAATGTCCAGACGCCCGTTCTTATTCAAATCCCTGAAGTAGGTGTCACCCTGTTCTACTTTCACTGTCGTCTTGTCCAGCAAAATCTTTTCTGACACAATGGTGCCGCGATCATTGTTCTGGCAGCCTGCCAGGAGCAGTATCGGCAAGATGAAACGGATGACTCTGATGGAGTTCATTCGGATTTCCTTTCATACTCAGTGATCGTGTTCAGATGCCCGGAAAGCGGATTGCCGAAGGCAAGGTCAACAACGGCAGCGTGATGATACGCAGGGATAAGGTAAAAACTTAGACTTCGGGAAGCAATGAAAAGGACTCATGTCGCACCTTTGCCACAACCAACAAATCGTCGGCGCAAGCAACGAGCCGGAGCATTCATCTATTCCAGCCTTGGCTCTCGTTTTCGTAGCATCTGTAATATGGCATAACCACCGGCAGCGGCGAAAAGATGCTTGATGGTGTGCCCGCTCATGGCGCCCTGCAAGCCATCGAATATGACCAGGTCGTAGGTCTCAGCGAGTTTGGCCAGGACATAGCAGGCCAGAGCGACCAGCAGCAACCGCTGGTGCGTATAGGCGCTTCTAAACAAGAGCATGATCACCGGTAATGACAGTAATGGCATGATTTGAACCCAGGCATAAAGGCGCAGGTCGTCGCTCACATGCCAGTAGAGCACCGAGCCCAGCCCGATTATGACGGCAGGTATGAGCAAGATGGAGGCCAATCGGCTATTTACATATTCCGAGAGCAATGCTACGAACAGGCCCATGAAGCCTATTGTCATGGGCAAGCGATCCAGGACCAACGAAGCGTTGCCAGGTTGCCAGTGATAGTAGGCTGAACCAATGCTTACCGCTCCAACGCCGAAGAAAAGAACTGTCCACGCTGTACGCGCAGGGTCGACAGCGTTTTTCAGGCAAAATCTAACCCCTGACAGTCCCACTAAAAGGAACGGCAAATTGGACACCACGTCGAAAAAGTTGGGTATCCCCATCATCGTGCGAGTGTCGGCGAACAAGTGGTAACTGGGGTCTTGCGGAATCGCTGCCAGACTCGGTAGCAAGGCAAGAGGACCCAGAGTAATCACCGCCAAAACCGAATGACGCCAACCCGATTTGTCCATTGCAGGTATCAACCTCGTCCAGGTACGAATCGCGCCAGGGCAGTCACATCCCGGTCGACTACTAAACTATGCTCGGATATCCTGGGGTAACTGCCTGAGCTCACCGAAGATTGATCTCTGAAGAGATTTCGAATATCTAATTCGTTTTGACAGCCGTTACCATAATCTCCACCAGCGCATCCAAAGGCAGGCGGGCAGCTTGCACGGCCGCACGTGCCGGGGGCTCTTCTTTGAAATAGGTTGCGTAAACACCATTCATCGCCGCGTAATGATTCAAGTCGGAAAGAAAGACCTGGCTTTGCACCACGTCACTGATTTGAAAACCAGCCTCCTGCAAAACGGCCTGGATGTTCTGCAGGACCCGGTGGGTTTGCTCTTCCACGCCGCCATCAATCATCTTTCCGGTCGCGGGATCGATGGCAATCTGTCCGGCGAGATAAAGCGCGTTCCCGGCACGAATGGCTTGCGAATAGGGTCCGATGACTGCCGGAGCGTTATCCGAAGAAATGACTTCTTTATCCGCCTGTTGCTGCGCGTTGCAGCCAATCAACAAAACTGCTAGTAGAAATATCCTCATGTCTTGGGCAGTCCTTTCTTGATGACAGTTTCCATGGCATCACAAAAGCGATCTATTTCCTCCAACGTGGTATATACATTGGGCGTCACCCGAACCCCCTGAAAGTCTTCATGTTTGATTGGTGTGACAATGATGCGATGCCCGGTCCAAAGATATTTGCTCAATGCAGCGGGCTCGATGCCCTCTATTTCGACGGTGGCGAGGCCACAGGCAAAACCGGGTTTCAGGCTGGTGTGCAGACGTACGCGCTCGTGTTCGAGCAGTCTCCTGGCCCAGCGATCGCGCAGGTAAACCAGGCGGGCTTCCTTGCGTTTCGGGCCAATCCCCTGATGAAACGTCAGCGCTTCGGCAATTGCCAGATAATTGGCAGCGGGATGCGTGCCGATTTCCTCAAACTTGCGGATGTCACTGGCCATTTCTTCAGTGGCCGCCATCATTGGCCAGAGGCCGGGTATTTTGTCTTTCTTTACGTAAAGCATGCCGGTTCCGTGAGGAGCAAATAACCATTTGTGCAAACTGGTACTGAAGTAATCGCAGCCGAGATCCTCGTGAGTAAAATCAAAGTGCGCAAAGGAATGAGCGCCATCGACAATGACCGGCACGCCCCTTTTCTTCGCCATTTGCACCACCTGCTTCACCGGCAAAATCTGACCGGTGATATTGATCATGTGGCTCATTAAGATGGCTTTGGTACGGGGACCCATGTTCTGCTCGAACAGTTTCACTATCTCTGTGGGCTCCTCCACCGGAATGGGAATCGGGAATAATTTGAGCTTAATGCCCTCGCGCCGCTCACGTTGCCGGAACGTGGTCAGCATACGTGGATAGTCCTGATTGGTGGTCAAAACTTCGTCACCGGATTTGAAATCGAGACCGAGTTGGCAAATCTGCAGGCTCTCTGACGCATTGCGCGTCAACGCGATCTCTTCCGGGGAACATTTAAAGGCTCTGGCGAGTCGTTTGCGCACACCCTCGCGTTGCGGCTCCAAGATCCGCCACATCGTATAGACCGGCGCTTCGTTCGAGTAATCCAGGTGCCGCTTCATGGCGTCTTGCACAACAGCCGGGGCCGGACTCACGCCGCCGTTATTGAGATTCACCAAACTGCGATCAACGGTCCATGCCTGTTGTACCTCAAACCAGAACGATTCGTCCGCGGCGATTTCTTCCGGGGTGCCGGAGACGTTGGCCAGAGCTGCCACTGCCCGCCGCATGCCTAACGGATCGAGCACAGCCACCGCCGTTGCCACCGCAACCGGCCGGCCAATTACCCCCATAAACTGGCGTCGATTAAGCGAACTCATACTCCCTCCTCCTAAAAGGTCTGAGCAAAGGTAGAAACTGTTTCGGAAAGTATGAAAAGATATCTTCTTTGCAGAATAGAAGCAAGGGTTTTGGCCCTCTCCCCAGGTTAGGGACCAAGTGCACACGGGTTCTTGACTTGATGTCCGGGGCATCGGGCGGTGGACCGGGCATCTACTGAGTCTGGGTGCATCAAAACCGCGAGCCATCCCCGTGGGCATGAGCAGTAAAGGTCCGTAGCGGCTTGCACGCACGTACGCGACTCAGCGAATTAATACTGCTTGGCTCAAAGCGCGCTTACCAGGTGAAGCGCCTGTCACCACCCTGTTTAAAAAAAACTCCACTTGCCATTGACCCATATTGTGACTATTTTTGAGTCGTATTAATTGGAGAGTAAAATGAAACCAAGTGAGTCCATAAAACCCATCAGTTACTTGAAAGCTCATGCTGCTGAGCTAATTCGTGATGTCTCCTCAAATCAAAAGACCTTGGTAATTACGCAGAATGGCGAAGCAAAAGTAATCCTTCAAGATGTCAAGATCTATGAACAGACCCAAGAAAGTTTGGCCCTCCTCAAAATGCTCGCTCAAAGTACCAAAAGCCTCAAGGCTGAAAAACACAAGCCAGTCAAACAAGCATTTACCGATCTGAGAACAAGAATAGAAGAAACTCGTAAATAGTGAAATATCAGGTTCATATTGTTACCGAAGCCGAAGAAGACCTCTTCGGTATTCATCATTTCGTTGCGTTAAACGATTCGCCGGAGCGCGCGGATAAGCTACTCGCCAAGCTCGAGGAAACTTGTTTGAGTTTGAGCAAGCTACCAAATCGTGGCCACATCCCACCAGAACTTCAAAGAGTCGCCATTCACGATTATCTAGAGATACACTACAAAGCGTACCGAATCATTTATCAGATCACTGCAAAGAGCGTCTTCATTCATGGCATCCTCGATGGAAGAAGAGATCTTGAAGAACTGCTACAAGAACGACTACTCCGTCATTCCTAACCATATCCCAGGACTGCGCGCTTTTAAAATTCTATTTTACCATTCAAGACGTCTTCCCAGCGAATCGGAGCCGTCTTCACATATTCATGCCTGTCTTTCGGGATTAGATCCTTTAATTTTTGTTTTACATGTTTGAGGGATGCCTCATCAGCACGATTATGCCATTCATTCGGATCCTCTTTTAAGTTGTATAATTCCTCATCTTTCCCGGCATAATTGATATAATGCCACTGATCCTGAATAACCGAATAATGATTATCATTCAGAGACGTAATAACCGGATTATTCCATTGCTTTGTCGGATTTGACAAAAGCGGAGCAAGACTTTTCCCTGTGATTCCCTCCTTAGAAGGTAATCCGCAGAGATCCGTCAAAGTCGGGAATATGTCTACCAGCGACACATTCTTGTCACAGGTAGTTCCGTTCTTAATATCCGAATTCCCGGCAACTCCTTTTGGCACTTTAACCATGCACACGGAATTAATAACATTTTCCCAAAGAGCAAATTTGCGCCAGTGCTCTTTCTCCCCCAACTGCCAGCCATGATCAGAATAAACAACGACAATAGTATTATCTGCATATTCGCTTTCTTCGAGCGATCTAAGAAGCTGGCCTACCAGGTGGTCTGCATAGCAAATAGAAGCAAGATATCCCTGGACTGCTTTTTTCCAAAGCCCTGCTTTAACAACATGTTTATGGTAATTACCCCGGTGAGCGGTTCTTTTGCCCAATTCCGGCAGATCTTCCAAATCTTCATCGTACATTTCAGGTAACTGAATTTCATCAAGGGGGAATTTATCATAAAATTCCTGAGGAACGTACCACGGTAAATGCGGTCGGTATAAACCGCAAGCCAGGAAAAAGGGTTTATCGTGTCTTCTTTTAAACTGATCGGAAATCCACTTAACGGAGGAATAATCTCCCGTTTGCTCTGTTTTGAATGGCAGCGGTTCAAAGTCAAATGCGATGTACATTTTGTCAAAAACCGGCATGTTAAAAGTAACGCCTTTCGGATCGTCTTCGCGGATTTCGTTATCCGTTTTTTTGAAGTATCTTGATCCGGAAGTTGAATCATAATCCGGCAGATAATAATCAGGCATGTGCTTGATTTTGGATGGATAATAGTCGTTCCAGGATCTTGGATCGGGCATATTGTTATGGTAGATTTTGCCGGCACCTGCCGTCCAATAACCAGCCTGCCTAAAATATTCCGGTAGTGTTATTTCATTAGGTAGAACATGGCGCCATATCTGTCGATTTTCATACACGCCAGTTACATGTGGATGTTTTCCTGTCATTAGCGCCGTACGTGATGGACAACACGACGGAGATGCACAATAGGCATTTGTAAAGTTAACTGCTTGATCTGCAAAACGTTGAAGATTAGGCGTTTGTGCCTGCGGATGCCCGCCAAGCGGCTCAATCCAGTTGTTTAAATCGTCAATGGAAATCATCAAAATGTTGGGCTTCTGCCTGGTATTGTCATTCAACGTTTTACAGTCAGGCATTAATAAGCCTAGGGATGCCAATCCGGCCATACTAATAAATTTTCTACGGTCTATAGATTTTTGCATAGCTCCTCAGTAATTGTTCCGATACAGTATTCTCTTCACTCGCACCTTTTCCAAGACAAACGACTGAAAGGAACCAGCCTTTTGAATTTCAAATTGCGAAAACTCTGGCACTGAAAAGGTGTCGGGTGCAAAAGCCGGGTTAAGCACCTATCTGGATAGTTCAACAAATTCTGATGTCTTGCCATTCGTTTAACACGCAAGAGTAACAGTCCCTTGCATCTATTCTTGCGTCGATCCTTCAGGAGGAGCAAGTGTAAAGCCGAGTTGTTGATAGAACTCCAATACGTTCCAAAATGTCTCATCCTCTACAATCTTTCCGTCGACTATACGGGTAATAGCCAATCCAGATATGTGAAACTTTTTGCCAGTGGCTGGAAGCTCACCCAAGGGGCCTGTATTTATACCGTCCATTGAAAAGCGGCCCCAAATCTTGTCACCTTTGACAACTACTTCCTCTATGGTAGCATTGAAATCAGAAAAGGTTTTTGATGTATTCGTCACGAGAGCCTTATAATCTTCGATACCCTTAATAGGTTCAGGGAAAAAAGGAGAGCGCAGCACAAATTCAGGGGCAATAATTTCATCGACCAAATCCAGGTCAGCCCTATTCATGGTTTCCATATACCTGTCCAGGAAAACTTTCGCTTCTTTTTCCGTGAATGCATTTTTTGCCTGCTGTTGACAACTGAAACAAGAACAAGTCAAAAATAAAAGCATAGAGATTGTTTTGGCATCAAGCCACATGAATTTTGTCATTATGTTCTCCTCATTGGTTAGCCCAGTGGTTGGATTTCTGTTTTCTGTTCTGCACGCCCGCAGAGGACACCCGACAGGGCTCAGTTGTGAGCGGCGCGGCGACAACCGCCAGCCTTGGAAATGTGAAAGCCCCCACTTACCCGATTATGCGTATCTTCCAATAATGGACAAGAGGTCTTCCACATTGCTTGCCACATAGTCTGGTTTGATTTGCCAACTTTCAGGATCAGAATGGCTATATGCGGCAGCAACTGATATGACTTTAGCTTCTTCCCCCAGCGCAGATTGTAGATTACGTGCAAAATGAGTGTCAGCTTCATGGTCGCCGATATAGATCAACAATTTACTAGTAGTGTGCCCAAACATTGCTTCAAGGCACTTAATACCACCGAGTGGATGTGGCTTTTGATTACCATTAGACACATCCTCATAGCCGACGACAGCTTTGAATGGTCCGTCTATACCATTACTGTGTAGTACCCTACGAATATTTGATTGAGAATTTTGTGAACAGATGCCGTGATAGATATGAGAAAACTGTCCAATGACATTTGTGACCCCATCAAAAAGGAAAACTTCGGTCTGATTCTTTTCTTGATGCTCCGCCCACATACTACCAGCACGTACCATCTCTTCTTGCGTCAATCCATAATAGTCAACATATAACTCTTGCCAGTTTTTTGCGGCATGGTTCGCTTCATGGTAAGAGCATTCATTTTGCAAATATTCAGGTAGGTTCTTACCGGTTAGGTGGGGAGCAACTATTGATAATATTGCCTTTGTAACATCAATATTCTTTGGTGCGGAATTAACAAGTGTTCCATCATAATCCCACAGTATTGCATCTAACTTCATGTTGTTATCTCACCTGTTCTTTCACCATGGGGAATGAACTCTTTGGCGTTTGATGACGCATAGGCATAACAAGTCGCTACAGGACTTTTGGGTCTGAATCCATAAGGCCAATGCGAGAAGTACGCCGGCTGCCCATGTTAATATTTTCAGCAGAATATTCTATATTTTTACTCTCACTCACGGTATCTATCTGACCAAAATCATTCGTCTGGCTGATTTGAAGCCAAGGGTCGTTTTCATTTCATACAGATAGAGGCCACTAGAAACGGGTAGTCCTTTCCCATTTGTTCCATCCCACTGAACTTGATGTACGCCGGAAAAGTGAAGTTCGTCACTCAAAAGCTCTTTAACCAATTTGCCAGTTATGTCATAAATTGCAAGTGAAATGTAATCTCCTTCTTCCAATTCAAATTGAATTGTCGTAGTTGGGTTGAACGGATTGGGATAGTTTTGGTAAATAGAGTGACTCATAGGTTGATTCCGATTATTTTCATTTACTTCAACGATTATCGAACTTTCATGTGCACCCATGTCCGGTACCATACCAAAGTAGTCATCTGAATCAACTTCGATTCGAATATCGTCCCACTCAAAATAAGCTGTCCCTGCTTCGATGCACGGAGAATTCTCAGATAGGTGATAATCGCCGTTTTCAGGGTCTATGAATTGGGGATTGGCACCAATATTTCCATCCAACCAATTCAATTTGCCCCGATTAATTTCAATCCGGGACTTATCATCTTGAAAATCCGAATGAGCAATATTCAACGTGTTGTAACCTCCGCTGTAAATCTCGAATGGCCTGTTATTCCACAATATTGAATTGACAATGGCCACCTTGCTGACTTGATGAACATTAATCCCATTGCCTGAATTGTTGAAGATGGTTGTGTTAACAATGACTGGGTTGCAATTCCGGTCAAAAAACAGACCACCTCCAATCGGGCGCTCAACTCTATTGGCCGAATTATTACTAATCGTGAGATAGGACAATATAGGATTATTATCGAAACTAAAATATATCCCCGCTCCAGGTCCTTCCGAGATGTTCCTGTTTATTGTAACATTCGTCATTGTTGCATTGTTCTTGAAGTCAAAGTAAATCCCACCACCACTATTGAACATGCCTCCGATTACGGTATTATTGCTGATATTAGCATCTGTAATACTGGGTTCCGATTCAGACGAAAAGTATATTCCACCTCCCTTACACCAGCCGCTTGTGCTTTGCACGATATTGTCAGTAATCCTTACGTCTTTCAAAATCGGTTTAGGCGTTCCAGCAAAGTGAATTCCGCCGCCCGTAGACCAGCCGTCGATGCTTCGAACCACATTTCCTCTAACAGTCACATTCCTTAGTACCGGGCTGGAGCCGTACCAAAGGGACATACCCGCGCCGTCTAACCGATTAAGATCGTCTGATACAATGCCGGTAATTGTATTTTCGGTTATCATCACATTTTCCAGAATTGTTTCAGGATAGGAGCTAAAAAGAATGCCTCCACCGCTTGCATAAACACCACTGGCGGAATTCTTCGATACTTTGACCTGCATCAATCTCGTTTTTGAATATGAGTCAAAAAATATACCACCTCCGGCTCCTCCAATGGCTGTGTTCCTTAAGACACTAATTTTGTACAAAAGCAGGGTAGAATTGCTGCCACATTGCAGGCCACCGCCTCTCTTTGCGACATTGTCAATAATTGTAATTTCCTCCAGCGTCATCTTGCTGCCAGCGCCACAGTAGAAGCCACCTCCGAAACCGTTCACCCGGTTCTTTGAAATATTTAAATAACAAAGCTTTGGGTTTGAGTTTCTGCAAAAAACACCACCGCCGTGGGACTCAAGCGCCCCGCCGTCCAGTGATGCAAAAGTGCCGGAGCCATTGGTTAGCGTAAACCCGCAGAGGACTGATGTTGAATCCTCACCGTTAGTAAATCTCGCTACGCTGCCGTTTTGGTTGCCGTCAATAACGGTTTGAGAAATGTAACTCGTGTCTCCCGTTGTGAGAAATAATGAACCCACGACAATGCTTTTGCCCTTAAAGTTAATATTTTCAATATAAATCCCGGGTTGTACCAAAACAGTATCGCCGTTAAGTGCTTCTTCAATGCCTGCTTGAATGTGAAAGTAGCCGGCAGGGACATTTAGGATTTCCGCTCCTGTGGAATTGTAGGGAATAACAATAAGCAAAACTGAAATAGTCACTTTCATCCTTTTGTACACCTCACCTTCAAACAATCAGGAGCACAGCAGCTGCACCGGGCCACCAACTCGCCGCAAGACGTTGGCCAAACGAGGGTGTTGTTTGAGCTCGTTACGTAGACGAGCCATAAACGGATTTCGCATACTTCTTTATTCCTTCATCTTGCGTGTGCTGGCTTGGGTCTGCGTGCGCCAACAATTGTATGACCTGCTTGTGCGGCCATTTTGAATTGTCTATAGCTGTACAATTTTTCTTTCCTAGTTTCCTGGTTCCAAAACTCCTGTTTGGGAACCCAATGGGCGGAGAAACTCCGTTTCGACCCGCTGTATCTTAGCGATGGCGCTACCACACTGAGGCTAAACGGAGCCTAGCTGCGAGAGACAATGGCAGATTTGGGGCAATATCGCCCAGATAGCGGTAACACATCTTTGCCAATTTCTACCTGTCGCAAAGACTACATAAACAACTGAAGGAATAAATCAAATTGGACACAACAAATTCCATGCAGGCAGCTAAAGGAGTTGTCCCGCGCCTCATAGCTGGTAATGCGGAATTTGCCGATCTCGGAAGTGTGGCCGACGTGTTCTCCGCTGCACGGCTGGGCGTCAAAATCGCCTATCCTGACGATTCTGATTTCCTGCATATCCGCGGGCACTTTCCAGAGGTCGTAGGCGCCGGCCTGTTCGCGCCGCGTGTGGTGGCTGGTAACCGGGTGGTTGGCCGAGATTTGCAGGTTGACCAACTCTTCGATGCGGGCGATGTCAGGGTCGCTCAGCGCGCCGGGCACCGCGTAGTCGCACTTGCTCTTCTTTTCGTTGAGATGCAGCTCGAGGTTGCGCGGTGCCTGGTAGTGTTGTTTCATCACAGCCGACAGCAGGTGTTCGGCTGTGTGCATGCGCGCCAGCCGGCACATCTAGGTGTCGAACCGGCTGAGTTCCTCCTCCACGCGTTTATGCAGGTCGGACGGGTCCTTTGTTGCTGCGCCGGCGCTGGTTTTCGCGGTCTCCGCGTCAGCCTGGCCGCGCGGTTTGAGGAGGCTGCGAATGGCCACAACTACGATGAGCCCGCCAAAGGCCATGGCGATTGGGGTGAGCCAATAGGCCGACTTGCCCAGCAGGGTGTCTTGCGACGGTGTGGCCAGAATGCGTTCGCCGTACTGCGGCTGGGCCACAAAATAGTCGAGAATTTCTTCCTTGTCCTGTCCTTCTTTTACCAGCTCGGCTATTTGTAAGCGTACTTTCTTGGCTGCGGGCGACTCGTGTTGATCCACGGTCATGTTCCAGCAGCAGGGGGCGATTAAGCTGTGTTCGAGCTCGGCCTGCAGCTCCAACTGCTTGGCATCGAGCATGGCGTCTATCTCTTCGTCAATTGCCGCCGGCGCCGTAGCGGCCGATACAACCAGCAGCAGAACGCAAGTTGTGATAATTCTCAAGCTTGACATCTGTTCCCTCCTTTTCAAGATTAACCGACTACCTGAGTGCGGCCAACCGCCCTCTGGCCAGGTTGGCTTCTTCGCTGTCCGGGTGCTCGGACAGGACTTCTTCCAGGTAGATCTTGCCTTGTTCGGTTTCATTTATGTTGATGTACGAGTAAGCGATTTTCAGCAGGGCAGAGGCTGTTTTGTCGCCGTCTTTGTACCACTTTATTACTTTTTCAAATTCAGCGATGGCCTGCTGATAGCGGCCTTGCGCGTAGTAGACTTCGCCGATCCAGTACTGCGCATTGTCCACCAGCTCTGAGTTTTGATACTGCTGCACAAACTGCTGGAAACCGCTCAGGGACAGTTGGTAATTGCCCCGGATCAGGTCGCGGTAGGCCGTGTTGTAAAGCTCGCGCGCATTGTCGACTGTGAAGGATTGTGTGCCGGTGCGCGCTGTGGCGCTGCTGTCCGCGGGCGGCGCCGTGTTGCCCGGCGTGAAGGCCCTTGGCACGGGCCTGGCCTTGCGGTCAAAGCGGGTCATCCGGCTGTTGGTGTCCTGGAGTTGGCTTTGGACGATCTCCATCTGCTGCATCAGCTCGTCAAAGCGGGCCACCAGGTCTGCACGGTCCTGTTGGTTGGCGACTGCAAACTCACCGATTTCCCGGGTCAGGTTGGCCAGCTCCCGCTTGAACTGGGAATTTTGCTGCTTCAGGAACTTGACCTCGCGGCGCAGATTATCCATCTGAGTTTGCTGCGAGCTGATGCGCTGGTTACGGCTTCCGCTGCAGGCGCTGAGCAGCACGATTCCGGTACAGAAAAGCAGGAGCAATTTGCCTGCCGTCCATCCGGGTTGGCGCTGTCGAAAATTGGGGTCGTGTGTTTTCATTAGAATGGTCGATTTTTAAAGGATGACGAATTCTGCGCGACGGTTGCTGTCCCAGGCGCCGGGTATGTGTCGCAGGTCGATGGGGCGTTCCTTGCCGTAACTGATAATGGTAATGCGTCCTGAAGAGATGCCGAATGAGACCAGGTAGTTGCGCACGGCAATTGCGCGTCGCTCGCCAAGGGCCAGGTTGTATTCGACCGTGCCGCGTTCATCGCAGTGCCCTTCGACCCGGATATACTTTTCCGGGTAATCCTGCAACTGGCGCGCGTTGTCGGCGAGAACGGAGCGAGCCTCTTGCGACAGAGTTGATTTGTCAAAATCAAAGTAGACCGTGCCCAATTGTAGTGGTCTCTTTTTGGGAAGATCGGGGACGACCGGCTTCACCGGTTCCGGCGGCGCTTCCACGACCGGCGGCGGCGTTATCTCTGGCGGATCCGGAAACGGATTGCGTTCCGGGATAAGGTTTTCGTTGCCACCGCCACAAGCAGCCAGTACCAGATAAGCAAATCCCAAAACAAGGAAAGTCAGGCGGGTGTTTTTCATTTTGTCTTTCTCCTTCAGATACGAAATGCGGCCGAGTCGGTCAGCTATTTGAGTGCCATTCCTGAGACGTCGCAGCCACTGCCTGCCACCGGGAAACCGGAAAGTCATGGTGCAGTGCGAAACGCTTGATTCTACTTTTCTGCACCGGTATTCGTTCCCGGCAAGATTTGCTGCGAAACTTCAGTTTATCAAAAGCGGCGACCAGGCCGGTAAGTAGTTACCTCCACCAGACGTGAGTTTCTTCTGGTCGCTGCCGTCCCAAAACATCGAGTAGAGTTCTTTGGCGCCGGTGCGCGTAGAACTGAAGATCAGCGAAAAGCCATTCGGCGACCACGACGGGTCTTCGTTGCTGCTACTGCTGTCGGTCAGGCGTATTTGGTTTTCACCGGTCACATCGATGGTGTAAATGTCGAATCCGGAAGCAGTCCGGGAAACGTAGGCGATTCTGTCTCCGCGCGGCGACCAGGTGGGGGAGTCATTGTAGCCGCCTTCGTAGGTCAACCGGCGCAAGTTAAGGCCGTCGGTGTCCATGATGTAGAGCTGCGGCCCGCCGCTGCGGTCGGAGGTGAAGACCAGCTCGCGGTTTGAGGGCGACCATGAAGGCGAAGAATCGATGGCGCGATTGTAGGTCAGGCGCGTCAGTTTTTTCTTGCCAAGGTCGAGCAGGTAAATCTCCGCGTTACCATCCTTGCTGAGCGTGAGTGCCAGTTTTTTGCCGTCCGGTGACCAGGCCGGCGCGGAATTCAGGCCGTTTTCCGCGGATATTTTGTACGCTGTTCCCGTGCGCAAGTTTTTGATGTAGAGATTTGGGTTGTCGTCCTGAAACGACGTGTAGCAGATCTTGCTGCCGTCCGGCGACCAGTCCGGCGACAGGTTGATGCTCTTGTCCGAAGTGAGAATGGCCGGGTTCAGGCCGTCATAGTCCATCACCGCAATTTCTTTGCCGCCGCCGCGGGTTTCGTGTACGTAGGAGATCTTGGAGCGGGCGATACCGCGCTCCCCGGTCAGGCTGTAAACGATGTCATCGGCAATCCGGTGTGCCAGCGCGCGCGTCTCGCCGCCCGTCCCGCGATAATCGGATTTGATGATGGTGCGGCCGCTGGCGCGGTCAGCCAGGTGCGGCGTCAGAACCAGCGCCTGCCCCGACAGGGAGACGTTGCCGCTGAGCCAGGCAAGTGCCCGTCCCGGCACTGGCGCGGTGCCGTTGGAGCCCGGATTAGATGCAGTCGGGTTTCCGGTCTTCTGGTTCACTTTGAAGTAGCCGGACATCCACAAATCGTTGCTGACGATACTGGTCGTCAACTCGGCCGTCGCCCGTGCTTCAGGGTTGGCAGTTTCGGCCTGAAAGGAGTAGAGGTCGATTTCCATACGTTGAAATGTCTTGGCATAGACTTTCAGATAAACGTCGGTTTGGGCGACCAGGCTTGAGCTCAAGATCGGCAGCAAGGCCACGATGCGCAAGATCTTTTTCAGAATGTCGGTTTGCTTCTGCAATCTTATCGTCCTTGTTCAAATTCGAAATGAACACCCAGTGCGGGTTCTGAAAAATCGAAAGGCAGCGGCGGCAACGGATTGGCCAGCGTCACCGCCCGCAGCGACGCCTGGTCAAACAGATAGTCGCCGGACCGGGTTTCGATGGCGATATCGGACAGTTGGCCGTTCCGTCTGATTCTGAAGTAGACGACGGTTTTCAGCGACAGGCCGCCGATGGACGAAACCGGAGGCTCCCAATTGCTTTGGATGCGGGAGCGCAGCAAAGCAAGATAGTAGGAAAATGGAAACTCTCTCGCATCGAGGCGGATATTTTTGCTGCCGACGGTCGCTTCGCCTTTGTCAGATTTTTTTGGCTCTTCCGGTTGTTTCTGCGGTCGCTGTTCCGGCTCCTCCTTGACGACCTTGGGTTTTTCAACTGTAACGCCTTCCAGCTTTTTGGGTTGAGGTTTCGGCTTCCGCAGCTTCGGCGCGACTTTTCTGACTTCCGGCGCCTTGAAGGAGACGGGTTTTAGCTCAACCAACTCCACGGGAATCACTGTGGGATATCCTTCGAACCTTTTCGGCCCAGGCCTGAAATAAAACAGGCCGACGAGGAGAATAACGTGAAGCGAAAAAGAGAATAGAACATTGCCGCGCATGAGAGCTTCAAAATCTATTTTTGCCTGGGCTTGAGCACCAGACCTAGTTTACCGATGCCAAGTTCTTTAATAATATCCATCACCGAGATCACGTGCCCGTAGAACACCTCTTTGTCGCCTTGCAGCAGGATCGGTTGCAGCCTGTTTGAGGTCTTGCGCTTTTCCAAACGCTCGCGCAGAATTTGGAGAGAGATTTTTTCTTTCTGCCAAAACAGATCCCCGTTCTTGCTGACCGTCAGGACGATGGCCTTGCCGGGATCTATTTCTTTGGCGACGGTCTGCGGCAGGTCGACGGTCATGCCGGTACGCAGTAACGGCGCGGTGATCATGAACACGATGAGCAGCACGAGGGTGACGTCCACCAGGGAGGTCACGTTTATCTCCGAGAGGTTGCTGTATTTAGCGGACTTCATGTGGCTCTTTACGGGCAAATGCCTCGATCAGGTTCGAGTAAAATATTTCAAGTTCAGAGCTCAGGCGCTTTATTTTACTGACAAAATAGTTGTAAGCCATCACCGCGGGGATCGCCGCTCCCAGTCCCGCGACCGTGGTGATCAGGGCCTCGGCGATGCCGGGCGCAACCACACTCAGATCCGCTGAGCCGGTAAACCCGATGGACAGGAAGGCGCTCATGACGCCCCAGACCGTGCCGAACAACCCGAAAAACGGGCTAACACTGCCGGCTGTCGCCAGAAAACTGAGGTGCCGCTCAAGGTTCAGGACCTCTCTGCTCGCCACCGCATCAAAGACCCGCACCAGGTCGTCCGGTGAGTGGCCTCTTCCGTCCGCCGGTACGGTTTGTGTTGGCTGGCCAAAGTCATCGGCCTCGCCTTCAGGCCCGCGGTTCAGCAACCAGTACGCTTCCTTGAAGACGGCCGCAAAGGGATTCTGGGGTGATTGCCTGCTGGCCTGATAGATCTCGCGCACGGATCTGCGCTGTTTGAACAGTTGCATGAATTTGTCGCTGTCCCGATTGAGCTTGCGGAAGACGCGCAGCTTATCCACAATAATTCCCCAGGAAATTACCGAGAAGAGCAACAGAATGGCCAGGACAATCTTGGCCACCAGCCCCGCGTTGAAAATTAAGTCTAACGGGTTACGCGAAAGGAACTGCTGGGCAACGACGATGGTGGTGCTAACGATGGTGAGAAGAAATGCCATGAACTCTCCTTGCAGGCATGGACCGGATCCGAAAATATCAGGTATTATACTTAAGATTGACTGTGAATGTTCAAATTGGCTGCAACGCAGAAAGATATCTTACCGGCGGTAGAAAAGCAAGGCAAAAGTGTTTCCTGTACGTGCAGTGTAAGCTTTTGATAATATGGAGATAGGGCCATGACCGTATCCGGGGCGATTTGTTGTTACGGCATGCTTTGCAGGTGGTCGAACGAGGGTACGCTGCGCATGGCATGGGCGGGCGTTACAGCCTGGCGACCGCAGCCGGGTTTATGGTTTGTTGCTGTTAAAAAGAGCCTCCGCCAGTTCTTTCACTTCGCGTGCCCGCACCCAGGCGTTTTCTTCCGGGTCCCACACCAGGTCCGTGGGCGCAAACACGCCATGATTGAACAGGCTTCTCAGCTTATGCATTGTGATAGGTCCGATACGGTTTTCCTGGATTTTAATAATGATGTCCTCCATGACGACTCCCCGTTGTCTGTCGCGGTTGCAGGTCTGTTAGGCAAAGATCAGTAAGTGCGGGTTCTGCGCGCAATGGAGCTCCCGCCGGGCAAATGTCGGTCAGGCAGGGCGGTCCGCGAACTGTGCCGCGCTCCCTTCCCTTATGACGGGTTCCAGGTGGCGCACCCGGCAGGGATGCCCGCCCTCTTCAAATTCGCAATCCCCCCAGTAGAAGCAGTGCACCGAGCAAATCTGAGAATCATCCAGGACTTTGGACTGCGGGTACTCTGCTCCTGAATCTTGCAGCGATTTGCGCCATTGCCGGCGTTCAACAATTTCCTTCAGACCTTTTTTGCCAAGCCAGTTTACACGCAGCAAGGTTGACAAGTCCCGGGATGCTTTTGATTTGGGTGCGTGCAGCAGAAAGGGGCGCATCTGCTTGACGGCTTCGACCACATTCGGATCATACGAGATATAGCCGAGCCGCTCAACTTCTATGCTGAGCAGCTCCCGCGCGGCAGCCTGGATGGCCAGGCTCTCCTTCAGTTCCTGGCGTTCGCGTACCATGTTCAGAATCAGTTTCGGTCTGAAGTTGCTCAGCGTTTCCACAAAGATTGCGTGCGCCTGCTCATTTTGGGTTTTGACTTCGGCCAACATATCCGACACCGGGCTGGCCACCTTTCCGGGCCGGTTGAAGTCACTCCGTCGCAGGACGGCGAGTGCGTCAGGGAAGTTCTTCAGCCGGCGCCCAAGCTCACGCAGCAGGCTGACTTTGATAAACCCGAAGGCTTCATGGACAGAGGTGGGTTCCGGCGTCATGACGATGATTTTTTCGTCGGCGAGCAGGAAAAAATCGAGAATGTTGTAGTTTGAACCTGCCCCAAGATCCAGAATGATGGAGTCGGCGCGGAGCTTCTTGAGCTCCCGCAGCAAGCGTTGCTTTTGAAAGTACTTCTGGTTGGCGATGCCGAGCGTGCCACATGCGCCGCTGATCAGGTTGAGGTTTTCAACCGGTGTCGGCAAAAGAATGTCTTCCAGGCAGTCCACTTTAAGCGTGTAGAAATCGAAAAATGTCGATTCGGGTTCGAGGATGCCCAGGCAGGTGTGCAGGTTGGCGCCGCCGAAGTCGGCATCGACCAATGTCACGAATTGCCCGGCCGAGGCCAGTCCGATGCCGAGGGAGCCGGAGAGAATCGTCTTACCGACTCCGCCCTTGCCACCCGCAATAGCAAAAATCGTTGGATGGGAACCGTGCTGTCCCTGCACCTCTCTGAATAACCCTTGCAGTTCGCTCGCGTATTGCGCCTCCACCCATTCATTCAGCTCTTCACTCCAGACTGTGTCTTCTTCGGCAAAACTGCCCTCCCTGATCAGTCTGCGGAGTTCCGGCAGTGCAACGGGACCAAACTCTTTGTCATCCACCTTGATGAAAAAACTGTCCATCCTTGCGTCCTTGTTTTAGTTCCTTTTGATCACACGTCGTGCCCGGAAGACTCCTGCAGGTGCGAAATCAAGACGGAAAAGGGCAGGGAAAGGTCGATACCTTGTTGCGATTTCAGGAGTTTAGCGAAGAGCCAATATAGTGCTTTGATCATGTAGAGTCAAGACTTGAAGCCGTGTTACCAAATTTTGAAAAGAGTATAAATTCCGCAACTTGCGCCCGTGCGCTTGTTTTTTGCTGATTTGTGTGCTATATTTGAACCAGGAACAAGCAACATGATTTGCCACAGGTGAATTAAATCCTCTAAGTTGGCCTTTACGCAATAACATCGGGCCGGCTGAAGAATTCTATTCAATTTTACTCAAAACGTAACACCACTCGTCATGGTATTTCGAGCAGGCTGGATGTTGCCGCCATTCAATCCTGGTGAAATCCGGATAGCGGGCTCTCGGAGGATTCTGAAGCTACCGTTTGTTTTGCGGGCCTTGGGCAATCGCCAGGAACCTCTCTTTTCCACCGTCTGTCCTGAAGTATGGTACAAAAATCCCCGAGCGCTGTCGATACTTTCAGGGCTGGGCAGCCAAAATAGATGAGCGCCAGGGAGAGTCCTGGCGCAGTTGGACTGAGCTGGAATGGTATTTGCAAATTTTTTGTATCAATTATTAAGGACAAGCAATAAAACTACGGGTTTGGTAATGTTTTTACGCTACTTAGCTTTTTCATCACTTATGTTCAGCGTGTTGTGTTGTGTCGATGCAGGTGTCGCCGAAACTAACAGTCGCGCGAGCAAGCTCTTCCCGTTGCCTGCGGCACTCAAACCTAATGTAGACTTTTGGAAGAACGTCTATGCCGTATATTCCGAACGCGAAGTCATCATTCACGATTCGCGCGACATGCAGAGAGTCTACGAAGTTGTCAATCTCGACTCGCTGGTCAAGGGAGCGAAGGTCAGCAACCGGATTGCGTGGAAGAAAGTAGAGCAGGTAAAGAAAGGCTATGCCAGAGTTTTGATGAAATTTTCCCGAATGGGCAAAGTGGACCCGAAGAAGCTCAAGGGCAAGGAAAAACGTGTCGCTCAGTTGTTTGCCCCCAAAACCACTTCCAGGCAGTTTCGCGCCGCATCCAAAAGGATTCGTGGCCAAAGCGGCTTGAAAGAGCGCTTCCGGCGTGGGCTGGTGCGGTCAGGAAGATACCTGGTAGAGATGCGGGAGATATTCCGGGAGGAAGGCGTGCCGGTTGAGCTTTGCATGCTACCGCATTGCGAATCCTCCTTCAATTATAATGCTTACTCAAAAGTCGGGGCTGCGGGCTTGTGGCAGTTTACGCGCTCCACCGGCCGCCACTTCATGACGGTAAACTACAGCATCGATGAACGGCTGGATCCGATTATAGCAACCCGATCGGCCGCAAGACTTTTAAAAGAGAATTACAATGCGCTTGGGGTCTGGCCTCTGGCAATCACCGCCTACAATCATGGCCGCAACGGCATGAAGCGCGCGAAGCGCAAGTTCGGCACCGACATCGCCAAGATCGTCCACAATTACAAGAGCCGAAGTTTCGGGTTCGCCTCCCGCAACTTCTACTCGGAATTTCTGGCAGCGTTGGAAGTAGCCAGCAACTACGAATTGTATTTTGGCTACATAGAGTTTGACCGTCCGCAACGCTATGTGGAATTTCAACTTCCGCATTACCTGGCGCTGAAGACGGCCCTGGACAAATTTGATGTGAGCGTGGAGGAGTTCAAGCGTTTTAATCCCGCCTTGCGCAGTCCGGTTCTGAAATCCAAAAGGCGAATTCCCAAAGGCTACCGTGTCCGCATTCCCCACAGCGACAATGTGGATCCGAAAGCGGTCTACGCCACAATTTCTTCGAAGTTTAAGTATGATAAACAGGTGACACCCGACTGGCATCGGGTGCATGCCGGCGAGACGCTTAGCAGGATCGCCCGGCGTTATCGTGTTTCGGTCCGGGAGCTTATGGCGCTCAATAATATCCGCAATGCGCACAAGATATTTGTTGGACAAAACCTGCAGGTTCCGACCGGACGCGGCGCCACAAGTTCAGTTGTTGTTAGCACTGCCATGTCATCACCGGGGAAAGAAACACAACTGGCCGAAGCCGACATCACTCCGAAGGCCGCCGGCGTGCTGGATGCACCACAAGTCGTCAGGGTGAACCCGCAAAGGCCAAAACGTAGCGACAAAAACAGATCGGCGCCCGTGCGCGACAAGCCGGTGTACGTACCGGCCAAAGCGTCTGCAGGAAAGCCCGCTGCCGGTAAGAAACAGGAACTTCTGCGTCAGGTCGCGGTGCGCAGGCTGGAATCCAACACCGAGTCCCTCGAAGATGTGATGCAGATGGCTCTGCCGGGTCACTTTGTCGAGATGACAAAAGAGATGAGGGTGCGGGTCGTTCAGGAGCCCAATCTGGAACTGGTTCAATATTCATTCCGGGAGATCGCTCCCCCACAGAACGGACAAGTCGGAATCGAGCCGGATGAAACACTGGGCCATCTTGCCGACTGGCTAAACGTTGAGACCTACAAGCTCAGGCGTATCAATCATATTGGCGCCGGGTCCTCGATTCAGATCGGGCAGCAGATCTGGCTATCTTTTGAGAACGTTACACCGGAAGAGTTCCACCGTCGGCGGGTTGAGTATCACGAAGGGATAGAGGAGGATTTTTATCAGAATTTTGCCATCCAGGGTGAACGGCTTTACAGAGTAAGGCCCGGTGATAACATTTGGCTTATTTGCAATCGAAATTTCGAATTACCACACTGGTTGGTCCGGAAGTACAATTCCGACCGGGAGCTCTCAAACCTGGTGGCCGGCAAGGAACTCGTGATTCCAATCGTGGAGGCCAGGTTTCCGCAAGAGACTTTGCCCAACTAGGGTCGGTAGGGCTTCATACTTCACAGCTTTTTCTCGCTAAATCTATCTTCTGAAGTTTGGGGCGTGTGAGGGTTCGGATCTGATTCACTGCGCCTAGTGTCAGGTCAAACCCGCCCGGTGACGGCAATCCCCTGTGGTAGCACCAACCTCCGGCAACAAATAAAGTACGAACCTAAGTCACCCTTTTTTTCATCATGAATTCACAATCTAAGCCAGAGGAACGCATGAGGAAAATCGCGGAAGATGTTACGCGTTCTGTTCTTGACAACGGGTTGACCGTGCTGTTGAAGAGGCGCCAAAGTTCACCGACCGTCGCGATTTATACCTATGTGAAGGCAGGGTATTTTGACGAACCTGATCGTTGCGTAGGGATTTCGCATTTGATCGAGCACATGTTCTTTAAGGGGACAAGGCGGCGGGCAGCGGGGGAGATGGCGCAGGAAACCAAAAGCCTGGGCGGCTATTTGAACGCCAGTACAATCTATGACCACACTTTGTACTATACAGTCGTGCCGAGCAGGAATTTCTCGCAAGCATTAGAGATTCAAGCCGATGCCCTCATCAATCCCACCTTCGATGCGACCGAGCTAAAGAAAGAGACCGAAGTTGTTATCCAGGAAGCCAAGCGCAAGCTGGATTCACCTGCGGCGGTGACGCGCGAGCAGTTGTTTAATGTGGCCTTTACTCAGCATCGCATTCGTCGCTGGCGCATCGGAACCGAGGAAGGGTTACGTGGGCTGACACGGGGCGATTTTCTCGAATTTCACAAGAATCTGTATCGGCCGGAAAACATCGTTTTGGTCGTGGTCGGTGACGTCGACGTTGACCACGCTTTTAGGGAAATCCGGCGATGCTATTCTTCGCTTCCCAAAGGGCGATGCCAAAAGACCGCTCAGCCGGCCGAGCCGCCACAGAGGGAGTTCCGAATGGGCCGCATGTCCGGAGACATTCAGCAAAGCTACGTTGCTTTCGGGTTTCACACTCCGGGCCTGTTTCACCCCGATAGCTACGCGCTGGAAATGCTTGGCATCATTTTGGGCGCGGGACGGAGCTCTCGTCTCTACCGGGAGGTGAAGGAGAAGCAGCAGCAGGTCAAGTCAATTTCGGCCGGCCATTACGCTCTCCAGGATTTTGGCATTTTCCAGATTCTTGCCAGCGCTGAATTGTCCCGCCTCGAGGCCGCGCGCTCCGCTGTTGTTTTCGAGCTGGCAGCCTTGCACTCTGATACCGTCACCACCGCCGAATTGAAGAAAGCACGCAACATGCTCTTGTCATCCTATGTTGATGGTTTTGCGACAGCCGCCGGCCTGGCGGGGGCCCTGGCTTCCTACGAGGGGCTGGGAGACTTTCGGCTGCTCGATAAGCACATGGAATGCTTGTTTCGGGTATGCCCCGGCGATATCAAACGTGTGGCGCGCGAATACCTCAGACTGTCCAATTTGACTGTGTTTGAATATGTCCAGAACAGTGCAGAGGGCGCTGCCCCCGATCCCCGGAAAGTTGAAGCAAAGTTAAAGCCGCTCTTTGAGGATAACTCCACTGCCGGGTCAGACAGTCCCATAGCAAGGAACGAGTGTTTTACGGTGCTGTTGCCGATGACGGTCGTTTCAAAAGATCTGGAGCGGATCGAGTTGTCGCAGCAGCTAACTTTGTTGCTTAAGGAAAATCACGAAGTCCCGGCCGTTTCTGCGGGGGTATTTATTCCCGGCGGACGGCAGTGGGAAAAAATCGGCAATGCAGGTATCAGCAACCTGATGACACGCACCATGCTCAGGGGAACGCAGAAAAGAAGTGCCGCCGAAATCGCTTCTATGATGGAGGGTCTGGGCGCTGACCTGCGTTTGAGTGCGGAGTACGATTATTTGAGTTTTTCAGTCAGCACGGTGTCATCGCACTTTGAAGCGGTCTGGGAAATATTCTCCGATGTACTTTCACGCCCCACTTTTACGGGCGATGAGATTAAGAATGAGCAAGACGATATTTGCGCACAATTGCTTCGGCTGCGCGACGACATGTTTCACTACCCGTTGCAGCAGTTTTATGCCACGGTTTTCGGAGGACATCCCTACGGTTTACCGCCATTGGGAAACGCAGAGGAAATCACAGGAATTGGAACTTCGGACCTCAGCAAGTGGCATCGGCGGGCAATGGCCGGCGAGATCACCGTCGTTGTCGTCGGCGACGTTGACGCTTCGCGGTTTAAGGAGATGCTCCTGGAAAGCATAGCTGAAACAGTGCCATCCCGTCCCGGGCGCGCATTACCTGTGCCGGGGACGGCGCGATTCGAGGCCAGGCAGAAAACCGTATCCGTGCAAAAAGAGCAGAGCGCCATCATCCTGGGATTCGACGGACCTGCCTATTCATCCCGGGACTATGACACGCTGCGAGTTGTGCAAAACATGCTCTCCGGTCTCGGGGGCCGTTTCTTCGAAGAGTTGCGCGGCCGTTTGGGCCTTGCTTACAGCGTTTCGACATTTGCCGTTGCCCGACTCCTGGGAGGGTGTTTTCTTGCCTACATCGCAACCTCACCCGACAAACAGGAGGCTGCGCGCGCAGGCTTAATGAAGGAGTTCACCAGGTTCTGTGCGGCGCCACCTGACAAAGAGGACGTCGAACGTGCCATTCGGTACACCACTGGTACTTTTGAAATAGGGATGGAAACGTACCGGGCACAAATGCGACAGTTGGCGCATTGGGAATTGATGGGGCAGTCGGGAGAAAACGTCTCAGGGTTCAGGCGTCGCATCGAGCAGGTAACGCCTGAAAGAGTCTTCGAGGCCGCTCAGTCCTGTTTTGACCTGGACAAAATGGGAGAGACCATCTTCAGTGGCAGGGCGGGGAGCATGGAAAAGAAGATCCAGGCATGACAAGAGGCTGCTCCAACCAAATCGAAATAGGGCCTGAATGAGAACGGGCCTGGCTGTCATACCGCAATGTGTTGGCAAGAATGACAACGAAACCCGCTGAAACCGGTCGAGGCGCTGGACGGCTGAATAAACTAGGTGTTCATGGCCTCAAGAAAATCTTTGTTGGTCTTGGTTCCACGCATCCGTTCCAGGAGGAATTCCATGGCCTCGACCGAAGTAAGGTCTGCCAGAAACTTTCTTAGGATCCAAATTCGGTTAAGCTCGAAATCCTTAAGGAGGAGTTCTTCCTTTCTGGTTCCGGACCGGTTAACATCAATGGCCGGGTAGACCCGACGATCACTCAGGCGCCGGTCGAGCTGCAGTTCCATGTTACCCGTACCTTTGAACTCTTCGAAAATGACCTCGTCCATTCGGCTGCCGGTATCGATGAGCGCGGTAGCGATGATGGTTAAGCTGCCACCTTCTTCTATGTTGCGCGCCGCCCCGAAAAAGCGTTTAGGCCTTTCAAGAGCCGTGGCATCCAAACCACCAGAAAGTATCTTGCCGCTGTGCGGGACAACCGCATTGTGCGCACGGGCGAGGCGGGTGATACTATCGAGTAGAATAACCACATCCTGGCCATACTCCACCAGGCGCTTGGCTTTTTCCAGTACCATATCAGAGACCTGGACATGACGGTCGGGCGGTTCATCAAAGGTCGAGCTGATGACTTCCGCTTCCACAGATCGCTGCATATCAGTCACTTCCTCAGGCCGTTCGTCAATGAGCAAAACAATCATCTTGACTTCAGGGTGATTGTCGGACACGGCATTGGCAATTTTTTGTAGTAGAATCGTTTTTCCGGTTTTGGGCTGCGCGACAATCAATCCTCTTTGACCTTTACCAATAGGGGTCAGCAGGTTCATGACGCGGGAAGAATAATCTTTTGGCTGATGTTCAAGATCGATTTTCCCATCCGGGTAAAGCGGAGTCAGGTTGTCGAACAGGATTTTCTTTTTCGCTTCTTCGGGATTTTCGAAATTGACAGCTTCAACCTTTAGCAGTGCGAAGAAGCGTTCACTTTCCTTCGGAGGACGAATCTGTCCGGACACGGTGTCGCCGGTGCGGAGGCCAAAGCGCTTTATCTGCGAAGGCGAGACGTAAATATCATCCGGGCCGGGTAAGTAGTTGTAGTCGGGGGACCGCAAAAAGCCGTAACCGTCGGGAAGGACCTCCAATACGCCTTCCGCAAAAATGAGGCCTTCCTGTTTGGTCTGCTCCTCCAGGATCTTGAAGATGAGTTCCTGCTTTTTGAGTCCTGTCACACCACTGACGTTGAGATCTTGCGCCATCTTTGATAGTTCAGAAATCTTCAACGATTTCAGTTCAACAATTTCCATTTACTTGCCTTTATGTTTAACCTTAGACTATTGTTCTGTTCTGGCCATAAGTCGGAGACATGTCATTAATGACATCCGCACTAGAGTGAAAACACACATTATTCAATTGCGCGATCAAAGAACGGGGTGGCCGAGAATTTTATTTTGTAATCTATTAGTGAGCCCAAAACCTTAGGAAGGGGGATTGCTCCTGACAAAGAATTGATTTCCGGTCCTGAAGATCCTATAAAACAGAGTTAATAGAAGATACGAGTCAAAGTCTCAACAAAAACTTCCACGTCACATTGAGCGTTCCCAAGAAAGACATTGAATAGAGCGTGCGAGGAAAAGAATCACACGGTTAGGACTGACGAAATGATGAAAATATAAGAAAAATATGTTGATGGGAACTTTGTCTTGTTGGGAAAGTCGTCTGGTCGGACTTAATTGGTCCACAAAGTTTAGGAATAAATCCAGACTTTGTCAAGGTTTTTGATCTTTTTTTTGAAAATAGTCGAGGAATTCACCCACAACATAATGCGACCCCGTGACACAAATCAGGTCATGTTTCCCGGCCTCAGCCAGGGTGGTGGCGAAGGCCTCGACCGTATGTTTGTGTACCACGGCCTCTTTACTATTCAGTCTGAATTGCTCTGCGAGGAATTTGGCTGGCCGAGCGCGGGCGCAATCCGGTGTGACGAGATGGACCGAGTCTGCGCAACCGGCAACCGTTGCTGCAATTTCAGTAGCATTCTTGTCATGCAGTAAACCCAGAATGAATATCAGGCGGTCACAGGTATAAATCCGGCGCAGGGACTGCGTCATTTCCCTGAACGCACTGGCATTATGCGCGACGTCTATCACGATCTTGGGCTGTTGAGCCAGCTTTTGGTGCCGGCCAGGCCAGTGCACGCCGGCGAGTCCCGAAAGAATAGCCGGCACCGGGACTTCAAAGTGGGATTGGTGCAGCAGTTCCGCCGCCGCAATCGCGAGCGCCGCATTTTTGACCTGGACTGATCCGGATAAGGGCAGGCTGACGCCACATCGTTCCGCCCTTGCAAGTCGTAAATCAAACGTGGAGTTGTCTTCCGTGGTCGTGATGTTTTCCAGCTTGCAGATTTCGTCGACCGCAACAAGCCTGATTCCGATGGTGTCGGCGGCCCTGCGGATTTCGGTGTTTGCCGCCGGCTGCTGAGTGCTGGTGAGACAGAGGACACCCGGTTTCATGATGGCGGACTTCTCCCGGGCGATCTTGGTCAGGCTGCTGCCTAAATGTTCCGTGTGGTCGAAATCGATGGAGGTAATGACGCTCAGCTCCGGAGTGATAACGTTGGTGGCATCAAAGCGTCCGCCAAGGCCGACCTCGATCACAGCGATTTCGACTTCCTGACCGGCAAAATATTGCAGAGCAATCGCAGTAATCGCTTCAAAATAGGTACATTTGAGTTGCTCGATGAGCGGGCGCGCATCTACTATCAGTCTGCCCAGCTCGGTTTCGGGAATCGGTTCGCCGTTAACGCGAATTCTTTCGCCTATATACTGCAGGTGCGGAGAGGTGAAAAGTCCAGTGCGATAACCACTCTGGCGCATAATTGATTCGAGCACCGCGCAGGTCGTTCCTTTCCCGTTTGTGCCGGCTACGTGCACGCTTTTGAAGCGTTGCTGCGGATTTTGCATATGCTGCAAAAGCGTGGAAATTCTGGACAGGCCTAAATCCCATCCCCGGCTCTGAAGTGAATCTAAGTACTGAATTGGGTCTTGTTTAGTCATAGTGATTAATTTTAAGACACATTAAACATAATAGTGTGCAAGAATTTACCGGACGGAGGGGTAAATTCTTGCACCTGTCGCTCAGCCTTCTTTGTCTTATTACAACCGAAAGGTGCCCGCAAAGGCAGAGGATCATTCCTGCAAAAAAGGGCATTGCCCATTTGTTTTCAGTGCTTTATGATCTGTTTCAAGTCTTGACGGAACCGGTTTGAGAATCTTGTTGTGGAAAAATATGAGTCATGCGGTTACTGGCATATCATTTGCAAATCTCTCCTACAAGGATTTTTCCGAAGAATCAAGGACCGAAGGCAATACAATTGCGTCTCAATTTCACCAATATCATTAAGCTTAGCCTGCTTCTTATCGTTGTCGCTACGACGGTTGCAAACGCCGGTATATCCGGTACGTTGAGTGGCCGGGTCTTAGACAAGCATACGCAGACTATTCTGCCCGGTGCCTCCATTCTTGTGGAGGGTACGACGCTGGGCGCAATGGCTGATAAGAGCGGCCGTTTCAAAATTCATAATCTCCCCGCCGGAACGTACAATGTTATCTTCAGTATGATCGGCTATGCGAAGTTAACCATCAGGAACATCCAAATCAATGTTGATTTGGATACTGCGCTGGAAGGCGAGCTGACCGCCGAGGTCCTGCCCCTGGATGAAGTCGTTATTACCAGACAAAGCAACCTAATCCAGACCGAAGTGCCTTCTTCGACGTACTTTATCTCCGGTGAAGATATCAATGAACGTTTACCGATCGACTCGTTTATGGATGCAGTTGCCTTGCTACCGGGCGTTGTCGGTACGCATGTCCGGGGAGGCCGCGAGACAGACGTGCTTTACATGCTGGATGGCCTCCCGATTCAGGGCGGTCTGGCCCGCACCTTGTCCAGCAGTATTCCCAATAGCGCTATTATTGAAATGATGGTGCAGACAGGGGGATTTTCCGCTGAATATGGTCAGGCGACGTCAGGTGTGGTAAACGTGATCACCAAGGACGGGCGTAATGAAGTCGCAGCCAACATGAAGTTCTTTACGGACTTTGTCGACACAGAGGTCACGGAGAATCACAATACACGCCGGTTGGAATTTGACCTTGGCGGGCCGATGACGATCGGCCTGGGTGGTCCAATGATCAACGCGAAGTACTTTGTGTCTGCCAATATAAACCTCAGCGATACACCGGACCGTGAGCAATTGCAAAGTGCGCTGAAGTCACCGATCTTCTCTAATTACAACCTGAACGCCAAGCTTTCTTTTGATATTAGCAGCAATACAATTCTGACCTTGCAGGCATTGGTGTCGAACTGGGATTGGCATCAGTTCGATCCGCAATGGCAGCTAAATCCAATTGGACTGGCGGAAAACAAACATCGCAGCCACCGCCTGAGCGCCTCATTGACGCACACGTTCAGCCCGAAAGTGTTTGCCTCTCTGCGGGCTGCGAATTATTCGTTTCGGCGCTCCGTCCTGGGAGAAATCGAAAGTGACCCGCCTGAGTTGACGTTTGCAGATCCTACCGATCCCTTCAGCCAGGTAGTTAGCGGCGGTCAGCCCTGGAATGAGAGAACCGGCGAAGACATTGACATGGTCAAGTTCGATTTGCTTGCCCAGGCGTCCGCCAGCCACATGTTCAAATTTGGTTTCGATGTTCAGAAATTTCACCTTGAATCAAAGAAGACACAATTTACGCCGTTACCCGCCTTGAATGACGCCGGTATCGTCCTCAACCGGACATCGCATGATTTTGAGTTTGCCCCCGACTTCTTTTCGCTTTATGCACAGGACAGAATCAAACTGGGAAGCCTGACGGCTACACTCGGTCTACGATACGATGTGTTCGCGCCTAAGTTGAGCCTGGGGGAAGTTCCGCAATCGTTCAAACAGGTTCAGATACGGCTAAACGCGCCGGTGATCAACACCTCCTCGGAAGAGCACAAACCTTTGTCCCCGCGAATCGCTCTTTCTTTGCCGATTTCCGGTAATGGTCTTGTCCAGGGCAGCTACGGCCACTACTACCAGATGCCGCCGCTCTACTATCTTTACACCAATTCGGATTACCGGGTCGATACCTACTTGCCGATTGTTGGCAACGCCGACCTGCGGCCCACAAAAACCGAAGCCTGGGAGTTCAGCTACAAACGAATAGTAGATGACTGGCTGTTGATGCTGACGGGATTCACCCGCAGTTTCAGCAATCTGGTAGACACTCAAACATTCGCTCTGGCAGATAGCCTGGTTACTTCAGACCTGACCAACATAGGCTTCACGCAATATAGAAATACGGCCTCCGGAACCACTTCGGGACTGGAACTTACCGTACAAAAGCAGATAAGCGCCAAAGTGATGAGCCGACTGAGTTACACTCTGATGACGGCGCGCGGAACGAATTCATCTGCTGAAGATGAATTCAATGGGGTTGTTTTTGGGACTCCGATTGCAGGTGGTGACAGGTTTCCGCTTAGCTGGGACAGGAGGCATTCTTTTATTCTGGATACTTCCTATGATTCTAAGGATTTCAAACTAAGTGTGCTTTATCGTTTGCTCAGCCCCTTGCCTGTAACCACGCGGCAAAGCACAACGCCGAACGACACGAGGCTATCGTGGAAGAATCTGCTTGATTTGAAATTGCAGTTGACCTCAGCCAGGATCTTGGGCCGACACGCAAGTCCATTTTTCGAAGTCCGCAATTTGATGAATGAGAATGCGATTTTCAGCACTACCGACCAAACCGGAATCAATGCCTACCGCTTGTTTGACCCGCTGGGAGATGACCGTGGGCGCAGACTAAGGCTGGGTATCGCTATGCAGTTTTAGGCGGGCGCGTGCTCATTTCCAAGCACGACCGTGTGATAAGATAAGGGCCAACTACCTTCCCTTTGGTCCGGCTCACGCAAGACCAATTCCAACACAAACTCGAGTGTCAGACCAGCGTCCAGCCGGAGAGAATGCAGTCAGCCCTTTTCGAGGGTTACTACTTTACGTGCTTGGTGTAACGCGCGTTGATTCTGCCCCAGTGCAAGTTGCCGAGGAAATTATCAATATACTTGGCTCGCCCCGGGCCGTCCTTGTGATAATAAGCGTGCTCGAACACATCGCAGGAAATCAGCGGAATCCCACCCCAGATGGCGCCGTACTGGTGCTCATCCACCAGAACATTCATGAGACGCTGGGAATAAAGAGCATCGTAAACCAACAAGCCCCAGCCGCTTAGTTTCGCTGAGAATGCCGTTGCTTTGAAATCCGCTTTCCAATTGTCCACGGTGCCAAAATCCTTCTCGATGGCTGCTTTGATATCGGCTCCCTGGTCCGCATCTCCGTCACCACCCAGGACATCCCAGTACACATCGTGCAGCAACGCGCCAGAATGGTTCCAGGTCAATCTGCGCTTCAGTTCGCCAAACTCGCTCCAGTTCCCGTTGGCAGCACCTGCATCTGCTGTCGCCAGACCCTGCTCTATTTTATTCAGGAACGTGACATAACCTTTGTGATGGGTGTTATAATGCCAGTCGCTGGTTTCGGCTGACACCACTTCTTTCAGAAGTTCTTTTGCCTCGTCGTCCGAGTAAGGCCTTGCGTTAAACTTCCATTCGTATGCCATCAAATAACCTCCATATAGTATGAAATAAGGGTGTATTGTTTGCTTGAATAGAGGAATATAGGAAAATTCGATCACAAATCAACCAATGAGACACAGGACCGGGGAGAGAGCAAGTAACGCTGCTACTGTAAGCGGTTCAGGATTGCGCGGAGTTTGTCCTCATCGACTCTATACTTGAAGAGTTTGCGGCCATCGATGAAAACGACAGGGATCTGTTCCCGATACGTGGAAAACAAATCCGGATCGGTGGATATATCAATATCGACTATTTCTAAAGGATAGAGTTTGCCGGCTTTGGCGATGGTGGCCTTCGCAACTTCACAAAGATGACAGTCCGATTTTGAGTAGATTTCAACTTTTGTCGTCTTGCGACTGCGCTTTTTGAAATTCATCAAACTTCATCTTCTGGTACCAGTCTTCAGCGAGATATTTTAGAATAAGGGCAAATCTGTCCGCCGGGATAAAGCCCGAGATAGCCGTGATCAGCTCGCCTTCCGCGGTCAGGAATGCTGTAGTGGGAAACCCGCGTACACCAAACATCATCGCTAATTCACGGCCGGAGTAGCGACCATCCTTGAAACGGAATTTTTCATCGGTCTCAGCGTTGATTTTGGCCATGATGGCCCGGTCCTTTACGTACGCCTGCACACTTGCGTCTCCGTAAGTGTCTTTGTCCATGACTTTGCACCAGTGACACCAGTCGGTATAAAAATCAATCACCAGCAGCTTCTTTTCTTGTTTTGCCAGATCCATGCCCTGGTCAAAGGTTTTCCAGTCAACCTGGGTCTTGCTGCCCGAGGTTTTGTCACCGGTAAGACTGTCCACTCTCGCCGAGAAGAGCAAAATCGGCAGAATGAATAGTGCAACGGTCATTACGGTTTTACGAGTCATAGTCATGGTTCCCAATACTTGATCACGTGCTAACGTACAATAGCCAGTCTTCTAATCGTTTCCTTCTGTATCGGCCCGTCGCTTCCCTGGCCTTTAGCAATCAGCTTATAAAGATAAACTCCATTTGCCGGCACATCTCCCTGCGCATCACGTCCATCCCATTCTACCATATTAAAACCCCTGGCCGCCGACATATATTCCACTGTCTGAATCAGTTGTCCGGACACAGTGTAGATTTTTATCTCCACATCCGCATCCTGCGTAAGGAAGAAAGTGAATGTTGTGGTTTCTCTAAAGGGGTTGGGGTAGTTCAGGACGCGTTCGACCACCAGACCATCCTGCTGGACCACCACCACCTCTACGGCTGTCGTGGATGAGTTGTTCGAGTTGTCCCACGCCTTTACCTGCAGCGTATGCCGCTGTTCCTCTCCGAAGACAGCGCAGCGAACCGTTCGTCCCCCAATCTCCACTTCTTCTGGAAACTGCAGTGGAATTTCAACAGTGCCGCGCAAGTGATCACCCTCGTTAAACTTGAACAGGTCGGTCAGGTCGATATTGCTCACCCCCTGAAAGCGATTCTTTTCGGAAAGACAAGTTTCCTCTTCAGGGTCGAGCGTCAAGGTCATACGATGGCCAATCTCTCCGGCAATGTTGACGCCACTGACAGTGTCTGCGATATCCACCACCATGGTCACGTCATCGTCAACAATGTCGCCACTGGTGAAACTCTCGTTGCCGCGAAAGAAAATACGAATCTGCGGCCCTTCACCATCCACAAGCGTGCCGGTCTGGGAACTCACCGTGATGTTGTTCCTGTACGCAAAGCCGTCGGTCTCTTCATTCCAGAAGTAGGTGAGCACGCGCGCCAGCCGGCCGCCATAAGAGATGTCTTTCGGCACGATAAATCTGGCGTGAAATTTTCCTGCCCGGACCGGCACATCGCCGCGAAAGATGGAATTACCGGGCAAATCATAGACCTGTACACCACCGGCTTCCGGTACATTGCGCACGTTCTTTTCCGAGTCGAACACGCTGACCGACGCGGTGCCGTCAAAATCCGAAACCAGTTGGCCATCACGCCGAACCTCTCCTTCCACTACGACCGTAGTCAGGGCGACAATCGAGTCGGGCGTCATGGATGTGATGACGGCCTCTTGTTCCGGCATCGCCAGCCGTAAGGTCGGGTCGCCGTAAATGTGATATTTTTCATCGTTGACGCGGGCGCGATTGTCTATGCGGGCAGCGACGAAAGCATCGCCAATACGGGCCGTCCTGCCGGTTTCCGAAAAGAGATGGGTGTAATAATCCTGGGAAAAATTGGCGTTGGTGCTCGCAAACACCAGACGAGCGGAAGAAAGCATTGCGACCGCACCACGGCGCTCCGCCAGGAGCAGCGCCTCGGCCTGGCTGGTTCTGGCCGGCCGGTCGTAAAGGGCCCAGTCGCAGGTTGCGGCAACAATAAACATCAGCTTGTCCAGGTTTTGCACCCGGTCATTGTCGGACTCCTCAAAGACGGCTTCATGCGCCCATAGCGTAGAGTTGCCATGCCCGATGTAATGCAGGATTAGACTACCCAGGTTGATCTGGTTTAGGAGTGCTTCCTTGGCCCGCGGTTTGGAAACGCCGCCGGTAGCCGCACTTGCAACCTTGGGGAACTCGGAAAGATAGATCTTCTTCAATTCGAAATTGGATGGGATGAAACTATCGGCAAGCTTCTCGGCATCCCGGATGTGAATTACGTCTATTGAGCTTGGACGTCCGCCATTGACAAGCTCGTCATCACCGACGACGGTAATGGTATTGCGCCAGTTGCCCCGCAAAGGCCTGGATTCGTAGTCGATGATCTTGTCGATCGTGATTTTCGCTTCTTGCAGCGTCTGGACATTGAGCCGCCCGATTGCCATCTCCATGGTCGGAGTAAAGCGAGACCCACCACCAGGATAATCGCGTGATTCCATATAGGTGAACCAAGCGTCCGAAGTCCGACTGTCCAGCTCTCTGAGAAATTTGAAATTTTCGTCTACAAGAAGATCCGTTTGAAAGGTCGGGATCCAGTTGGAATCCGTGGCGTCGATTAGGTTCTTGTAGTCGTAATCGCCATCGCCAAACAGAAGAACGTATAGAGGTCGTGGGCTCCAGTTGTCATAAGCGTACTTCAGGAAGTCCCGAATCGCGGGTGCGTCCATCATGCCGCTGGAGAAATTATCATAAATGTCAGAAATGGGGATGACTTGTGTTGAGAGGCGATTGTTTGGACTGCCATTCTCCCGGTAGCTTTCCAGGCGCAGGGCTTCAGAAAGAAAGTCCTCGTGTGTTATAATGATGAATTCTGCCGCCAGGTCCGGATTTCTCACATCAGTAAAATCGCTACGCGTCAGGCTGGCTGGCGTGCGATACTTCGAAGTAGAGAGAGCAATGTAACGCTTCGGCGCTTCGGCCTGTTGGAAATCTGTAAAGGTCAAACCGCCGGCGCCGGTTTCAGCGTCGACGATTCTCCTGACGTTGGCAAAATCCGTAACATCAAACAGTTCGATGCTTGAATCCGTGAAATTGCTAACCCGGTAGGTTTGAAAACCGGTAGCCGGCACGACATTGAACAGAGCCTGGTTGTCGACAGCGCGCAGTCTCGCCGGATACTCAAGTTCAAGCCAGTCGAGAAATGCCTGGCCGGAGGTTGAAGAATGTGAATAACTGAGCACCAGCGTATTGCTCCCGGCCAGCAACGTTTCGGATCGGTCAAAAGACACGTTCCGCATATTTATTTTGACAAATGAAGCGCCTCCCTGGACGTCCACTGTCCCGTTGAAGCTTGTGCTGCCAACGGAATTCCCATTCATATTCATGGTAAACTGGTGCGCGCCCGGATTAAGAGCAGCAAACTGGAAATGCCATCGGCTATTGCCAGCGCCGCCGGCGTTAGGCAAGTCGAGGGTCAACGACGCAGTCGCATCAAATTCGTTGACAGCAAAATTTTCTCCAAACCAATTCATCCCGGACTGCAGGGGATTTTGCAGTTCATCTTCCACGAAGTAGAGGCCCTGATAGGTGTCAACCACCGGTCCGGGTGACTGGCTTGAAGTCAGCGGTAACATACGCTTGCCACTCTCGGAGCCGCCGAGCGACAACCAGTACACGTTTTCGAGCGCATAGCGGTGGATGTAGTGTCTATACCGGTTGGCAGTCACATCGAAGTACCAACCTTCCGCGCCTCTGGCATAGAACACAATAGAGTCATTCTGGTCAAAACTGCCGTCCCCGCCATCGTTGAGCAGAATCGCGTTTTCAACCAGTCCGGACGGACGGGCGTCGTCAATGTGTCGTGCGAGTTCACGGCCACCGTTGTTGAAAAGCTGAATCCGGGCCGGATCCACACTGTTGAGGTCGATGTTGTTATCTTCGAGAAAGCGCCCGTCGATCTTGTACATTCCTTCCTGTGAAACGGTGAATTTGTACAGAGCGCGATCCTGTAAGCCGCTCACTGTTGCAGAGCGTTTGGGCAGTTGGCGTTCCTTGCGCCAGTCCGCAGCCTGTGCATAATTGAGCAGGATGTTTTGATACAGCTCTTCTTCGTTCGGCGAGGTCGGGCGTACGCGCCGGGTCTGAGTGCGGGCGGCCCCGGAGAATTCCAACCTGATGACCACGCGTTCGATTTGTACGACCCGTTTCTGTTGCGGCAGGTATTGCGCCATGGCGACTTCCAGCCGCACCATCCGTTGGTCACGAAAGAATTCCGGTTGCCCGAGCGTTACTCTTTCGGCCGGATAGGGTTGTGCCGATCCGTAGACCTCGCTGTCGAAGACCAGATCAGCTTCGGACCAGCCGTCGACCTTGATAAAGGCAGGGGTTGGGATAAGCTCAACGTCATCAAGCGCCTGCTGATCCGTTTCCAGGACTGCCAGGCTGACGCTGCCCTGCAACGGTATCCCGATGTGGGCTACTTGATAGGGGATCTCGGGCTTGCCCTCTTCTTCGTGCAGCGGGGCGCCTCCGCCTTCCAGCCTGATCAGTCGCCTCCCCTCGTAACTGAGCTCACTTACGGAGAGGTCGTGCGCCGTGACTTCCAGAGTTACGCCGGTCGCATCGCTTTTCAGAATCTGTACGGGCCTCGCCGTGGCCGCTTCCGAGTTTGGGACATGCAGGCAGGCCGACAAAAGAAGCAGCAACATCGTAGGCCTTGTTTGGAACGATTGAGCTTTCATGTTCATCTAAACACCGGTTGGGGACTGTCCCTCGTCGTCCTCCATAAAGAACACCAGGATCAGGCCGATCAAAATCACTACGCTGTACATGGCAACCAGAAAGACTCTGGGCGGATGTGGTTGCAGAAACTCATAACCAAGCAGAGCAACGGACACCAAAATATAAACCAGACCGCGAAGAGTCCACTTGTCCATAAAGTACCACTAATAACAAAAGCTTACCGGATTTTCTTCCCCGGAAGATGCCTGTAACTGCGTAATACAGGAAGCAATAATATATAGGAAACCGCGGACAAAGGGAAGTGAAAAATGAAGGAAGGGGCACGGCTTGTGTATTTGCCGATAAAAAAAACAACCACCCGGATTTGGGTTGTCGGCCAGAGGCAAATCCGGGCGCAGTTAGTTGAACAAATGGAGCCTTAGAATGTCTGAAACTCTTCGTACAATGAAAGCACAGCGGGGACGTAGTTTTGAGTTTCCTCGTACAGGACGCCGTGGGCACGATTTTGAGCGAGCCACATTTCAGCGCGTTTGCCGCCACCGTTGTATGCGGCCAGACCACCGTCGATTTCATACATTTCTATCAGGCTGGAGAGGTACCTGCTGCCGAGGCGGATATTCAGAACGGGATCGTAAAGCACCTGCTCAGGACTCGCCCAGGCAACTTCCTCAACCGCTGCCAGGAATTGCCCGGTCGCCGGCATTACCTGCATTAGCCCGAGTGCGCCTTTTGGCGAAGTGATTTCCGGGTCCCAGGTAAAAGCAGACTCGTGCGTGATGGTCGCACAGATGAGATCGACATCCAGGTTCTCGTACTTCATGGCCGCATTGCTGATCTCATTGGCAATGGCGAACCTGGTCTCCGCATCAAGGCCGGGGTTGAAACGGGCGATGACTCTGTCAACTCTCTTGAAATGCCCGGCCCGGACACGATCAACAATAGAGACTTTGCTCAGCGCATGAATGTGCTTTTCCAGCTTCACAGATTCTCTGGCAAAAGCGCGCTGGCCACCGATTTGGAGTGCCACCAAAACCGTCAGCAACACGGCGCTTGCACTCAATGTATACAACATTTGTTTCTTCGTCAAAGTTACTCTCCCAAGTAGTCAGACAATGCTATATCTAAAAAAAGAGAGTCACAATAGACTCTCTTTTTTTCAATCAGACTTGTACGGAACTCGCCAAGCGGAGTTCCATATTTAACATAATTATCACAAATAAACACAAACCACACCGCAACTGAGGCATATGGCCCGACTACCTCCTAATAATCTATGCCGATGGAAAAAAACGTGCTCGGCATACCTTCTTCCTTCTTGAGCGGAAAGTCCCAGCGCAAAACAAGCAATCCGCCCAAATTAAATCGGACCCCGAGACCGTAGGATGTTTTTGTTTGATCGAAGTCAAATTCCGACGTCACTACGGTCGGACCAAATCCAGTGTCGACACCCCAGACATTGGCCGCGTCGAAAAAGGCTACGGCAGTCAGGAAATCGTACTGGATTGGCAGAAACGGGAGTACGGGAAATCTGAACTCCATATTCTGAAATAATGCCCGCGTTCCGCGCAGATCGCCGTAGTCGACGCCGCGGAAGGTAAACGGACCGCCGATGCCAAAAAGCCTTTGGTCCGGGCCCGAGGTGATACCTGCAGACATCCGGTAGGCCAGAGAAGCCCGTGGTATGTGAATAGGCAGGTACTTGCGGTAATCCCCAAACAGAAAGGTCCAGTTCAGATCGCCGACATTTTGCTGAACGCTGAAACGCGCCCGCGTGCCTGCTATCGGAGAAGCGATTCCCCAAAAAGCTGTGTCGCGAACCAGCGTCATGCTGCCGCTTCCGTAAATGGCGCTCGAGGGATCCTGCTGCGTGTTGAACAAAGACACCACGTCTTGGTCGACAAAAAAGAGGTTTGTTCCAAATTCAATTCTGCTAAACCGGCTGAGAGGCAGGGAGGCCCGTCCGCCGAAGCCGCGAAAGATCTGCGTTACGAAGCCTTGATCCTGCGCCGTGAAGAATCCAAAGTCATCCCGGAATTGAAAGACCGAAAAAGCCCAGTTTAGCCGGCGGCGTTGATTAAAATACGTTGCCACCAAAGTTGATTCCAGAGGATCTCCGAAAAGAGCAGCCTGAATCAGTAGATTGCGGTCGCCCAGCATGTCACTGAAAAGAAAAGCGGTTTGCCCCGCAAAGCCGGTGTTGGTTGCGAAGGCACCGCCACCGACGACCAGGTCAGGGGTCAATTTGGGGTTGTAGCCGGAGACCAGAAACTCTGAGCTGTCCGGCACCGAAAACTCTTTATATTTTTCATTCGGATTGGTCAGCGGCTCCAGTACAGATAGTCCCGCTTCATCGTCGCCGGATACCACTTTCTTTTCATACTCGTCAAGCGTGTAGATATACCACCCGGCATTGGAGAAGGCGCTAAACGCCAGGCGTCCGGTGTCTTTGGCGAGCGTGATAGCCGGACTTTCCGTAATGATTCCGGCAACGCCGGTGATAAAGTTGGTGATCTGTGAAACATCGCGAGTCTGCAAATCCATCGAGTAGATGTTGGGGATGCCATTGACGTCGGAAACGTACATGATCTCGCTGCCGTCTTTTGTCCACACCGGGTTGATATGGTTGCCACCGGTTTCGGTGAGCAGCTCAACTTCGCCGGTCTCCAGATCATAGAGGCCAATGTTGTAATCCCCGAAAATCAACTCGTCTATGTTGGTGTTGGGCCCGCGGTCGGTCGTGATAGCAATCTTCTTGCCGTCGGGCGACCATTGCGGGTGCATGTGGGCATATCTGTTGTCACTCAGTTGCCTCATGTTTTCGCCATCCACGTTGGCTGTATACAGGTCGGAAATACCGCCCTTGGTTCCGGTGAATACCATTTGATTGCCATCGGGGGACCAGCTCGGCGCGGCCATTCCGGTCAAACCCTCAAACGACAGTTTCTTTACGACCTTGTTTCGCTCAGCGTCCACAATGTAGATAGCATCAGTTTTACCGGCTTTGGCCACGAACGAGAACTGTTTGCCGTCCGGACTCCAATTCATGGACGTGGTAAAGTATCGCAGCGATTCATAACTTTGGCTGCTGCCACTTTGCACGACCTTCTTGATGTCGCCATCCAGGTAGTTGTTGCCATCTTCAGCTTTCTGCAAGTCGCGCAGAAACATGTTCAGGGTAAAATTCTTGTCCCCGATATATGCCAGGTTCTCACCGTTGGGTGATATTGCCGGGACGATGTTGAGGCTGGTGCAATCGTGGCACGGATCAGCGATGGGGTCGGCAACCTCTTCCGGACGTTTCAGGACGACTTCTTGCGGCAGATAACGGCTACGCGCGTCGTCTTGCCAGCGCTTTGAAAGTTCAACCAGATCCAGGCCGGTATGGGCTTTGAAGGCACGGTTGATGTCGCCGGTTGCGCGCGCCGTCTTGAAGATTCTACCGACCACTTCCTTGCCATAACGCTCCCCGACGTAATACCAGATTGCCTGGCCCATACGATAGACGCGGATGTCGAAAACGAAGGTCATATCGGGAATCGCCAACAACGTGTTGTTCAGCACGGCGTCGCGCATCCACATCCGGGTGATGTTGTCCATGCCGACCGACAGGTACTCGGCCATGCCCTCAATAAACCAGAGCGGTGGATTGAACCGGCGGATCACTTCGCTCGGTGCATCGGCCAGCATGATATCAAACTGAAAAGCGTGCACCATTTCGTGGGTCAGAACATGAATAAACTGGCCGTAAGATCCGGTGATGGGCAGGATCATGCGTCCTTTCAGCGATTCTGTCACACCCTGGGTACCTTCACTGATAAAACTGTTGATGGCGTTCGTTTGCTGGAAATCGTTATGCGATGCGTACAGCAGAAGGGGGATTTTTTGTTTGAATTTGTAATCGATGATTTCGCTGAGATACGCGTAGGAACGCTCCGAGATTTCGGCGGCGTCGAGGGCCGCCTGGCGCTCTTCTTTATAAAAATAGACGTCGAAATGCTCGGTGTGTATCACTGACCAATCGAACGCTTGATAGTGTACTTTATTTTTTCCGAATCCAAAAATGTCGCCGAACTGCGCAAACGACTCGGAAGACGCTACAAGTACCAGCATCATGGGTAAGATCTTGAGCAGGCTCATCGATTTGATCACTGATGCTTTCGAGCGCTCGATTTTGATATCTCGCATCTCAAACTCCTTCTTGGCAAAGCAATTAACTGGTCACTAGATCTAAATCTACTCAAAGAGTAACAATAAATCCAATGTTTATTTGATCACAAATTGTACTTTTGTGAGGTACTGGACTTTATTAAAGAATACTTCAGCTTCTGCAAAAATATTCCCAATCATTCCCGCCGGGAAGCGGGAGGGTCTTCCTGTGGGAGCCTCTGCTATACCTAATAATCGCCATCCCGCGTCCCATTAGTTACAGAAAGAAAGTGACGTTTTGCCAACATGCTACAGGCTCTATCTTATATTTGCAAAGCTCTTTTTGCCAGAATCGTGCCAAAAAAAAGCCAGGCAGGTGCCTGGCTTTTAGTAGAGTCGTTTGACGAAAACAGAACTAAGCGGCACGTTGCGTTACATAACCGTACTTGTCGCTGTCAGCGGCCGAAGTTTCGAGATAGGGTTTCGACATAAGGAGCGCCATGCCTTCGAAAAAACTTGTTTGCCGTTCCATGGGTTGCTGGTTTATTAGTTCCTGGGTTCTTTCATACAACTTGACTTTGCGGCTCCAGAGACTGATTTCTAAGAAATCCATATAAGGTACTCCAACAATCACGCGCTTGCGGGTTCTTTTTTCGAGCGGATAAGAAAATAATCCTCTCTAAACTCTTCGGCACGACCGTCGGAAATCCAAAGCATGACCGCATCCTGGAACGAAATTTTTTTGCCGCCATACGACGAGAGCTGTAAACGAAAATCTTCGATTTCCATCAACTGTAGCGCCATGTACTCGGACTGATCAAATTTGTCTTTCATAGCGTCCTCCAGTTCTGGGTAGATCGCGAATATCAGAGACTCCATTGCTTTGTTGTGAACCTACCGCAACAAATATGCCAGCAGAAAATTAGTTCCTGTTTGCGCGCAGAGAAATAGTACAGATCCCTGCTTTTTAATGCCTAACGTCCTTCTCCGGAAATCCTGCACCGCTCAGATAAACCCCCACAGGTGTACCTCTACGACCACAGTTTGCCGCCGGCTTCATTTGTGCGCGGCCTGTCCCCTTAACAGGTTGTGACAGGTTCTTAACTTTGGAGCAAGAAAACCTGCCTGTGAAGTGTCTTTATTAACATATCACTATCCCACCGTATTCTCACCAACGACGGAGGAGACCATGTCCACTGCCGCACTAGACCAACTCGAGGCCTCGCTGGCTGCTTCGGGGCAATACGAAAACAACAAGGACGCAGCCGCTGCTGCAACCAGGGATTTCTTCGTGGCCAGGAAAGGCGTTCCCCCCACCGCAGACGCAATTAGTCTACACTTTCTCGTCCGCTCCTATTCCCGTTTGGAAATCCCCGATACAGCTACGCAGGGTGTCCTGGAGGAGGCTTTTTATGAACTGACCCTGGCCGGTATGTTCGCGCGTTACCGGGGTGAGTCCGAGACGCATTTTGCCAGGGCCGAGGCAATCAAGAACCTCATGAGCAATGCATTTTACGATGCTGAGTACTCCTTCTTATCCGGCTTGAGCGGCGCTGAACTGGAGAAAAAGCTTGCCTGTGACACCTGCTATGAGGACGTCAACAAGATGTTGCAGCAGGATACGGCTACTGCTTTTGCTCTGATTGGCACCGGCTTTGACCTGGCGCAAAGCATGGGCGGGACCATCGACACTAAACGCCGGTACGATTTTCTCATGAAATGCCACTTTGCGCTTTATTCGGTTGCCCTCGCAAGCGGCAAGCGGCCCTACTACCACACGGCCCTGGCCCTCGGTAAGTATCTCAAGGGTGAATCCGGCCCCTATTCCTCGCTGAAAATGTGGTCGCATTTCCACGACGGCAACATCAGGATGAGCCTGGGCTTTTACGAAGGCGGCGGTACCACCCAGTACGATGCTGCAAAATTAGAATACGAAGGCGGGCTGAATGCTGCCACGGCAATGGGTTTGAACTATGCCATCATGACCATGCAGGAAAAGATGGGCACCGTACATTCCTATCTGAAGGAGCCGGCCCTGGCTAACCAATTTTTCGATGCTTCGGAAGCAACCAGCCATGACTCGGACATCAAGCCATTTCTGGCCGACCGCAACCAGGTGTCGGGGCTCATCGGGTTAGGAAACAGTGCGTTCGAAAGCGCAGCGCCAGGCGATGACAGCGCTTATGGGATCGCAGAGAAGTACTACCGAGCCGCAAGTGAGCTTGCTAACCAAATAAACTATGCTGCTAACGAAAAAATCGCTTTGCGTAGTTTGGCACGGCTTTATGAAAAATGGGGAAAACCCCCGGATGCGGCACTGGTCAGTCAAATGGCTGAGGCCGTGAAGTGTGGCTTTGATTATGACTACAGATAGTGAGGCAACCGTGTCTTAGAACAAAAGGGCAGGAGGTTCTGACGATAGCCTCTGCTGCCTAAATCCCAAAAACAAAGTAAGCTAACGAATCGACGGAGGTGCAAAATGAAATTGATCGACAGGCTGGTCCAGATATTTTCACTTGATCCCCCTGACGGTGAGGGTCCTCAGCCGGGCAAATAATGCTCTTAACAAGTTCCGGTCACCACTGCTGTGGTGACCGGAATTTAGCACTCCAATTCCCCTCTTCGCCTTGAATTGTCCGCATGAATGCCGGAATGCCGGCTGCCTGCAATTAAGCTAAGCGTCGTAGGCCTCCTCAGTAAGAAACGAATCCATTTATCCTTGTGTTTATGTGTGCTCTTGAATAGATTGTGCCGCATATTTGATTCCTATTCTTCTTGAAGTTGGTACAGGCATGAAAAGGACAACTACCCTTACGATAATCTCACTGACTATACTTCTCGCTGGATTCATGATTTGGGATAAACGAACCCCGATGTCGTTGCCACAAATCGAGTCAGCCCTACAAGGCAGCGTGACATACGAGCAAGAATCAAAACTCGTCGCCCAGATTATCCATATTTTTGAAAACAAAAAAACGAACCCCGACCGAGACGAAGAAGATGCGCCTGTCTTCCCATCATCCACAGGCTTCACCAAAACCGATTCGATGGTAATGTCCACTATTGGAGGATTAAGCAAATCGAGTCATCAGGACGGCAAGATACAGTCGTTCATTCACGACAACAAATTGGCGCTCTATTCTCTGTTTTTCAAACTTTTAGCGCTGAATCGGGAACAGGAGATCGAGGGAGTTTCAAATAGCGATTTGGATTACTCATACGGCTATTACTTGTCCTGGATTCTGGACAACTACCAAAACTCTGAGGCAGAGCGCTTTTTTGAATCACAGATGCAATTCTACCAAAGTTTGAGACCAGATGATTTTCGAAGAAAGCAGCTTCTGGAGGCCTACTGCGCGGAAGTTTTTGCTACCAGTGCTTCTGATTTTAAGAGAAGAGAACGCCTCCTCGGGGTAGGGTTGACGCTTGTACGTGCCCTTGGTGATGAAAGGCGACTGGCAGCACTTCTGCCCAGCCTGCAGTTTCGGTTGCAGCAATTGGGGTACGCAAACGCTGGTCTTGCACTGGGTGATTTCATCATTGCAAAGAGTAGGGAAATCGGTGCGGAACTCTGGCAAGCAAAGGCTTACTCAAACAATGGTTACATCTATGTCAATGAGGCGGACTATGAGAAGGCCGTCAACTCCTACCGTCAGGCCTTGCAAATATACTCTTCCTACAACCACAAAAGAAACCAGCAGTTTATTTACGAGCGTCTGGCGGTTTCCTATATTCTAATGGGTGATTTTGCTTGGGCCGAAGAATGCTTGCAAGCCTTCAACAGGATCTCAAATACTTTTCGTCCAGAACAAGAGACGCTCTACTGGATGATCCAGGGCTTACTCCGCCAGGAATTGGGAGAGTACGAGCAGGCAAGGAAATCCTTCGAAAAAAGTCATTCCCTGGCCATCGCATGGGACGACAAACTAAATGAAGGTATCGCGCTGGCGAATCTCGGGCACAATTATCAAGCCATCGGGGAATTGGAACTTTCATTAGACAATCACACCAAAGCGCTGAAAGTCGCCCGGGTCGAGGGTAGTCCCTCTTTTGTCACGGAAAAGTACTTAAATCTCATCGAAATCTGTGCGGCCACCGGCACCTTTGATCGCGCTCAAGCTTATGCAGACACGGCATCCCGGAAACTGCGAGAGTTCAGTTTTGGTAGGTTGCGACAAAAAAGTCAACTGAAGATCGGCCGGTTTTGGTTGGAGTTGGCACGGTACGAGGATGCCGAAAAAACGCTTGCTGAAGCGTTGGCCGGCTTCGAGGAAGTACACGACCTGACCGGCCAGATCGACGCCCTGAATCTACTCGGCGAAATCTACCGGAAGCAGGGCAATTTCCGAAAGGCCCATCAGGTTCTCATGAAGGCTAAGGGTTTAGGCAAAACGTCCGGGAGGCGGAGTTCTTATTGGCAGACCTTGTTTTCCAGCGCCAGAGTGCTCGCAAGCCAGGGTAGAATTGACGAAGCCGAGTCTCATTTTAGGCAGGCAATTGCTGAGATCGCCGCCATCCAAGAGGACCTGAAACGGGAATCGGACAAAGCGAGTTTTTTGCAGAACATTCAACCCGTGTTCGAGGAAATGGTGCTGCTGCAATTGCGCATGGGAAATGAGCGTGCCGCCTTCGCCTATTCGGAGCAGGGCCGGGCACAAGTGCTGAAAGTGCTGCTTTCAGCTGCTGCGGGGAACGACTCCAGCGCCTCGCAGCGGACGGACGAGGCTGCGCCGGATCTGGTTGCTGCCGTACAGGCCGGCTTAGACACGGACAGCCGGGCGCTGCACTACGAAGTGACCGAAGACTCTCTGGTTGTCTGGGTCATTTCAAAGGACAAATTTGAAACCGAAGTCCTGCCAACCAGCCGTGCCGAAATCGAAAAGCTGGTAGCGGACTTCAAGGGGCAGGTCAGCGTTGACAGCATCAGAATACTTTCGCGGGCAGATGTCTCATACGAGCGGATACGCACGATTCTGGCGGACTTGCACGGCAAACTCGTCGCGCCGCTGCTGAGGCATCTCGGCGCGCAGCAACTTTTCATCGTGGCCGATGAGGCTCTGCACCACCTGCCCTTTGCCGCGCTCATCGATAGCAGCGGACAGTTCTTGATAAAAAAATACGCCATTGCCTATGCGCAAAGTTCGGAGATCCTCGCCCGGGATTTACTGCATATGGGCCGCCCGGCCAACACGAGTGTGCTGGCGGTGGCTGGTCCCGATCAGAGTGTGGCGGCAGCAGCGGTCGAAACGGTTGCCGGCTTGTATCCGCAGCGCAGGGCGGTCCTGCCCGACCAGGCCACCAAAGCCAACGTTTTAAGGTTGCTGGAAGATGCGCCGGAAGTCATTCTGTTCGCGGTGCATGCAGCGGCGGACGTCACCCGGCCGGGTAACTCGCACTTGCAGCTCACACCGGTGGCCGGGGATTCTCTGTCCGGCGCCACCGGGTTTCTGCGTGCTCTGCACATTCGCGAGTTAAACCTGCAGCCAACTGATCTGGTTTACCTGTCCGCCTGTGAAAGCGCCACCGGACGCTTGTATCGCGGCGAAGGCATTATTAGCCTGCAACGGTCACTCAGAGTCGCGGGCAGCAACTCGGTCATCGCCAATCTCTGGGTTGTAGAAGAGAAGAAAACGCGCGACGTGACCGTTGGCTTTTTTCAACTATGGTCAAAAGGCGGGCTGAGCAAAAGCACGGCGCTGCGGCAGGCGCAACTCGCAACCATCGACTCGCTGGAAAAAGATCCTCTGTTTATGCCGCACCCGTATTTTTGGGCGGCGCCGGTGCTGACCGGAGTGCCAAATTGATTGCGGTTCCTTCGTTTCTGCTATGGAGTGCGTCGACTGCGTCAATGCGTGCGGTAACACAGTTCCCGCACTCCACGTACTCGATTAATGGAGCAAGCTCGGTGTGAACCCGGGCTCTCGTTGCACCCGAAACAACTTGGAGTGAAGTACTCCGCGAACAGAGCAGGCCGGGAAGGTAGATGATTATCGATGATAATCTTCTTGCTTTTCGTGAATCGATTTGATATTATTAAAATTGCTTTTTGAGAATCCGATAATAGTATTTGAACCAACATATATGGGAGAAAGGCAGTGAAAGCAAAAATTCATCCGGAGTACGGTTTTGTGGTGTTTAAAGACTCGTCTTCCGACTTTGCTTTTCTTACTCGTTCCACGAAGAAATCAAAAGAGACTATCAAGTGGAAAGACGGCAAAGAGTACCCGCTGATCCTGCTTGAGATCACCAGCGCATCTCACCCGTTTTATACCGGAAAACAACAATTGATCGATTCTGCCGGACGTGTGGAAAAGTTCAGGAAGAAGTATGGCATGCCCAGAGACAGCCAGGGCGCAAAAGCTGCCCCGAAAGACGAGCCGAAGAAGGAAGAAAAGGCAGAAGCGTCAGCGGAATCCTAGCAATTTCGTTCACAATTTCTTGAAACGGGATGTGCTCCGCACCGGGCTGCATTCCGTTTTTTTTGTGCCATTGCGTGTACCAACAGAAGTGTCTGAGCGAGTCGGGAGCCGGCCTGTCATGCCGCTGGCGAGTTTAGCCGGAGACCGGAGGCGTGACTTAACGGACCAGGGCTTCGCGCAAGGACCACCTAACCAAGGAGAGTTGACCAGGGAATGCCGGGCGAACAAATTCAAATAGGCGGACAAGCAGTTATCGAGGGCGTCATGATGCGCTCGAAGGACACGTACTCTGTCGCGGTCAGACGGGCCGATGGCAGCATTCTGGTGCGTACAAAGCCCTTTGTCTCTTTTGTGCGGCGCTATAAAGTGTTCGGTATTCCACTCTTGCGCGGCGCATTCGTTCTTATCGAGTCACTGATACTCGGGGTGAAAGCCCTGACCTTTTCCGGGGATGTTGCGGCACAAGACGAGAAATCTTCGGATAAAGACAAAGACAGCGATGCACACTCGGCAATTCCCCAAAAGAGTTTCTGGGAAAAATTGTGGCTGGCGGCTTCGGTTTTGTTTTCGCTTGTGTTAGGCATGTTCATTTTTTTCTACGTGCCTTTACTGCTCACCGACCTGCTGGGCGCGGAAACGGGGTTTTGGTTCAACCTGGTCGATGGGATTCTGCGGCTGGCCATTTTCCTGCTTTATATTTTCCTGATTACCTTTATGAAAGACATCCGGCGGGTTTTTGAATATCACGGCGCCGAGCACAAAAGTATCTTTGCATTTGAAAAGGATGCCGAATTGACGCCGGCCGCCGCCAAGCCTCTTTCGAGGTTTCATCCGCGCTGCGGCACCAGTTTTCTGCTGATCGTGATGCTGGTGAGCATCCTGGTATTCATGTTCCTGGGCAAGCCCGAAACCATTGCCGACCGGCTTCTGCGTCTGGCATTTATCCCCTTGATCGGCGGCATTTCCTATGAGCTGATTCGCTTGTCCGGGACCGGCGCAAATAGCAGTTTTTGGCGTCCATTCATCGTGCCCGGCTTGTACCTGCAAAGGCTCACGACCAAAGAACCGGATGAGAGCCAGTTGGAAGTTGCAATCGTAGCGCTCAAGAGCGCCCTGGGCATGGACTTGTCCGACCACACGGGCGTGCTGGTTGAAGGCGCGCCACCGGTTGCGGCAGGACAGCCGCGCGCATGAAACCATCGTTTGTAAATATGTGGGCCGAGTATTGAGATGATCGAGCAATTGACCAAACTGCAGAAGCAGTACGACGAACTCTGTGACCAGATGATGGATCAGGAAGTGGCGCAGGACCGTAACCGTTACACAGAGCTTGCCAAGAAAAAAAGTAGCCTCGACAAAACCATCGCGACATTTGATGAATACAAGCAAGTGATGAAGACGATTGACGGCGACCAGCAGGTACTGGAAGAGGAGACCGACGAGGAACTCAGAGAATTGGCGCAACAAGAACTCGAAGAAATGCAGTCCGAAAAGGAGCGCATCGAGGACGAGTTGAAAGTGCTTTTGCTGCCCAAAGATCCTAATGACAGCAAGAATGCAATCGTCGAGATTCGGGCGGGAACCGGTGGCGATGAAGCAGGCATTTTTGCGGGCGATCTCTTCCGGATGTATACTCGGTTTGCGGAAATACACCATTGGAAAATGGATATTATGAATTCCAGCCCGCAGGGTGTCGGAGGGTTCAAAGAAATAATTTTTATGCTTTCCGGAGCCGAACCCTACGCCATCATGAAGTATGAGAGCGGCGTCCATCGCGTGCAAAGGGTTCCCAAGACTGAAGCCAGCGGTCGCATCCACACTTCTGCTGCTTCGGTGGTGGTTTTACCCGAGGCGGACGAAGTCGAAATCAATGTCAGCCCGAACGAACTGAAGATAGACGTTTATCGCTCTTCCGGCCCTGGCGGCCAGAGTGTAAATACCACGGATTCGGCGGTGCGCATTACGCACATTCCGACCGGTATGGTCGTGACTTGCCAGGACGAAAAATCCCAACATAAGAATCGTGCCAAGGCCCTGAAGGTCCTGAGCGCCCGCCTTCTGGAAAAGATCCAACGCGAGGAACACGCCAAGCTGGCGGAAAGCCGCCGGTCGATGGTCAGCACCGGCGACCGTAGCGCCAAGATTCGCACCTACAATTTTCCGCAAGGAAGGCTGACCGACCACCGAATAGGCTTGACTCTCTACCGCCTTGAAGAAGTCCTGAATGGCGACCTGGCAGAGGTGATGGAAAAACTCCGCACCGCCGACCAGGCCGAACTGATGAAAAGTGTTGCGTGAGGTCATGGACCTAGCGTTCCGGACCGGCTCCGCTTGCGACCTGCTTAACAGCTCTTCACATTATCTCGAATTGTACGGTGTCGAAAACCCCCGCCTGAATGCTGAGCGATTGCTCAGCCATGCCGTTGGTCTGGAGCGCGCCAGACTTTATATCGACATGGAAAGAACATTTCCCGAAGACGATCTCCGGTGTTTTACGGAGCTGCTAAAACGCCGCGCCCGGCGTGAGCCTCTGCAATACATTTTGGGTGAAACCGAGTTTATGTCCCTGCCCTTTACCGTCTCTCCGGAAGTACTCATTCCCCGTCCGGAAACCGAGGTTTTGGTTGAGCAGGTGGTTGATCGCTGCGAAGTTATCTTTGCTGGTCACCGGAATTTGCCAATTCTCGATTTGGGGACCGGTTCCGGTTGCATCGCTATCAGCCTGGCAAAATACTTGCCGTCAGCGCACGTAACGGCTGTTGATACTTCCCGGGCGGCGCTGGCAGTTGCGCAAGGCAATGCAGAAAAAAACGGCGTCGAGGCGCGGATTGAGTTCATACAGTTGGATTTATTCTCCGACGCCTGCTCCGACCAACTGCCGGCATTTGATGTCATTGTGTCGAATCCACCGTATGTCTCGACTGCGGAGTATCAGGGGTTGGCCGAGGAAATCCGAATGCACGAGCCTGAAGTTGCGGTTAGTGACCGCGCAGATGGCATAACGTTCTACCGCAGGATTGCCTGGCTGGCCGGCCGGCATCTTAATCAGGGCGGGTTGCTGGCTGTGGAGTTTGGCATGGGCCAGGGGCCGGCCATACAAGAGACTATGGCGAAATATGGTATCAATATTGAATTGGTTGACGATTTAAACGGGGTCGCCAGAGTCGCGATCGGTCAACGAAGTAATTGAAAAACAGGGAGGCTCTCATGGTCAAATCCACCATCTTCAGAGAATACGATATCCGCGGAATCGCAGATGACGATCTGGTCGACGAAAATGCAGTCCTAATCGGAAAAGGCGTTGGAACATTCCTGTCGCGCCAGGGCGCCAGGACTCTGGTGATTGGCCGGGATGTGCGGTTGTCCTCCGAACGCATCAGAAACGCTCTGGTCGAAGGTTTGCTCTCGACCGGCGTGGATGTGATCGACGTCGGAGTTTGCCTGACACCGATTCAATACTTCGGCATCATACACTATCAGGCGGACGGCGGTGTCATGATCACCGGCAGCCACAACCCGATCGAATACAACGGATTAAAGGTTTCCGGGAAAGGCGTTTCTGCGGTTTACGGGGACCAAATTCAGCAAATCAGAAAACTCATCGAAGCGGACGACTTCGCGAGCGGCAGCGGCAAAGTGGAGACAAGAGATCTTTTCCCCGAATATACCGCGATGATAAAATCGAAACTTAAATTTAACAAGAAGCTGAAGATCGTCATCGATTCCGGCAACGGCACGGGCGGCCTGGTTGCACCCAGGCTCTGGGAAGAGATGGGCTGCGAAGTGGTTACGATTTACTGCGAGCCGGACGGCACATTCCCCAACCATTTGCCCGATCCCACCGTACCGAAATACGTGGTGGATTTGCAGAAGAAAGTACTTGAAGTTGGCGCGGACCTCGGCATCGGCTACGACGGCGACACCGACCGGGTCGGAGCCATCGATGAAAAAGGACGGATGATTTTTGCCGACAAACTCATCGCCATTCTGAGCCGGGAAGTCTTGCAGGCAACGCCCGGCGCCGAGATTATTTTTGATGTGAAGTGCTCGCAGGCCCTGCCTGAAGAAATAGAGAAAAATGGCGGCAAGCCCATGATGTGGAAGACCGGGCACTCGTTGTTAAAGGCCAAGATGAAGGAGCGAAAATCTCCACTGGCCGGGGAGATGTCCGGGCACATTTTTTATGCTGACGACTTTTACGGATTTGACGATGCCATCTATGTGTCGGGTAGATTGCTGCAGATTCTTTCCAACACCGACAAAACGCTGGCGCAAATAGCCGACGAGATTCCGGCTTTTGAGTCTACTCCCGAAATCCGAATCGAAGCAACAGACGAAGACAAGTTTGATGTTGTCGCGGATCTGGCCGCGTTCTTCAAGAAAAGCTACGACAGCATCGATATTGACGGCGCCCGCGTGTTGTTCGGTGATGGCTGGGGCCTGGTGCGCGCTTCAAACACACAGCCGGTCCTGGTGCTGCGCTTCGAAGCCAAGTCAAAGGCACGTCTCCTGGAAATAATAGAGATTTTCAAAACAAAACTGCGTGAATATCCGTCGGTAAAGTTCAGCGATGAAGATTTTGCTGTGGCCTGACGAGCGGCCTCGTGCCAGGCTTGATACTCCATTTCAGTACGAAAGATGTGACAATTATTTGCCTTGAAATTATTTTGCTGAACGCTTAGTTTCTATATTTGTATCTGGACTTTCGGGATAAGAACATGCTCAGGATGACAATCCTTTTTTCCTCTCTGGTCTTCACCTTGGGAACCCTCTTCGCCGGTGGCGAGACAATGCCTCTCGCAGATGTAAAACCGGGGATGCAAGGTGTTGGCAAGACCATTTTTTCCGGCACCGAGATTGAAGAATTTGATTTCAAAGTGCTGGATATCATTCCCAATTTTCGAGCCAAGCGCGACCTCATCCTCGTACAATTAATTGGCGAAAAGGTAGAGCGTACCAGCGTCGCTTTCGGCATGAGCGGCAGTCCTATGTACATCGACGGCAAGTTGATTGGCGCGCTGTCGAGCCGGTTCGGCCTGTTTACAAAGGATCCTATCGGCGGCGTTACCCCCATAGGCCAAATGGTCGAGATTTTTAAGATGGACGAAGTGCGGAAGCACGAGCTGGCATCCCGCCGTGGATTGAATCCGGACTATCTTGAGGTTGCAGTCGGTGTGCGTGAATGGCAGTTGGATGATTTCATTCCCCCCTATATGCGAACGAATGAGCCGTCTGGCCTGGCGCAGAAAGGTTTTGAACCACTGAAGCCGACTCTTGTCTTTTCCGGTTTTGAAAGAAGCGGAATGCGCCTCCCCAGCAGAGTTTTTGATGGCCTGGGTTTTGAGATGACTCAAAGCGGCGGAGGTACGTACACTCCTGTGCTTGGTGAAGCCGGCACTCTTGAGCCAGGCTCAGCATACGCAGTAGTCTTGGCGGACGGAGATTTAGGTATCCAGGCGACAGGTACCGTTACCTTGGTTGACGGGGAGAAGGTAGTCGGCATGGGACATTCTTTCCTGAATAGCGGCGCCGTGGCCTTACCGATGGCCAAAGCCAGAATCCTGACGACCCTGTCGAGTTGGATGGCGTCAACCAAAATGTCAGCCCTGACAGGAATCGTTGGTACCGTGCACCAGGATAGAACCAGCGGGATTATGGGGATTAGCGGAGAGCCGCCCAAAATGCTGCCTGTCGAGCTGAATCTCGACTCCCGGTTTGCAACGCCCGTGCAGTATAATTTCCGGATTGCCGAAGACCGTAGCCTGCATTCTATCACGCCGCTTTTGCTTAGCATCATCATCAACAATGCCCTGGAGTCCTTCCGGCTGGCGAGGAGCAACCAAACATTGAAACTGACGGGTCAGGTTGTCCTCAGTGGGTACGAGCCAATCTTGTTGCAGAATTACTACGCGGGCAGCACCCCGGCCGGCTTCGTGACCGATGCCCAGCAGGCATCAGGAGAGATCGCCAGTATTATTGGGGCGTTGCTTTCAAATAACTTTGAGCCGGCGGAAATTGAAGCAATCAAGTTGACGTTTCAAGCGTTGCCGCAAAAGTATCTGGGATTGGTGGATCGTATTGAGGTTAACCGCACGATCGTCGCTCCGGGAGATGAAGTCACTGTTACCGCTGTGGTCCGGGAGTACCAGGGCAAAGGGCATCGCATCAGCCATAAAATCAAAATACCGGATCAGCTCGATACCAAGCGTATCAATATTTTTGCAGGCAGCGGCATCACATTGACCCGGCTGGAGGCACGCAATTCGCCACAGCGGTCCCGGCCAAAAACATTCGCGCAGCTTGTTCGCGTGTTAAACGATCGCCGAAACAATAATTTTGTTTTTTTTCAAATCTTTACTGCTGACCGGGGGATTCAGGTCAGCGGAGAGCCGCTCCCCGGTTTGCCGCCATCCGTCAGGTCAGTGGTTCGGACACAAAAAGCGTCGGGCAATGTCCTGGCGCTGCGGGACCGGGTTATTGTCGAGGACAAGGTTGAGACTGACTTCGCAGTGTCGGGCGGCCGCACACTTTGGCTCAAAGTAAAATCAAAAAAGAGTAAATAATATGCACGGCTGGTATTCTCCTCATGTGAGTTTTTTGGTTGTTATGTTGTCTGGGACCCTTCTGTTTGCTTCGAGTCCCAAAGTGAAAGTTTTCCGCACGCAGCAGGATTTTGCTGCCGGCGAGCTCAATGGCGTTTCTATCGACCATCTCGGCAGGGTTTCGCTGGCACCCAAAATGGAAGATCTACACACATCTGAGTTACCGTTCTTATGGGCGGGCGCCTCGGACCGCAACGGCAATGTCTACGTGGCCGGCGGCAACCCGGGACAGGTGCTCAGGATTAACACAAAAGGCGCGACCGATGTCATTTTCGAAACGCCGGAGATTCAGATTTACGCCCTGGCTACAGATGACGCCGGTACGCTTTACGTCGGCAGCTCACCTGACGGCAAGGTCTACAAGCTGCCCGCGGGGCAAAGCCGGGCCTCGGAGCCTGACGTAGTTTTTGATCCGCCCGAGCTTTACATCTGGTCCTTGGTTGTTGACAGTCGTGGCAACCTGTTTGTCGCCACCGGCGAGACGGGTAATATCTACAAGGTCGATAAGCAGGGAAAAAGCACGCTGTTCTTTGAAAGCGGCGACAATCACGTCCGCAAGATAATCTTCGATGTTGAAGGTAATCTGATCGCAGGCACGGCAAGCAAGGGTCAGGTTCTGCGAATCAGCCCGGCTGGAAAAGCGTTTGTCCTGTACGACTCGCCCCTGGTCGAGATCACGGACCTGGTACAAGACAGGGACGGGAACATATTTGCCGCCGCCACCGGCGACTCTCCTTTGCCGCGAAGCGTGCGGCCTGCACCAGCGAACACCGCGGATAAGAAGGAAAACGGCAACGGTCAGGGACGCCCGGAAGACCTGGAATCGGCGCAGGCTGCGGCGACGCTCACCTCTGGTCAGACAGGCGAGCTATACCGCATCGGCAGGGATGGCCATGTGCGCTCGTTTCAGATGCTGAAATCCGAAAGAATATACAGTCTTGCCTATACCCGCGATGGGAAGATATTTGTCGGTGCCGGTGAAAACGGCCGGCTTTATTCAATGACCAGCAGCGGAGATGTGGTTCTGCTGGCGACCGTGGATGCAGCCCAGGTTACGGTTTTGGTCAACGCAGATCAAAGTGTTTACCTGGGGACATCGAACAGTGGCCGGATTTATCGCGTCGCGGGTGACCTTAACTCAGAAGGGCATTTCAAGACGGAGGTAGTGGATGCTGGTGTCTCCTCCAGGTGGGGGGCCGTATCCTGGGAAGCTATGTCAATGCCGCGTGGCATCGGAGCCCAAACCCGGAGCGGCAACACGGAAGAACCGGATAAGACCTGGAGCGACTGGTCCCCGATCTACAAGAATTCCGAAGGCCAGGCCATTACCAGCCCGCGCGCACGTTTTATTCAGCTAAAAACAGTTTTGTCTCTGGCGGGTGGCGTTTCGCCGGTTTTGGACGAGGTCTCGTTTTCTTATTTGCAGAAGAATATCGCGCCGGCTGTCAAACAAGTTCGCATTCATGAGCCCGGAGAATACTATCCCGAGTCATTGAACAAATCAAAGTCGAATGGCCGTTTGGGCAATGGCGCCACAGAAAGCGACTATCAGAATTCAAGTATGGGGCGCAAAGCGAACCGGAAAGGGTACCGCTCGGTTAGCTGGGTGGCCACGGATGACAACCAGGACCGTTTGTCCTACAATCTCTATTACAAAACCGTGGCGGACTCACACTGGAAGTTCCTGGCTCAGGAGTTGACCGGTATCGTATACTCATGGGACAGTGAACTGATGCCGGATGGGCGCTACCTGGTGAAATTAGAGGCTTTTGACGATTTGTCAAATCCGCCCGCGCTGGTCCTGTCATCTGAAATGACCAGCCAGCTTTTTACCATCGACAATACCGGTCCGAAGGTGTCGGACATTACCGTTCGCCAGCAGGGGGAAGCTACCATGATTACCTTCGTGGTCTCCGATGAGAGCAGTAAAATCGAGTCCGTTGAGTACGGTGTAAATGTAGAGGATTGGCGTCTGGTGTATCCGGAGGACGGTATTTGTGATTCAAAACGAGAACGCTTTTCAATCCAACTCGATGCATCGTTGCCTGTTGAGAGCGCTCTGGCGATCAAGGCGACGGATACGGTGGGGAACATTGGCTTCGGAAGGGGCAGTACAGGAATGAAGCGCTAGGGGCGCTTCAACTGGAAAGGAAATACAGGTAGGAGGATTGCCTAGAAAGGAATGTTGTTTGAATGGTTGATAGGATGTCAATGCAAAGGGTCAGGGAGTGTTTTGCCAAGGGGCGGAGATTTGCGTTAACAACGCACGTTAATCCTGACGGAGACGGGTTGGGGTGTGAGGCCGCACTTGCGGCGTTCTTAAGTCAAATGGGGAAAGAGGTCTTCGTCTTCAACAGTAACCCCGTGCCGAGCAATTATCAGTTTCTGGATCCCGACGGTAAAATACTCGAATATGATCGTGACCGGCACCACGAGATACTGCTATCTGTTGATTTCGTCATTATCCTCGATATCAGTGACTGGTATCGACTGCGTCAGGTCGGTATCGATACCAGAGAGGGCCGGCTCAAACGGATTTGTATCGACCATCATCCCAATGATAAGGCTTTTGGCGACATCACCCTGCTGGATACCACGGCGAGCTCGACTGGTGAAATAGTCTACCAGCTTATTGAATACTGCGAGGGCGAATTTACCTCTTCAATGGCCGAGGCTCTTTACACCAGCATCATGACCGATACAGGGTCATTCCGGTTTTCGAACACCAAGGCAAATTCATTTGCGATTGCCAACGAGCTGGTAAAGAAGGGGGTCAGACCGCACCTGGTCTACCAGCAGGTTTATGAACGCCAGACACGCGGCAAGATAAAGCTGTTTGCATATGTCTTAAACAACATAAGCTTTGTTGCTGGTGGCAAAATAGCATGGTTTAAGCTTTCACACAAAACCATAGCGGACTTTGGCGCTGTGGCTTCTGACACTGAGGGCTTTGCAGATTACCCCAGAGTAGTAGAGGGTGTGGAGATATCAGTCATGTTTGTCGAAATGGAAAGCGGTAGAACCAAGGTCAGCTTGCGCTCAAAGGGGAACCACGTTATCAACAAAATTGCGCAAAAGTTTGGCGGTGGCGGACATGCGTACGCTGCCGGCGTGCTGTTAGATGGCAATCCTGAGGAATACATAGGTGAGATCCTGAAGGAATTAACAGCGTTGATCAGAGGCGAGACGTAATCTTTGGGAGTCGTGAGTAAGAGACCTGCTGCCTTGGTAAATCAAACAAAGCTGGACGAGGCCACGCTTCACCTCGCTGAGTTGATAGAACCGCTGAGTGCAGCACGCGGAGACGCTGAGGAGATTCTCCGTGTGGTTACTTCTTTATCGGACGTGCAAGTGAGGCAGGTGCAGGGAAGTGGGTATCTGCTGGATTTGCCAGGGAAAAGTGAAGGTGCTGCCAGAATCGGTTTTCATGTCATGGCGCCGTGCGTGTCTGACCGGCAAGCGGAACGCGGACCGGCGAAACTGTTTGATACGGCTGCCCTGCCGGTGGCCGTGCTGGCTACACTGCAGCGCCTGGCACCGGAGATTGGCCACGGTGGGGTCAGGGTGATTGTGGAGGAACCAGCCGATGACGGCGCTTCCGGGACGCAAGCCTTGCTTGCAAGCAACGCCCTTGCGGAGCTCGACCGCCTGTACGGCGTCACCAACAGTCAGGCAGTCCCGCATATGAAAATCGGTATACGGAGCGGCGTGCTGGGTCCAGCCGACAGCCGTTTCCTGCTGACAATGCAGCGGCAACCTGTTCTGCCACAGCTAACAAACTCGTTGCCGAGTGTTGCTCAGGCTACAGCGCATACCATAATTGCGTTGAGTCAAATCCCCACCCGGCAAATAAACCCCCTGCAGCCGGCCCACATTACTTTTGATTCAGTCCGGGCCGAAGCGCCGGACAACGCCTATTGCGGGACGGCCAATTTGTACGGCAGGCTTCTGACTTTGAGCAGGGAGAGTGCCGACCAGGCGTTTGACATTATGGATAAAACGGTCCAGGGCCTTGCCAGAACTTTCGGGATCGACTGCGAACTAATAGTGCGGGAACAAACTCCGGCGGTTCTGGCCGATGCGGCGTGCGTGTCTACGATTCGTCAAGCGGCGGAACAGTCGTTTGGCAAAGACGCTGTCATCGATCTTGAGTTTCTCAGCAATGATTACGAAGCGCTGGCGCAATATCTTGAAATTGTTCCGGGAGCAGTGATTTGTTTCGGCGGCCTGGATGGCGCACAAGCCACCGGCGCTGAAACGCAAACCCGGTTCCTGCGTCTGGGCGTGCAATGCCTGCTACGGCTGGTCTTGTGTTCCTGAGATTTAAATAAAACAAAAGCCCGCTTCCGCCAGAACACAGCAATTACAAGCGGCAAATACCTCCCCTGACAACGACTCAGTAGATGGCGACGTCCGGCCGAGTCCGGTCTCTCGACCGCTGATTCTTACCCCTCAAAGTTCTTGAAGTTCACCCGAAAGAAAATTGAATACAGGGTTGGGACGAAGCCCAATGTTAGAGTTGTTGCGAACAGCAAGCCAAACAGAATAGCCACAGCCATCGACTCGAACAGCGGGCCGCCACCAAGCCAAAGGGGAATGAGTCCTCCCACGGTGGTCGCAGTCGTCAACAGAATCGGGCGCAGACGTCGCTGTGCGGATTCCAGGACGGCCCGCGCCGGTGTCAGACCATTTTCTTCTATTTCAATCCGAATGCGGTCAATGAGCACAATCGCATTATTGATCACGATGCCTGATAACGATATGATGCCCAGAAAAGAAATGAAGCCCATGGGCAACTGAGTAATCAGCAAACCAAAAATCACCCCGATTAAGCCCAACGGAATAGTGAGCAGAATGATGGCCGGCCGGCGCAGAGAGTCGAATTGCCCGACCAATAGTAAAACGATCAGCAGGCCGGCTATTGGTAGCTTGGCATTGATTGAGTCGTTCGCCTCACCGGAAGATTCGACCTCACCACCCTGCTCGTATTTGTAACCGATTGGCCAGGTAAGGCTTTGCTCGTCCAGCCACGGCTTGAGTTGATTGGCGACCGCGATAGCGTTATAACCGGATTCCAGGCCGGCTTCAACGGTTACCGTTTTGAGCCGGTCTCTGCGCAGGATCCTCGCCGGCTGAAACTCGACTTCCACGTCGGCAACTTGCTTGAGTGGTACTGCGCGGCCGGTGGTTTGTGCATAGATGTTGTGGCTCTCCAGCTTGCCGATATCTTTACGGTCAGCGGCGACTGACCGGAGTACAACCGGAATGACTTCATCCCCTTCGCGATAGTCGGTAGTTGTGATACCGCTCATGACTGTTTGCAGCGAAACCGCGATGTCCTGGCTGGTCAAGCCTGCGCGTTGTGCCCGTGGCTGGTTAATTCGGACAAACAGTTTTTTTGTGCGCAAGCCCCAATCGTCCGTGATTTCCGTGGGGCCGGCCATCACTGCCAGTTTTGCCCGTACTTTGTCAGCAATCCGGAAGACTTCGTCGATCTCTTTGCCCGAGATACGGACCTGAACCGGCGCCGCAACCGGAGGACCCAGGGCCAACGGTGCGATGGTTGCAGAAATGTCCGGTAGATTTTCAAGGCAGAAGCGTTCTAGTCGCGGAATCAAGTCAGATTCCATTTTCCAGCGGTCGGTGACATTCATCAAAATGTAGGAATACTCCGGGCTCTGCGGTTCCTGGGTAAGCGAAAGGTAAAATCGTGGTGGACCGTTTCCGATAAACGCAGACCAATCGAGAACCCCATCCCGAATCGTTTCACCCGATGCATCCAACTCCGCACGCAACTCCGACGCAATGAAGCGCTCGACGCTCTGAATGGTCCTTTCAGTCTTTGCAAGGGGCGTGCCGATTGGCATCTTCAGTTCCGCATACATGACCGGTTTGTCATTGGCAGGAAAGAAGATGGCAGGGACAAACCGGGTCAGTTGCATGGTCCCAATGAAGATTGCGATGGTGGCGATGATAGTCACAATGGGGCGGCGAAGCAGGGACAGCAACGTGGCGCGGAATCCAGCATAGAATTTGGTGTCGTAGCTACCCTCCGTCTTTTGCTCGATTTTCAGGAAGAGGACACAAAAGAGCGGGATCATCGTTAAGGCCAAAAACCAGGAACAAAGCAGGGTAATAGTCACGACTTTGAAGATAGGGGCAGTGTACTCACCCACGGAAGACTCGGCAAGGAAGATTGGTAGAAATGCGGCTGACGTGGTTAGCGAGGCTATCAACAAGGGCACGCGCAACTCCTGTGCTGATTCAATTGCCGCAGTGACGGGTGATTTTCCTTCCGCCATCGCAACCATGATCGACTCCGACATAACAATTGCATTGTCTACCAATAAACCTAGTGAAATAATGAGGGCGGACAGAGACATCTGGTCGAGCCCTATGTCCAGCCAACCCATCACCATGAGGGCCATCACCATTGCCATGGGGATAAGGCTGGCGACTACAAGGCCGGTCCGAAAGCCCAAAAAGAGCAACATAACCAGCACGACAATGCCGACTGCCTGCAGCAAATTGCCAATGAAGTCGTTCACTTTCTGTTCCACGAATTCAGGCTGAAAATAAAGAACGTCAAAATCGAGGCCGATGGGATAGACCGACTTGAATCGGGCAAGTTTCGTATTGATCGCTTCACCAAGAGCGATGATATTGCCGCCCTCGCGCAAACTGACGGCCAGCACTAACGCGGGTGCGCCGTTGTAAGTCACTTTGCTGGTCGGCGGATCCACATAGCCCCGTTCTATCCTGACGAGGTCGTCCAGGTAGAGTAAATTGGGTTTGTCCGGCAGGGTTATTACGGTCTGTTTTAGCTCCGCAATCGACTCGAAATTACCGCTTGGTTCCAACACGATTTGTTCGTCTTCGGTAAACAGTTCACCACCGGGGAAAATAATATTTCTTGCATCGAGAATGGCTTTGAGCTGGCCCGGCGACAAACCCAGTTCAGCAAGACGCGCATTGTTAAACTCAACAAATACCCGTTCTGCCTGGGCGCCGACAATATCTACTTTGGCCACCTCATCGATTAGAAGGAGTTCGTTGCGGGTGTCATCTGCGACTTCTTTTAGTTCGACGTAAGTGTAGCCGTCGCCGGTAACAGTGATGAGCGTTCCGAAGACATCGCCGAATTCGTCATTTACAAACGGGCCTGAAATGCCGGCAGGTAGTTGGCTTCTGGCTCGGTCAACTTTGCGCCTCAGATTGTCCCAAATGGGGCGCATTTCTTTGTAGCTTTCCTTTATATTGACATAAATGAGTGAGATTCCGGGCTTTGACTGACTGTTGATAAAATCGATTTCCGGCATTTCCTGGATGACTTTTTCTAGCTTATCGGTCACCAGTTGCTCTACGCGCTCAGGGCTGGCGCCGGGAAAGATAGTCTGGACGAGGGCCGTCCGAATCGTGAAACCCGGATCTTCCGCCCGTGGCATTGAATCGTAAGTGAGTACGCCCATCACTACGATGAGAAACAGCGCGATACTTGTGATTCGTTTCTTACGAATAGCAACGCTTGTCAGATCCATGAAGTGCTTTCCTTTGTTTTACTTGAAACGATTTCCACCCGTCTCGTTAGAGCCTCACCTTTTGTCCGTCGCTGATGCGACTAACGCCGGCGGTCACCACGAGGTCTCCGTCTGCCGGTCCGGAAAAAATCTCCAGGCCCAATTCCGTAAGCTCACCGATTTGCACGTTGATTCTTTCAACCCGGGCGGTATCGCCTTGCACTGGCCGAACCACATAAACGAACCGGCCTTGCCGGTCCTCGGCAACTGCCACCGGCGGCACCAGGATTCTTTCACGGGCATCGCCGGTGTCAAGCTTCAAAGTGACCTCGGATGCCATGCCGGAGCGGATTCCTGATTCCTGATCGTGCAAGCGCACCGTGACAGGAAATGTTGTGGCAAAACCGGTTGCGGCAACGCCGACTTCTCGGACAATGGCCTGGAAAGATCTTCCCTCAAGCGCATCGAAAGTGACAGTCGCTGAATGCCCTGGACGAATGCTGCTGATCAATATTTCCGGGATCGCCACCTCAACCTCGATATCCGAACCGGCGGTCAGCATAACTATCGGCTGTCCGGGCTGCACATTCTCATTCACTTCAACTCCGACAGAGGCGATAGAGCCGGACGAGGGTGCGCTGAGCCTGGTATAAGAAAGTTGCAGGCGTGCCAACTCCAACTGTTTAGCGGCTGCCTCGGTACTGGCTTTGGTGGACTCAAATCCAGCCCGGGCGGCGTCCAGGTCGCTTTTGGCTGCATTCTGGTTTTCGTACAAAGCCCGGACCCGGTCATAGTCAGCACTGGCGCGGGTTTGCTGTGCCCGGGCCTGACTATGGGAAGCCTCCGCCTTTTGGACTTGAAGTTGAGAGTTTTCCGGATCCAGCCTAGCCAGCAACTGTCCTCTGCGGACCACATCTCCGACCTTGACCGGCACCTGTTGCACAGTTCCCGCAACTTTGAAGCTCAGATTAGACTCAATGCCTGATTTGGCAACACCGGAAAATGTGCGCATCCTGGTACCGCCGGTTGAGTACACTTTCACATAGCGGACTGGCCGAATGATCTCGAGCGGCTGACTTTTTGTACTGCAGGATAACCACAAGATCGCAGGAGCAAGAACCTGGACCAGGGATAGAAATGAAGACAGTGTTTTCATGCTTCCTCCACTCGTTTTCAAAAACAATTCTTGTTTTGCGCGGTCCGCGCGGCGACCGCAACCACAACCGGCGGGCTAACGGCCTTGTGGCGAAATCCCGGCACGTTCAAAGTAGTCCCGTAGGCGTCCGCGCCAGGCTTGGCGTTCCTCCTCTGATGCGAAATAGTAAAAGCCACCGAGAGCGCGCTCAACCGCGATCAAGTCTAGCATAAAATCATAGGCCGCGGTGGCCGCGGCCAGGTTCGCGTTGAATGCCGCATTCTGGGCATCGAGCAGGCCCAGAATGTCCACCGCCCCGCGCGAGTAGGCGTCAGTCACCAGGTCCAGATTTTTTGTAGATGCTTTTGCCGCATCCCGCGATAGTTGAATGCCCGCGCGCGACGCACCGGCAAGATGCAATGCGGAGCGTATGCGCTGCTGGACCCGCTCTGTCACGGCCTCCAGGTTTTGTTGCAATTGTCGCAGCTCCTGATTTGCCCGCGCTTTTTCGGCAAAACGAGCGCCGCCTTCGAACAGCGGATATGAAGCACTCAGTCCGAGACTCCAGTTGGTGTCGTCCACGTGCGGGAGAGATAGCGCCGGGCTGGCCGGCAACACAAGGCCTTCCACACCTGCACCACCGCGCTTGAAAATGCGGGAAACTTCGAATTGCGCTGAGACGGTCGGGGTCCAGAAGATATTTTTGGCTGCGGCAAATTCCCGTTTTTTTGCGGAAATCGCAGCCCGCAACGCCTGCAACTCAGGTGCCTGGACTAATGCTTCTTGCGCCATGAAGTCACGAAAAGTATCGAAAGATGTCGGGTCGTCCAGATAATCCTGGATCTCCGGCACACTGCCACCAAGACCGGAGGCCTCCAGGTCGTTGGCCATGGTCCTGAAGCGTTCTTCCGGCGGACGGTGTAGCAGCCGGTTAAGCGCGATCTCCGCGAGGTTGCGCTGGGCTATGGCTTCAATCACTGCTCTGCGATCGTTGGCTATCTGGCTTTCCCAACGAAAGACTTCCGCTGGTCCGGAGTAGCCGACAGATTCCCGAACCTTGGCCAGCTCGAAATTCGACCTGGTGCGCTTGAGGTTGGCTTTTTGCACACTCTCAAATGTCTTGGCACGCAGTAGGTTCAAATAGTCATTGGCTGCTTGCTGGATGATGTCCAGCCTCAGTTGGTTGAGCTCATGTTCGCGGCTGTGCTGTACGTTCTTTTGGATAGAATAATTTGCCCACGCTCTCTCCGAAAAAAGTAGTTGCGAGGCTCCTAATGTTCCCGACCACGTTCTTTCCGCCTGCGATCCGAAACTTGCTTCAGCGCGGTCTGCATCGATGGCCGTGGCCAGCGTTGCCACCTCTACGTGCGGCAGCAGTGCGGCCCGCGCCAGACGAACGTTCTCGGCACCCGCCGCAACAAACTTGTGCTGCGCAGCCAGGTCGAGGTTTTTGTCTACGGCCTCACGCATGACACCCGTCAAACTGACCACGCGGTCAATTACCTGGCGTTGCTCTGCAATCAGAGTTGCCTCAGTAATGACTGAAAATGGTGGCGAGATGCCGATTTTTCGGGCTGTCGCCATGTTGATGGTAATCTGTTCACCCAGTGCAAAAGCTGTCGGGATTTCTCCAGCTTCTTCACCAAGCAGTATCCTCTGAACGGTCAAAGCGACCCGGCGCGCGACTCTCGGGAAAAGGTCCGGCCCGGCCGAGGCGAGGACGCCTCGCTTTACTTCCTCGATACCGAGCAGCGAAAAACTTGGGATTTTCTGATCGATCAGGCGGTCTATCAGCCGGTCAAAGTGACCTTTTTCCAAGTGCAGCAGGGGCGCGAGATAAACAGCCTCTGTCGTTTCCGTTAAGGTGGGAAGAGTTGAGTCAATTGAGCGCCCGACCGGCAGGACTTCCAGTGCGATCCTTAACTCTTCCAAAACTGCGGCAAGTCTCGGCGACAGTTGTGACAATGAACCCCAGACTTCCCGGTTCACCAACAGCGTGAGTTTGTCGAAGGTCACAATTTCATGAAACAGCTTTATGTCCGTAAGGACCCGTGCCGGTAGCGAAAGGTAGCTCAAATTCTTGACGCCACTGGCACCGTCCCGCGATGGAATTCCGCTCAACTCTGCGTCGATTATGAAGGGCGCCACGACCGGTTTCGGCAGGTCGCCGCGCCGGGCGACGATGTCCGAACCGAGGATCCCCATTGTCAGTACCAGGTCTACCTCCGGATCGTTTAAGAGGCCGTCGATCTCTGCACTAATGGCCGCACTGGTCCAATCGGAGGTGATGTGTTTTTCGGGTGGGAACTGTACGTCGAATTCGCCCTCGGTGAGCACTTCGATTTCATGACGGATCATTTCCCCCACTTCCTCGTTGCGCTCCCACGGCCCGTCTACGACGACACCGATGCGAACCTGGCTTGCTTGCGAAAATGCCACAGGAGAAGATAGTGCAAGGGCCAGGGCAAACGAGCCGGCATAGACTGCGGTCTTAGATAAGAACCCCATTTTGTTGATCCTCCGGAAATTCAAAAGCACGTAGTTTCGCCCATGAGGGCCGCAATGTATCGATACCTGTGGGCCGGTCTCTTTTTGCCATGCCTCAGTTGAAAATTACGGCAGGGCCCGTCATGCTGCGCAAGACCAGCAAGCAGAAAAATGGGCTGCTGCCTTGCTTGCGTGTGAAAAGAACAATATCAGGGATGGTTGTGTCGAATGGATTAACGTGCAAAGAACCGGACACTTTGTCAACCCAATGGCAAACCTGTAACTGAATACAGCCCGGCTCAAGCGTCAAGTTCTATTGCCATAACAGTCAGATCATCCCAGATCTGGCCTGGTCTTCCGTGTTCCTGCGCCGCGTCAACCAACGAGTCCAGAAGTCCGGTAGCCCCGCCGTCATAAGCAGACAAGACCCGGGCCATACCCGTCTCGTCGAAAAACTCCTGGCTGTCGTTTTCTACCTCGGACAGGCCGTCGGTATACATGATCAGACGGTCGCCAGGGTTGAGCTTGAATTCGATTTCCTTTTCCGCGGGATAAGATTCGCTGTTCACCGCACCCAGTACCAGACCGGTTACGGGCAGACTGTCGACCCGGTCGCGACTGTGGTTCACCAGGAAAGGAAATGGCAGCCCACCACTGGCAATGCGGCCCTCGCCTGTTTGTGTGTTTATGATCGCCACCTGAGCTGCAACAAATACGTCGACGGGCAGAATGCGGTGTAAGCCCGCATTCATTTCGCGCAAAAGCTCGGCTGGCTCTATATTTCCCCCCCTGAAGCTTGTGCACGAAAACTTTATCAACGCAGTGCTGAGTGCGGCCTGCACGCCATGACCGGTGACGTCAGCGAGCAGGATAGCTACCTTGTTTTGCGCCAGCGGGATGATGTCATAAAAATCACCGCCTATTTCCAGGGCCGGCAGGTATTTCGCGGTTACATTCACACCGTGCGAATCGGAGAATTCACCCGGCAGGATGTGCTGCTGCACTTGCCTGGCCAGGCATAACTCACGCTGGAACTCTCGTTTATCTTCTGCCAGCAGGTCGCGCTCGAGCAACGTGGAATCTAATTCATGGACCTTTTCATTCAGGACCAATTTCAAGCTGCGACTGGAGAGGCCGTTCCTGATGATTAGGTTAAGCTCATCATTGTCCCACGGTTTTTCCAGGTAATGGAACAGCCCGGCCTCGTTGATGCCCTTTATGGCGTTCTCCTTATCGGCGTAACCTGTCAGCAGAATCCGAATGGTGTCGGGACATTTGCTCTTCACCTGGCGGAGAAATTCAAGACCGTTCATTTCCGGCAAGAGGTAGTCTGAGATGACGAGATCCACGGGGCAACGGTGGATCATCTGCAAAGCGGTTACCGGTGATTGCAGGCAAAGGACGTCGTAATCCGTCTCCAGTTCGAGAAAACTGCCCAGACTTTCCAGGACCAGTTGCTCATCGTCGACGATCAGGATTCTGGGTTTGCTTGTTTGGGACATTGCGTGGGTTGGTGACCTTAATTTAGTCAGAACTGCGTGTTATATAAAAACCGTGTTTGAACGTCCGCAATCACGTGTGTTTCAATCAGGTGCCTGTTTTGGGCTGGTTTGTCCCTCTATCAAATAACAGAGCCGCAAGATGCGCAGGTCGTCATAGCTTACTTGCTCGTGCAGGTTTTCATAAACCGGTTTAAGCAAGTCGATGCCGAAACGTCCGAATGCGGCCAGCGCGTCTTCCTGCTGGGAATGACTGCAGGAACACAGAGCCCGCAGGTCGGCGCTTCTGTCGGTATTTAGTTCGGTTTTCTGCTGCAAACAGGTGTGCAGGTGGTTCAGGACCGTACTCACTGCTACGCCGTTTTCTGCGGCAATTTCAGTCGGGTGCTGGCCGCTATTGAAAGCTCTACCCACCAGCAGGCTGCGCGTGTTTGCCGCTTTCTTTGGCCGCGGTTTTTGAGCAGCCCGGCCATGGTCGATCTCTTTGATTTCTCGCCGTTTGCAGAAACTGACGATGTCGTCCAGAAAGCGCGGCCCGTACTTTTTTAGCTTTGCCTGGCCAACGCCATGAATGGTGAGCAGGCTGTTTTCAGACTGCGGGAAATAAGTTGCCATTTCCACCAACGTTCTGTCCGGAAAGATAACATAAGGTGGCCCGTTGTCTCTGTCTGCCAAAGTTTTTCGCCGCTTCTTCAATAATTCGAATAGCTCTGTATCGTAATCCAGGTCCAGAAGTTCCTTCGTCTTTGCTTTAACGCGTACTTCCGCCAGCCGTCCCAGTATCTTCTCTCGGCCGGAGAGCACCTCGTGGGCTTTTTCGGCGAGTTGCAGGCCACCGAATTGCGCCTCCTGGACAAGCAGTTTTTTTTGCAGGAATTGCCGTGACAGGTGCAGCCATTGGCTTCTATCGTACTGCTTGCCGATGCCGTAGGTGGACAAATGCTGGTGCCCGAAACTCAGGATTTTTTGTGACTCCGAGCCGCGCAACACATCCACAATATGATGTGCCCCGAAGCGTTCGCCGGTTCTTTTGACGCAGGATAGAAACATTTGCGCCGGAACGCTGAGATCCTCGGTCTGTTTGGGCTCGATGCAATTATCACAGGTTCCGCAGGCCTTGTTGGATTCTTCTCCAAAGTATTCGAGTAAAGGCGTCCGGCGGCAGAGTTCTGTTTCGGCGTAGCTTATCATTGCAGCGAGGTGGCCTTTGGCGATTTGGTGCTCACTGCCTTCTTTTTGCTCGATGAAGTAATTGATTTTGAGTATATCGCCATAGCCGAACAGGAGCAGACACTCAGCCCTTAACCCGTCCCGTCCGGCACGTCCGATCTGCTGATAATAGCTCTCTATATTTTGCGGCAGATCGAAGTGCAGGATGAACCGGACATTGGGTTTGTTAATCCCCATTCCAAAGGCTATGGTGGCAACGATAATCTGAACCTCGTCACGGATGAAGCGCTCCTGATTACGTTTGCGCTCCCAGTCCTCCAGCCCGGCATGGTAGGGCAGGACGGAGAACTTTTCCTGCGCCAGGATTTCAGCCAGTTCATCGCCCTGCTTGCGCGAGATACAGTAGATGATACCGGACCTGCCCGAGAATCCCTTGAGGAACTCGATGGCCTGCATAACCGGACTGGCTTTCGGCACAACGCGCAGCAGCAAATTGGGCCGGTTAAAACTCGCGATGAACTCCATGGACGTCTGAAAGCCCAGGCTGCTGATAATATCTTTGCGCACGCGCGGTGTAGCAGTCGCAGTCAGTGCGATGCAGACAGCCTTTGGGTACCTGGTTCTGACCTGTACCAGTTGCCGGTACTCGGGCCGGAAGTCATGCCCCCATTCCGAGATACAGTGCGCTTCATCAATCGTGAAACAGTCGACCTGAACCGAGTCGAGCAAGGCGCCTATCCTGGCAGTCAGCAGTGTTTCGGGTGCCACGTAAAGGAGCCTGGCCTGTCCGCTCTTGACCATCGCAAAGTTCTCGCTGTATTCCTGCGCTGCGAGTGAGCTGTTCAAACAAGCGGCCTCTACTCCCACGGCGCGCAGTTGCTCCACTTGATCTTTCATCAAAGAAATCAGGGGAGAGATTACGACGGTCAACCCCTCCATGATCAAGGCTGGGATCTGGTAACAAATGGATTTTCCGCCACCGGTTGGCATGATGACGAGGGTGTCCTTGCGGGCGAGGACGTTTTCAATTATTTGTTCCTGCAGGGGACGGAAGTCCTCATAACCGAAAACCTGCTTGAGTATTTTCTTCGCTTTGGACATGACCGTAACTTAAGGAATTTTTCTTGAGAATTCACCCCCAAAATCGTAGTTTAAGAAACTATCAGCCATATTACCCGTGTCCTGTTCGGGTCCACCGGGTGTTCGGGCTGATTTGGTCGTATTAATCAGAAACTGAGTCCGGAGAGCTTCTATGTACTTTCGCATGATCTATGATGACAAACTGGCACAGGCTGCATATCTGATTGGCTGTCAACAAACGGGTGAGGCGCTGATTATCGATCCGGAGCGGGATATTGACAGGTATCTGAACCTTGCCCTCTCGGAAGGATTGAGAATCGTCGCGGCAACGGAGACACACATTCATGCAGATTTTTTGTCCGGTGCCCGCGAGCTGGCGGAAAGAACCGGCGTGAAGCTGTATCTGTCAGACGAGGGTGACGCTGATTGGAAGTATGAATGGCTGGACCAAAAGCAGGGTGGAGGAAGCTACGACTACCAATTGCTGCACGACGGCGACAGCTTTCACGTCGGCCTGATTGAGGTCGTAGCCTTACACACGCCGGGGCACACACCGGAGCATCTGTGCTTTACGATTCAGGATCGCGGAGGCGGCGCCAGCGAACCGATGGGTATCGCCAGTGGTGATTTTGTGTTCGTCGGCGACGTCGGCCGGCCTGATCTGCTGGAAACCGCTGCCGGCGTTGTAGGCGCAAAGGACATTTCCGCCAGGGTGCTGTACCGCTCGCTGCAGGACTTCAAGAGCTTTCCGGACTATCTGCAGTTGTGGCCGGGGCATGGCGCCGGCAGTGCATGTGGCAAAGCGCTCGGCGCTGTACCACAATCGACCGTCGGTTATGAAAAGCGATTTAACCCGGCGATTGCCACTGCCAACGACGAGGAGGTGTTCGTGAAGACGATTCTTCACGGTCAGCCGGAGCCACCGCTCTATTTTGCCAGAATGAAGCGGGATAACAAAGGTGGGCCCCCGGTTTTGGGCAAAATGCCACGCCCGGACGCGCTGACTGCCGGCCAGATACCAGAGGTCATGGCCAAAGAAGGCGCATTGCTGGATACGCGAAGCTGGCAGGAGTTTGTTGCGGGGCACCTGCCGGATGCACTGTTTACACCACTGGACAAATCATTTCCAACGATTTCGGGATCCTACGTGACCGAAGAGCAGGATATCTATCTCATCGTCGATGAAGCGCGCCTGGAAGAAGCCGTAGCAGACCTCATTCGTATTGGCCTGGACCGAATCGTGGGATTCATTTCTCCCGCAGAGGTGACAGCCTACGGACAGCAGGGCGGGTCTCTTGCTCAGGTCCAGTACCGGGGAATGAGCGATATCCTCGACCTGGAAAAACACCGCGACATGCATATTCTCGATGTACGGCGTGCCGACGAATTTGAAGTCGGTCACCTGCCCGGCGCCACGAATATTGCGCATACACGTCTGCTGGCCCGGATCGATGAAGTCCCACAGGACAAGACCTTGTTGGTACATTGCCGTTCCGGAATACGCTCCAGTTATGCCACCGCGCTGTTACAAAAACATGGATTTGAGGCTATTCAGATGGATGGTGGGTTTCTTGAGTGGGAGAGGGTTGGGGGAGAGGTGGTGAGGGCAGAAATGCCAACTCTGCGAGGGTAAGATGCGGTTACATGGAATCGGGCTGGAGGGAGGAACTGTGACCACGCTAAGCTACCAATAGTCGTTAGGAGTTTGTGCTGACTTGGAGTTTCGGACGAGGTTGTCCGCGAGATACCGTAGACGTGTAGTGGGAGGAATTTGATCTTCCCCCGTTGTTGTGGACACGCCGAAAGGTTTGTATCTTAGTCCAACCAACGGACGAGTTGTAATGTTAGGTTCTTCTGACATTTAGCTGCAGCAGGATGTTGATTAAAGACAAAATGGACATCAGTTAACCATTTAGCTATTTTGGTTTTGAGCTTTAAGAAACCAATAGCCAAAGGAGGTAGACTGATGCCCAAGAGAAAGGTAAGCCATTTTTTCCAATTTTCTCGAGTAAAGATTTGCGAAATTTCGGTCTCTGATGATCGCAAGTTGACCATGGTTAAATTGGAGCCTGACCGACGTTTCTTAGCCATCTGCTCTGGATGTAGAAAGAAAGTACGGCAAGTCCATTCCTATGAAGTTCGAGCAATTCGAGATCTGCCAATGAGTGAATCGATAGTTGTCATCAATTTGCATTATAGAAACGTTCGCTGTCCCGATTGTGGTATTCGTGTTGAACACCATGATTTTGTTGCGCCCTACGCTCGATACACGCACCGCCTTGCGCAGTTCGTTTTTAAGTTGTGTGAAGAAATGACATTGAGTAAGGTCAGTGAACTCGTGCATTTGAGCTGGGACCAGGTAAAGAACATCGACAAATCTGAACTCAGAAAACGCCATGAGGAAATTGACCTCAGCGATTTGCGGATTCTTACTATCGATGAGATTAGCTTCCGAAAACATCATAAGTACTTGACCATTATTGCCAATTTCGAAACTGGAAAAGTCATTGGTGTTATTGAAAACAGAGACTCGGAAACCTTGGCTAACTTTCTGAAAAAACTTCCAATAGAAGTTCGAGAAAATATTAAGGCCGTCGCTATAGACATGTGGGAGCCTTACATCAAAGCTATTAAAGAGCATTTACATAATGCTTCGATTGTTTTTGATCTCTTCCACGTTGTGGCAGCCTTTGGACGCCTTATCGACAAAATCAGAAATGACGAATTCCGACAGGCTGACCCGGCCATGAAAAACATCATGAAAAAGTCTCGATATCTGTTGCTAAAAAATGCTCAGAATCTCATGCATGATGAACGTCCCAGACTTAAAGCAATTTTGAACAACAATCAACGACTCGCTACAGTCTATATCCTTAAAGACTACCTCAAACGCCTATGGCAGTACACTTCCAG
>JAJDAD010000044.1 GCA_029262055.1 Candidatus Zhuqueibacterota bacterium
GGTTTGGTCTCAGTTCGTGACCTCTGGATTGCGTTTCACTATCCCAACGGGTAGTGAAACCACGATGAAACGCCCCGTGCGGACCCGCACGCGGGGTGTTGTGGGGAGGGCGGGAGAGAAACCCGCCCTTACCCGATTAGGCGAATTTTAATAAAATTAGTTACAGTTTTCAGATACAAATCTTCTTGTCATACCAGTGGCATCGACAATGCTGAAATCAAATGGTGCAGTTCCTAATTCTTCGAATACTTGTGCAATGCCATAATCTTTTAGGTATGCAACGGCTCGATTAATTCTTAAGGGTGATAATTCTGTTCTTTGTGCAATTCCATGTCCACCTACGTTTTTATCTGCTACTATAGTTGAAGCCACAGCTTTAATATCTTCCTCTGGATCATACTCAACTCCGTTTTCTTTAAAGTGAAGAAACAAAGCATAAGTCGGTGTCACATCACCGTGAGAGTAAGGATGCGTACCTAGAAAATTTGTTGTTTCGATTAAACCGAGGCTTTCCAATTCATCTATAGCATCATTCATTTCTTCAGGAGAGAAACTGAACTGCTCTGCTAGTTCAGCCGGACGAAGAGTTTCTTCGTTCCCTATTTCATGTTTACCAGTGGTAATTAGAAAACGCCCCAATTTTGTTCCCAATCCCGATAGACCGCTTACAGGTTCAAGGTTTTTGACGAAATCGGGTGGTTCACCCACAGGGGGACGTTCATGTACTTTGAAAATTGCTTTCTGTAGCTCCCGAATTGTATCATCAAAATCTTGAGACAGATCTATGTACTTAATCGGTTTTAATGGCTCAGGTATATCCACTTTATCAATTAACACGGGGATTACTCTAGTTGCGCCCTCAATTCGTTTTATCATAGCCGTGTCAAGTTCATGTTGAACCCATTTAGAATTAATGCTATCTTTTGAAAGGATAACAATAAAAGCATCTGCTTCTGCGAGACCTTCTTGAAATATTTTTTGTATCAAAGAATCATTTACAAGAATTTCATATCTATCAAACCAAACATTTATTCCTTCTTTTCTGAGAGTGTCAGTTATACGCTTGGCAATTTCACGATCTGCATGACTGTAACTAATAAATGCTTTAGGCGGTTTTGTCAACTTTTGGTTCCCCTTTTTATTAAATCATTTACTCTCGTTTCTGTCGATTCATTCAACCAGCGTTGAAACATATCTTTACTAAGATTTTGCGAAACCAATAGACTCTCAGCAGATAAGGAATGCGTTTCAATATCTCGCAAATGCCCAGGCATGATCCATATAGGTTTAGCTTGTACCATACCATTATCGTTCTGATTAGTCAACTCAATGAATCCGATTGGAATATTGACACCCTCAATAACTCGCCTTATTTCTAATATTGAACCAAGACAGATATTTCGCAAACCCTTTAAAAGAAATACTTGCTCGTTTTCAATTTTGATTATTTGTGCGACATTAATTCCTTCATAAGCTTTAGAATATAAATTCCAACCCTTATATAAAACGGTGACCCCAATAAAAAGACTTAGAGATACTATAAAAAGCAATGGAAGAAGCCATATCTTATTAAACGAAATAATTTGGGTAGGAAGAGCAAGACCAATTACTTCAATTGCAAATGTTGCAGCTCCCCACCAAATGGTCAGAGACGATTTAAGCATGAATTTGAGATATGAGTTAAACATCTGCCTTTTATTGTTTACCTGTAGTTTCCTGTAAGCCTAACATCGGAAATCAGCCGCGCGTTTTTTTGCGTCGGCTGAATTTGCCTTGTTAGGTACGGGCTGAAGCCACTATGCCTCACGAATTCTATTTTGTCTGTTATAGGGCGCCCGCCCGCTGGAAATCCTGGCACTGTCAACAAAGCCCCGCAAAAGTACTGCTACTCATCCAAAACCGTAACCAGATCCCCATATTTCTTCCGGAACCGTTCCGCTTTTTCCTTTTCCTGCTGCAAAATGATCTGAAACCGAGGATCGACTTGCAACGCCTCGAGCGATGGGTAATTCCTTAAAATGGCATAGGACGATTTGTACAGAGCTTTTTCGCGGTCCATTTTCTTTTGTAGTTGCACAATCGCTTCATCCATTAATCCCAGCAAGGCATAGATCCCTGCATCGCCATAGGATTGCAGCGCCTCCTCTTTTTGGCCAAGCAAGGCAAGGATGATCGCCTTGATTTCCTTAGTAGCTACATCCCGGTCATCTATCGGCTCGACCTTTGCTATCAGGGTGTTCGCCATTTCCCAATCTCCCTTAAATGCAGCAAAGACTGCCTTACGGGACGTGACAAATCGCTGAACACCCGGGTTATCCGGAAAAGCTGCGGCATAACGACGATTCGCTCGTTCCGCTTCATTAAGTTTACCAAAATCAAACAGAAAGCCGATAAGAAGAAGATGAGAAGGCGGATAATTCGGATCGAGCTCAAGTGCTTTTTCGCGAAAGCGAATCGCTTCTTCTTGCATGCCGTGTGTCATCATAAAAAAAGAAGCAGAGTGATGGGCCAATGCTTCGTTGGGATTTAAACGAAAGGCCTCTTTAAAATGAGAATAGGCTGCAGCCGTTTCACCAAAGGTGATATTGGCTGTGGCCAACATGGCGTTCGCTCGTGCGGAGTTCGATTCAAGGCTTAGCCCTTTTTCAGCAAATTCTTTGCTAAGCTGCAATGCCTCGATATCCCTAAAGCCGTTAGCAACCCAGCGCATGTGGTATGCAAATGCCTTCTCAATAAAAGCAGATGCATAGGTGGTGTCGAACGCAATGGCCTCATCAAAATAGTTTAGCCCGACCTCAAAATCATGTTGCTCGACTGTTCGCAAAAACACATTTTGGATATGGTAGGCGCCTTTCAGGACAAGTTCGTAAGCCTGGTTGTCACGAGGTTGGGTGCTGACAAATTTCTCGATCTCTTGCGAAGTTAACTTGCCGCGCAGAGCCATCGCGATGGCCCTGGAGATGTCCTCTTGAAGTTTGAACACGCCAGCAAACTGCCGGTCGTAATTCTCAGTCCAGAGCTGAGATTCGTCTTTTGCGTTAATCAACTGGGCTGTAACACGAATTTCGTCCCCATCTTTACGAATGCTACCCTCTAATAGCGATTCCACACTGAGTTCCTCAGCGATCTGCTCAATTGATTTGTCGGTGTTTTTATATCGCATCACCGAGGTACGTGCAATGACTTTCAAATTTCCCAGGCGGGAGAGTTTGGTACGGATTTCCTCGGTCATCCCATCGCAGAAATACTCCTGATCCCCGTCTCGGCTCAGGTCGGCAAATGGCAAGACTGCGATGGAGTTAATTGCGGGTTTATCGAGGTTTGATTTTCCCAAAAAACTAAAGGCTGCCAGTGCCAATAACATCAACAAGATAGGAATAGAGATCAGCAGACCAGTTTTTGATTTCTTGGAAATCTGTCGAGTTTCCGCCTTTTCGTCAGGCTCAGGTTTCAAACCCAACCCTAAACTGGCTTTTATTTTCGAGACATCCGGCTGCAACGATTTATGCAGTCCTTTTAAATCAACCAACATATCCGCCAAATTCTGGTAGCGCTCAGCCGGTTTCTTTGCCAGACTTTTGTTGACAATCCGTTCCAGCTCCATGGGTACACCGGTACGCAGGGCTGTTGGCGATTCCGGGTTTTCGTTCAGGACGGAATACATCACCGCTTGTTCGTAATCACCGATGAACGGCTGCAGTCCCGTGATCATCTCATAAATTACCGCCCCCAGCGCCCAGATATCCGTACGGTAATCAACCTCTCCTCCCTGGGTCTGTTCCGGGGACATGTAGGCCATTGTGCCCATCGAAACACCCTCTTTGGTGAGTTGCGTACGTCCGGCTAATTTTGCCAACCCGAAGTCTGTGATGCGCACCTTCCCTTTTGCGGTGATAAGAATATTGGCGGGTTTGATATCGCGATGCACGATATTCTTTTCGTGGGCGGCTTGTAGTCCTTCCGCTATTTGGATGGCGAAGTTCAGAGCATCCTGTAAGGGCATGGGAGCCCCGCCTTCTACATCCTGTAGCGACTGCCCTTCGATATAGGCCATGGCGATGAATGCCTGCTTGTCCGCCTCGTTGATTTCGTAAACCGTGCAGATATTAGGATGATCGAGCGCCGCCGCGGCTTGAGCCTCATGCTCGAACCGGACTCTTTCTTCCGCGCTGGCCATGGTATGCTGAGGCAGAAATTTTAGGGCGACCGTGCGTTTTAGTTTGGTGTCTTGGGCTTTATACACCACCCCCATTCCGCCTTCACCGAGTTTCTCTACAATGTTATAGTGGAGTATTTGCTTACCAATCAATTTGTTACCTTAGATTTTTTTTCATACGGTATTACCTATTTTCTACGCTTTATCAGTGCGTTCCTCTTTTTGGCCTAACGCCGCACTCTGTGGGAATTTGTGAGCGCCAGCGAGCAAATTTTCCACAGCAGCGCTTTGTTATGTGAATTTATCATTCAAGCACCTAGCAAAGGTAGATGCTTAATGGTTTTATACCGAAAAGCCATTTCTAAGCAATGCTGGACAACTCTTTCGGGTAATTTACTATTTACATTTAGAGCGATGGCACGATTGCCTTGAAACTCTAAGGAGGTCGAATATAACTCACGGAAAGTATCGACGAGAGTTGTTTGACAATGAAAGAACAGAAAATATTGAGTTGGACGTTTGGGTTTCCAGTCCATTCGGACAGCGCTGCCATTCTTGACCAGGTAACTTGGTTCTCCCCACTTCAACGTTTCCTCGACTTCACCCAAATTAAGATTCTCTGCCACGTTGAACATGAGGTCTCTTAGTTGAAGCATTAGAGGAATAATATGTTCAGGATAGCTATCAAATTTTTCTTGAACTTCAGTCTTCATCTCGGAACAATCCATTTCACATAACTAGAGATTCGGTGGGCCATAATGGCCCGCCCGCGAATATGGCCCATATAGATCAATCCTCTACGCTCAAACTCACCTTCATCTCAAGCATTCATTCGCTTGATAAACCTGAAATAATGATTTATACAGCACGCCGGGTCTCGTAAAGGAATTGGGACCCAGGCCGGAGAACACCTGCCGCGTCTATCCGGCTTTCACCCGGATCGCCGGAATGACGCTCGTCCGGATAGTCAGACTTCCGGCGCACGACAGCTTAGTAAAGAACTTCCGGCGCTGGCGCAAGTCCTCTCTCTGGTAAAGAACCTGCATATCTGAGATGAAATGACTATTTATAGGTGAACAAATGTTTTAGGTGTATTAATTATCACATCTCTCACAGGAGATTTGTTGGGACATGGGCAATCGTAGGCGTCGAGTCACAGCGTAGCTAATGAGCCACTACTTCGAGTGCCGTTTCTGATAGATAGCAAAAACTTATGTAAAAGTCTTGTCATCTTCAACAAAAAAGTGTGGAGGGGTAGATGCAATCGCACAAATTAATGGACGAAGTCAGAGGTGTCTTAAGGACCAAAAACTACAGTTACAGAACAGAGCAATCATACATGCTGCTCGTGGGTGGGGCGGCGCACCTTCCTGGGCCCGCCAGGTAATCCCCCACGCACGAACAATTCGGGAATTGCATTCCGCGAAAACACTACAGCACCTGCAACAACTCAGCCGGTGCGGACAGTCGCTACTCACTGAACTTTGATCTGAAGTGAGTGCCTGTCAGGTGGTTACTCTACCGCCTTGATGGATTCAAGTTTCTGGTCGTAGGTCTCGATTATGTTGGCCCAATCGAATCTTCTCATCGACTCCTGCAGGCCCTGAAGCGGTTCCCGGTTCGAGCCTCCCAAGAAGTTTTCGAGTTTATGTTGTAGCTCCTCAGCGCTGTCATAAAGGACGATCTCTTGCAGGTCGCCCGGTATCAACTCCGGGTAAGCAAGCCGATTAGGCAGGACCGGTTCGCAGCCGCAATATATGGCCTCAACGATGCTGCCACCAAAAAAATCCTGGTTCGACGTCACCGGGATAATGTTCGAGCGCCACAGCCATTGCGCGTATTCGCCGAAGTTTTGGGCGAAACCAAAGTGTAGAATTCGCTCTCCCAAGTCCTGCCGTGCCCGCTCAAACTCAGTGGGTTTCTGGCTAAAGCACTCACCCAGCACTGCGACGCCGAAGTCGAGCCCTTTTGCAGCCAGTACTCTCAGTGCGTCAAAAAACTCCGTGGGATTCTTGTCGAACTCCCAACGATGATTCCAGAGCAGAACGGGCAGATCGGGAGGAACTTGCAGCCGGGGGTTCTGCCACTTATCAAAGCGGCGCAGGTTGAGTCCCAGGGGCAGTACCTCGCTCTTTGCCCTAATCCAGTCAATGTTGGCCAGGTCATTGTGATCCGGAAAATGTTTCAGAAAGCCGGACAGGCCCTCGAGAAAGCCGTTGCGGTTAAACGCTGAATTAAAGAAAACCTTGTCCGCAGACAGGGCCGTGGTGTAGTTTATGAAGCCGTAATGCTTGTCACGCTTCTGCGCCACATCCCTGTCCGTCGGTGACCAGGGATAGGCGAGCTGATTTTCATGGAAGTAAACAGCTGTGGGAATATGCGCGGATTTCTTTCTGGTTAACGCCAAAAATGTGGTCAGGTCAAGCATATCAGTTGCCAGCAGCAAGTCTGCGTCATAGCTTGACTCGAGGAACTCAGAGGCAAGGGTGACGGCGCCGCCATGCATCCGCCATTTCCAGAAGTTGCCTTTCAGGCTCAGGATCTCTACCGAATGCCGGCTATGCTCGCGCAACCCATCCGCCCAGAGCGCGTGCGAACCGGTAAAGTACGGTTCAAGTAGCAGAATCTTCAATCCGGTGCTCCCGCCTCAATAAGTCATAGTAGCAAGGCCCCAATACTCGAAACCCGCCGTGTCCAGTCGCAGCAGCTCTGTCCGGTACTTATCGAGCAGTCTGGCGTTCTCCGGCGGGACTGCCCTGTCTGTAGCCGGCAAGTTTACGTCGGAGGTTTCCATGGCGGTCATGGCTGCTTCCAGCGACTTCCTGGCCTGCGTCAGGCCGGCCTTGACCTCATCACTGATGTCCGGGTCCCGCAGTTGCCTGTCAAGTTCTTCGTACTGCTTTTTGTACGAAGCTTGCGCTTGCTGCATCCCGGCACGTACCTGCTCTGCACCAGCCTTCGCAGCGGACGTCAGGTAGCCGCCGTAGACTTGACCTGTCAGGAACATGTATTCTCTCGGCGACATTTCGTTGTCACGCAGAGACTGCAGGAAATCACGCCGGATGTTGGCCAGTATTTTGTACGATTCCGCCACTTCAGCCAGGCCGGCATCTTCGCCCGCACGGTCCTCCAACTCTTCGAAGGCTTGCTGGTGTTTCTTTATCCCGGCGGCAAAGTCCTGCTTGATGGCAATAAACTTCCGCACCTGATGCTCATTAATGGTGTTGTCGGCCGGCGCCTGGAAGTCGTAGTCCTCGTTCAAGGTTCTGACGTTTTCCACAACTTCCGGTGATACGCCCACACCCGTTGCCAGGTCTTCCACCACTCCCTTCGCTTTCTTAAACACAACAGTTACGCCGATCACGCCTGCAACAGCGATTGCGCCTACAATTGCCAAAGCAACCAGACACCCTTTGTTCATTTTAGCCTCCGTTGTGTTTACTCAGTTCACACGGCCAAGACCACCTGCAGAGACCTCCCCCCCACAGTACTTGCAGGGGGGCAAGATAGGCACATGACGCAAAATAGTCAAGGCTGGGGCTACTGTCTGCCATTGAAAACAAAAAAGCCCCGAACAAGTCGAGGCTTTTTCTGAGCTTTCAAGTGCAGACTGTACTACTTTTGCAAGAGCATGCGACGCGTGAATTTCTGCTCTCCGACCTCCAGGCGCAGGATATAAGTACCGCTACCGACCGGAACGCCACTGTCGTTGGTGCCGTACCACCTCTTTGTCTTGAAGCCGGCCGTTTGCTCCTCATCCAACAACGTCCGCACCAGTTGGCCGCGAATGTTGAAGATCAGAAGCTTGACCCGCGCCTGTTCCGGAAGAGCGTAGCGAATATTGGTTTCCGGATTAAAAGGGTTCGGGTAATTCGGGTTCAGGCTTAATTCCGTCGGCAGTGTTTCTGGCGTAACATTGTCACCCAGTTCCACTCTTTCTTCCACAAATGCGGCACTCGCCGGTCCGGTTTGAACAATGAGTTCCGGGGGAGTCGTGCCTTCTTTTGTGTAATACTTAGCCTGGTCCGTGGAATTGTTACTCAAGCAGAAACTAAAGACACCGTCTCCGGTGACTGCGCCCGTGACACTGAATTCAACAATATCATTGGGGAATACCGTCCCGATGCTGCTCAGAACACTGCCGGTGACTGTCGGAGCGTTGCCTGCGGTCAGAGCAGCTTCAGTCCATGGCGTGGATGTGCCACGATGATTATTGGACGCCGCAGTGAATGAGCCTCCGCTGTCGCTTCCATCCGAGATGGCCGTTGTCACTCTGAGCCGGATCTTAGCGTCGACGACTGCCCCGGTCACACCCGTCACATTGAACTTGAAATAGGTGGTAAATTTCCCCTGTTCGACCTTTGCTGTTCCTTTCGAACCATAGTTATTGGCGGGTGCTGCAAGTTTGACCTGGCCATCATCGGTTGGTTGAAAGGTGAGCCTCTGCGTGGCACCACCACTCACGGTCAGGGTTACGGTCGCCAGGTTAGAAGTGGCGCCATCATTATCTTTAACAGCATAAGTGAAGGTGTTTGTGCCTGAAAAACCGGCATCGGGCGTGTAAGTCACAACACCGGTAGTGGAGCTTACCGCCGTCGTTCCATTGGCGGGCGGTGAGACAATTGCCACAGTCGTGACGTCTATGGTCCCGTCGGAGTCACCGTCGTTGATAGTCACATCAATGACAACAGGAGTCCCAACATTGGTCGCGACAGCATCGTTGACAGCCGTGGGAGCACTGTTCCCGGTCGCATTGACTGTGACGGTTACCGTACCTGCGTTCGAGGTAGAACCGTCGTTGTCCTGCACGGTGTAATTGAACAAATCCGCTCCTGAGAAACCTGCGTTAGGAGTATATGTCACCACACCTGTTGCACCGTCCACGCTGACTGTGCCATTGGCAGGGGACGTGGCAAAAGCGACCGTTGTCACGTCAATTGTTCCATCACTGTCGGAATCGTTTAGGGTGACATCGATAGCAACCGCAACGCCCGCGTTGGTCCCGACATTGTCATTGACAGCGACAGGCGCATTATTACCACCTCCGCCGCCGGTGCCGGTGTTTACCAATAGTCGCGGCGCAATATCGCCTTCTTTGGTAAAGAACGCTACCGGATCGCCAGTGCCCTTTGTGATGGCAAAACTGTATGTTCCGTCGCCAATGATGGCCGCAGTAACATCGTAGTCGACCGATGTCCCAATTGGCGCCGCCCCGACTGAACCGAGTGCTACGCCACTGATTGCCGGCGCATTGCCACCCGTCAAAGTCTCCTCAACCCATGGTGTCGCTGTGCCTGCGAAACTGTTGGACACAGAGAAAATGGACCCTGCGTCGACGCTGTTGTTGGTAACCGAAAGCCGCACAACAGCGCTTTGGACTGTCCCGCTTATCCCGGTCACTACAAATTTGTAGTATGAATTGAACGTGTTTGCTTCAACCTTGGAAGTGGTCTTGCTTCCATAATTTTTCGCGGGTACCGTGACCTTTACCTGACCATCATCGGTCGGCAGGAAGGTCAAGGTCTGGCCACCACCGCTGGCCGTAACCGTCACTGTGACCGTCGCCGCATTGGAAGTGGCACCGTCATTGTCCTGAACGGCATAAGTGAAACTATCATTTCCGCTAAAACCCGTCCCCGGTGTGTAAGTCACGACTCCGGTTATCCCCTCTACCGAAGTGGTCCCGTTCCCGGGTCCGGCGATGATCGCCACCGCTGCCACGTTGAGAGTGCCGTCGCTGTCGGAATCATTGCCTGTCACGTTGATGGCCACGGCAACATTCTCCGCGGTTGTCGCATTGTCATCCACGGCAACCGGCGCGACGTTGCCACTGCCAACGGTCACCGTGACAGTTGCGGCATTCGATGTGGCGCCATCGTTATCCTGCACCGTGTAGGTGAAAGTGTCCGCTCCGCTAAAACCGGCATTCGGTGTGTAAGTGACCACACCTGTAGCACCATTGACAAGGGTGGTTCCATTGGCGGGACCACTGGTTATCGACACGCTTCCCGTATTGAGCGTTCCATCGCTGTCGCTGTCATTGCTGGTTACATCGACAGCAACCGGCGTGTCCGCGCTTGTGGAGGCATTGTCATTGACAGCCACTGGCGAGTTGTTGCCTCCACCAGCAGAACCGGCTAGCACTATGAGCTGAGGTGCATTGCCAGTCCCCTCCTTGGTAAAATACTTGGCCTGGTTGCCGGAATTTCCGGCCAGGCAGAAACTAAACGTGCCGTTGCCGTCAACCGAGTTGGTTACATCAAAGTCTACAATTTGCAGCGGACTTACCGCGCCCATACTACTGAGCTCCGGACCCGTGATATCCGGAGCATTGCCGGAAGTCAGAACAAGTTGGCTCCAGGCCGTCGCGGTCCCGGTATGATTATTCGAAGCCGGAAAAACACTGCCGCCGTTGTCGCTTCCGTCTGAACCGCCATCGGTGACCTGCAAACGCAACGTTGCAGTCTGAACAGCGCCTGTCAGCCCGCTTACCGTGAACTTATAGTAGGAGCTAAACTTGCCCTGCTCGACCTTCGAGGTGCCTTTT
>JAJDAD010000045.1 GCA_029262055.1 Candidatus Zhuqueibacterota bacterium
CAGAGTTGACTTTTAAGGAAGCGGTGCAGAGCTTTCTTGCCGGTGCAGACCCTGAGCTTATAAAGGTTCCGCTTGGGGCGCCACGTATCAAGATATTGCGGGTCCTGAAGAAACTGCTGTCAGAATACCAGGACGAGCCGATTACTGACGTCACGATAACCGGGAGATCATCGTGTTCTGCATTTGAAGGCCACTTAACCTTTGGCCCGGACAGCAAGGAAATACAATTCAGCTGGGACTGCCATTGGAAGGCGGCGCAAGAGGGGCTTATGACCTATTATGGACAGCCCGATCAGGCGTCTGCTGCTGCTACTTTCGGTTACCAGTGTTTCAGAGACTTTACTGAGATGAAATAGAATCACCTTGCTTTTTTGCCGCAGTTTCACCATACTTCTAAATTTGGTGAAATAAAGATTTATGGTAATTTGACTGTGTCCGGCAAAGAAAGCACTCAACAAAAATCGCTATCCAGCTTCCTGCTAAATGACGTTTTGCCGGAAAGCAGGGCATCCTTACAGACACCGAGGTTGCTCGACCTTACCGTCATCGTTTATCTGCTGTTGCTTGCCGCCCTCATTGTGGTTTTCCAGTCAAGAGTTCCACATTGGTATTTTTATGTCGCAGCTCACGGTGTGATTCTGTTGTTCGTTCTCGCCTTGGTGCGTTTTACTGAAGGACGTGAATCGGGTGTTTGGTACATCGTCCGTGAAGTGTACCCCATGGTATTGTTCACGTTTATGTTTAAGGAAATCAGTTTAATAATAAATATCTTCTTTCCTTTTTGGTTGGAACCCCATCTGATTCGGTGGGATCAACTGCTTTTCGGTGAACATGCCGTGATTCTGACGGAGCAATTTTTTAACCCAATCCTCACTGAAGTTATGGCTTTCGCATACTGGTCCTATTATGCGCTTCTGCCTTTGGCTGCGATTGCGTTACTCATTTCGAGAAAGAAGACTCTGTTGCGGTCTTTTATGTTCAACCTGACGTTGACCATGTGTACCTGCTATCTTTCCTACTTGCTGCTTTCAGCCCGGGGCCCGCAGGACACGCTCGGTCATTTATTGCACGGCCCGGAGCCAACTGGTCTGTTTTACGGCATGGTCTTAAGAATTCAGGCAGCGGCATCGATCTCCGGTGCAGCGTTTCCCAGTTCGCATGTGGCAGCGGTGTGGGTCATCCTGATTTTCATGTTCCGGCTGCACCGCGTCATCGGTGCTTTAGTTGCGCCGATCATCATCTTACTGACCATTTCCACAGTCTACCTGCAGTATCACTATGCGGTTGACGCCATTGCCGGAATAGTTCTGGTTGCATTCACCTACCCGCTTGCATCACGCATTGAACGTCGGTTTAACGAGCGGCGAAATCTGTTTCCAGCCTACGCATCCAACGGTCAAACCTGAGTAGTTTTCGCCTACCAGAATGTATCATTTTTAGCCAGTTCTATTTCGCCAAATTCTTTTTCATTGTATTAGAGACTAAGTTACGGTCATTATATGCATATTTTGAGCGCGATCCGAACGCATTTCCCCGGTTTGTCAGTATTTGATAATGATCTTCGGGTTTGGCATATAACTTGATGCTTAGGAAGAGTTTTCCTCGAAGTCCCGTGGCTGAATCAGAAATTAATAAGAAATGTGGAGATATCTGACGATGAGAACCAGGTTGGCCTTACCCGGGGGCCTGACACTGATGGTGACTTGTTTCGCCTTCTGCGCACCCATATTCGGTCAAACGACGATGGTGGGTGGGCGCGGTATGCTTAGAGTGCAGGCTGCAGAGACGGCGCAGGCGAAAGCTTTCGTCATAAACTCCTTTTTCAGCACATTTTCCCGAAACACGCGTGGCGGCAGGCTCTATGATCATTCACTTAGTGGCTCGTTCACTTATGGTTTGAGCAACAACGTTGAGTTGACAACGCAAGTAATCCCATATCAGGACGACCAGGTCCACTCCAGCTGGGGGCCTCCGGGCGACATCCTGTTCGGGGCAAAATGGCGGACACCTCTGTCGGGCAGAATGCTGCGGACAGCCGTGCGTACGTTCCTGCGATTACCGACTTCATCCAATCACAACGTGCCGTTTGAACCCTTTTCTTCCAATGACGTGTCCTGGGGCGTGATGGCGATCTCATCCTTGCTGGTTTCAGCTCCGCTGCCATTTAAGGTAAGTGCAAATCTGGGCTATGTAGACCATGATATTGGAACCTTTTTGCAGAGTCGCAGTACCGATCAATTGCTCCTCGGTTTGGGTTTTAAGATTCCAATCCGGGATATCATCTTTTACACCGAGTACTCTGCTGAGATTTTTCACAACAACAGTGCGATCAACTTTAGCAACAATTCCATGCGGCTTTCACACGGCGTAAAACTTCGAACGCCCTACCACACTGTGCTCGATCTGGGATTTGATATTGGGTTTAGCCAGGATCTGTCTCGCTATCCAGCACCTTTGCACGAATATGCGGACTGGAAGGTTTTCAGCGGTCTGAGTTACCAATTCAGGGCGTCCAAGATGTGGAAAGACCGCAAAACAGAAAGAGCTACTCCGGAAAAACTTGCTCCCGAGGAGGTGGACGGGGCTTTGGAGCGTTTGCGAGAAAAACGTGAAAAAATAGATGAAGCTCTTGATGATATGCGGAAAGATTTGGATGACAAATCAGAACGCGACGAAGAATAGAGGCAGCCGTAATTAAAGGTATGCATAAATCAAGCTTCCCCGCCGCCGCGGCCCTCTTGCTTTGTCTGGTGGCCGCAGGTTGGCTGATTGCCGGTCCGCTTGTCCCGGATGAAGAAGACGAGGGCAAGAGACTTGAACGGGAAGCCAAGGCGTTGTTTTCATCTGCCTCTGCCCGCTATGGCTCCGGCGATCTTTGGCAGGCGGCCCTGGAGCTCATACAGATCGTGGACTTCTACCCGTCGTTTTCAAAGTTCGAGGATGCCGTGTTTTTGCTGGCACAGTGTCAGTACGAGCTAGAAATGTACGCTGGCGCCGACCGAATGTACCGCTTCCTGCTGCAATCGGTGAACAAAACCAAGTTGGTTCCGGAAGCTCTTCTTGGCCTCCAGAAGGTCGCCTACAAACGCGGCGATTTTCCGCAAAGCCTGAAGTTCTATAAGACTATGGAGGCGCACTACACCAAACACGAGGGCATTGCGGAGTCACGCTATATTGCCGAACAAACTTATTTTAACCAGGAAAGCTATGGCCTGGTGCACAACGTCGTTCCTCACATTAAGGAAAAGAGTCCTTTCTATCCGTACGCGCTCTACACGGCGGGCCTGGCTCACCTGAAAGAAAAAAATGTAAGAGAAGCCATCTCCGTATTCAGCAAGGTGGATCGGCTCTCGGACAGCGGTTCGGAACAAGCTCAGATCGTGAGCGCCGCACGCCTGACTTTAGGGTACGTCTATTTTGAATTGTCGGAGTTCAAGGCGGCCGCCAAGTATTTGCTCAGAGTCAAACCGGTGTTCCACGGCTATCCGGAAGCGCTCTTGACGCTCGGTTGGGCCTTCTTGAAATTGCAGGATCATAAATCTGCCCTCATCCCGCTCAACAAACTCATCCGTAGCTATCCCGACTACTACAACCTGGATGAAGCTCATTTCCTGCGCGGCCAGTCCTACCTGAAGCTTGGATATTATGATTTTGCCGCCAACGAGTTTGACCTTGTCGTTCCGACGGACTCCAGCAAAACCGACACCACCCACTACGAATCTGCCAGGGGCAACTTGAATGTCCTTGAAGAAGGACTGGAGGCGCTACAAGAGGAGTTGTTCTTACTGGAGACGAAACTGCTTGAGTCAATTCCTCTCTACGAAGAAAATATCATGGCACCGGACTTACCCGGAAATATGGTGCATGCAAAGACCGAGCTGCAGGCCATGCTCAATAACCTCCGTGTTGAACGAGAGGATTTTAAGCTTACCTCTGACAAAATTGCCATGATGCGCAAAGCACTCGCAAAAAGCGAGATGCGTAACAAGTGGGAAGCGTATGCCGAGTACGGGCGTGTCAAGGCTCTGTACGTAAAAGCGATGGGGGTGGAATAGATGACCGTGGCTTCCTTCAAAAGCAATGTACGCGAGATTGGCGCTTGTCTTGCTTTGCTGTCGTGCGCCGGCGTCTTGTTTTCGACGTCCACTTTTGCACAGGAATCAGCTTCTTCGGATTTGCACCGGCTTCGCGACCTGAACGCCGCCATCACGGCGTCGGAGAAACTGCTAGCCAAATACCCGCGCCATGATTTTTCGCCCACCGTTGTCTTCCAGTTGTCAGACCTGTACTTACGGCAAGCCAGCCTGCAGTTTCAACAGGAAATGCTGGTCTACGAGCAAGCTGAGCGGATGCGCACTTATGCTGCGGATGAAGTGGCGCCGATAGCTCCCAGGATAGATTTAGGCGAATCCATTCGCATGTCACAAAGCCTGCTCGAGAAGTGGCCGGAGATACATTTCCGCGATAAGGTACTGTATCGCATTGCGCTGTGCTATGCTGAGCAGGGTGATATGCGGGAGGCTACCGAGCATTATCTGGCGGTGGCCGCGGAGTCAGATGACCCGGCCCTGCTGGAGGAGACCTACTTTCGGCTCGGCGAATATTATTTTGACCAGAAAGACTATCCCGCAACTATAAAGTACTACGGACGCGTTCTGGACAGTTGGGAAAATCCGTTTTTTGATATGGCATTGTATAAACTGGGTTGGTCCTATTATATTACTGAGGACTATGCCCAGGCCATCAGCATTTTTATCTACCTGATCGAAGATGTTGATTTGTTGGACGAGGTCCAAACATCGAAGGTCAGCGAAGCGAAAACCGACCTGCGACAGGAAGCCATCGAGTACATCTCCGTTTGTTTTTCTGAGTTTGGCGGGCCGTACAAAGCCGCGGATTTTTTGCGGGAGCGCAAACAGGAGTCTTACGCTGAAGCAATCCTGCTGCATTTGGCAAGTCTCTACCAGGAACGAAATTTCTATACCGAAGCGATCGAAACGCTGAATATCCTCATCGACTATTATCCATTGAAACCAGCCGTAGCCCATTATCAAAAACAGATCGTCGAAAGTTATGAGTTGGCCGGAGACAAGCAGCAGGCCGATCTCGCCCGTGCTCGTTTGATCGAGACTTACGGTCCGGGCTCTGATTGGTTCAGCGGCGTCAACGATGCCGAAACCCGCAACGAAGTGATAACGGCCACCGAAGAATTCCTCTATACCCTGGCCAGCGAAGCTCAGCTCAGAGGACAGACCAGTCAGGACGGCGGCGAGTACAACAAGGCAATTTCATGGTATAAGGCTTATCTGGATAAGTTTCCGTCACACGAACGCGCCCATCAAGTCCAGTTCTACCTTGGGGAATGCTACTACGACCTTGCGGAATACGCCCAGGCGGCTGAGAGTTATTATGCCGTTTCTGTAAGCTATCCGAGCTCGGAGTTTGCCGAGACCGCCGCGTACAATCGGATTTTGGCCTTCGGGCAGTTGCTGCAACAATCGACCAGTGTCGATTCGGTCAACCTTTCGTTGTTCAACTTTTTGGGGCATTCCGAAAGTATCCCCACAGTCATCAGGTCCAGGAACGACCTGCAGGCGCAAATCATGCAGGCGAGCAATGACTTTTTCCTGTTCCACACGCTCAGTCCAAAGACGAACGAAGTCTTGATAAATTTTGCCCAGTTCCTGTTTGATCTCAAACATTTCGACTTGGCCGGTAAGGCTTACCAGGAGGTGGCCGGCAGGTCCATGGACAATCCGTATCTTACCCGGGCAACTTTCATGGCAGGGCAGTCGGATTACGAGGCTGAGAATTTCGTGGCTGCCGAGGGGTGGTTTCGCAAAGTTGTTTCACAGTTTCCCGACTCGGTGGCTTACGTCGAAAAGGCCGGCCGGTTGCTCGCTTCTTCGCAATTCCGCAGCGCTGAAGTGTACACAGCCAATGGCGATAGCCTGATGGCGGCTTTGGCTTTTGAAAATGTCGCCAGGACCGTGACGGACAGCGCGGTAGCTGAGCGGGCATTGCTCGAGGCCGCGCAGAAATTTGAAGATCTTGGTTCCAGATCCAAGGCCATCGAGTTGTATGAAGCTGTATTTACGCGCTTCCCGAAATCCGAATTTGTTGATGAATCATTGTTCAAGGCTGGTGCACTTTGCGAAGAAACAGAGCAATTTGAGCGAGCGGCGGTCAATTACACGAATTTGTACCGGCACGATTCCGGCTCAAAATACGCTGCCGAAGCCCTGTTTGCCGCTGCGCGCAGTTTTGAGAACCTCAACCGGCCGGAGCTTGCCCGGCAACATTACGCGCAATACACGTCGGTGCACAAAGATGACCCGGATCGCTACCTGGAAGCGGCATTCAGAAATGCGGACATCGCCTATAGCCAAAAAAACTTTCAAGCTGCCAGGAAGCAACTACAATTTGTCATAGATTCTCAGAAGAGATTTTTGCAAGAACAGGTGGAAGTCGACAACTATTTGCCTGCCAATGCTCAGTTTTTGCTGGCGGAGATTTCGTTTCTGGACTTCCAAGCCATCGAACTGACCCCGCCGGTTGAGCGCAAACTCAAGCGCAAGCAAACGCTTTTTCAAAGAGTGATCAAAGAATACACGGAAGCCGCAAAATATAAGGTCGCGGAATGGGCCACCGCCGCTTCATTCAAGATTGGCAGGACGTTCGAAGAATTTGCCGCGGCTCTGCTTTCTGCTCCCCGTCCGGCAAATTTGTCTCCTGGAGATTTGATGAAGTATAACCAACAGTTGCAGCAGCGGGTACTGCCGTTTAAGCAGAAGGCGCAGAGAACGTATGAAACCGTCCTGCAAAATGCGGCTGAGAACAACATTGTCAACACTTGGGTAATGGAGAGCGAGCGACGCTTGAATGCACTTAATGTAGAGTTGGGAATTCGACCCATGAATGCCAGTAAGGGCGCCGATTCTTGAGAAGGTGACAGTAATGAGACCGCGTTTTACTCATTTGTTTGTATTTATTGGAATGGTTCTATTTCATTTGCCAAGCCTGTCGGCACAGTCCGTCGGGACCGGTTCTGCGCAACCTGACTCTGCGACCACCAGTGAGACATTTAGCCTTGATACGCGCAAGCAGGAGGTTAGGTTGTTTCTGGACAAAATAGATATTCTGGGCCGGGTCGACAAGCCGCAAACGGTATTCATCGTCCAGGGACAAGACCCGGATGTTGATGATATCCAGATAGACCGTTCTTTCTTTAAGGAAATCTTCAGGCCGGTTGAGCGCGACGCTATTTTGAAGATCGCCAAACAAAGCAGGAAACCTGCCGGGCCAAATTAGAAATATCCAGGCTTCCCGGAGACGGGAAGTCTCTTTTGAAAAAACGTCGGAGGTGAAATTTGCAGTACATCAGCTTAGCTTTTAAGAACGGCGGTCCGTTCATGTATGTTATCCTGATAACGTTGATAATCGGCATCGCAATAATCGTCGAGCGATTTATTTATATAGCTGTCAAGAATCGCATCGACACAACGAAATTCATCAACAGAATCATTGAGCTGGTCCGGAACGGCGGCATCAAGAATGCAGTAGAGTTGTGCAACCGCTCGGAAGCCGCCCTGCCGATGATCACTGCCGCCGGCCTCAAACAGTATGGCAAAGGCGATAAGGAGATCCAGGGCGCTTTTGAACTGGCAGCCATGACCGAGATCCCGAAGCTGGAGCGGCGGACTCACTATCTGTCCATGATCGCGAACGTTGCAACTTTGCTTGGCCTGCTCGGCACGATTGTCGGCCTGATTCAATCGTTCCAGGCCGTTTCGGCGGCGGACTCTTCCCAGAAAGCGGCTCTGCTGTCAGCCGGTATCGCGGTCGCAATGAATACCACGGCATTCGGTCTGATGGTGGCCATCCCGTGCATGGTCTTTCATTCCTACATTCAGTCCAAGACCAACAACATCATCGACGAAATCAATGAAAATGTTGCGCGCGTGTATCAGAGATTAACCACGGCGAGACGCTAGCATGAATCTGAAACAATCTTTGGGGCGGACCAGCAGGCTTGGCGATGATGAGTTGAACATCACCCCGGTGATGAACATCTTTTTGATCCTTGTGCCGTTTCTTCTGTTGACCGCCGTCTTTGTCAAGATTTCGATTGTAGAGTTTTCGCTACCCAGCGGTGATGCCAGGGGACAAAACGCGCAGGATCCCAAGACCGCTCCTGTTGTCACGATTCTGTCCATCAACAAGGATGGGTTTGAGCTTAAGTCCAAAGGTGTGGCCATTCCGTTTATCCGGAATAAACAGGCCGAATTCAATTTTCCGTTGCTGGTGAAAAAGCTTGAAGAAGTGAAAAAGCGCCATCGCAGTTCTGAGGACATCATCATTGCACCGCAGGAAGACATCAAGTACAACACATTGATTCAGGTCATGGACCGGTGTCGGGAAAGCGGTTTTCCCAACATTTCAATTTCTGGTTGATCGAGAGATGTATTTAAATCTAAATCCAGACGATGAGAACAAGCTGTTCGTGGTGAAGCCGCGCCGGAACAAATCTATCAGTTCCTTCACGTTGCGGTTGACCTCCATGATCGATATGTTTACGATCTTGCTGGTATTTCTTCTGAAAAGTTTTTCTGTCGAAGGCGAGATTATGAGTGTCGCCAAGGACCTGAAGTTGCCGGAATCAACAGCGCAAATGCCACCCAAGGCCAGTCCCATTTTGACTATCACAAATGATTGGATTATCCTGGATGGTAACCCGGTAACGAGGGTCAGCGAAGCAATGGGAACCGACAGGACCTTGATCGTCCCATTGCAGAAGCAACTGTCTAACATCAAAGCGTTTTCGTCCGGCTTGGCTGAATTGGACGATCAGATGGCATTCAAAGGCGACATTACCATTCAGGGTGACCGCGAGATTCCGTTCGCCCTTCTAAAGAAAATAATGTTTACGTGCGGGCAGGAAGGTTTCAACAATATGCTACTCGCCGTAAACCAGGCTGAACAGAGCTAGTGTGATGGCAAAAGATCACAAACTTCTTCATGTCAAAATCGAGCAAGGCGACCGGGTCCTGCACCGCAAGATAGGCAAGAACGAGCGCTTCTCGATGGGGCAGGATCCACGCTGCGACGTTACGCTCTACGGCAGTCAGTTTCCCAAACGGCACTTTCTGTTTTCGGGCAAGAACAATCATTTTGAAATAAATCTCACCGATTACATGCAGGGTGAGGTTGTAGCCGGCGAATCCCGATTGACTTTCCAGGACATGATTGCCCATGGCCTGCTGGCCCGCAAGGGGGGTAGTTTCTACTACTCGGTTACCAGTGGTAAAAAAGGGCGGTTACGGGTTGGGGATGCCCAGATCACTTTCCAGTGCAGTTCCGGGGCGCCTCCGGTACAGGAAGAGAAGTTTCTTGCATTCTCCTGGGGCTATGCTACACTGCGCGACCTTGGCAAGGATTTGTCATTCAAGGCTATCCTGGTAGTGACTTTTGCCGTTCACATGCTGCTTCTGGCCTATCTTAAGGGTCTGCCCACGGATTCTATCAATGCTCCGGGAACGCGCAGGGTCGTGCCCGAGCGGCTGGCGAGGCTCATCATCCGTAAACCTGAACCGGTTGTCCCGCCGCCGGAAAAGGCAATCGTAAACAACACCGAGTCCGAAGAAGAGGCGCCGGAAGACAAGCCGGATGAAGCCAGACCCAAGAAGGCCAAGGAGGCTGCACCACCTGAGAGTCAGGGAGTGCTGGGTCTTTTGACCGGTATTGGCGGCAGCGATGAATCGGGCGATCTTTCGGGCTTTTTGCTGGACAAGGGACTTGTGAAAGAACTCGACCAGGTCATGGCAAATACCGATCTGTCCGTCGGACAGGGCAACGGCAGCAGCGCTTTCGACGACTTGATCGCCGCCACCGATTTGGCCGGCGGAATCGATGATCTCCTGGCAACGTCGGACAACAATATCGAAGGTGTTTCCCTGGGCAGAAAAGCCCGGATCGATGTGGAGCAAATCGGAAGAATGTCCGGCAGCGATGCGGCCGTGGGACAACGGTCTGAAGAATCGGTCCGACAAGTGTTGCTCGCGAACACCGGGCGGCTCACCTACATGTACAAGAAATACCTGCGAAGGAATCCGGATCTGCGCGGGAAAATGGTTGTTGAAGTTGTGATTGCCGCAAGCGGAAGAGTATCGAAAGCCACCTTACTTTCATCTACGCTTAATTTTCAGCAGCTCGAACGGGAGATTATGAGCTTTGTTCGAACCTGGCGCTACCCCGAAATCGACCAGGGCGATGTCTCAGTCACCTTACCGCTATTCTTTAGTCGGGTTGATTGAAGTGGGTCCGGGGACTTCTGCGCTTATCCTCAGTCGGGCTCTTGCTACATGCTGATGGGCAGGCTTCGTGACGCGCGGCACAATGGTATCGTTTTGTGATTTGCGCTTCGGGCAGCTCCGTCAGGGGGTAATCCTTCTATCTATTTCTTTCACGATACCTTCCAGCCAATCTTCATCACTGTACATATCAAAGTCATCGGTGTCCACCACCAACAGGTTCCAGCTATCCGAGATTCTCTTTATCCACCTCTCGTAACAGATATTTAGCTGCGCCAGGTACTCGGTGTCTACGTCCCGTTCGTAGCTCCGGCCCCGTTTCCGGATTCTACTGATCAAAGTCCAGGTAGACGCGCGCAGATAAACAACGATAGTGGGCTTCTGCAACGAACAAGCCATTGCCTCGTATAGGCTTTTGTACGACTCGTAGTCGCGTTCAGGCATCATCCCGCGCAGAAACAGGTTGGTCGCGAAGATTTCGGCATCTTCGTAAATTGTGCGATCCTGAATGCAAATCTCCTGGCGTTGCTGGATGGTCAGATGATCTTTGAAACGCTGGGTCAGGAAAAAGATTTGTGAGTGATAGGCCCAGCGTTCCATGTTCTGATAAAAGTCTTCAAGATACGGATTCGTGGCCTGTGGCTCAAAAAATGTTTCCCATCCAAATCGGTCGTGTAGTAGATTCGTCAGGGTTGTTTTGCCAACCCCCATGTTTCCTGCGATTGCGATAAAATTTGCTGTGGACACGCTCGTGTATCTTCTCTTGGGTGAGTATTTCAGAGCGCCTTGATCCCTGTAAGGCGCCCAGGATTCGGTGCCAAACGCTTACCAGAGGCGCAAGACACCCGTCGAGGTGAATCTGCAGTGGGCTAGCGGATGACTTTGAGTAGTATCCAAGGTCTCAATTCGGAACCTAAGATGCAAGGGTTTCTTGAAACTTTGCCCGCAATAAGAGTGCACAAATCAGCCTTTTATGTTTGCAAGTGCAAACCTTTTAGCAATATATTGGTCCAACGTTTGAGTGCAAAGGATGGACAGCGAAGAAAAAGCAATCATTCGAGAGGCCCAAAGAGGGAATGTCCTGGCGTTCGAGTCTTTGGTGAAGAAATACGACCGGCAAGTGTTGCGCCTTGCGTACAGCTTGCTAAGCAGCCGGCAGGACGCGGAAGATGTCTATCAGGAAGTGTTCGTCAGGGTTTACCGCAAGCTTCCCGATTTCCGGTTCAAAAGCGAATTCTCGACCTGGTTGCATCGTGTGGTGGTGAATTACTGTATTAATCACCAGCGCAAAGCAAAAAGAAACCTGTTCTTTTCGCTGGACAAATCCCTAGATCCAGACTCTGAAGGCTGGAAGGAAACGTTAGCAAGCAATGAACAGAATCCCGAAGAACGCGCCGTCAACCAGGAGCTTGCGTGCGAAATCGAGACCGCACTTGCGCAGCTGTCCGCCAAGCAAAAAGCGGTCTTTGTACTCCGGCACTTTCACGGCCACAAATTGAAGGAGATTGCAACAATAATGCAGTGTAGCGAGGGGACTGTGAAGAACTACTTATTTCGGGCAACAAGTAAGATGCGAACACTACTGCAGCAACATGCGCTAAAATAGGAAACTTCTAGATGGACTTACCGGAAAAGCTTGAGGAGTACATACAGCTTTACCTCTATGATGAGTTAAGCGAGGCTGAAAAGCAGGCCTTCGAGACCTATCTGGAATCTCATGAAGAAGGTCGCGAGCAACTCGAACAATGGCGGTGGTTTCACGGTTTGTTGGAGCATAAGGCGCAACCCGAGCCTTCGGAGGATGAGTTGTTGCTGGCCAGGCTTGATTTGCGGGATCGACTGCGTTCGGAAAGGCGAGCAGAACACAGCGCTGGGTTTTGGCAAAAAGTCAGCGCAGGCATGGCAATGAGACCCTTGCCGAGATTTGTGCCGGCCCTGGTTTTTGTCCTGACAGGTGTTCTGTTGGGACAGTTCACACCATTTGTATTTAGAATGTGGCAAGACCCGACGCCCGCCTTAGCTCCTCCGGCCCTGGCTGAAGAAGCGTTCATTTCGGACGTGGATCTGATTGAGTACGAGCCGCGCTCCGGGTCGGTCACGGTGCACTACAAAGTGTTACGCGGGGTCGCGCTGCAGGGCAATATCGAGAGTCCTCGAATCCGAAATGTGTTAAGTCATGCAATAAGAGCGGAGTCGAATCCCGGACGGCGGCTAACGGCAATCAAGGCTTCAGGTGGTGCGTCTTTCGTGGATAAGGAACTCGAGACAGCCTTGATTTATGCGCTGGAAAAAGACGAGATTGATGGCGTGCGGCTGAGAGCTGTTCAGGCTTTAAGCCGGCAACCTATCAGCGAGACTGCCAAGCGGGCCTTCGTGCGCGTGCTTATGAAAGATCCTAATCCGGCTGTGCGCATCGAGGCCCTGGAGGTGCTTAGCCAAATGCGCGAAGCAGAGGTTGCTTCGGTTTTGCAAAATGCTTCAAGGATTGATGAAAATGAGTTTGTTCGTTTGCGGGCGGCGCGTGCGTTGCAGCGCACAGAGAATCCGAATTGGCGTGATCGGGTAACTGAGTAAGAATGAGTACGAAGGAGTAGAAAAATGACTTACAACAGATATTTGGGGACATTGGTTGCAATTGCAGTACTGGCTGTGGCCACGCAATCCTGCTATTCTCAGGAGCTGAAGCGATCGGGTCGCTATTTTGTCGCAGAGCTGTCAAAGTCGTTCAAAGTGGACCACAAGGGCGAGCTAATCGTCGAAGATGTTCGCGGCGATGTTTCCGTCCAGGGTTGGGACAAGAAAGAAGTCCATATCAAAGAGTTGAAGAAGATGGATGTCTTCACGCGTGCCGAGGCCGAAACCATCCTGGAGAAATCACGTTCGAGTTACCACCAGTCAGGAAATACAATAACCATCGGTGGCGAGTACTTTCGCCGCGACTGGATTGAAAGTGAGTTTACTATCAAGGTACCGTCCGGGTTCAACACGAGCGTCGGGACTCGGGGCGGAGATATCACAATCGGCGATGTCGAGGGCAGCGTCAGCCTCAAGACCTCCGGTGGAGATATTTCGCTGAGTCGTATCGGTGGGAAAATCAATGCGCGGACCTCTGGCGGCGATGTTGCCGTCGTCGATGTGAGAAACGAAGTAACCTTGAAAACCTCGGGAGGAGACATTGTAGTCTCCAACGTCACCGGTCACCTGCTGGCCAAAACATCTGGTGGCGATATTTCAATTGCAAAGGTAGGGGGCAGCGTCGACGTACACACTTCCGGAGGTAGTATTGCGATTGCTGACGCCAATAGTGGCGTCAAAGCAAAGACGTCCGGTGGTGATATTGAACTGCGCGGCACTGAAGGCGCCGTTGCAGTGCATACGTCCGGTGGCGACATAACGCTGCTGGATGTGGGTGGAGCTTTGGAGGCATCGACCTCCGGTGGCGATATCTCGGGGCGGCGCGTGGGTGGGCGTGCTCAGGTGACAACCTCCGGTGGCGATATCAGGCTTGATGATGTCATCGGAGGAGTGTATGGCAAAACGGCCGGTGGTGACATTGAAGTGAAGATTGGCCTGGAAGATTTTTCCAAACCACATGAAATTGACTTGCGTTCAGCCGGCGGCGAGATTGAATTGACAATTCCGGAAAAAATGCCCGCAACCATTCGTGCCGAAATCGATATCGATGGCCGCTGGGAAGACTATAATATTTATTCGGATTTTCCCCTGACCAGTGCAAGTGACTCTGAGTCGGAACGGCGCCGGCGCCGGCGTTATGTCAGAAGTGAGGGCGACATAAATGGCGGTGGCGACCTGATTCAGCTCTACACGACAAATGGGGATATTTACATCAAGAAACGGTAAGCTCTGAGGGGTGCTGTATCATGGTTATCCGGTAACCCGGACGGTCACCATGGTCAAGTCGTCATGTTGTTCAGCCTCCCCGGTAAACTGCAACACTTCGTCACGGATCTGTTCCGAGAGCGTCTGAGCTGATGTCTTGTGGTTACCTGAGATGATTTGCTTCAGGCGCTCTTCGCCAAACTCAAACCCACCGCTATTCATTGCCTCCGAGATGCCATCCGTATAAAATATGAAGACGTCGTCCTTTTCTAACGGAATCTGAATTTCTTCGATAGTCTGTGAGAATACCTGGCCGCCGTCCAGGCCGATAGCCAGTCCTTTTGGCATGATCATACGAGTCTCCTGCGTCGCGTGCTTGTACACAAGAAGTGGGTTGTGCCCGGCCCTGGCGAATTTCAAAATGCGTCTCTGCATGTCAAACTCCCCATAAATAACGCTGATAAAAACCTGCTTGGGGACGTTCTCATAAAAGACTGTGTTCATGCGTGCCAGGATTTCTTTCGGCTCGCTGGTTGATTTGGCAATGGTCTTGATGATTCCTTTTGCCATGGTCATATAAAAAGCCGCGGAAACGCCTTTGCCGGAAACATCACCAATTATGACACCAATGGAAGACTGCCCATTCCGGATGAAATCGTAGTAGTCGCCACCGACCTCCATAGCCGGTTGGCAGATACACGAGATTTCGAGATCGGCATGACTGGGAATACTCTGGGGCAGGAACTTAAGTTGGACTGTTCTGGCGATTTCAAGCTCCTTCAGAAATCTTTCGCGTTCTGATACGCGCCGCAGATAGTCGGGTACATAGTGTTGAAAGTCTTCCACCGAACGCTTGCTGAAAGTGAAATAGACTGCACTGGAAAACACGAGGAGAAGGAATCCGGCCGCAGCAAGTGCTTCAGGTGAAGCATAGGCGTGCGGTAGAAGACTGACCAGTTGCAATTGCCGAATCACATGTACTACAAACAATGAAAGTAAGATTGTGATAAAATTGAACCGGCTGGCAGAATAAGCCACGAAAACAGCAACGGGTGCCAGAATCAGAAAAGAAACGAAAGTCGGTTCCACGCCGTAGAGGTGGAAGCCGAATAACAGAATGCCCAGTGCGGTGACGCCCAGCCGCACACGCTGGTTTCGGATTTTTGTGCTCAGATATGGAAAGAAGAAGAGGAAGAGCGTCAGTCCGATCAGGAGGGCGTAAACCGCCTGTACCAAAAATGTGGTGAGGATTATTTGTTTGCCCAGAAAGATCCTCAGAATATCTTCTTTTGGCTCGATGAAGATTGCAGGGCTCAAACCTGCCAGACACCAGGTCGCCGCCAGGTAGAACAGGACAGCACCTGAGAGAAAAAGGGCCTCGTGAACCGCAAAACCAAGTTCGCGCACCCTGACAAAGCCACGCACCAGGACATCGGCAAGCTCCAATATCTTGGAGTCGTTTTCCCTGATGAATGCTTCACCAACGGGACAGGCAATAGCAACAGCCAGACCTGCCAGAAGGCCTGCCATGCCGCCGCCGATCAACGCTTCAGTAAAGTTGGGCCAGGCTTCGATGGCGATGGATACCGCTACCATGAGACAGGCCGCGGCGCTGAGCCAAAGCCCTACTTTGAACTCAATTACGTCGCGCTTCAGTCTCTTGAGAAAAAGTACAATGATAAATATGCTGAGCGCCACCCACAAGACCGTCGCGGTCACGAACGAATAGGTTCGGGCGTCTTTGTAGGCCGCTGGTATAGCGACGTGGTCCGGGTCAAAAACCAGGTGAGCCCGATAGTGAGAGGGCGTCCGGCCAGTGATATTTATTTCGTAGCGTTCTTCCAGTTCGGCCGCAACCGGAGATGGCCTACTGAAGGTGAACATGTAAGTCAAAACCCGGTTGTCCTGCCTGATATTTGTATTCAGCAAGGTGAGTGAATTGACCTCAACTCCTTGTTGTCGTAGAAATTTCCTCGCCTTTTTCAGAGCCTGGGATTCTTTGTGGTTTGGCGGTCGATTCAGCATCGGGTGGGTAAACTCCATACCCACCATGCGCCCTTTATAATCATAAGAAGCCGAAAAGAAAACAGGCTCAGGTTGGATCTTCTTGGTTTCTACCTCACCGGTCCAGGTTACCAGCCATTTCGTAACGGGAAAGAAGGAGTCGGGCAACTGATTGTCCAGGTGTCTCTGTGCATAGACCAGCAGGTCTTTGTCATAGCCCAGTTCCACGCGTCGGAACATATCGAGGTCGGCAAGGTCGGCGCGCACTAAGGCCTCCTGCGCCTGTTGCAGTATGGCAGCCTTGGTGGTTTCCTGTCGGAACAGTTTAGAGACCGGCGAGACAGAGGTCAGGAAAAAATAAAGACAGATAAACAAACATCCCGTGGCGCCCAGGAGAACCGGATATTTACGATGGGTATTCAATTGGCCCGTCAGGTCCGTTGTGTTCTTTTAGGGTTGAAGAATTCATACGCAGGTCATCAGTCTCTTGCACATGCGCATGCGGTGCACCATTCAATATACACATATTTCGCCCTCGTTTGCAACGACGATCAGAATGAGCCCTTCGGATGTGTTAGCAATTGAACGAAAAAACGCTCGTCTTGTTTCCGTGATGTTACATCTGCTCCCCCTGATTCTCCAGGAGACAGGTTCGTAAATTTCATACTTGACATACAGGTAAATAATTGTTAAATAAGATGACTTACACTTCATAGATTTGAAGCAGTCTCATTCCAGCCTAAGATCGCGATTTCGAGAAGCAACCTTACGGAAGAGGTACACCATGATTAGCGTTCTTTCTGTCTTCCGCCTCGCAGTGATCCTACTTACGAGCGTCTGCACCTATTTGGTCCTGCGTCAATTTTTGCACCGTTCTCTGGAAGGGACAAGGCTGATTGCCGTCGGGGCTGCTGTATTCATCTCCAGTCTGATTGTGGGCATCCTGCCGGACTTGACCTTTGTCACCCAGGAGCATGCGGGGACGATCCACACCGTCTTGCGTGCCTTCGAACTATTTGCGCTACCGGCCGGAGTTTTATTGCTGGTGGTCGGGATCTTTAGGCTGTCCGATTCCTTGCAGCCACATCTGGACTCCAGCTTGGTAGAGCACTCCTTCGTAGGTGTTTTTGTTATTCAGGAAGGCGTCATCAAGCACGTAAACTCCCGTTTTGCTGAAATTGCCGGCTGCGTGCAAAGTGAGATCATCGGCCGGCCATTGCTGGATTTTATTGCCGCTTCATACAAGGTTTTGCTGCAAGAGAAGTTGAGCCGCCATGAGGCCGGAGAGCGTGAGTACCACCGCTTTGAGGCAATCCTATGCCGCAAGGACGGGGAGGAGGTCGACGTCGAGATTATCACCAGCAGAATGACCTACAATCGCAAGCCCGCGATCCAGGGCACATTAATTGACAACAGAACCCGGCGGCAGGCTTTGAACGTGATTCTTGCCGGTGAGGAACGCTTTCGAACGCTGGCGAACAACTCCCATGACATTATTAGTGAGCACAATGCTGAGGGTGGCTTTACTTATCTCAGCTCAAACATCAAGAAGATTCTCGGCTATGAATCGTATGAACTCATCAATACCAACATCTTCAATTATATTCATTCCTCGGAGTTAGAGAAAGTGCGTGAAGAGTTGGGCCGGTGTTTTGAAGAGAGAACATCAGCGCGCGTGACCTTTCGGTTCAAGAACAAAGAATGCGACTGGCAATGGTTTGAGAGCACCGGCAGGCCCTATGTTACCGGCTCCGGCGATCTTCAGTTGATTCTGGTGTCGCGGGACATCACCAATCAGCGCAAGATCCAGGAGGAAATCCTTAAGGCGAGTAAGCTTGAGTCAATTGGTGTTCTTGCCGGGGGAATCGCGCACAATTTCAACAATATTTTGACGGTTATCCTGGGGAACGTATCGTTGGCCAAATCGTACTTTGACTCGGACGAACATGAGCCCATTCAGATCCTGGAGGAGGCGGAAAATGCCTGTCTCAATGCACAGGACTTGACCGCGCAGTTTTTGACATTTGCAAAGGGGGGCGAGCCCGTCAAACAGCCTGCTTCCCTGGCGCGATTGGTGCGTAGTACGATCAACCTGGCCCTGAGGGGCTCTCAGGTAAAGTGTGAGTATTCGCTGCCTCGGAATCTCCACAAAGTTCAAATTGACAAGGGCCAGATAAACCAGGTTATTCATAATATGGTCATCAATTCTGACCACGCCATGCCGCAGGGTGGCAAGATCAAGGTCTCAGCCTCCAATTGTGAGTTGAACGGTGAACACAACCTGCCTTTACGCAGTGGCAGCTATGTTCTACTTCGTTTCGAGGACGAGGGCTGCGGCATTTCTGAAGAGCATCTTAGCAAGGTATTCGATCCCTATTTCACGACCAAGAAAAAGGGCAATGGGCTGGGACTGGCCACCGCCTATTCTATCATCAAGAATCATGACGGACTCCTGACCGTCGAATCCAAGATTGGAACCGGTACGACTTTTTTTGTTTATTTGCCTGCGGACAATGTGGATGCTGCTCTGTCCGTGCGCAGAAAAAGAACCAGACTCAACGGCAATCTCACCATCAGCAACGGTAAAGTTCTAATTATGGATGACGAAGAGACCATCCGAAAGAGCGTGAGTCGCATGCTGCTGCGCCTGGGATATGAAGTTGAGTCGGCCAAGGATGGCGGCGAAGCGATTCGTTTGTATGAGAGTGCAGTGCAGGCCCATCAGCCGTTTGACGCCGTATTGATGGATCTCACCATCCCCGGCGGCATGGGCGGTCGCGAGGCAATTGAGAGGCTGCGCAAACTCGACCCGGAGATCCGGGCGATTGTCTCTAGCGGTTATTCCAATGACCCCATCATGTCGGATTACAAGAGGCATGGCTTTACAAACGTCATCGCCAAACCATACCGGTTTGATCGCCTTGGAAAAGTCATCAACGAAGTCATCCTGAATGGGCACTAACCAGCTCCGGAGTTCCCGCCTCCATTTAAGTCCGCCTTCTCTTGTATCGCCGCTACCTGCCCGAGGCTCGCTTTACACCGAAATATGATCTTTGCTCTCGCTGAAAATATTCGCAGCCTTTACAATGTTGGCGCTCTTTTCCGTACTGCCGAAGGAGCGGGAGTCACTGAGCTCTATCTCACCGGCATCTCAGGGTGTCCGCCGCATAAAGAGATCCGCAAAGTTGCTCTGGGCGCCGAAGAGAATGTACCCTGGCAGTACCACAAGGATAGCCTGGCGATTGTGCATCAATTGCAGCAAAAGGGCGTCCGGATCGTGGCGTTGGAGACGGTTCCGCAAAGCGTGCAATACGATGAGGTTGACTGGCAGTTTCCGCTCTGCCTTGTTGTGGGGAACGAATATCATGGCATTAGCGCAGAACTTATGCAGGAAGCCGACTTGATTGTAAGCATTCCCATGCGTGGCAGAAAAGTCTCGTTGAATGTTGCAGTGGCCTTCGGCATTGCTGTTTACGAACTTGCCCGCGCAGCCCAGCAACCGCGCTAGTGTTTCTCACCCGTTATTCATTCCGATTTTGCAGAAACCTGATTCGATTTGCTTCTATCCGTATCTTATTTTATCTTTGTGTCTACAGATTGTGTAAGCCCGTGATTTTGAACTGCTATTTCTCATCTGACTAAGTCCATATCGTTTTTGGACAGAAGGGAATATGCCAAGCCCTGGGGAGCGGTATGAGTTCATTTTCCACTTTTTTAATCATTGTTGTGGTTCTGCTGCTGGGTTTTGCCGGTTATTACTACCTGGACCAGATAGCACCGCTGCAGGTGGCGCACGCCGACCTCATCGAACGTAACGAAGACCTTCGCTTTCAGATTGCTCAACTAGAGCAACAGAATGCGGCGTTGACGGCACAGTTGGAGCAGACAGTCGAGGAGCTGTCGGTAGAGAAGGAAAAGGAGGTCGAACGGCTTAAGCTGACTTATGAAGATCTGGTCGGCAGCCTGCGTGAACAGATTAAGCGCGGCGAAGTAACCATCACACAACTGGCGGATGAACTCAAGGTGAAGATCGTTGATCAAATCATCTTTCCCTCCGGTACGGCCGAGCTACGCGAGAGTGGCAAGAAAGTCCTGCAGCAGGTCGGCGACATCTTGAAAACCATCGAAGACAAGCGCATCGTGGTCGAAGGCCATACGGATAACGTGCGGATTCATCCCAATCTCCGGGACCAGTTTCCGAGTAACTGGGAGTTGTCGGTGGCGCGCGCAACAAACGTCGTGCGATTTCTGCAAGAAGAGGCCGGCGTCCCCGCCGCGAAATTGGAAGTGTCCGGCAAAGGTCAATATCACCCTGTTGCGAGCAACAAAACCCGGCAAGGCCGCCGACAGAACAGGCGCATCGAGATCCTCCTTTTGCCGTCACCGGGCCATGTTCAAAACCTCGGGCAAAAGCCGGCTTCAAATTGAGGGATTTCCTGCAAATGCAGGCTGTTGTTGATTCGGAGTTTCGAGCCTGACGGCGTCTCGTCGGGCTGATCCGGGCAATTCATGAATGCGGAAGATTGAAAACCGACGCTGGATTTATTTTCGCTAAAGAATGTAATCGGTGAATGCTATGCCGGCCACAAAAGCCGAAAACCTGCCAAGCTACACCTTCCTGATCGTTGAAGACAACGATACGATGCGTGAGGGTATGGCGCGCGTGGTGGAAAAACTTGGCTACCGAGCCATCGAAGCCGGCACCGCTGAACAGGCGTTGCGTTCCTCAGATGCTCCGACTGTTGATATCCTGATTTCTGACTACAAGCTACCGGGGATGAACGGACTGGAGTTGCTGCAGAAAGTTCGTGCGGAAAGCCCCGACATTCCAACCCTTCTTATCACCGCCTACGGCACCATTGAGCTGGCAGTGGAGGCGATGCAGAAAGGCGCTTCCGACTTTATCACAAAGCCCTTTTCGCCGGAGGAGCTGAGCATCAAAATCAAACAATTGCTCGGTCGTCTGGAAGAACGCGCCGAACTTGCCCGGGTTCAGGCAGAAAACCAGTACCTGCGCGAACAGGTCGACGTTGCGTTTAATTTCGGCGAAATAATCGGGCGCTCGCCGGCGATGCAAGCGGTCTTTCGCACCATCAGCAAGGTTGCCCCCGGAGACTCTTCGGTCATCATTTACGGAGAAAGCGGTACCGGCAAAGAGCTGGTTGCGCGCGCGATTCACAAAGCGAGCCCGCGCAGCGCCCAGGCCTTCGTGCGGGTCAACTGTGGCGCTCTGGCCGAAGGCGTTCTTGAGTCGGAACTTTTTGGTCATGAACGCGGCGCTTTCACCGGCGCCGTCAAGCGTAAAAAAGGGCGATTTGAACTTGCGCAACGCGGCAGCATATTCCTGGATGAAATCGGAGATATTCCGCTGGCTACTCAGGTGAAGCTTTTGCGTGTTCTGCAGGAAAAAGAATTTGAGCGGGTCGGTGGCGAGGAGACGCTGCACGCGGATGTCCGGGTCATCGCAGCCACCAACAAAGATTTGCAGAGCGAGATTAAGAAGGGAAACTTCCGGGAGGACCTCTACTACAGGCTGCACATCATACCGCTTGACTTGCCGCCCTTGCGAGACCGGACGGAGGATATCCCACTTCTCAAAGACTACTTCTTGACAAAAATCGGAGCGGAGTTAAAACGCCCGAATCTGCGAATCGCGCCGGAAGCTGAGCAGGCTTTGTGCCGCTACCATTGGCCGGGCAATATCCGGGAACTGGAAAATATAATCGAGCGCGCTGCGGTTCTGTGCGAAGAAAACTTAATCAAGGTGACAGACCTGCCCTTTACTGCCTCCCGCGAACAAGCCATTGCGGATGTAGACATTCCGGAAAATCAGCAGAACCTCAATCAGTGTCTGGAGGGCATCGAAAGGCAATTAATTGAAAGAGCCATGCGGACAGCCCACGGCAACAAAAGCGAGGCGGCCAGGCAACTTGGCATCAAAACCAGCGCCCTGTATTACAAGCTTGAAAAGTATGACCTGTTGTAACTGGCACAATTCTTGGTTTGTTATCCGGGAAAATGGTCGTTTTACGGATATCCGGTGACTGCGTCATGAAAAAAAGAGACTTATCTCAAGGGAGCAAGATCGTTGCTTTAGCAGTTATCCTGCTACCGATCGCGGACCTGGCAAAAGCCCAGGCACCCGCCAAACAACCCACTTTTGAGGTGATGGAGATTCGCCTTGAGCAGCTAGAGCGGCGAATCCGTCAGCTACAGAAGCAAGAAGATGAGCTAACCGCCGCCGTTCTTGAACGCGAGCAGAAGATCGCGGACCTCAAGAAAGCCGGCGACCTCAATTATCTGCAACAAACCCGCTTGCAGAGGCTCCTGAAAGAAGCGCACCAACTCGCCGGTGAGATCGAGGGTATGGACAGGCAGTTGGAGCAAGTGAATCAGAGCTACAGCCAGACGGGTGATCGACTTAGCACTCTCTATTCTACCCGAATCAATAATCTGCTGAAGAGACTGGAAAGTAAAAAGGTCACGGGAGTACAACGACAAACTCTGTTGAAGCAAGTTGAACGGTTGCGCATCCGAAACCAGGCGCTCAGACAGAAGCTTGGCCTGCAAGATTCTCCGGACGTCAATGCCGGGGAATTGCAAATCTCTCCTACCGACACACCGCGCCAAATCGAGCAGAAAGCTGATGTGCTAAAGGACCAGGAGGACAAGTATCGCAGCTTGTCGCAGCAACTGGGGACTCGATACCAGGAGTTGGAGAGAGAGCTGCAACTCCGTAACCGCATAGATGACCTGGTCGCAGATCTGTCTCTCTTCGACCAGCAGGAGGAGGCTATCGGCAGCCTGGCCCCGGAGACCGGCCAGGGGATGGAGTCTGTGGACGGTCCGGGCGACTCGGACTTTTCGGCAAATATCGGCTCCCGCGAGAGCCGTGCAGAGGTCATAATCGGCCAGGGCAACTTTGACTACACCGGCTTGTCGGATGGAAATCTCGAAGAAGTGGTAGCGCTGCTGAAACAGCGCCAGATCCGGGCAGTGGCCCAGGCCGACAGCCTCAAAAAGAGGGCTGAGTTCTTTTTGGAAGCGGCCAGGGATTTAAGAAAGCGATGATCGCGTCAACTCAGCGAAAGCCTTTTAGTGACTGTTAGACCAAAAAGCCTGGCGGCGACCTTATTGTTTTCTATCGCTCCGGTCTGTTGTCTCATTGCGCCCGTTCTGGCACAGCAATCAACATGGCGCATCAAGAACCGGTTTCAGTCCTCCTATGAGTTTGATAGCAACATCCGCGAAAGGCCGTCGGGTTCGTTAGATCGCCTCGACGCTTCCTCTCTGAAACTGTTTTTTCATTCAAAAGCCAGTCGGCGCGCCCGCAACGTTCGTCTCACTCTGACCTACCAGGGTGGTCTGCAAACGTACTGGCAGAACTCAATTGAAAACAAACTTATCAACGAAGTCAGTGGCTCCGGCTTACTACAAAAAGGACGGTTTCAGATAGGATTTCAGGCTGAAGCGCGGCTGAAAATCTACGTCAATGACGTTCTGGATTATACGCGTGGGTCAGCGAAAGTTTTTCTGCGGACACCCGCTGTCCTGGGGTTCGGCAACGAGGTCTCGGTACAGGGCGGCGGCATTCATTACAAGAACTTTTCGACGTTTGACAGCAGTCACCTGGCGCTGGCCTGGACGCTTTCGAGAAAAGTGAAGAAGAACCTGTCGTGGAATATGACCGTGACCCGCATGGCCGTCGACTATGATCGCCCCGCACTTCTGTTCGACGCGTCGCTGGACAATCTGATCGTCGCCGCGGAGCAACAGGAAGATGAAAGCACACAGTTTGCAACCAGGATTGGGTACAGCAAACGCGTGCTTGTCAGCCTATCTTATTCATTACAGCACAACGACTCCAACAGTTTTGGCTACTCCTACACTCGCCATCAAGTGGTCGCAGTTTTGGGCTTGCCTCTGGGCAGGCAGATGTGGCTCAGGGCGTATGGCGCCACCCAGATAAAAAATTACTCGGAAGAAAGCCCGCCGATGTTCCCAATTGATGTCGACAGCGAACGCGACGAAAGCAACTTTCTGGTCGTGGACTTGTCGAAAGATCTGGCGTCGGGCCTGACGGCGATTTTACGATACGGATATTACAACAACGAGTCGATCATTCGCAGTCGTTTCTACAGCAAGTCGATTGTCAGCGCCGGTTTCGATTTCCGCTTCTAACCGCAATGTCTCAGAAAACTGAGATAATCCTCAGATTCTTGAGGATTTCCTCCCATATTTGAAAACGCAAAACGCCCGTTTGTCCGTACTGCCCGAAAAGTTTTTTTTGGCACGCCCGTTGCAATTGAACGGCGAGCGGGATTCTTTCATAATCTAAATCCGAGGAACTATGCAAACACAAAATTACCTGATGTTGTTGGTCACACTGTCTTTAATGGCCTGCAATGCGATTAACATATTTGACGGCGGCGACAACGGAGAACCGACCGAGCAGAACCAGACATCAGGTCTGCTGCTGTCTGTAAGAATTACGGGCGGACTTGCTGGTGTCAATCAGGAACTGCAAGTGGAAGAAAATGGCACATCTAGTTTTGACGACAGTTTCCTGGGTGACAAGCGATTTACCATAGAATTATCGGAGTCCGAGCTTGCCGACCTGGACACGCTGATGCTGCGTAACGACTTTTTTCTTTTGGAAGACGAATATATCGACCCTAACGTAGCAGACGCATTTCTTTATGAAATTACCTACGGCGGGGACGACTCCGTCAAGACAGTTCTGACGGATAACTTTGCGGCTCCAACTAACCTCAAGAGCATCGTGTCCGGAGTAAATGCACTAGCGCAGAAAACCCGCAACAACGGCCTTGAACTGACTCTGCAACTCAGTCAGTCGGAAATAGGTTCTGGCGAAACGATTGATCTGACGCTGACTGTTGAAAACACAACAGTTCAGGCACTGCTCCTGAATTTTTCCGACGGACAGATCTTCGATTTTACAGCGTCTCGCTCTAACTCAACCGGACAACAGAAGGTATTTTGGAATTGGGCCCACGACCAGGCATTTACGGCCGCACTTTGGGAAATGCAGCTCGAACCCGGTGGCACCAAATCATATGAAGTTACCTGGAATGGTAGAGACAACTCCGGTGTGCAGCTATCCGGAGAGTTGTTTATGCGTGCAGATCTGGTGTCTCTGCCGGGTGGTCGCACCGAGCCGCAGACTTTGACAATAAAAGAATAGTGAACATTGAGTTGTGTAATTTGGAGGAAAGCTTATGTTTTCGGCAGGTCCATTAAATTGCTCCCGTACTATTGTCTTAGCCCTGATTTTACTCCTGACTGGTTTGGCCCTGCCGCAACATCAGCAGCAAGTCGAGACCGAATTTTCGATTCGACAAGAGCAGATTTTACACGCTGTAAATCTGTTACGGGCCGAACGTGACTTGCCAGCAATTACGATGGCGCCGCAACGTGCCGAATCAGTTGTTGCGCTTGAGCCAACAGCAGCCGTCGGTGTAGGCAGTATCAGTGGCAAGCTGGATGGCCTGGAAAGCCCGCGGTTTCTGACTGCGACCGTAGTGGCCTGGTCGGTTGATTCATCCGGAGTGGGTTTTTCAAATGTTGACCATGATGGTGCTTACAGGATAACCAGATTACCGGCAGGTGATTACTACGTTCTGGCAGCTGTTGATGGATACATTCCGAAATTCTATGACAATGCGTTGAGTTTTTCTGAAGCCACGACTGTACGGTTGGGTGATGGTGCAGATGTGGCGGGCATCGATTTTGATATGGAAGTTCTCCCGCCGGGAACGGGTGTCATTTCCGGGACAGTGACCACCAAAATAGACAGCACGCCTTTGGCCGGAGCCATTGTCACCGTCACTTCTATCGAGCATCCTTTCGAGTTCGGACACGCTGAAACAGACGATCAGGGTAATTACCGGGTCACCGAGTTGCGCAGCGGGGAGTATCGGGCCGTAGCCTTTGCACGCGGATTCTTGGTAGAATTTTTCGAGGAGACGCATTCCGTCCATGACGCCACACCCATTTTTGTACGTGAGCCAGAGGAAGTCAGTGGAATTAATTTTACTCTGAGCGCAGGCGGGGAAATTTCAGGACGGGTAGTCAATCAGGAGGGCGCTCCTATCACAGGAGCATTTGTCCAGGCTCTTTCTGAGCTAATATTGAGCGGGCCGACCGATCCGGACTCCGCGGCATTCTATCCGGACGGGCTCATAGGACGGGCCCTCACTGACAGGAATGGTGAATATGTCATCAGCGGGTTGCAGCCCGGTACCTTCTTTGTAAATGTCCGCGCGGCAGATGTGATTGGCAGAGCTTTCACTTGGTATGACAACGTTAACAATCTCGCAGACGCAACCCCTGTCCCGGTAATTGAGGAGGAAGTAACTCCAGGTATTGATTTTCAATTGGATCTGCAGGTCGACAGAGGGTCCATAGAGGGCCGGGTCGTGGACAGCCAGGGTCACCCCCTCGGGAGGGCGGTGGTTTCTGCCGAGCCGTTAGATGGCCGGGGAGACCCCGGTACAGTACCCTTTCTGGCAGTATTCACCGACAGTGATGGCAAGTACGTCATGGAGAATTTACGAGAGGGGAGATACCTTCTGCACGTTAGCGTACACAGCGCGTGGCAGTTTGTTGAACGCTGGTGGCCGGATGCTGAAAACCGTGACGACGCCGAACCTGTGGTCGTGGATGCGGTTGCCGGGCCTGTTGTCGCAGATTTCGAGGTACCGTTCGTGCCTGGAACTGCGGTCGTTTCCGGTGAGGTGCGCTCAACTTCGGGCGCCCTTTTACCATTCGCTTTTGTGGAAATCAGTCCGGCCGAAACCGACGCAGCCGTTCCGAATGGGGCAGTTTGGGCCTACGCCAACACCGACAGCAACGGTACTTATGAGATCGCAAATCTCCCGGCCGGGATCTACACTGCCAAAGCCCAATACTGGGAGGAAGAAAGCTTTGGGGTGCAGTGGTTCGATCACCAGGATGGCCGGGGAACGGCTACACCGATTGAACTGACTCAGGGTGATAGAATTGAGAATATTGATTTCGATCTTGACATCCGTCCATTTTTCGGTTCCCTGGCGGGAACGGTAACAGACGACCTTACGGGACAAACGGCGGCGCGTGTTTATGTTGAGCTTACTTTTGTCAACCCTGACCCGCTAGCTGAAATTGCTTTCTTCCCGTGGCCGTTCTTTGCCATCACCGATGAGAACGGTAACTATCAGATCGAGCGAGTGCCTGAGGGCGAATATCTAGTCGCAGTTTACACTAACGGCGGGTTCGAATACTTCGAAGACGTCTTTGTCCCCGAGATGGCCACTGCGGTGAAGATTACTGGTGGAGAAACCAGGGCAGTTAATTTTTCCGTGCTGCCGCGCAATGACGGAACCGGTGTTATCTCAGGTCAAGTCTACGATGAGTACAACGATGCTCCACTCGAAATTGCGGTCGTAACTGCTATTCCGGCGGTACGTCCGCTGGTCTGGCCGGATTCCGAACGCTTTTACAACGCAGTCATCGATGCGAACGGATTTTACGAAATCGACGGGCTGCCGGATGGTGAGTACATTGTCATGGCTTTCGCGCCTGAGCATGTCGCCGAGTACTACCGGGACGCGTTCGATCCCGCGGACGCCACTCCGGTAATCATCGACAGCCAGGGTCGAGCGACGAACATTGATTTTAGTCTGCATCCTCAGATCTTTTTCAGGACTTCTGTTGAAGGCGATCCTGCCTTCGGCCAGACCGGTCCCAGGGTGCAAGGCCGGGTAACCGACCAAAATCAGGCGGGGCTCGCGAATGCGGTTGTCTACCTGCTCAACGAGCAGGAAGAATCGATATCTTCGGCGCGCAGCGACTTGGGTGGGCGCTACAGCTTGTCAAATTTCCCTCCGGGCACCTATCGGTTACGGGCGACCCGCATAGGATTTGAGAGTGTGTTCAATGGTTCCGCCTCAAACTTCAGCGCGGCGGAACCGCTGCAACTCAATGCGGGTCAAATGGAAGTTGATTTCACTCTGCAAGCCGGCCTGGTCAGTGGGGTCGCCGGCGATGGCGTGACCCCGCCGGCAACTGTTGTGCTGTATGAGAATCACCCAAATCCTTTCAACCCCAGCACGGAAATCTCCTTTTCATTGCCGGCGGAGACGGAAATCAAACTCACGATTTTTAATCTGCTCGGGCAGCGCGTGCGCATTCTGCAAACCGGTGTGCTGGCTGCCGGTCCGCATTTGGTGACCTGGAATGGCCGTAATGGAAAAGGTGTGACTGTTCCGAGTGGCGTGTATTTTTATGTTTTACAAACGAGCACACCTGACTTCCTGGTTAGAAGAATGACCTTGTTGAAATAGGGAGAGGCTCAGGTACGACGATGCTTCTCCAGATATTGAAAAGTGGACTCCCGGGGCCCATTGTCCGGGATCAAAGCATACAGACTTCATTCCCCAAAAAGGCAGGAGGTTTAACAATGGCCCACAACCTGGCACTCGGAATCGCGCTTTGCCTGCTTGGCCCAATTCAACTTCTGAGCCAAATCGACAAGTCGGCGCAACTCATGTTGCTTGGCGGCATTTTTGCTCCTCAGGATGACCAGATTCAAAATATCTACGGAGATAGCCCCGCCGGCCAACTCTCGCTCGCGTTCCCGCTTGGTCAAACGGGCAGAATTCGGTTTGGCGCCAACCTTTTCAGGGCGAGTGGCGACCCTTTTTTCGACTTTGATGATTTCGACGCCGGGCAGGCAGCCCACCTGCTCATGGTTGACTTATCCTTTACCTTGGAATCGCACGCGTTGACCAAGCGGTCTCCTCTACTATATTTTGGCATCGGGATAGATTATGTTTTCTCAAAAGAAGAAATCGCGGGAGTGGCAGATGGCAACGGCCGCACTGTCGGTGCGCACGTGTCGTTTATGCCTGAGATCAAACTGAGCCGAAGGGTTTCATTTGTCTCGGAAGCCAGGTATCGATTCCTTGAAGTAGATTTTCGAAGTGGCAGAAGGCGCTACCAGTTTGACTTGTCGGGCGCGAATCTACTGTTCGGCCTTGGTTATGATTTACACTAAATGGAATTAGGAGGTAACGATGCAAAGCAGTCACATTCTGAAGTGGATTTTGGAGTCGTCTATGTGGGCAATCACAGCCGCGGCATTCCTGTTTATCGGCTGTGGCAAGGATTCTGTAAGCCCCTCAGGTGAAACACTAACCCTGTCTGAGTGGAAATCAGGCGCGGTGGGTGATTATGAATTCGAGCAACAAGTTAATTGTTTTTGTGCGGCACCGGCCGGCCGATTTCACCGGCTCACTGTTCGCGACGGAGAAATTGTCACCGCAGTTGACTTGCGCAGCGGCCAGGGTCTGAATAGCTCCCAGTTTCATTTTTTCAAGACAATTCAGGAATTGATCGAGTTTGCAGAGTCGATAGATCCCGACAGCGTTGCACGTCTGGATGTGGAGTTTGACCCAGTCTTGAAGTATCCTAGCTCAATCTACGTGGACTACGATGAGCGCATCGCTGACGAAGAAATCGGCTATGAAACCAGAGGTGTCACCATACCTGAATCAGCACGATAATGATCGAGTAGGCAGCTGTCTGATTTAGGTGGCTATATGGAGAGTGCTATGAGTCCCCGATTGTTTGGATTAATCATAAGTTCTGCAGGTGCGGTCGTATCCTTAATACTTTTTGTCTCCTGCGACAACGACCCTGTATCGCCGGGACATGCTGCAATCTATGCAGGTTCCTATTCTCAGGGGATTGAGTATAGTATTTTTAAGCCGTGTGCTGTGGGTGAGGCCTGGATGATCACGTTTGCAAGTGACGAGGTGGCATCCCGCTTCATGATGCGCGTGCTTGAAGTGGTTGGGTCCTCGAATCCAATGTATACTAGCTTAAGGGGTGTTCCGAGTGAGAAGGGTTCGTTCAAAGGCATCTTCGTCACTTTTGATCGTCAGTTTGAAGTAACTGAGATACTGGATGCACATGAGTTGACTTTGGACGATTGTCTTAATCAATTAGGTAGCAAAGGAAGAGAGTCATGAAAGCCATTATCAGAACAGCTGCAATCGCTTTGGCACTTTTGCTGTGCGTCGGTGTTTCCTACGACACGGGGGAAAGCTATTGTGTGATCTTCCCCCAAAATGGCCGCGACATCTGGGGCGTGGCGCAACGCAACATCTTGATCATTGGCGAGAGTGAGGTGTCTCTGGTGCCACAAGTGAACTTCGAGGGCGACGCCCGCGATTTTGGAATTCTGGTGCCGGTGCCGGCACGCCCCACTCTGTCCACGGTCGGCGCGAACGTATTTACCGACGCGAGTTTCATGACGCAGCCAGTTGTGCGGCGTAACAGCGAAGCCTGTGGCTGTGACGAGAACCAGGATGTGATCTTTGGACCACTTTTGGCCCGGGACCAGGCCAATGGAAGTCTGGTCGACTCGAGCCCGGAAGGCGTCACCGTTATTAGTGAAGAAATAGTGGGTACCTTTCAGGCCGCTATCCTGCAGGCGACCAGTGCATCCGACCTGGGGCAGTGGCTCAATAGCAACGATTATCGCTTCAATCCGGAGGATTCCGGGATCCTGCAAGAGTATGTGAGCAATGACTGGTTCTTCGTGGCAATGAAATTGGACACAAACCAGGTGCCCCCGCATATCGGTCGCTGGTGGACGGCAACTACGACCCCGGCAAAGCTGACCTACGCCAGAGCAGAGAACGCCCTCATCTATCCGCTCAAGGTATCCGCGCTCAGCACGCGCGAAAAGACCGAGGTCCTGGTTTACACAATCTCAGATGATCCGATGACTTTTCCGGGAGCCAGGACAGAATACGCCAACGCTCTAGACGAAGCCGAAGATGAGAGCATCGCGCAGCAGTATCCAGATCTTTCAGACCTAATTCCCTCTGGCTCATTTGTTACCAAGCTCAGGCGCACCTTTAGCAAGCAGGAAATGCAGGAAGACATCAAGATCGTACCTTCGGACGACCGGACTGAATTCCGGGAAGTGCAGTATGTCAATTCCAGCGGGTTCGGCGTCTGGGGTCTTCTGGTTTTGGCTTTGACGATCTACCTGAACCGAAGGAAACCCATGAAGAACGAGGGTTAGGCGTACGAATATCTATAAAATCGGGGTATGGTCACTTGTGTTTTTTGCTTTGTCGGCGTGCGACGTCCTTAGTCCTGATGACACGGCGGAAACGGTCGTGAGCCTCAAGAACACCAGTACTTATGAGTTCAACACCGGGATAGGTGGAGACGAAGATGGCGCATTTATCAAGCGGCCGGCGCAGCACTTTGAAGAGAGCAAGATCATTCGTGACTCGAGCACAGGTTGGGTTGCGGTATACAAATACAAGCCCAGAGCGAGTTTTGTTGGTACCGACTCTGTGGAGATTGAAACGCATGAAGGATCTGACGGAGCAAGTGCCCCGCAAATAATTAAGGTGATTAGAATCAACTTTGATGTCACAGAATAATTTACAGTCTCTGAGCCAGCCGTTTGAAAATATCGAATAGGCTCTTCGGGTGAGAGTGTGGGATTTATGCGCATTCCTTTTCTTAGCTCCGCCTTTCTACCGGCAACCATGAATCGTGTTACAAGTCCTCAATAAGCTGCTGTTTTACGCAAACCTGCCAGTTACACAAGAACAAAGGTGCTCTGGTTTACGTCAGATCTGAAGATATCTGAAAGCCAGCGCGGAGGCGTCCCGCATCCTGTCTCAGAAGCTGCCGGCCAGAACCGCCTGGCACCCCCTTTCCCCGAAAGAAAAACCCACCTTCGGCCGATATATTTAAGGAAAAGTTTTCGGTTCTTATTGTTCACGGGGTGTTACTAATGGGAGATAACGAAACTACGGAAACCCAGGACTGCCGACACGAAGACGCCTCCGATACCAGTGCTGGTCACCGCGCCACGATATTTGTTGTTGAAGACAGTGACCTGACGTTTCGACTGGTCTCAAGGATTCTGCAGAGGGAGAAACTGCAGGTCATCAGGGTTGTTACCGGCGAGGAGGCCATGACGTGGCTGCTGGAGAATGAGCCAGATTTGTTGCTGGCCGACTATCAACTTCCGGATATGAACTCGGAACAACTCCTGCGAGCTTTGCAGCGTCAGGGCCGGTCTTTCCCGTTCGTAGTCATGACCGCCTGCGGCTCTCAGGAGGTGGCGGTAAGGATGATGCAACTGGGTGCGCTTGATTACATCGTCAAGGATGACAATTTTGCTCGAGTTTTGGCGAACAAAATAAGCCTGGCTTTGACACAAGCGGAGACCCAGCGCAAGTTATACCAAACGCAAGAGCATCTACACTTGGTCAAGACCGCCCTTGAGTCTACCGCCAGTGCTATGGTCCTGACGGATAGACAGGGCCACATTACGTGGGCGAATCCGGCGTTCGCGAAGCTGACAGGCTACAGCATCAATGAGGTTATTGGTCAAAACCCTAGACTTCAAAAATCGGGACAGCAGGATCGGGCGTTTTACAGCAATCTGTGGCAGACGATTTTGTCGGGCAAGCCCTGGCAGGGCGAGCTGGTCAATCGCCGTAAGGACGGCAGCCTCTACACCGAGCGTATCACCATTACACCGGTACAAAACGGACAAAAGGAAATCACTCATTTCATCGGTATCAAAGAAGATATCACAGAGCAACAGGAATCGAAAAGACAACTGGCTCAAAGTGAGGAGAAGTACCGTGTGCTATTTAACAAGATCATCGATCCCGTCTTCGTTTTCGAGCCGCACACGTATCGGTTTTTGGATTGTAACGAAGCTGCGCACAAAGTCTACGGCTATTCTTTAGAAGAGCTGCGGAGGATGACTCCCTTTGACCTGCACCCGAAACACGAGCTGGAGCTGGTCCGGCGCAATATAGATCGGCCCAGTATCGATTCTGCTTCGGTCTACATCCACATCACCAAAGCGGGCGAGCATCTCGTGGTCGAAATACTGTCCGACAAAATTGCCTATCAAGGTCAGGAAGCCTGGCTCTCTATCGTCCGAAACATCACTGAGCGCAAGAAGCTGGAAGGACAGCTTGCGCAGGCACAGAAGCTGGAGTCCATCGGGCAGTTAGCTGCGGGTATTGCCCACGAAATCAACACACCGATACAATATGTCGGGGACAATGTCCACTTCCTCGAAAACGCCTTTCGCAGGGTCGCCATTGTTTTTGAGCAAAACGGGAAACTGCTGACAGCGGTCAAAGAAGGCAATGTGGATGATGGACTGATCGCTGACGTTGAGTCCAGTGCCCGGGAGCAAAAGGTAGAGTACATGTTACGAGAGACCCCCGATGCAATCCGGGAAACGCTGGAAGGCGTTGAACGTGTGACCAAAATCGTCCTGGCCATGAAAGAGTTCTCTCATCCCGGTACTGAGGAAAAAAGCGAGGTCGATCTTAACCGCTGCCTGGAAAACACCATTACCGTTGCACGCAACGAGTGGAAGTATGTCGCAGACGTGGAAACGAGCTTTGAGTCGTCGCTGCCTTTGGTGCCTTGCCTGCCGGGAGAACTCAACCAGGTATTCTTGAACCTGGTGGTCAACGCTGCCCACTCTATCGCTGATAAGGTGCGCAGTGGCACGGGCAAGGGCATCATCAGGATCAGCTCTTCCCTGGAAAAAAAATATGCCAAGATCAAGATTGGAGATACCGGCACCGGCATCCCGGAAAATATCAAAACGAAAATTTTTGATCCGTTCTTTACGACTAAGAGCGTCGGGAAGGGTACGGGCCAGGGCCTGGCTATTGCTTACAATGTGGTGACAGAAAAACACGGCGGCACAATAACCCTGGACACCGAGGTGGGACAGGGAACAACTTTTACCATCCGACTTCCTCTTGAGTGCTAATCATGTCAACCGCCAACCCAGTCCGCAAGCGGATTCTCTTCGTCGATGATCAGCCGGAGGTGCTACACGGTTTGCGTAGAACTCTCTTTGAACTGGCCGATGAATGGCACATGGAGTTTGCCACCGGAGGTCAGGTCGCGCTGGATATTCTTGCAAAGAGGCCGTTTGATGTGGTCATTTCAGGTATGCATATGCCCGGCGTGGACGGAGCCGACCTCTTGGCGCTGGTAGCTGACCGCTTCCCCTCTATCACCAGGATTCTGCTGTCAGGCTCGATACAAGCAGAGTCCGCGATTAAATCGCTGGGTTCGGCCCATCAGTTCCTATCCAAGCCCATCAACCAATGCAAGTTACAAGACGCTTTGAAACGGGCTTCCGCAGTGCGCGACTTGCTTGACAATCAGCAACTCAGAGCTCTCCTGGCCGATCTGCGAACACTGCCGAGCCTGCCAACAATATATCATGAACTGATGCGGAAGATGCAATCACCCGGCACCACTCTGTGCCAGGTGGGGGAGCTAATCGCACAAGATGTTGGCATGACTACAAAGATATTGCAGATCGTAAACTCTTCATTCTTTGGCTTGCCGGTACATGTTTCAAGTCCCGTTCACGCGGCGCAATTGCTGGGGCTAGACATTCTCAAGACCCTGGTTCTTTCGGTCGATCTGTTCACCAAGTGCGACGACGTTGAGTTGAGTGGATTCTCCATCCACGAGTTCACGAGACACAGTCTAAATGTAGGCACCCTGGCCAAGAAGATTGCTGAAAATGAGGAAGTAGAAAAAACAGTCATTGATAATGCTTTGCTTGGAGGGATGTTGCACGATTTGGGTAAACTCATCTTGGCACAGAATATTCCGGAACGCCATGCTGAAGCGCTATCGTTGGCTGCCAAAGAAAATATACCGTTGTGGCAGGCCGAACAGGCATTGCTTGGTGCATCCCACGCTAGGATCGGCGCTTATTTAGTAGGCCTGTGGGGCCTGTCTGAAGAGCTGATGCTCACCGTTGCCAATCACCATGCACCTGCTGCTGTCCCGGACGACAGCTTCAGCGCCTTAACAGCGGTTTACCTTGCCAACGAGATACATAAGCAGTTAATGCTTGGCCCGGAGATCCGCATGCAGGAGTTCGACAACGAATATCTGTCCCGACTAAACATTCAAGCCAAGCTGCCGGCGTGGCAGGGACTCGCCACAGAGCTAACCGGAGAAGTACAATATGACGCGGGATAAGATCTTGCTGGTGGATGATGACCCGACTGTGCTGCGTAGTTATAAGCGGAATCTAAGCCTCGAGTTTGATATCGATACCGCAGTGGGCGGTCCACAGGGCTTAGAGTTATGTGACCAAAACGGCCACTATGCTGTCATCGTATCAGATATGCGTATGCCTGTCATGGACGGCACCAAGTTCCTGGCCGAGGTGCGGAAACGTTGGCCCAGCAGTGTCCGGATGCTACTCACCGGCCAGGCGGACATGAGGGATGCGATAGCTGTTATCAATGAGGGGCAGATCTTTCGTTTTCTAACCAAACCTTGCCCGCCCGATTACTTTGCCCAGGCTCTCAAGGATGGTATTCGGCAATATCGGTTGATTACAGCCGAAAAAGAGCTGCTGGGTAAGACGCTCAGGGGTAGCATAAAGCTACTACTGGACGTGCTTTCGATAGTTAACCCGGAGGTTTTCAGCCAGTCAGTCCGCGCGCGAAAACTTGCGAACCAAATCGGCAGACATCTTGGGCTCGAGAATATTTGGCAGATAGACTTAGCTGCCCTGTTGGCTCAAATCGGTTATGTTACGATTCCACCGGAAATTCTGCACAAGAAGTACAATATGATGTCGCTGAACAAAAAGGAGCGGATGATCTTTGCCAAACATCTGCGCGTTGGTGAGGACCTGTTAGCGAACATCCCCCGGCTTGAGAAAGTGGCCGAGGCCATCGCCTATCAGGAAAAGCACTTTGATGGAGGCGGTACCCCGGCTGACTCCCGGAAGGGCAAGGCCATCCCGGTCATTGCCAGAATCCTGAAGCCGGTTCATGACTTCGACCTGTATGTAACGCAAGGAAGTACCGCGGATGAGGCGCTTGCGCAACTGCAAAACGATTTTCAACGCTACGACCCTGAGATTCTCAAGGCGCTTCAGGCCGTGCAGGCAGAGGCCGGAAGTAGGTTTTTTATTAGAGAGATCAGTCCCCGGCAGTTGTTACCGGGCATGGTAGTGGCAAACGCCGTGCGTACAAAGGGCAACATCCTCTTGATTGCGAAAGGCCAGGAAGTTTCAGAAACCATGCGTCTCTGTATCTGGAATTTTGCCGAGCAGGACAACGTCTCCGGGCCCATCAAAATCATAGAAACTCCCAGTCCCTGAAATGCTTGACCCATCGCCAGCGACCTTTCTGCCAGGATCATCAAATCCAGGATACTTTGATCTGAAAAATCAAGCCCCAGCACTCTCCACACGTCTCTTCGTGTCTTTTTCCCGTTCCAGCTAATCATTGCTGCGTGTCCGAACGCGAACGGTTCGGCATGACTTTGCTAAACTATTTTTTAGATATATCTAATTATTTATTTGCATTCCCCCTTTTTTTTACTATACTCGTCATAAGTGAAATGTGGAAAGAGAACAGCAATGATTACGCAATCGATCCAGGACTATCTCAAAGTCATCTACAAGTTGGCGGTTAACCGCAAGCAGGTCAACACCAATGCTATTGCTGAACGTCTTGGCGTTACGCAGGCCTCTGTAACCAGTATGCTCAAAAAGCTGTCTGAGCTGAATTTGATCGAATACAAGCCGTACTACGGAGTTGAGTTAACCGGCGGCGGGGAAAAGATTGCCCTGGAGATCATCCGTCATCACCGCCTACTGGAACTGTATTTGGCGGAGGCGTTGGGTTATTCCTGGGACCAGGTCCATGAAGAAGCTGAGAAGCTGGAGCACCACATTTCAGAAGAATTTGAAGACAGGATGGCAGCGGTGCTTGGCGACCCGGACTTTGATCCGCACGGCGCCCCGATCCCGAGCAAGGACGGTGTGATGCAAGAACGTTATTTGGTCTCCTTGGCCAGTGTAGGCGCCGGTGCAAGAGTGCAGGTCAAGCAAGTCAGCGACCATAACGCGGAGCTGCTTCGCTACCTCGGCAAAATGGGCATCTATCCCGAGGTCGAGATAGACGTACTCGAGAAAGCGCCCTTTGGCGGACCATTACACATTCGAATCGCTGGCAGGGAACACCACCTGGGCGAATCACTAACCAATCAGATTTGGGTAACTCCCCAGCCGGCGCGCGACGAACCGGAGGCAACCTCATGATGACCCCCGGAATATTGTTGCTTTTGACTCTGTCGACCGCTCTGACCTTTGTTTTGTTCCTTTGGCCAAACTCCGGCTATTTTTGGAAGTGGAGACGCGGGTTAGCCAGCACGCGACGCGTCCTGGTAGAGGACGCGCTTAAACATTTGCACGATCAAGAGTACAATGGGCTGCTTTGCACGCTGCAGAGCCTTGCGGGCTTTTTGTCCATTACCGGAGATGAGGCGGCACAATTGATGACACGCCTCGAAGTTCTCGGGTTGGTACGAACGCTGCATGTCGGTTTTGAACTGACCGCAGAGGGCCGGCTTGAGGCCCTGCGCATGATTCGGATTCATCGCTTGTGGGAGAAGTATCTAGCCGACGAAACCGGTGTGGAACAAACCGAGTGGCACAAACGAGCGGAGAAACTTGAACATACCGTAACACCGCGCCAGGTAGAAGCACTCGCCGCCGCCATGGGCAACCCCAGCTATGATCCTCATGGCGATCCGATTCCGACGGCTGGCGGCAAACTGCCACCGAAGCAGGGCCGGCCCCTGACCGACCTTGAAAACGAGCAATTGGCCCGGGTCGTGCATATCGAGGATGAGCCGAACGCGGTCTATGCACAATTGGTCGCAGCCGGGATCGCCCCCGGGATGCAAATCCGTCTCATGGAAAAAACGCCGCAGCGCGTGCGCTTGATCTGCCTTGGCGAGGAGGTCATTCTCGCGCCGGTCGTAGCAGCCAATGTCACCGTGGAGGCCTTACCCACGGAACAGGTGATGACCGGATCGTTTCAGACGTTATCATCACTGGAGATTGGGCAGGAGGGAGAAGTTCTTGGGATTTTACCGAACTGTCGCGGACAGCAGCGGCGCCGACTGATGGATCTTGGTATTATCCCGGGAACCATCGTCAGCCCTGAGATGAGCAGTGCCAGTGGTGATCCCACGGCCTACAATATTCGTGGCGCCACTATCGCCTTACGAAAAAGCCAGGCAGATATGATCCACATTAAGTCAATCAAAGAGGCCGCGTGAATCCGAACAGCAACAGTGCAGACCATGGCTGCGCCACTTGTCCGGCGCACAATCTGACGAATCTAAAGCAGCTCGGCGTCAACATGGACTCCTGGGATTATGTTGTGGCGCTTGCGGGAAACCCGAACACCGGCAAGAGCACAGTGTTCAACGCATTGACAGGTCTCAGGCAGCATACAGGCAATTGGCCGGGGAAAACCGTTGCGCGGGCGGAAGGCGGCTATTCCTACGGCGAGGCCCGGTACAAGATAGTTGACCTGCCTGGAACCTATTCCCTGCTCTCGACCAGCACTGACGAAGAAATCGCGCGCAATTTTATTCTGTTTGGAAGACCAGACGTCACCATTATAGTGGTCGACGCTTCACGCCTGGAGCGCAACTTGAATCTGACCCTGCAGGTGCTCGAGATAACCGACCGCGCCCTGGTTTGTCTCAATCTTATCGATGAGGCCAAACGTCATCAAATCGAAGTTGATACGAGGACATTGTCACGTGACCTTGGCGTCCCGGTTGTTCCGACAACAGCGCGCCGGGGCGAAGGCATGCCCGAGCTACTCCAGGCAATCAGTGAGGTCGCCACCGGGCAGTACATTTGCAAACCGCACAAGATAAAGAGCGGCTCCCGGCAACTTCAGAAGGCAATTGAGATACTGGCGGCCCGGGTCGATATCGAGTATCCCGGCCTGACCAACTCGCGCTGGGTTGCCCTGCGTCTACTTGAAGGTGATGCCCGCATTATTGAAGCTGTGGAAGCAGGAGAACTGGCAGCATTAACCGGCGAAATCTCTACTCGTTCCGCAACTGAGCACAAATATTGAATATGCCAAAAGCAACCATGAGTCCCCACGCCCTGATCGAACAGGCCACATCTCTGCGTTGGGAGATCGGAGAGAACTTCCACGACTCACTGATGGAATCGATCTATCAGGATGCAGCCGAGATCTCCGGCCGTTCCGTGACCAAGGTGGGGGACAAACCGCGTCTTAACTGGGAAAGGAAGCTCGACCGGCTCCTGACCAGCCGACTCTACGGCTTTCCGCTTATGATGCTGATGCTTACGCTGGTCTTTTGGATTACGATTTCAGGAGCAAATGTACCTTCGGCAATGCTTGCCAGCTTGTTGGTGGACACACTGCATCCAGTGCTGAAGAGTCTCGCTGTTTCACTGGCGTTCCCCTGGTGGTTGACCGGATTGTTGGTCGATGGTATTTACCTGGCCATGGCCTGGGTCATCAGCGTGATGTTACCGCCCATGGCTATTTTCTTCCCCATGTTCACACTGCTCGAGGATTTTGGTTACTTGCCGAGAGTTGCTTTTAACCTCGACAATCTGTTTCGGAAATCCGGGGCCCACGGCAAACAAGCGATGTCCATGACCATGGGTTACGGTTGCAATGCCGCCGGGGTGATCGCCGCCAGAATCATCGATAGTCCGCGCGAACGCTTGATCGCGATAATCACCAACAACTTCTCGTTATGCAATGGCCGTTGGCCGACCCAGATCCTCGTCGCCACTTTGTTCATTGGGTCTCTTGTCCCGGCCGGGCTCGGTGGCCTGGTTTCGGCCGGAGCTGTCGTGACTGTGGCGCTGCTCGGGGTGCTTTTGACATTTGGCACGTCGTGGGTTTTGTCCAGAACGCTGTTGCAGGGGGAGGTCTCCGCATTCAGCCTGGAGCTGCCGCCTTACCGGCCGCCGAGGATTCTGCAAACCCTGTACACGTCCCTGATCGACCGCACGATTTTTGTCCTGTGGCGGGCAGTAGTATTTGCGGTGCCGGCAGGCGCGGCCATCTGGCTGCTCTCGAATGCTACTATTGCCGGAGCAAGCTTGTCCGAACACATCATCGATTTTCTGAACCCGGTCGGGCTCCTGGTCGGCCTGAACGGCGTGATCCTGCTGGCCTACATCATCGCCATCCCTGCCAACGAAATTGTGATTCCGACCATCCTGATGCTGACGGTTTTGAGTACGAAGATTGCCGGTTTCGGTGAGGGCGACGGCGTTATGTTTGAGCTGGATGACCTCGACGCTTACCGGCAGGTGTTCCGGGCGGGCGGTTGGACGCTGTTGACGGCTGTCAACCTCATGTTGTTCAGTCTGGTTCACAACCCGTGCTCGACCACAATTTATACTATTTACAAGGAGACGGGTAGTTTGAAATGGACATTGATCTCATCCCTGGTGCCGGTGGGCATGGGATTGGTCCTTTGTTTTTTGGTTGCACAAGTTTGGTTTTTCATTTCAGGCTAAACGAGAATAGTGTTTTTGCAGACTCTCACCAGTCCAGGAAAGCGTCTGCGTGCAGTATCTTTTTAACCTACCTTTGTCGGGGTGAGGAATCTTGAACGGCAGTCTTGTGTCAAATGAACATCCGGGAAGCAGCTAGCAAGACCCGCTACCAGATCTCTCACAAGAAACAATTTATCAAGTACGACGCTCATAAGGAACAGTCCTGATTTGTGTTCAGCGGTGGAATGCGTCCTGAGCATTTGGAGCGTCGGGTCAAATCTAATTGAAGGACAGGTCTATCGATATGAAAATAACCACAGTAACACTCGTGCTTTTCAGTCTTGCAGTATCATCCTGCGGCGACCTCGTCACAGAGGCGCCGGATGACAATCAAGTATTCGACGCGCCTCTGGACGGTCTGACCGGCGCGCAGCTCAAAGCCCATCTCGATGGCGACGAAGCGTTCGGGGAAACCTTCACGGTGGAAACGGGCCTCGGTCCGGTTTTCAATCAGACGGCGTGCGTCAATTGCCATCCGGACGAAGGGCGGGCGCACCCGGCGACCAACCTGATTAGATTCGGTCGCACGCGCTCAGACGGATCATTTGATGTAATGCCTGAGTTTGGCGGCCCACAATTGCAGGATCGCTCAATACCCGGGTATCCGGCGGAGGTATTGCCGGACCAGGTTACCGGCATCTCCGAACGCGGCGGCCCCATCGCTGTCGGCCTGGGTTTCATTGAGGCCATTCCAGATGCGGCGATTCTCGCCCAAGAGGATCCTGATGACGCGGATGGCGACGGGATTTCAGGTCGGGCAAATTTTGTGGCTGCCCCTGACTTCCTGCCCATCGCTGCTGACAAAGTCGTTCGCAATGGCCGCCACCTTGGACGCTTTGGCAGAAAAGCCACAGCCATCGATCTCTTGCACCAAACCGTGAGCGCCTACAAAGCTGACATGGGTATCTCGACGGACTTTGACCCGGTTGACTTGTTTAACCCAATCGTGGGCAATGTTGTCGGCGACAACGTCACCGACCCGGAATTGTCGGCGGAAGTTGTGCAGAATGTGGTGTTCTACCTGCAGACTCTGCGGGAGCCATTGCGCCGGAATGAGCAGGATTCGCAGGTACTGGAAGGCGAGTCTCTATTTGCGGAAATCGGCTGTGCCGCATGTCACACCCCGGAAATGACATCCGGCGCCAGCGCGATTTCCGTCCTGGCTTTCAAACCGGTCCGATTGTACTCAGACCTGCTCCTGCACGATATGGGACCGGCCTTGGCCGACAATTTTCCCGAGGGCGATGCATCCGGCACGGAATGGCGGACGACGCCGCTGTGGGGTGTGGGTATCGTGGAGAATCTTCTGGGTGGGACTCCGTTCTATCTGCACGACGGCAGGACTTCGGATCTGGTGGAGGTGATCCAACTGCACGGGGGCGAAGCAGAGGGGGCGAGCAATCGTTTCGGGCAGTTGAACGACCAGCAGAAAGCTGCAGTGCTGGCTTTTCTTAAATCACTTTGATGCCTTGTTGTCGAGACGTGACATCCTGAAATTAGCCGGCACTACTTTGCTGTCGCCGGCTGCCATCGCCTCCCTTTTGACAAGCTGCGCAGGCGGTCTGGCAACTTACCGAACCAGAGTAGAAAGCAGGAGGGTAGTGTTGCCCAAAGAAAGGGCTGCGGCTTTGCTTGTGCCGAACGGCGTGATGCTGGTAGTTGCCACGTCTGTCCCGGGGGCGATCATTCTGAGGAACGTTGCCGGGCACGGTATCATTGCCCTGTCTTCCAAGTGCACCCACCGCGGCTGCGAAGTTCGGCCATTCCCGCACTCTTCGCAATGCCCCTGCCACGGTTCGGAATTTGACCAACTTGGGGAGGTGCAGCAAGGACCTGCCCGGTCGCCGCTGCACCGATACTCAGTAATTGAAAATGAAGACACAATCATCATCAAATTAGGATAGAAAAAATGAAAGCATATCGAACCGGAATAACCGCAGTGCTGCTCGCGCTCTCCTTTGCCGGTCTGTTCGCACAGGAGCCTGCGGCACCGGACAGTCTTGAAAGAACACCGAACGTCATAGGCGGAATCTATGACCGTCCTTATATTTACCGCATGGGTGGCAACATCGCCATCGGCGGCTATATGGAAATGAACTCAAACTTTGCGCGTGAGGAAGGTATCTCCGAAGGATTGTCATTCGAGGCGCGCCGCTTCAATGTTTTTCTCTACTCAGCGATTTCTGAGCGGGTCAAGCTCACCTCGGAGCTGGAGTTTGAGCACGGGGCGGAGGAAATAGCCCTGGAAACCGCCCTGGTGGATGTCCTGTTCCATACGGCGATCAATCTGCGCGCCGGCATTCTGCTGTCGCCCATCGGCAGGTTCAACATCGCGCATGACAGCCCGCGTTACGACATCGTCGAGCGCCCGCTGGTTGCAACTGAGATCATCCCGTCGACTCTGTCGGAAGTTGGGTTGGGCTTTTTTGGCGCACTGTACGCCACCCCGTATGACCGTTTCACCTATGAGGTTTATCTGGTCAACGGGCTGGGCGATGGCATCGTCGGAGGCTCCGGAGAGGGAACCAGAATTTCATCCGGTAAATCCGGGACCGCCTTCGAGGAAGACAACAACCACTCGCTGGCCGTAACTTCCAGAATCGCGCTAAATCCGCGCTTTGGTGGTGAATTCGGCTTGTCGTTCTACAGCGGCAACTACAACACTTATGAGATAGAGGACGTTCGCGTCGACGATAAGCGCAACGTCACAATTGTCGCGCTAGACGCGGAGTACAAGTGGCGGCGATTTAACTTTCGCGGAGAGGCCGCGCTGGCAGATATCGACGTACCGGCCAGTCTCACCGAGCTCTTTGCTGATCGGCAACACGGCTTCTATGCCGAAGCCGGTTACGGCCTGTTCCAGGGACCGTTCCTCGGGGCACCCGACGCCTCTCTGGGCGTGGTCGCGCGGTATGACTACATTGACCTTAACGACGGAACCTTCAGCGCGACCGGGCAAGACATTGGTGACTCGCAAAAACAAGCGACCGTGGGCCTGTCCCTGCGTCCTACCGTCGAGACTTCCATCCGGGTCAGCTATGCCAGAAAGTGGAGCCGGGATGCGTTTGGCAACCGGCGTAACAGCGCAAATTTGCAGTTTGGCGTCGCGACCTATTTTTGATCCGAAATCATTATCTTCTGCTCCAGTTACCTGTTGACTGTGCCCACTTTTAGTTGTAATTTCCGGCACCGGTTTACGGAATAAACAACGAGATTTACCAGCTTGTTCACCTGAGTGGGATCAACACCGCGCCTGCAGAAGGGGCTATGCCATCCAAGTCATACATCATTCGCGGGCGACAAGATCCGGGTTGAATTCAGGGGAGAGCTCAAAGGAAACCAGGAGATCATGATGACAGACGAAAAGAAAAATCTGCAACAACATGGATTACAAAATCTTGGGAAGATTCACTGGAACCTCTCAACCGCGGAACTGTACGAACACGCCATCAGGCGCAATGAAGGCCAGGCCGCGGACCTTGGTCCGCTGGTGGTCAGCACCGGCCAGCACACCGGCCGTTCACCTAACGACAAGTTCGTCGTAAAAGAGGAGAGTACGGAAGAAAACATCTGGTGGGGCAAAGTCAATGTTCCGTTTGAGCCCGCCAGGTTTGACGCGATGCACAGGAGAGTGAAAGCCTACTTGCAGGGCAAGGATGTTTTTGTGCAGGAATGCTATGCGGGCGCAGATCCGGCGTATCGCATAAAAGTGCGGGTGGTCACTGAAACGGCCTGGCACAACATTTTTGCAAAAAACATGTTCATCGAAGCACCGGCGGAAGACTTGCCAGGTTTCCAGCCGGACTTTACCGTGATTAACGTGCCTAGTTTTCACGCGGAGCCCGAGTTGGACAGCACTAATTCCCAAGTGTTCGTTATCCTGAACTTCGCAAAAAGACTGATTTTGATCGGTGGCTCCAGCTATGCCGGTGAGATCAAGAAGTCGATTTTTACCCTGCTCAATTATCTGCTGCCTAGCGATGGTCTCAACCGTGGAGAAAAAGTACTGGCCATGCACTGCTCGGCCAACATCGGCAAGGATAACGATGTCGCGATCTTTTTCGGTTTGTCCGGCACTGGCAAAACCACCCTGTCCGCCGACCCAAACCGTGGCCTGATCGGCGACGATGAACACGGCTGGAGCAGCAAGGGCGTGTTCAATTTTGAAGGTGGCTGTTACGCCAAAATGATCCGGCTGTCGCCTGAAGCGGAACCGGAGATCTACCAGACCACCCGCATGTTCGGCACCATTCTGGAAAACGTCGTCATGGATCCTGAGACCAGGATCCTGGATCTGGATGATGCCTCGCTCACAGAAAACACGCGCGGCGGCTATCCGCTTTCCTATATTGACAACGCGGTTATCCCCAGCCAGGCCGACCACCCAAAGAACATTCTGATGCTCACCGCCGATGCCTTTGGCGTGATGCCTCCGATTGCGAAGCTGACTCAGGAGCAGGCGATGTACCACTTTCTCTCCGGATACACCGCAAAAGTCGCGGGCACGGAAAAGGGAGTCGGCACCGAACCGCAGGCGACGTTCAGCACCTGCTTTGGCGCGCCGTTCATGGTTCTGCACCCGACGGTCTATGCCAAGATGCTCGGTGAAAAAATGGCCGAGCACAACGTCGACTGCTGGCTGGTGAACACGGGCTGGAGCGGCGGGCCGTTTGGAATCGGCAAGCGCATGAAGATCGCCTACACCCGCGCAATGGTGACCGCAGCTTTGGATGGCTCGCTTGCCGGCGTCGCCACGGAGGAAGATCCGGTTTTTGGCGTCCACATTCCGGTCTCGTGTCCGAACGTGCCGGCGGAAGTGCTCAAGCCAAAGAACACCTGGACTGATAAGGCGTCCTATGATGAATATGCCACAAAACTATCCGGGATGTTCAAGAAGAACTTCGGGCAGTTCGCCGAGTATGTGACACCTGAAGTTCTGGCCGCCGGCCCCAAGTAAACAAACATTCGTGGGAGAAATCAAGAGGCCTGGCCTGTTCGGGGCCGGGCCTTTTGCTTTTGAGTGGAGGAGCGACGAAGCACAACATGCCACGTAAAATCACAATGCAGAGCGCACTGGCAGTCGCCGAACGCGCCAGCAGCGACATCGAGGCTTGGCTGCGCACCTTCGAAGAAACCGTCGACGTCCGAAACCTCGAGAACGATCCCGAATATCAAAAAGACGACATCGACCTGCTCTGGGTCACCCGCAAGAAAGAATTCCTGATCGAAATCAAAGGAGACCGCTGGCACAAAACCGGCAACTTTTTCTTCGAAACGTTGAGCAACAAAGAGCGCAACACACCGGGCTGCCTGCTCTACACCAGGGCCGACTACATCTTCTACTATTTTGTGGAAACCGGAACGCTTTACGCTCTGCCAATGCCCGCCACCCGCGACTGGTTCAAGAAGAATCTCGACAGATTCAAGGAGCGCTCCACCACCACTCCGGTCGGCTCCGCCAGCTACACCACCGTCGGTAGGTTGGTTCCGATCGACGTTGTGCAACAGGAGGTGCCGGGGATAAGGAAGGTTGACTTAAGAGTTGGGCCTAAGAAAGTCGGGTGATTTGGTGCTGTGTACAACAAAGAGGCGCATTATGGGAAGTAGCGTGCTTGTCATGCAGGACTGTAGAGTGCCTCACCAGGAGAGACGCAGGGAACACTGACAAATGCCAACAAAACCGTTAGATACATTGCTGGATCGTCACCTGTCCATCGCGGATGCTCAAGTCATCATAGATATGGCAACTCCACCCCTGCGAGAATGTGTAAACTATGGGACACACCTGTTAGCACGGTGCTCCGGGTGGAGTTCTGAGACCATCGAAGACATGGCATTGCCACTTCTATTCAGGCACATACTGGAGGTGTCAGACGCCATTGAAGTTCTTCTCTCCAACAGTTGCTCAAATCCGACTGCTCCTTTGCTCAGAAGCTCATTTGAGGCATTTTTGTCAATCGAGTACATTTTGCAGGCTCATTATGAATTCCGCGCTCTGGCATGGATAGCAGAGTTCTACAGAAAGCGCATCACGTTGTATGAATCATATGATCCTCATACTCAAATGGGTCAGAATTTGCAAGAGATAATGAAGTCTGACCAATGGACCGGTGGGTCTGCCATGTTAGAAGCAAATGATGAGTTCAAGAAATTTGCAGACAATTACAGAAAGCAGTTACAAAGCAAGAAATTTAGGTTAGTCCAAACTCAGTTTGAAAGGGCTAGGAAAGAAAGATACTGGCCTAAATGGTATAGACTCTCACCTGACGGTAATACAGGTCCAACTAATCTTCGTCTCCTCGCTAAGGAAGTGAGCATGCTGGGCTTCTATGAAGTTCTATATAGGGCGTGGTCCTCAACACAGCACGCCCATGATCCTTCAAGATTCTTAACCACAGCCCCACAGGGGTACCAAACGTATAGACCACTTCGTGATGCCCATGAACTTGCCTCAAGTGCAGATTTCGCTGTACACTTTATCCTTATTACGATGAAGTTGCTCGTGATGAAGTTTAGGTCAGAGGAAAACGAGCAGTTTCAGAAGTGGTATGCAACAGAGATCTTAGCAGAACGGAAAGGGTAGACTTGCGATAGAACTACGGATTAGGTGTGTGATGAAAATCAGTCAACGTCAAATCCATGATAGACTAGCCCCGCTGTCAAAACATCAACAGTCGGACTCACAAAACTCGCCCTTTGACTAACTTAGAGAATGATTTCATGGCCATCTCAGCGAAGGACGCTTTTGACCACGCATTTGCGCGAGCTTATCATTTCCTTACTTTGTACGACTTACTACATGATACCAGGCATCGTGCTATCAAAGGTAATTGGGTTAGACAATTCAACAAGTCGGTGAATTGGCCAATCACCGAGAAAAGTACTCGCGTTGATGGCAAAGGAAAGAAGAGCATTTTGGTTTTGCGGCAAGAATTGAACATTGGACGTGACATCTTCACTCATGAATATACCTCAGAGTTGCTTCGTGCCTCTTGGGCAGCGTCAGTATCAGCTCTTGATTGCTATATGCACCATCTCATTGTTGGCAGAAGCTGGTCTTTGTTGAGACAACGTGAAGAAGATGTTCCAAAGGAATTATTAAAACTGAAGCTACCTGTATTGGCGGCAAAGCGGTCTTTAGATCATCTCCGAAAGCAGCCTAAATCTCGTCCTGGAACAATAATGAAAAAGGCTATACAAGAGGTCTTGCATCGCGAATATACATTTCAAAACACTGAAGCAATTGCTCGTGGTGCAAAGATGTTGGGTATTGAGGATTTTTGGGGAAAGGTTGCTAACGAAATGTCGGCAAACTGGTCATCAGGCAAGGTGCAGACCTTGCTTAAATCCATTGTCCGTCGACGAAATCAAATTGTGCATGAAGCAGATCTTATCCTTCAAACGAGTGCACGAACTGTCAAAATGCGCACTATAACTCGGGCAGGCGCACAAAAAACTGCTGACTTTACTAGGGATTTCGTGGAAGCAATCGACAAGGTAGCATAAGACGATGCGTTCTCATTACCTTCATAGAGCATTTGCTGTTGAGTTTTGTCATTGTTGTGCATCAAGATTGTCAGGACACGCAAGAGCGAAGCAATCTCAGAAACTCGTTGAAGCGTCCTCGCAAAGTTCGCAGCGGGATTTCCACGTTATCGGAAATTGATAGAGAATCAAGGGTGGGTGGTTAGTAACCCACCAATATCTCCCAAACTGGAGACCATCGTCGATTGGTGGCAGAGAGCGTAGTCTCTAAGAAACTACCCATAAATGAATAACTTTATAGGCCATTTGTCGCCCCTCTCCTCACCGCAACAAGATCATCCTGCGCGTACGGCTGCCCCCACCAATTTGCAGCCGGTAAAAAAACACACCACTCTCCAGATTCACGCCGGAGTCGTTTTTGCCATCCCAGACCACTTCATGATTTCCTGCCGCCTGATGCCTGCGCACCAGGGTTCGGACTTTCTGGCCGAGCAGATTGTAGACCGTCAGGCGGACGCGAGCAGGGTCTGGCAAACTGTAAGCGATCAGCGTGTTCGGGTTGAATGGATTCGGATAATTCTGGCTGAGAGAAAACGAATGGGTCTTTCCCTGCTCCGCGATGCCGGTAAGAATTTTGTTACTTGAAAACAACACTTCACCGGTCAGCGCATCGATGCCAATGTCCCACGATGTAAAAGGCTTTGGCGTGTAATAGAAGAAAAACCAGATAGGCCGGTCGCCTGTGCCTTGCGCTGCCTCGTTTTGAGCCTGCAACCGCACTTGCCTGGATACTTGCGGGAAACCACCGAAGAAGTTGACATTGCCTTCCCGCGCCGTTGTCATGGTATTCAGGGAGACGAAGGTTTCGATGCGCGCATGCAGCGACCTGAAGTCCGCGCCGCCACCGGATTCCGCGACAAAGGCGGCGCTGTCGCTGTCAACCCAACTCTCAGGCAAAGAGCCGACCCGCACCGGCACGTCGGTCACGAAGTCCACCGGGAATATTGCACCTGCGTGCGAGAAAAAGGTGCGAATGCCCCGGGCCGCGGAATGGTAAACGTAAATCCAGGTAAATGCACGTCCGTCTTCACTCAACTCACTTGACTCAATTGCAACCAGAGCAGCATCCTTTGACCATGTCTGCGCGACAGCGTTTACCCGGGCCGCATCCAGCACTGCGGTGCGCGCAACAACAGGCCGCAACCGAATGTCGACATTCGCAATTTGTTCTGATTCCCGAATTGTGAGGGAATCCGGGTAGCCGTCATGATCAGCATCGACAAAACCCAAGGCGTCGTCGCTACCCAGTTCAAACAGCCGCGCGCCTTCAGATTGTCTGACTGCCACCGGCCAGAATACACCCGGCTCCAGATGTTGCAGATGAAATTCCCCATTACTGACACCGGCCGCAGCCAAAGTCAATCTCGATTCATGCGTGCGCAGTAGGCCGACAATGATGTTTTCGCGTTCCAGCGGGAGGTCCGACACCTTGCCGGTGATTTGACCGGAAGGCAAACTCTGCCCGGTGCTGAAGGTCAAAACATAGGGACGGAGCAAGGTTTCCCCGGTGATGCTGTGCGCCTGCCGGAGGACAAATACGTAGCGGGCTTGCGGTGTTAGTTGACCCCATGGCAGAGCAACTGAGCGCAAATCTGAAGTGACTTCGGGAGGTTTGAAACGGGCGTTACGTGGCTCGGGGAATACCTCGTACGCCAGAAATGCGCCGGTGCCGGCAAAGCTTACGGACGTATCGAGCGCCGCGCTGAATGTCAGACGGAGCGGGCCGGTCAGCGCCACATTGACAGAGCCGTCCGCCGGCGATGACGAGATCAGCATTACCTGTGCCGTGGCGGATTGCAGCAAGAGCAGGGAAAGAAAAAAGAGTGCAGGCAGTCCTTTGCCGGGTCGCAAGTCGTTTCTCCTTTGAGATGTAATTGCGAAAGCAATTTATCCCGTAGGGAGAAAGAGTCCTAATGAACTTTCATTAACGGACGTGTAGGATTGGTAAGAAGCCGGCGGTTAGCGGCCGAGGAGCTGCACGATGATGCTGCGTTGTCTGGGTCGATTGTCAAAATCAATCAAGACAATCTGCTGCCAGGTGCCGAGAATCAGCTTGCCGCCCTGAAAAGGCGCGGTAAATGAAGGTCCCAGCATGGCCGCCCGTACGTGGGCTGAGCCGTTGCCGTCGCCCCAGGTCGCATCGTGATGGTAGGTGACGCCCGTGGGCGCAAAGGTCTCAAATGCTGCGGGCAGGTCTTTCAACAAACCCGGTTCATATTCGATGGAGGTGATGCCTGCTGTGGAGCCGGAAACAAATACCGTAAGACTGCCCTCGGTGAAACCGCAATCGGCCAGGCACTTCCGGACTTGCGGGGTCACGTCCAGGATATCGGTGTGGCCCCTGGTGGCAATTTCAAAGGAATCGGTTTTGATTTCCATGATTTTAAGCTCGTTCGAATTGTGTCATTGACCAAAACGCGTTGAACCTGTCCCGGATTTCAGTTTCGCTCAGGTCGACGAGCCGTTGCACGCTGAACTGCTCGACACAAAAAGAGGCCATGGTGCTGCCATAGATCAACGCGCGTTTAAAACTGTCATTTGAAATGCTGCCTGAACTGGCAAGGTATCCCATGAAGCCGCCCGCAAAGGTGTCACCGGCGCCGGTCGGGTCGTTTATGACTTCCAAAGGGTAGGCAGGAGCGTGAAAGAAAGACATGTCCTCAAAAACCATCAGCGCGCCGTGCTCGCCCTTTTTGATGATGAGGACCTTTGGCCCCATTTGGTGGATTTTGCGTGCGCCTGTCACCAGGTTTGACTCGCCGGCCAGTTGTTTTGCCTCTGAATCGTTGATAATGAGGACGTCGACTTTCGCCAGGACTTCCTGCAAAGCGTTGAGACTGCCATCGATCCAGTAGTTCATGGTATCGAGAGCAACCAGCTTCGGTTTATCTATTTGATTGAAGACATCGAGCTGCAACTCAGGCCCAATGTTCGCCAGAAACAGGTACTCGCTGTCACGGTACTCATCCGGGATTTTGGGCTGAAACGACTCGAAGACATTGAGGTGAGTGAATGTCGTGTCACGGCTGTTCAGGTCAGAGTGGTAAACACCGCCCCACCTGAAGGTCTTGCCATTCCTTTTCTCAACGCCGCGCAGGTCAGTGTTTCTCTGTTTCAGAAACTGCAGGAGGCCGTCGTCGAAATCGTCGCCGACGACGCCAACAAGATTTACCAGCGAAAAATATGAAGCGGCAGCAGCAAAATAAACGGCAGCGCCGCCAAGCGCGTCCTCTACTTCACCAAAAGGCGTCTTTACGGTATCAAGTGCCAATGATCCTACAACCAGCAAACTCATTTCAGGCTCCTAGGTTTGGTAGCAGTCGCTTTCAGCAATTCGAATGTCACGGGTTTCTACATCCGCTCAGGTGCGCTCAAGCCGAGGAGCGCGAGACCGTTGGCCAGGACAATCTGCGTAGATTTGCACAAAACCAACCGGGCTTCACTCAAACTGCGGTCATCAGAAACAACCCGGCAGTGGTGGTAAAAACGATGAAACGATCCGGCAAGTTCTTGCAGATAGGTGGGTATGCGATGCGGCTCCATTTGCTGAGCGGCCTTCGAAACAGTGTTGGGAAAATCCACCAGCTTCTTTATCAACGAAATCTCCGCATCGTCGGTCAGGAGTTCTAAGGGAGCATTCCGGGGAAAAGCGATACCGCTCTCTTCCGCATGCCTGATGATGTTGCAGATACGTGCATGTGCGTACTGAACATAATAGACTGGGTTTTCATCCGAAGTCTTTTTTGCCAGATCCATATCAAAATCCAGTGGACTCTGACTTCGCCGTGCTACGAAAAAGTACCGGGCAACGTCTACTCCGACCTCATCCAGGAGTTCCTTCATCTCGATGATTTTTCCGGCTCGTTTCGACATCTTCACCGATTCGCCGCCCCGGATCAAGTTGACTTGCTGGATGAGCTTGACGTCGAAAGTATCTTTCGGGTAACCGAGACCCAAAAGGGCTGCTTTCACCCTTTGGATATAGCCATGATGGTCCGGACCCCACAAATCGTAGAGCTGCTCGAAACCACGCTCGTACTTGTTGGCATGATATGCGACATCGACCAAAAAGTAGGTGGGCTCACCTTCACTGGTTACCAGCACCCGGTCTTTTTCGTCCCCGAACTCGGTCGAGCGAAACCACTGGGCGCCGTCAGCCTCGTACACGTAACCGCGGGCCTGCAGATTTTTCAGAACTTTCAAATGCTCATCGGTGTCCCGCAACGTGCTTTCACGAAACCAGGTGTCGAAGTTCAGGCCATAATCCGACAGGACTTCTTTCTGGGAAGCCAGCAACGCTTCGCGCGCCATTTCAGCGAGAGCCTGCCAGCGTTCTTTCGTCCCAAGCCCGGCAAAAGAATCACCGTGCTCTTCAAGTATTTGACGCGCAATGTCATTGATGTAGTCGCCGTGGTACCCTTCTTCGGGAAAAGGTTCGGTCTTGCCGAGCAACGCCATATATCGAGCGCTAACCGACATACCGAGCAGCCGGATTTGCCGGCCGGCATCGTTGACATAGTATTCCTTTTCCACGGCACAGCCTGCGGCCCGAAGCAGATTCGCCATAACATCACCCAGGGCAGCAGCCCGGGCGCTGACAACGTTAAGGGGCCCGGTTGGATTGGCGCTGACGAATTCAATCTGGATGCGTTTGCCCTGTCCCCAGCTACTGTTGCCAAAGGCGGCGCCTTCCTGCAAGATGGTTAGCAACGCCTTCTGGTAGTAGCTCTGCCCGAATGTGAAGTTGATAAAGCCGGCGCCTGCAACTTCAATCTTTGTTACGATTTCGCTGTCGAGATCGAGGCTTTGCAAAAGGGCCGTGGCGATGTCTCTGGGACTGCGGCGTAATCTCGGGGCCAGGAGCATAGCGACATTGGTTGCCATGTCGCCGTGTTCTTCCATTTTCGGCTTTTCCAGAATTATGTTCACGTCTCCTGGTTGGGCCAGCTCCCCCGTTTGCAGCGCTTGGTTCAGTTTGTCTCGCAGGTACTGCTCGCCGGTCATGCTTCTTCCTTTACCTCAATTTTTTCGGCATCCCCCCACAATCGTTCCAGCCCATAAAACTCTCGTGTGTGCGGTTGGAATACGTGGACGATGACATCACTATAATCAAGCAGCACCCACTCTTGATTGCTCAACCCTTCGACGTGCTGCGGCCGGTTTCGTTCCTTTTTGAGATTGGCAACGATATAGTCTGAAATGGCTTTGACTTGCGTGTTGGTCGATCCCGAGCAGATGACGAAGTAGTCCGCCATTGTGGTCAGGGGCCTGAGGTACAATATCACCACGTCTTCCGCCTTCTTTTCCAGCGCCAGGGTTGCGATTTTGTCGGATAGTTGTGTTGATTCCAAAAAAGTTATTTAGTCCTCCTTTATAAACCCACGTATTTTAACACTTTTTAGCTCAAAGTCAACACGCTTTTGTAAACATTGGGTATCTACACCGCCGTGCACCCGGAGGGTGGGCCGTGTGCCGAAAAATGGAGTTGTGTGTGGAGTATCCGTTCCGGTTAGAATTTTGGAGATTGCGGCCAGCACCCAATTTGCCGAATGGCTTGGAAACACGAATTTTCAGCGCGGATCCGGCAAGTGAGAAAGAGGGTTGCGCTTGTTACTGATTCAACTGCTGCGACTGGCTGTTACCCTGGACCTCCAGACTGCCTACATGAAAACGGCCGTTCAGCCAGGATTCATTCAGGTGACGTTTCAGCTTGCTGCCGAAACCACTTCACGGTCTTTGCCAGGCCCTGCTCCAGGCTGACAGTCGGCTCCCAGCCGAGGATACGCTTGGCCAGGGCAATGTCCGGCTGGCGTACTTTCGGATCGTCGACCGGCAGTGGATTGTAGATGATCTCACTGTCGCTGCCGGTGGCCACGATAATCGCTTTTGCCAGCTCGCCGATGGTCATCTCCCGCGGGTTGCCGAGATTGACCGGTTCATGATAGTCGGACATCAGGAGGCGGCAGAATCCTTCAACCAGATCGTCAACGTAGCAGAAGCTGCGAGTTTGCGACCCGTCCCCAAACACAGTAATCGGCTCATTTCTGAGCGCTTGCGGAATAAAGGAAGGGATGGCGCGACCATCGCTGGCGCGCATGCGGGGTCCGTAGGTATTGAAAATACGCACGATTCTGGTGTCGAGCCCGTGAGACCGATGGTAGGCCATGGTAATGGCCTCGGCAAAGCGTTTGGCCTCGTCATAAACGCCGCGTGGGCCCACCGGGTTGACATGGCCCCAGTAGTCTTCCTTTTGCGGGTGTTTTTGGGGATCGCCATAGACTTCGGAGGTTGAAGCAATCAGGAACGTGGCCTTCTTTTCCTTGGCAATACCCAATGCTTTGTGCGTCCCGAGAGCGCCGACTTTGAGAGTTTGTATCGGCATCTCCAGGTAGTCTTTCGGGCTGGCGGGCGATGCAAAATGGAGGACATAATCCAACGGTCCGGCACAGTAGATGTACTCGGTAACATCGTGTTTGACAAAAGTGAACTGTTCCCCGTGCAAATGAGTGATGTTATTAACCGTTCCGGTGGATAGATTGTCGAGTGCAATGACCTCATGACCTTTGTTGAGCAAAAACTCACAAAGATGAGATCCCAGAAATCCGGCAGCGCCGGTAACTAATGTTCGTGGCATGTAATTCCTTTAATTGAAGCTATCATTTATAGTCAGTCTTCCACGCAAGCCGCTCGAGACTGTCCACTGCAAAGTATGCGTGGCTTTGTCTTCGTAAACGACCAACCCTTCAACGTTAGCGTTTTCCTCCAGAAGTTTGATCCCTTGTTCCGGACCAAGAACAAATATCGCCGTCGAGTATGCGTCTGCGACTGCGGTATTTGCTGCAAAAACAGTTGCGCTTACCGCCGGCCGGGCCGGGTATCCGGTCCCGGGATCCAAAATATGATGATAGCGGACGCCATCCTGTTCAAAAAAGCGCTCATAGTCTCCGGAGGTGGCGACTGCGCCTTCGTCCATTGCGACCCAGCCAAGAAACTTGTCACTGTGCCTTGGATGGCGGATCCAGACTTTGCGTTCTCCCTTTGTCAGGCTACTCGCGACCGCACGCAGATCCCCACCGGCCTCCACCATGAAGTCGGAATACCCGAGTCGCTGCAACAGGTCAACGGCCTTGTCCACGCTATAGCCTTTGGCAATCCCACCCAGGTCGACAGCCATACCTGTTTCCGACAGGCCGGCTTTTTCACCCTCGATTATTATTTTTGTAAAGTCTACCAATGGTGCAGTAGCCGCGATTTGCCCTGGGTTGGGGACCTGTGCCGAATCCGTCCCGAAGTGCCACAGGTTGTAAAGTGGAAGTATTGTGACATCAAAAGCACCGTTCGCACGTTTGCTGATTTCCGTTGCCATTCGAAGGAGTTCGAGTACTTCCGGTTTGGTTTTTATCAGACTTTTTCCGGCAAGCAGTCCAAGGCGGGAGACTTCACTAGCATCGTAAACCGTCGTCAACTTTTCAATTTTCTCGATCTCACCAAAGACACTATCGACATGTACGCGCCAACCGTCAGGTTCGGTACGGGCATAAATGGTAACCGATACCGCGGTTCCCATCAAAACGCGTTTTTCTTCAAAAGCTTTTGTGCAACCGAGATTGACAATGAACAGCAGAAGGAGTAGCAGGCCGGCCGGAAGGGGCGTTCGGCGGTCAGTTTTCGCGCGCAGTAACGAAGTCCACCAATTTTTCCAGAGATGCCCTGTACTCGTTGCTTGGGTAGCGCTCCAGAGACTTTTTAGCCAACCCGATGTGAGAATTGGCTCTCTGCATTGCGTACTCGACTCCACCATGATCTTCGACAAACGAGATAATTTCTTTAATTTCATGCCTTTTCGCACTGCGTTTGATCATGCGGATGACTCTGCGTGAGTCTTTCTTGCGCGCGTTTCTCAAAGCATAGATCAATGGTAATGTAACCTTGTTGTCTCGTAAATCATTCCCCAACGGCTTGCCGGTCTTTTTTTCCTTGCCCAAAATGTCAAGCAGGTCATCCCGAATCTGAAATGCAATGCCAAGGTTCTCGCCAAAATCCCTCATGGCGGTGATGTGCTCTTCATCATCGCTGACGGAAACCGCTCCCAGTTGGCAGGCCGCTGCGATCAAAGAGGCGGTCTTATCTGCAATAAGTCTGAAGTAGACCTCCTCTTCCATGCGATAGTCTTTGCTCCGCTCTACCCCCAGAAGTTCACCTTCAGTCATTCTTTCTGCTGTTTGGGAGATAATCTCGTAGACGCGCATGTTCTTCATGCCCAACATCGCCAACAGAGCTTTGGAAAAGAGGTAATCTCCCATCAGGACGGAGACTTTGTTTTTCCAGATAGAGTTGACCGAGGGTAGCCCTCTCCTTTGACTTGAGCTATCAACGACGTCATCGTGCACCAAAGACGCGATGTGCAGAAGCTCCATAATCGCGGCCGCCCGCATATTATCTTTGTCCGGGACTTTGCCATTGCCATTGTGCAATCTGCTGGTCAGCAGCACGAGGATTGGACGCAGCCGTTTTCCCTTGCTGGCAATGATATATTGCACCACCTTGTCAACGAGGAAGACGTTAGACTTGAGCAGTGCCTTGAACTCCTTTTCGTAAACTTTGAGATCTTCCTTTATCGGAGCACAAATTTCCTTCAGAATCAAGAAGAGGGGTCCTCTGTTATTACCGGGTTACGTAAAGAAAATGGTTTTAAAGGTAACAACAAAAGGGGTTTTTGTCAACCAAAAGTCAAACAGAATGTAGGAGGTCCGGTACCGCCTGCGGCTCAGGCATCACTGGGCAGGGCATCTACCTCTTCGGGGACCGAAACGGTGAAGGTGGTGCCGCTGTTTTTGTTGCTGACTACGGTGATCTTTCCGCCCTCCCGTTCGATCAGGGTGTGGGCAATGTAGAGCCCCAGGCCCGTGCCTTCCCCACCTTTCTTCGTTGTAAAAAAGGGCGTGAAGATGCTCAGCAAATGCTCCTTCGCAATCCCGACGCCCGTATCCGAAATGCTCATGACTATCCAGCCCGACTTCTTTCGCTTTGTAACAATGCCGAGCTTTCCACCCTTAGGCATAGCCTGGGTGGCATTAATAACCAGATTGAGGAGAACTTGTTTCAGAGTGTCCTTGCTGAAATCCGTACTGCAATCATCAGACAAACTTAACTTCAGTTCGATGTTCTTTGCCATCAGTTCTTTCCCGAGGAGGGAAACCGTGTTTTCCACCAGAGATTTGAGGCTGACAACCTCCCGGTCTTTGGTAGCCGGCCGCGCAAACTCGAGCAGATTATTGATAATGCCCGAAGAGCGTTTCACGTTCTTTCCGATAATGTTCAATTTGGCGAGGATGTCTGAATTGGGCTTTTCAAGGAACGTCTCCAGGTAGTAGCGCGCCGTTTCGATTATGTTGAGAGGGTTGCGCAACTCGTGTGCAATGCCTGAAGCCAAAAGACCAACCGATGCGAGCTTCTCCGCTTGAATTACGGCTCTTTCCAGGTGATGCTTTTCCGACATATCATTACAGACCAGCAGCAGGAACTCATGGTCGCCTTCTTGAAGCCGCTGCGCCTGCAGCTCAACAACAACGGTTTCGCCTGACTGTTGGGCCAGAGAGATGTCTTTTTGCTGCTGACAGTCGTTTTGCAGCGTGGCTGCAAGAAAACCCGCAAAGTCGAAATTGCTGTCCGTGGAAAAATGCTGCTCTACCGGAGAGCCTAACAGTTCTATTTTTGTTGCCTCTAGTAGTTTACACGCCCGCTGGTTTGCCTCTATGATGTGAAAATGCTCATTGTCAAGCAGCACCATGGCCGGCGAAGCGCTGTCAAAGGCGCATTGCACCATCCCTGCTGTTGCTCGCACTGATTCGACCGGTGCGTACCGGGGTTCAGGGTCTGTGTCGATGACCCCTGACAGAAGAGAAAAGTAGTCGGTGTTTCGCGAAATGTAGTAGCAGGTTTGTTTGCGAAACTCAGAGACGGCGATGCCGGGCCTGTCGTCGACCACCACCACCGGCAAATCCGAATCACAGTCGCCGACCTGGGAAACGAGGCGGTGACTTGTTTCTTCAGACTCTTCGCAATCGATGATGACTGCCTGATATTCCTTTTGGGCTATCTTATCTATATGGTCTGCGGCATCACCAACGGTGACGACCTTCAGATCATAATTCGATTTGGATGGCAGACTGCGCTTCTTTGTCCCTGCAACCTCCTCGTCTCTGACGAGCAGCACTTTTACAGACTCAGGCATGGCGCGGATCGTCCTTGTAATGTTCGATTACCAGCATCGTCATTGATTTGATATTTTTGGAAGCTTTGAGCGCCGGCGAAACGGTGCCTTTTCAGCCAAGCGCGGGAGAGTTCTTAGGCAAAGTTATGAAGAAAGTCGAGCCTTGATATTTTCTTGATTCAACCCAGACCTCGCCTCCATGGCTCTCAATGATCTGCTTGACTATCGACAAACCCAACCCTGACCCTTTTACGTTGCGTTTATTGAGCAGCCGGTTGAAAAGAACAAAAACTTTGTTGTGGTCTCTAGCCGGAAATCCAACCCCGTTGTCGCGGATAAAAAACTTGTGGAAGATTTCGTCGCCGAGATAACCAATTTGAATACTGCCTCCTGCTTTCTCCCGGGAGTATTTCACCGCGTTGCCGATCAGGTTTGAAAAGGCCAGGACCATAGAATTCAAATCGCAGTGCAACTCCGGTAGGTTATCGCCGATGGTCAGGTCGATGCGTTTCTGCCGCATTTGAATTACATGCGACTCGGACGCGGCGGAGATTATCTGGCTCGCTGGAACCGGGGCAAAAGTGGCTTCATCGATACAGACCCTGGCCCATTTTGTGATATCACCAAGTAGCGTGTCGACATGTTTGACATTTGTGATGATGCGTTTTAGATAATCCTGGCCTTCCTGCGGCAGAGTTGGTGCAAACTTCTCCTCCAGCAGGGAACTATAACCTTGAATAGAAACAAAAGGGCTCTTGAGCTCGTGGGCAATAATGTGCAAATAAAGACTTAGATTGTCTTGTTTCTTCTCGCTGTCCTTCTTCGCAAAAATCCGGTTCATCATGACAGGAATGTCTGTTTAACTGTTTGCAGGCAGGGTTAGGAAAACTGTGGTCCCTTTCCGGGGCTGTGAGCCGATTCTTACACCGCCGCCATGTTTCTCCACTATCCTTTTGACCAGGGCAAGGCCGACCCCGTTGCCCTCGATGTCCAGCGGGGCATCTGCGCGTTCAAACAAGCAGAAAGCTCTGTCGTGGTAGCTTTTATGGATGCCAACTCCATTGTCCTTTACCCAAAAAGTGTAAAATCCGTTGCGGCATTCCCAGCCGACCTCGATTCTGGGTTTCTTTTTGGGCGGCATGTACTTGATGGCATTCCCAATCAAGTTCATGAAAACTGTGTTCAGTCCTTCATAGTCGGCCCTGACAACCGGCAGGTCCGGAGCAATTCGGAAATCGATTTGTTTCTCTTTCAATTGTAGAAAGCACTCGGCGCGGATACCCTCTAGTAGATCGAATAGTGATATCTCTACCTTGGTTGTCTCACGCCTTCCGGCTTTGGAGAATTCCAAAAGGTCATGCACCATTTTGCTCATACGCAAAGTGTTCTTGTGAATCCGGTCGAGATAGTTGCTGGTATCAGCCGCCGCCGTATCCTGGTTTTCCAGCAAAAGTTTGGTAAAGCCGTGAATCGACGCGATGGGTGACTTCAGGCTGTGGGAGACCAGGAAAAAGAGCTCTTCAAGATCCTCCGTGCGTTCCTGAAGTTTGGCATGACTCTCTGAAGTGCTTTGGCGTTCGGCAAATGTCGCAACATATTTTTCGGAAGCGGGTAAGCGTTTTAGTTCAACATTCATGCACTTGCCTTTTCCATTCGTGATCAGCTTGGTTTCTATAGTCGCGCTTTGGCCTGGTTTTTTGCATTGCTTCCTGAGCTGTTCAAAGGACTTTCGATCAGACACCGGTAAATAATAGAATATATCCCTGCTGGGGATCTCCTTCCGATGAGCGTTTGAAACCAGCGCTGCAAAAGCAGCATTGAACTCGTAGATTTCACTCGCGCCCTCGAGTACGATTGTCGGGAGATTGAAATTCTCAAAAAGGTTTTGGTAGAAGCCGCCGGATCGATGGCGAATCCGGTTCGGAAGGTGGTCGATCTGGGTCGAGCTGTCTGAAGATGTGATGTCCAATGTTGCGCTCCATAATGGTGGATTTTGCGAACATAGTAGGAGAAAGTGTGCGGTTCAAACTAATCCAAACATGGCCTAAATGCAAGTAAAAAGAATATGTTAAGGCTTTTTAATAAAGGGAAAAATAGAGAAAGTTTTACGCATCCGCGCCATGCAGCGCCGGCCGTAAAGTCAACGGATACCTATGAGGTGAGGGGAATAGTCCCGCAATCGTTTTATGGATTTTGGTCTTGTGGCAGGGTCGTTATTGCGCTCTCTACGGTTGCAGTGAGGCTTACCTTGCGGTCCCATGGACATTCGAGGGTCAGCGCATTGACCGCAAAAAGGTTTGGTGCCTCCTGGACCATAGGCCAGGGCAAAAGGAAAAGTCAGCGAGGCCGCGCTTTGACAAGCGCAGGCTTAAGGCGCGGCTGCCTGGTTGTCTGCAAGCCCAGGTCGTCCGCCAACCAATGTGAGCCGGAAGGCAGCCATCTCCTGAGCGTTGCGGACCAACAGCACATCACCAGCCAGTACCGGGTGGTTCCAGGTCTTGCCCTTGATCACCGGGAAGCGCGCGATCTCGGTGAACCGGTCGGAGGCGGCCCTGACCAGGGCCAGCTCACCTTGCTCAGACAGCACCAGCAGCATGTCCTGGTCGGCCAGCAGGAATAGTTGGCCGGCGCCGTAACGTCCGCCCTTCCATGTGCGTTTGCCGTCGCGGAGGTCGATGCACGCGAGAATGTTGCCGTCGAACCCGAAGGCATGCCCTTTGTGAACGACAAACTCACTGTAGTAGGGTTTCAACCGCTTGGACGTCCAGCGCTCTTCTGTGGTCCAGCCGTCCGGTCCGTGCAAGACCGCGATCCGGCGGATGCCGCTTCCCTGGCCGGCGCTGACCAGAATATCGCTGTCCGCTATCAGGGTCGGCTGCAGGATTGGGTAGCCTGGCCACGAATGCTGCCAGAGCACATTACCATCTGCTGGCGCGACAGCGGCTACACCGTCTCCGTTCAACTGCAGAATTTGTGCGACTTCATGGATCATCAACAGGTGTGGCGAGCTGTAGCCTGCGCCGCCGGCAGGGCCGAGCCAGCGCGGATCGCCGGTAGCGAGGTCGTAGGCAACAAGGGCGCCGGAGGTGGCGACGATGACAAGGTCGTTGACCACGAGCGGTGAGCTTGAGAAGCCCCAGATCGGGAGCTTGGCATCGGTGTCGGCCGCCGCATTGCGTGACCAGACCACATCGCCGTTACTCGCGTTGAGTACGTTGAGGATGCCGGTCCCACCAATTGTATAGACGCGACCGTTGTTGAGGGTTGGTGTGCCGCGCGGACCTGCGCCGGCATTCGATTCCCAGAATCGCGCCGCATCCCGGTATCTCCACACCGGTTCGCCGGTAGATACTCTATAGCAGGCGACAACCTCGTCTTCACCACGCTGTTCCTGAGTGTAGAAGAGGTCGCCGTGGACAGCGAAGGACGACCAGCCCGGGCCGATCGACCGGCGCCACAGTTCGACCGGTGGCGAGGCAGACCAGTCGGTTTCGATTTGCACGCCACGGATGACCGCGTCACGATTAGGCCCGAGAAAGCCGGGCCACTCGGCTTCTGTTGCTAGGGTTGCCGGAGTAGATGGGAGAGCCATCGGCTCGTCCATGGCTTGTGCCAGGAGTCTGTCTTCAGGAGTCTCTGCCCACCGCCAGGCGAAGTCATGATCGAAATCACCGGTAAAGCCTCCGGTGCGCACGAGTGCCCAAACGCCGCTGGCCAACAGAATGGCGGTTACCAGCAACGGGCGGCGCAGGCTCTCGGGCAGGTACCGGCTGGCCGAGGCCCACACAACCAACGCAAGACTCAGGCCTGGAATGACGTAGACGGGGAATACCAGCCCCATCCCTCCGGTTGCAATTGACGTATGCAGAAAGAGTGAGGTCACATAGGCCGCAACCGCCATCAGAACGATGGCGCCCCAGCGCTCAAATCGTGGCACCCGGCTGAAAAAGGCCCACCAGACGACGATTGCGAGACCACCACCGACTCCACCCATTATCCCGATGGCCGAAGTATCGGGGATGATAACCGGAACGACAAATCGCGTGAACCACTGCACGACCACAAGAACCACACCTGGCCATAGCCGCAAGAGCTTCTGCTGAGCGTCAGCCAGGCCGGCCTCTGCTGTAACTTCCTTTCTTCCTAACATTGGCTAATCCCCATCCTTTTAATCTTGTGATCCTGAAGTCTGCCGGAGAAGTGGTGAAAACCACCCTGCTGCGGATCCGTGGCAACAGGGTTAAGGCTCGCGCAACCAGTGCGAAGGCGCCGCAACAAGCCAGGCGATCCCTCGATGGGACGCATTCGGGCTAGCAGGACTTAGGTACCCTCATCGAATCTTAATCGAGGCTCAGGGCCGTCGATATTTTATCTGCCTTACTCCCCGTGTACGTTCTTTCCGGGAACTGTTCCACTCTGATTCAGATTTCCTGAAGATAATCGCCGGGCCTGTCGTCAACCATGCTGCTAAGTTGTGCCGGGCTGGTGGCCGCAATTCGAAGCTTGCCGCGCACATTCGGCCAGAACCGCGCCGGCAATGAAAATGCTCTCCTCCGGCGCATAAAATCTTGGTGAATGCGCAGGAATGACGTCACCCCCCTCTTCACGCGCTCCGATCCGCATAAAACAACCCGGGATATGCTCCATGTAACAGGCAAAATCTTCCCCTCCCATGTTGAGGGATTCGAGCGAGGTCAGAGCTGCTTCGCCCAGAACGCTGCTGACGGCCTGTCTGGCGTAGCGCACGGGTTCTTTAGGATTGACAATGGGTGGGGTTCCCGCGCCGAGTTTTACGGAAACACCGAGTTGGAAGGCCGCTGCCTGCGCTTGCGCGATGCGCTGAACTTCATCCTTTAGCAAGCTGCGGGTTTGTGGCGCAATGGCACGAATAGTACCGCACAACTGGACTTTCTCCGGAATAATATTCGGGGCACTGCCACCATGAATAGCGCCAACCGTGACAACGCCCGGATCAGCCGGATTCAGGCTGCGCGACACGGCGGTTTGCAAAGCAGTCACGAGGCCGGCGGCACCGACGATTGGGTCTATTGCTTCGTGTGGTCTGGCGCCATGCGCACCTGTCCCGGTCAGCTCGATCTCAAACGAATCGGATGAGGCTGCCAACGGCCCCTCTTGTGCCACCACTTCACCAACCCGATAGCGCCGGTCCACATGTCCTCCAAAAATGCAAGTGACGTCTTCGAGCAGTCCGCTGTCCAGCACGGCCCGGGCCCCGGCGCCAATCTCTTCCGCCGGCTGCAGGATTACGACCACATCACCAGAAGGTGGATGCTGTGCCAACAAATGGGCCGCCGCAATCGTCCAGGTTGCGTGCACGTCATGCCCACAAGCATGCATCACACTGTCGTTCCGTGATGAAAATGCCAGGCCGGTGGCTTCCTGAATCGGTAGGGCGTCGATGTCTCCGCGGATGGCGGTAACCGGCCGGCCGGCTTCCCGCCCCCGGAAACGTGCCACCACGCCGGTACCCGCGACTCTCTGCAAATCGCCGGGATGCAATGCCGCCAGCTCTTCATAGAGGCGGTCAGCCGTTCGGTGTTCCTGCCAGGCAAGTTCAGGGTCTTGATGCAGGTCCCGGCGCAGGGCAATAAGTTGACTGACACGCTCTTTTCCAAAAAGCCCTTGCAGGGCGGTGTGTGATTTGTTGTTAGTCATACTCTATTCATCCTTAAAAAGCGTCATTTGTCCGGAGTCGGACTTGTCGCCGCCGCTTGGCGGTTCTTTCGGAGGAAGCATGGCTGAGCGTTTCGCCACCACCTGGTCAATGCGGTGCATGGCAATCTGCCGGGTGGCATATTCGCCGATGTAGAACTCCTTCCGATAGATACGGAAGCCTGTGACGGCCGGCTTGATGATGTATCCCCTATATTTGGTTTCTGCCACCTTGCTTTTCTTCATGGCGTATTCTAACCAATTCTTGTCTGATTTTCAAGCGCAAAACCGAACGCGGTTGCGTGGCTTCCCCTGGGGGGCAGCTCTTGCATCTCAGTGCTTTGATGGTTACATTACGATTTATGATTTTGTAGCTTTGCAAGTTCACGATTCTTAAACATTGACCGGTCAAGTGACATGGACGTTGACGGTCATGGCTCTACATAGGCAGCAATACATGAAATCGAGAAACTCAAAAAACAGCAACATGGTCTATTCAACTAATCCGGGGCTGATGTCCGCCGGTTCAGGCGAGGCCAGTGAAAGTGAGACCTTGCCGCCCGGGCAGCAGACGTTGCGCATCAGCCTGGATCGGAAGAAACGCAAAGGTAAGACAGTTACGCTAATTTGTGGTTTTGTCGGCCGGGCTGAAGACCTGAGGCAACTGGCCGGACAGTTGAAATCGAGTTGTGGCGTGGGCGGCAGCGCTAAGAACGGCGAGATTCTCATCCAGGGCAATTTCAGAGACAAGATCATGGAGATTCTGTCGGCGCAGGGGTTCAAGGTGAAACGGGTCGGCGGGTAACCCTTCCCGCAACATACTAACTCTACTCCAATCGAGCTTTTTATGACATCTCAATCAAAACCAGTAAAGCTTGCCATCATCGGTTGCGGCATAGCCGCCAACGAGTTACACTGGCCGGCCCTGCGCACGCTGCGGGATAAATTCGAAATCACAGTCGTATGCAACAACACCGAAGAAAAGGCCGTCGAGTTTGCGGCGAAAGCCGGCGGTGTCCCCTATGTGCTTCATCATAAGGACCTGCTGCAGCGCGACGACGTCGAGGCAGTCGACATTGTGTTGCCCGTCCATCTCAATTATGAAGTAACCCGCGACTGCCTGCAGGCTGGCAAACATGTTATGGTGGAGAAACCCATCGCGGCTACGAGGGAAGAAGTGAGGGCGATGCTGGCCCTGGACCGGGAGTATCCGCTGGCAAAAATCGTGGGCGAAAACTTCTACTACCACCCTGCTTTTCTCAGAGCAAAAGAGCATCTGAACGCAGGCCGCATCGGCAAACCGTATGCAGCGTTCTGGGATGTTTTTCGCAGGTTAGACCGGGACAACCGTTATGTACAAACATCGTGGCGTGTCGATCACAAGTATCCGGGCGGGTTTATCATGGATGGCGGCATCCACAACATTGCCGCGCTGCGTCTCCTGTTCGGTGAAATTACCTCCGGCCAGGCTTTTACACAATCCGTCAATCCGGAAATCGGCAGCATGGATTCTTTCAGCCTGCAGTTTGCTACCGCAGCAGGCGTCGACGGAGTCCTGAACATCTTCAACAGCAGTGTCGGGTTCGCAAGAAACGAGCTTGTCATACTTGGCAGTGCGGCCACCATGCGCATCGCGAGCACTCAGCAAATCACCATCACCAGCAAGGATAAAGTCGAGCTGAACGAAACGATAACCAACAACAGCTACGTGGCCGAGTTTGAGGACTTTTACCGCGCCATTCGCACCGGGGCCACGCCCTTCAGTTCATTTCCGCGGGCGTGCCGGGATTTTGAGATTTTGGTAAACGCCTTTGATGGGGCAGAGCGGAAGGCACCCATATGATACGTTTTGGATTTTCGCCTGAAAAGCGAAAGTGATGGGAATAAGCACAAGGGTGGGCGTGCTGATCAATTTGGGAAGAATAAGTAGAATTCGGACGCTTCATCTATATGGTTGAATCAGTCTGAATCTATGGACAGGAACCCTCACGACTGAATCAAAATGCGTAAAATCATCATTGGAATTCATGGAGTCGGCAACAAACCATCGCAACCACTATTGCGGCATTGGTGGCAAAAAGCTATCTGGGAAGGACTGGCCGGGAATGTAGAACAAACCGCAAACTTCCGATTTGAAATGGCCTACTGGTCGCACTTCCTTTATTCTGAGCCGCTCGATTTATGTGACACGAATCCGGAGAGCCCGCTCTACATCGGGCACCCGTATTCTAAGTCAAAGCATCATGCCAAAGGGACTCCATCAAATAAGCTAAGATTGAAATACCTGCGCCTGGTGGAGAAAGTCATGGATCTGATGATGATGTCGGAGAACCGCTTTCTAAATCTCGACCGGCTGGGCGATTATGTCTTACGTAAGAAGTTCCAGGACCTCGCGCTCTACTATCACAAAGACAACGTTGCGCTGGAAGAAGCCGGAGTGCACGCACAAAAACTGATTCGCGAGGAACTTGCCAAGACCCTGCGCAAACACCGCAGAAAAAAGATCATGCTAATCTCGCATTCGATGGGGACGGTCATCGCCTATGATGTTTTAACCCAGATTGTACCTGAGATCAAGATCGAGTATCTGATCACGCTGGGTTCGCCCCTGGGGCTACCAACCATCATGAAAAAAATCTTCAAGGAGCAGCACGAAGATTTCAAGAATACAAAATCACTACCCACACCGGAAAATATTGTGGGAGCGTGGCTGAACTATTCCGACCTGAAGGACACGGTCGCCCTGAATTACAACTTGTGCGACGATTTCAGTCCGAACGCCGCCGGCATTGCACCGGTGGACACGGTGGTGGTCAACGATTATGAGTACGAGGGGCAGGAAAATCGTCACAAGTCTTATGGCTACCTCAGGACGCCTGAAATCGCGGCGACCATTCATGAATTTGTAGGCCGCCAGAAATTGCCGAGAGTTGCCAGGATTGGCCAGGTATTGACCGGCCTTTTTAAAGATCAGCTTCCGGATGAACAAACATGTGGTCCGGAAGGCCTTTCGGAATCAGAGCAAACCTTAGACAACCACTCAGGGAAAAGCTGAACATACGAGTTTTAAAAGAGCTGCTCGCCGTTGTGAAATTGCCGCCGGAGCAGCATCTCAGCGCGTATCTGCCGGAGACAGGATTTGTCTGTTTGACCCGCACTCAGGATGAACTTTCGCTTGTCTGCGAAGAAAAACAAATGCGCGGCGAGTTCGTTAGCGAGACAGGTTGGCGTGCTCTCAAGGTTGCGGGGGTACTGGATTTTTCAGCAGTCGGTGTGCTGGCTGCCATTGCACAACCACTCGCGCATGCCCGCGTGAGTATCTTCAGCATCTCTACTTTCGATACCGATTACGTTCTGGTGAAGGCGGACAAGCTGCAAACCGCCATCGCGGCTTTGCGCGACGCCGGCCACACGGTTGCCGAATGACTGCGCGGACGGTGAACTTTTTGCGGGACCAGCCGTAAGTGAATGCGTGCCTCATTCCGACACCCAATACTAACTCTGTTTACCATAAAATCTTCTGCGTTTGTCTCGCAAGATCGCGGTAAGAAAATGACCTCAAACCTGTCCGGGAGGAATTTCTATGCGTAATAATAGCTGTACTTTGATTGCCCTGCTCTTGGCGTTCATTCTGTCATCCGCTTGCCAGCAAGTCACCAAGGAACAGATTGCGGCTGAGTCAAAGAAGGCCAACGAGTTTTTCGACAGGGTCTTCGATGAGGGAGTGGATCGAAGTCCCCAGACCCAGACCCAGCTCGGCATCAAGAAGGACTATGACAAGTGGGATGATCGTTCCGACGAAAACGCGCAAAAGGAGATGGAGATTCTGCAGGACGAGCTGGAAAACCTGCGGCGGGACATCAATTATGACTGGCTCGACGCGCAAACCAAAATCAGCTACGACCTCTTTGTCTACCAGGCCGAACGTGACATTCAGAACTTCAAATACCGCTTTCATAATTACCCGGTCAATCAAATGTTCGGACTGCAGTCGCAAGTCCCGGCCTTTCTCATTAACATGCACCGAATTACGAGCCTGTCTGACGCGCAAGCGTACATCGCCCGTTTACAAAAAGTAGATGAGCTGTTTGAGCAGTCGCTCGCCGAGCTGAGCATTCGTGAAGAAAAAGGCATCATTCCGCCGACCTTTGTTTTCGCGCATGTTCTGCGTGACGCCCGCAACATCCTGAACGACACCAGCATTATCGATGACTTCAAAAGCAAAATAGAAAAGGTCGAAGAAATCGACCGCAAGACCCTGATGAACCTGGTTTTGGAAGCAGAGAAAGCCATCCGTGATTCGGTCGTTCCCGCTTATGAAAATCTGATCGCCTACGTCACTGAGCTGGAGAAAAAATCAACCCCCGACGCAGGAGTCTGGAAGTTCCCCGATGGCGAGGCTTTCTACAATGCCCGCCTTGAGCGCATCACGACAACAAAACTGTCGGCCGAGGAAATCCACAGTATCGGCCTGAGTGAGGTCGAGCGCATCCACGACGAGATGCGCTCGATAATGAAGCAAGTCGCGTTCGAAGGTAGTTTGCAGGATTTTTTCGAATTTATGCGCAACGATCAGCAGTTCTACTATGCCAGCGACCAGGCCGGACGCGAGAAATACCTGGTAGAGGCGGTCGCGCTGATCGACACCATGAAAGCGAAACTCGACGGCCTGTTTATCACTAAGCCCAAGGCTGAGATTTTCGTAAAACGCGTGGAAGAGTTTCGCGAGAAATCTGCGGGCAAAGCTTTTTACCAGCAGCCCGCGCCGGATGGCAGCCGGCCTGGCACCTACTATGCCAACCTGTACGATATGACCGAGATGCCAACCTACCAGATGGAAGCGTTAGCCTATCATGAGGGCATCCCCGGACACCACATGCAGATCGCAATCGCCCAGGAGCTCGAGGCCTTGCCCAAGTTCCGTAAGTTTGGGCGCTTTACCGGTTACACCGAAGGTTGGGGCCTGTACTCGGAGTATGTCCCGAAGGAAATTGGTCTCTACTCTGATCCGTACTCTGACTTTGGCCGGTTGGCCATGGAGTTGTGGCGGGCGTGTCGGCTGGTGGTAGATACCGGCATTCATTACAAGAAGTGGACGCGCGAGCAGGGCATCGACTATTACGTCAGCAATACACCGAATGCCAAAGGCGACGGCGTCAAGATGGTGGAACGTCACATTATTATGGCCGGACAAGCAACTGCCTACAAAATCGGCATGCTCAAAATTCTTGAGTTGCGGGACATGGCGAAACGAGAGCTGGGCGAGGATTTTGACCTCCGCCAGTTTCACGATGTGGTCCTGACCAATGGCCCGGTACCACTGAGTGTCCTGGAGAGTCTGGTAACCGAATGGATCGCTAACGCGCGCAGTTAAGCACCGATGGTGCCGGGACGTCTGTCGGTAATTCAGTCAGATGTCCCGGAGCGGTCTATCTTAGAAGCATCATCTTGCGCACGTCGACAAAGTCACCGGCAGTTATTTGGTAAAAGTACGGGCCGCTGGCCAGGTTCTCCGCTGTAAACTTTACTTCATGGACCCCACCAGCCATTCTCTTGTCCACAAGTGTTTCAACTTTCTGACCGAGGGTATTGAAAATATCGATCTTGACCATCCCGGCTGTAGGAACCGTAAAACGTATTCGCGTTGAAGGATTAAAGGGATTCGGGTAATTCTGTTCGAGGGCATAGTCTGTCGGTATCACGTTTTCATAGTCGTCGATAGCTGTTACGACTCCTCGTATTTCCAGTACGGCATTGCCTTTGTTGTTATTCTCGTGAATTTCAGTAATTGCGTTATCGGGATCGAGTACCGCATAAATTCTGGGCTGATAGTCTATGTTTGCAGGAATCACCCAATCCACTTTAGAGACCATTTCTTCTCTTTCCGGTAAATCTGCTGCAAGCACAATTTCAGAAGTTTCCAGCCCTTCATATAAAACATTCATCAGCTCGCCACCATTGTCCGGATCCCCCAAAAAATATTGAATGGAGATGTTTTCGTTTAAATCTTTTAAACTGTAATTATGAAAACGAGTTAAAATACTCAAGGTATCGCCCGGTTCCGGATGTCTTGGAGCGAATATTAAATCCTTTGTCTGAGTCCGTTTTGCATCCGTAATATTGGGCAGAAAACCTTTTTCAACATCATATCGCCAGGGCTGGATAAAAGCCAAATCCGGATGGGAAGAGTAGTGCCGATCCCACCAGGTCGTATCGACTGCCGTGCCGTTTGCAATTGCGATGGGTTCGGCAATGTAGTCCAGAATGAAAGCGCCGTTTTCTGAATAGTAAACGTAAGGCGTTATTTTATAATCAACTTCACCGAATGACTGTTTGTCGAGTTTACCCAAATTCACTTCCACATTCGTTCCTGTACCTGCTGTGATAGCGCTGCTGATAATTTTTTCCGAATCATATCTACCGCTGGATTGAAAATTAACGCCGCCTCCGATCTCAAGTCCGAAAAACTCGGCTTGATCCAGCAAGTTGATGTTTAGTTCCCAGGAATTGTTGTTATATGTTTTCTTAAGAAACGAAGTTTGGGTAGTATTGCTAAGGTCCAACTGCCAATAACCTCCATCAGCCGGATATTCATCTGATAGAGTGTACCTTGTACCTTCGATACTTAACGTATCACGATCCCGCATATCAGTAAACCCTGCATAAGACAGTATATTTCCTGCTTCGTGGTTTGGTATAATGTGCCTGGCATCCTGGCTCTTGCCGTGGGTCCATTCATCTCCCTTAAATTCAGGGTATTGTACCAACACATTACCAATTTCCCCACTATCAAATACTAGCGGATATTCAAACAAATGATAATCAGTTATTGTCGTGTAGTACCAGTCATTCTTACTGGCATCGATTGAGGTTACTTCCACAATAGATTCGGTGTCAAAATCGGAATCCTCAAAATACTGCCCGTGTTTACCAGTAAAAGCAGTATTTGCGCTGGCAACAAAGAGATTTATTTCATAGCTGCCTCCAAATGAATAATCCCAATCCGCCACATTCTTAATCAGCAGTTCATTGGTTGTTCCTTCTGAATGCGTATAAGACGAAATGAACTCTGAATCACCATCAAAGGCAGAGCCGAGATCGTATTCCATGCCATCAATAATATCAAAATGCACAGGCGGGGCATTGATAATTACCCGAGGTTCGCGTACATCCGGTATTGTAGCGACCAATTCTGGTGGGCCTAGACGATACCCATCCCTATCAAAGTCACCCAGTGCGAGGGCATACCTGAGCTCATTGGTCTTCGCATAGGATTCAGGCTGTATTGGATATGATGCCTTTTCTTTCAATCTACCATTTTCCAAAGCGGCTATGCCAAGACTAATGTCCCCGCGGCCCGGAGAGTATCGCATATAAACGATTTCTTTTGTCCATTCTGATGCAGAAGTGTCAACATTGACGTCGGCTATTGCAAAAGAGGGCTGGCGGTGATCATAGACTCTCTGATCGTTACAATCCACCCCAGTCTTGTCTTCTAACTGGCCACTGAACCCGTTATAGGAGAACATGTGCAGGGAATCTGGACTGCTACTCACAATGTCATCTTTACCATCATTGTTGATGTCGGCACAGGCAACAGTCATGGAAGAGCGATGTCTATGCCAATTTTGTGCATGCCCGCTACTGACAAAGCTTCCCACCAATTTCAAATTGGGGCCGTTAAAAAAACTAACGTTGCCATTGGAACTGGTTCCTAACATATGCACAGTAAATATCTCTGACTTATGTGCCATAAAAGGGAAATAATCATGCCTTGTACTTACGATATGGCCAAATACAATTTCATCCCTACCGTCTCCGTCGAGATCACCACATGCCAGAGAAGGCCGGCTGATTCTACCAATTCGATGAGCATAATGACCTTGAGCATTCCCGTAATCAAGTTCAATCGGGCCTAAATCCGATACTGTTGTGCTCAAAACATCATTTTCACCCGTGACATCAAAGCTTACTGTGCGGAAATAGAAGTGCCTGGGTGAAAAATCAATATCTAATTTGTGCACCATTACTATTTCATCCGTTCCATCCTGATCATAATCTATGGCGGTTATGTCAAAATGATCGCCAGTGAAATCATATTCCGCATTATGCCACACTTTCCCTGCTACCCCAATGCTGGAGTTCTCTGCGAGTTTGACCAACTGCATATTGCTGCCAACGGCTTGATAGATTTTAACGTGAAATTTACCATCGGTTCCCATGTAGGCTAAGGCAAGTTCTTCTTTGGCGTCAGGCACAAAATTACCGGTTATCAGTCGGGTCGTTGCCATTTCTTTATCTGTAATACAGTCAAACGGTGCAAGAATCCGGATTCCGGGTTGGATTCGCCGATTTATCACAGAATTAACTTGTATGTAAGCTTTTTGTGCGCTATTGCTTAAAACCCAAACGATCTCGTCTCTGGAATCCCCGTTCAAATCTGCGGATACCACGTCAACACACGACCAGTGGAAATCAGTTGGTAAGGGTGTAGTCTGTTTATCCCACCGATTAATCGTATAGTTTTTCCTGTCGAAATCAAAAGCCTGCAAGGACGCCTCATCGTTATTTACGATCTCCAGCAGATAAGCTTCCGCTGACTTAGCAATTGTATAGTGTCCATCAAATGGGTCATCGGTTCTTTGAGCTGTAAGGGTAGATGCCAAAATAAAAAATACAAATACAATACAGAAAGCTCGTATCGCAGGTAAGGCTTGCATCACGTCCTCCTTGTTTGGTAATTCGCAAACTATGGATTTCCCAAGACGCTCAGACTTTGCTTAGGATTAGAGAATCATATGATTTGTGCTTTTTCGGCATTCTCGTTCGCTTGTGCAACGGCTTAGAAACATTCTGCCTGACCGAAGCCAATTTAATTTAATAAATGAAAAGCGGGCGTACTAAACACCCATGTTGCATAATGCGAAACATATGTTGTGCCAAGAGACAGGAAGCTTGCAGGAGTTAAGAAATATGGAAGTACTGATACTGGTGCAGGTTTTATGACTGAGAGGAAGCGTATTCGGTGGGGGTTGTGCCAAACTGCTCCCGGAAACATTTACGAAAATAAGCAGGACTGTTGAATCCCGTCATGTAGGCAATCTCGGAAACAGTTGCGGCTTGTTGCTCTAGAAGCTGGGCAGCTCGCTTTAGACGCAGGGAGCGGATAAACTCGCTGGTGGACTGATTGATTAAAGCATGTAATTTACGATGCAGTTGTGACCGGCTCAGGTAAATCTCTTTACTCAACCACGCTACACTCAAATCAGGATCATCCAGCCGCCGCTCAACCAATTGCATGGCGCGCTGCAGAAAGGCTTCGTCCGCCGGCGTGATGGCAATGTCTGCCGGCTGCAATTTTACTTCACGGCTGAAGCGCTCACGCAGTTTACGGCGCTGGTCGATCAGGTTTTGAATACGCACTCTTAATTCAGTTGAATTAAAGGGTTTGATGAGATAATCATCCGCACCGAGTTGCAGTCCTTCTACTTTGCTCTCTCCAGAGGACTTGGCGGTGAGCAGAATAATTGGAATGTGGCTGGTGCGCTCATCCGATTTTATTTTCTTGCAAAATTGATAGCCATCCATTGCGGGCATCATGACATCGCTGATGATTAAATCGGGCATCAGGTCGGCGGCTTTGTCAAATCCCTCCTGGCCGTCGGCCGCTTCGAGAACACGATACGATCCCGTTAAGATATCGCTAATATAGGCCCTCATTTCAGGATTGTCCTCTACCACCAGGATAATCGTGGGATCTGTATCAGAAGTCAGCTTATTTTCCAGGCTCGGTTGTGCTTCTTCGTTTATGATTGCTTCAGAAAACGGCGGTAACCGGAATGAACCGCCTTTTGTACTTAATTCTATTTTATCACTTAAGATTTCTTCTGGTTTTAAATGGTCTTTACCCTGGGGTAGTCGAATCGTAAATATCGCGCCTTTCCCCATTTCGCTTGTCACGTTGATTTCACCCTGGTGTAATGCCACCAGTTCTTTGGTTAGAGCGAGCCCAACACCACTGCCTTGCTGGTTTGTGTCGCTTGCCTGGTAAAAGCGGTCAAAAATGTGCGGTAAATGTGTGGCTGGAATACCAGCGCCTGTGTCGGAGACGGTGATATCTACAAAATCAGAAACGATAGCAGTTGAATCAAACGACGTATCATCCCCCACGCTACTGCTACTGCCACTGGTAACTACCACTTTTATGCTTCCGCCATCCGTTGTAAATTTAAACGCATTCGAGAGCAGGTTGTTAAATACTTGTTCCATTTTGTCGTAGTCGTAATAGAGCATCAGCGCTTCGTCATTCGATTTGAACCGTAAGGCGATCTGTCTGGATTGTGCCAGGGACTCGAAAGAGTTTAGAATGCCTTTTAGAAATGCAATCAGGTTACCTGGCCGGGCACAAAGCATCAGCTTTCCGGATTCCAACTTGGAAAGGTCCATCATCTGATTGACCAAACGCAAAAGTCGATGCGCATTACGTATAATCAATTTGTATTGGTTCTTAATATTGCCGCCAAAGTCACCAGTGAGAAGTTTTTCTGCCGGGCCCAGAATCAGCGTTAACGGCGTCCGGAACTCATGCGAGATGTTGGCAAAAAAGCGCGACTTAATGTGGTCCAATTCGTGTAATTTTTCCGCTTCCAGATGCTCAAGGTGCAATTGATCTTTCAGCCGCCGCCGGTTGAGCTCGAAGTTCAGGCCCATGAAGATGATGGCGATGATGCCCACAGCAAACAACGAATAGGCCCAGCTGGTTTTCCACCACGGCGGGTGGATAATGAGTCTTAGTGAGGCGCCTTCTTGATTCCAAACTCCATCATTGTTTGAACCTATCACTTTGAACAGATAATCTCCGGCGCTCAGATTTGTATAGTTCACAAAACGTCTGGTGCCGGAGTCAATCCATTCTGTATCAAAACCTTCCATCATGTATTTATATTGATTTTTACCCGGTGCGCGATAATCCAATGCTGCAAACTCTAACGAAAAGACGTTATCCTTGTAAGATAATTCAATCTGCTCCTCTTCGATGATGGCATTTCTCAACATGGTTCGGCTGTCCAACTTCTGACCCGTTGAGGACGATCGACTTAAAAGCTGGAAGTCTGTAATAACGACGGGTGGTTTATGCGGATTATCCTCAATCAGTTCGGGATAAAAAGAAATAAAACCGTCAATGCCGCCAAACAGCATCTCACCATCCCTGTAATATCCAGCCGGGCTAAACTCAATAATCTGAATTCCATCTCTAACATCATAGTTTTTAAATTTATTGGTTTCGGGATTAAATCTGGATAAGCCTTTATTTGTGCTGATCCAAAGATTGCCCTGATTATCACATAAGATTTTTTGGATTGAATTATTCAGTAACCCGTCCTTTTCTGTGTAACGAGTGAATTGCTCTTTTTGCCGATCATATTTATTCAGCCCGATGGCGGTGCCAATCCAAACGACGCCGGAGCGATCTTCACAAATTGTATTAATTTCATCATAACTTAGACTATTGGGATTTTCAGGATCGTGTTTATAATGTGTAAATTGTTCGGTTTCAGGGTCAAATTTATCAAGTCCTGCAAATGTCCCAATCCATAATACACCCAAACGATCTTCATAAATCGCCTGGACCGTATTATTACACAAGCTATGAGGATTTAGTGGATTGTGCTCGTATTGTTCAAATAGTTCGGTTCTACGGTCAAATTTGCTTAATCCACTGTAGGTTCCAATCCAAAGCACACCCGATCGATCTTCAATAATCGAAAAAACAAGATCTTTATATATGCTATTTGGATTAAGAGGATCATGTTGATATCTGGTAAATTGCCCTGTTTTATGGTTAAATCGATTAAGCCCGTTTTTGGTGCCAATCCAGAATAGACCCGAATGATCTTCATAGATTGAATACACATTTTCATGGCCTATACTTTGAGGATTTTGAAGAGCGTGTTTGTGGTTTGTAAGTCGCTTCGATGTACGGTCAAGTTTGACAAGCCCGTTACCAACAGATCCGATCCAAAGTATACCAGAACTGTCCTTATAAATTGACTTAACTGTATGTCGATTCAGGCCATTAAGGTTTTGAGGATTGTGCTTGTATTGCTTAAATTGTTCCTTTTGACGATTGAACTTATTAAGCCCGCCGACCCAGGTTCCAAGCCAAAGTATACCCGATCGGTCTTCATAAAGTGAAATCACTTCATCATCACTAACACTTGTGGGATCAACCGGATTGTGCTTGAAATGTGTAAATTGTTCCGTTTGAGGATCAAATTTATCAACTCCGTCACTTGTTCCAAGCCATAACTCACCCGATTTATCCTCCAGTATTGCCCAGACTTTATTATGACTCAGACTATTTGCCAAATCCGGATCATGCTTGTAACGGATAAATTCTCCCGTTTCCGGATTGAATTTATTGAGCCCTCCCCCGTTGGTTCCCAGCCAAAGAATACCCGTGTGATCCTCGTAAATTAGCCAAATATCATTATCACTCAGGCTATTCTGGTTATTAGGATCATGCCTGAAATGAGCAAATTGTTCTGTTTGCGGATCAAATTTGTTCAGTCCGTCGCTCGAGGTAAGCCAAAGCATACCAAATTGATCCTCGCAAATAGAAGTAATCCCGCCTTTGCTTATACTATTTGGTTTCTCAGGATCATGTTTATAATGGGTAAATTGTCCACTAATTGGATTAAATTTATTTAAACCGCCATACAAGGTTCCAATCCATAGAATACCCGAATGGTCCTCAAAAACAAAAAAAACATTATCATTACTTAAGCAATTGGTCCCGTTGGGATCGTATCTGTAACGGATGAACTGTTTTGTCTTTCTGTCAAACTTATTGAATCCGGCGTTTTCAGTTCCAATCCACAGTATTCCCGTTTGGTCTTCACTGATTAAACTGATCTTGTTACTACTTATGCTATATGGGTCATCCGGATTGTGCTGGTAGACAGTAAAACTGTATCCATCATACTTATTTAGACCACCTGAAAAGGTGCCAAACCACATAAATCCTTTACTGTCTTGCAGAATGGATTGAACCGCACTTTGAGAGAGTCCATGTTCCAAAGTAATATGTTCGAATTGTATGTCCTGGGAGGAGAGAGGCGACAAACTTCCCAATAGGCAGAAAACTGATGGTAATAACGATTTATTCATCGAGCACTTCGGCAAAACAATCATCTCACGTTTTATCGTCAGTGTTGAAAATGACTCGGGAATTGCATTCCCGGCGTGACACCTTGTTGTAGAGCCATCCGTGATACTCTTTATGGAAGCGAACAACGAAGAATCTGATCCGGAAAAGGAAGGCAAGGTTGTGGCGATCTACGTCCTGTCCTGACGTGCCCCTGCGCCTTGGGTTAACCTCTACGGCTTTCCGAATCTCAATTTTCGGCTGCGTCTCCGCCGCACCGGGTAAGGCGGTTATCGTTGGGATCATTCACGTGGCAACTGTCTCTATATAGATATTTTCGGCTGTTCGATAATTAATCGGCTTCGTGCTTTCGTGCACAAAAAACTTGCCGCCGATGTGCACAGCAGGGGGTGCCGCCAGTGCCAGAACATCACTACATGTTCTGTGCAGAGAGTCAAAGGGGTGGCTGGTTTGTTGGGGGTGTTCACTTGGTCTCACACTCAATTCTGATGTTACTCATCTTGATCTTAACCTTAATCTACTGAAATAGTCGCTGCGGCGCAATTGCTTTGTGCTGTGATTGTATACAGTCCCAGCGCCACTTAGAGCGCCGGACTCTATCAAATGCTGCCGGAGGTTCTTCGTATACCTGTGTTTGGTTCGAGCCGGCACAATGTCTCAGGCTGTGTGGCGTTAATGATATCGGGGATTCGTTCAGAGGTGGGTGTGAAAGTCCGAAATGTGTTCACTTGGTGATACAAGCATCGCTGTAAGTCCGCTTTCGCGGATAACGCGTCAAGGGGACTGATGGCGGTTAGCCCGACCGTCTGCTGGCACGAACATCATTCGACCCGCAGTTCCAGGGTTCATTTGACGGGTAGGTTGGGTACGGCCCGACGTCGCTCTTCTCTTTGCCGGCGCATGCGGTCTTTACGTTCTTGCGCACAGCCCTGGATCGATTCAAAGCGGCCGGGCAACGTATCCTGCACTTCTACTTTCCGGCTCACCGGATTGTAGACATGTCTTACAATCGTATTTATATACGGTCCTCTGTCTCCGGAACCAGGGTGTGAATAAAGCACATGCATTTTGCCATAACCACCATCAGCGGTCCGGAAAGTGTAGACGCCAAAGCCGAGCTCGAAGTCGGACGAATACCCGTCCGCGGGCGCTTCCTTGATTGCGTAGAACAGGTGCCTGTCGGTGCCGTGGAAACGAAACTCGATGTTTTCTCCATTCGCCGCCATGAGCATCCCTCGTCCCCTTCTGCCCGACTTTTCCCAATCAAAGTGCAACGATATCGGGTAACCGGGTGGTAGCTCGATCGTGTGCGAGCCGATGATTCTGCGTTGACCTCCGGTATCGTCTTCCCGTGACTGGTGCATTATTTCCTTAAAACAGCTCGTGATTATTGGCAAGTTTTGCGGATCATCCACCGGGTGCAATTCAAATTTATCCGGCCACGACTTGAGTTCGTGCTGCCCATAGTGAATCGGATAGTAACCTGGTTTTGTAATCAAGAGCGTGTCGACCGAACTGTACTTTTGCCGTAACTCAAATACACCCTGTTCGTCAGATTGAGTTCTTCCGGTCGCCTTCTCCATGCCACCGGAGTCAAAATTACGCAAGGGGATGGTCCACGTCGTCAATTGTACGTCGCAGCCGGAAACGGGTTTGCCGGTGTCCGCATCCAAAACTGTGGCCTTGAATTGTCGCGGCGTCTCAAAACAGCCGGTTGTCGCCAACAACAAAATGACAAAGCAGAGCAGGCGCCGGCAGCATTTGGCGGGCACGGCTTCAGTCATTTGGCAGCGTCTCTGTCAGAAGCTCCTGTATCGGGCTGGATTCCACGATTCCTTTCAGCCGCCCGTAATTGCTCTGGGTTTCCTCGAGCATCATGGATTTAAACAGCGGCAGCAAGGACTTCCAGATAGCACCTTTCCCCGTTACTGTCGTCCTGGCCGCGAGTCCGGTGCTTTCCCCGTTGTCTGTAAAGCGGACGTCAACCTCGGAAACCAGGACGTCATTGTCGATGGTAAACCGGCACTGCTCATTTTCCTTAAACGCCGTCAATTCTTCCAGCATCACCATTTCTTCGCCGCGCTGTACGAAGGTCAGGCGGAATTTGCTGCCGACCTGATTGGGGCCGCCGCTCAGCGTTTCGATGCTTTTGAAGCCGTTGAGCCACTCGCCCATTCGGCTTTCGTCGTTGAAGATCGCGAAGGTGTGTTCGACCGGGGCGTTGATCTCGACCCTTGATTCGTAAGTAAAGGTGGGCACAAAAACACCGATCAGCAGAAACGCGATCGCCAGTACCGCGATTATTCCGAGCGCGTACTTGATTATTCTCATAATGGTTCCTCCCCAAGGTCAATTCGAATAAATTTCCTTGACTGGAAGATATGGATTTGAGCAGCCCTTGTAAAGTCCCAATGCGCCCGGCAATCTTGAGATTGCACCCTCAGCGCTGAAGGCGGGTTTTTAGGATCACCGGCTCGTCGAGCTGCTCCTCCGGGAGAATGTGGCCATTCTTGTCAAAAGCGCCCCATTGGCTGTTTGCGACAAAGTAGAAGGAATCGCGGACGACCACCCCAAGCGTGGGATCCTCCATGTCGGGGTGGTTGGCTTCCAAAATGACGGCCCGCGTGATCGCCAGGCGGGAGTCGTTCAGATCGAGCCTGACAACACGGTGCGGTCGGATTCCGTTTTGGATTGCGATCAGGCTATTCTGGTAAGAATAAAGCCCATCGACCCCGAGAGTACAAATCGTGTCACTGTGGGCAATTCTTTCTACCTTTTTGTCCGCCACGTCGATTTTAAAAACGCCCTGCGCATAGTCGGCCGCAAACAAGGTCTGCTCGTCCCCGGATAGCGCAAGCCCTTGCAGAGATGAGAAGTGACCCGGAGCAATGAACTGTGTCAGTTCATCCCCGGCCCCATCCAGGTAGTAGATACTATTCTCTTTGCTATCAGACGCGTAAACCTGGCCCTCTTTTCCAACTACCAGGTCGCCGAGAATGTGCTGCCCGGATTTGTTGGAAAGCAACCATCGGCCGTGCAGATTTCCGGTTGCGAGATCAAACCGGAAAATACCGGCCTGGCCATCCTGTTCGGGCTGATAGTCGAGCATTTGCGGTACTGAGCTGCTGGCGGTGTAAAGGTATTTTCCTTCCGCGCCCACCTGCATGCCGAAAACACTCCACAAACTATCAGCGCCAGAGTGCTTGAAGTCCTCGACACGGCTATGCCTGTCGATTCTGACTATTTTTTTTGATGAATGCTGCTGACGAAGAAGGAGCCTGTTTTCGCGTCAAACGCAACGCATTCGGTGACCAGATCTCTTTCCCTGAGCTTGAAGGCGACAGTGTTGTCGCTGCGCGGCAGGTTCAAATCTTCGAAGCGTTGCAGCACTTGCCGGAACGCTTCAGTAGAGCGCAGTGCGACGAAGTCAGAATCTTGGCCGGCGGCAAAAAAGATCCGCATATCCGCGATCTTGTTGAGAAGAGTTAGCGCAGCTTCCTGATTGCCGATGAGCGCGTTCAACGCAGCGACATTGTACATCAGGCCCGGATGATTGGGCCGCAGGCGCAGGGCGGTCCCAAAATGCCCGAGACTGGTGGCGAAGTCGCCTTCCCGGTAGGCTTGCGCACCCCGGGCCTGGGCAGCACGGGCTCCTGACATCCCGGCGTCTTGCGCGCGCAGTTGCAATGCCCATAGCAGCAGGCCCATGAGCAGGATGGCCGGAATCATTTGCGTGAATCTTACGAACATGTCTCACTCCGGAACAAAGGTCATTTTGTTTGCAAAAAACCGGATGTGCGGCAGAGCCAGCACTGCAACGCGAGGAATTTTCGAATGGCCGGAGAGATTCTTCACACACATTCGTTTTTGAGTAGAGACGTAAAATTCCGCACCGCTGCTCGCAATATCACTCAGCGATTGCTTTGGTGACAGAAATATCAGCCAAGAGTGTTAAACCTCGGACTCCGTCAGGCTTAGGTCTTTCTTCTCTCATAGTGGATATTCCACATATCCTTCCAGTTCTGCCCGCCATCGACGCTGCGCTGCCAGTCCCAATCGAATGAGTTGGCCTCGATGTTCTTAAAGACCATGCGCGAAATAATCGTTTTGCCATCGCGCTCCCGGGGAGCGGTTCGCAGCACCATTTTACCATCCTTGAACTCTCCCGTGAACAGGAGGTAACCGCCACGGTTATCGACCCAGGTTTGCTGCCAAACTCCCTTTTGTACGTTCCAGGCCGAGACGCTATGCCCGTTGAACGAACGGTTGGGAAAGCGAAACTCTTCCTGGATGATACAGTCGGTCAGGATTCTCGTGACGGTATTCGTGCCGTGACCAAGCTCCCCTTCTTCACCGCCGAATTGCTCCGCCGGCCAGGTCAGGTTCCACTCCCCGAGCCAGAAGTCCAGTTGCTTGCCCTCCGGTGTGTCGCACGGCCTGGTGGCGCCATTGCCCTGCGCCTGAATTCGACTGTTTACGTTGACCAGCAGAATCGCGGCCATCGCCAGGATTCTAAAGATATAGCCCGGTTTCATCGGTTTTCTCCTTTTTGAGGCTGTTGGTACAGGATAGGTAAACGGCTGCACTAATTACAACCCAACTAGCAAGCTATTTCGATTTTCTTGACAAAGAGTGGTTTTTCGGGTGCGTGATGGGAAAGGGGAGTGAGGTGGCTCATGCAGGTTTGGCGGGTTCGATGAAATGACGGCTATTTTTGGAAGGCTTCGAGGTGTTGCCAGACCTGGATGGCATCGGCCCGACTCCCCTGACGGCCCAGATAGTTGGCCCAGTTCATCAGGATGGTGCGTACACGCTCCCTGTCTTGTTCTGACGTAATCAGCGAAAGTTCGCCTGCTTCACTCAGGGCTTGGTGGCTTTGTCGCCATTTCCTCTCCTGCCAATTTTGCCTCAGCGTATTGAGGAGTGCAGTGCGGGCATTGCGCACCAAGCCCTTGTTTTTCGGGTACCGGTATGCTCCATCAGCCAGCACCTGAAACGCATCGTAAAACCTCTCTTCTTCGAAACACTGCTGGCCCCAACGATTGTACAGGTTTAGTTCCAGCTTCACGTTAGAACGGGAGTCCTGGTTGAAGTCCTGCGCCACCAGAACCATGTCGTAGGCACGTTCGTAGTCTTCCTCCTGCATCGCGAAATAGGCCTGATTGTAAGCGAGTAATCCTAGCAACTCGGTGTTGCTGATCACCCGGCCGCGGCTGTTTTCGTGCGCATACAACTGATCCAGGCCGATTCTGTAAACCTGGTTCTCGGGATAGAATTGTGAGAGATAGCGGGAGTAGGTATCCAGGTTTTGCATGATGTTGAAGCCCATCGGGTGCGTGTTTTCAACGATCACTTTCTGGTCAAACTCAGTAAAAATCGTGTACACGTGTGTCGGTGTTTCAAATGCCTGTGTCGGCCAACTCATGTCCCGGCAAACCATGTTGTAGAGAATGGTTGATGAGACGCAATTGTAGCGTTTGTCGTTGACGATGTCCAGCATGGTCGTCGCTTCCCGTTCGTACTCCTCGTACAGTGTCGTGCGGATGTAATTGAATACTTTGTTTGCGGAACCCATCCGGTCGATACTGTCAAAGTGAAAATCCCGGATGCGCTGCACCAGGTCTTCGTACCAGCGCACATAGTAATCGAGGCTGTCCCGGGAAGTGACATCCGACAGAATAAACGCAGCCTCTATATGTGAAAAATCGTCCAGTTGTCGATCCGCAATGTCATCGAAAAGCTGGTCTGCCAGGGAGGGGCCGGACTGGGCGCCTGCAAACATCGGAGCCGCAAGCAAGCTCAGCATCAGAACGGTGGAAATAGCAACAGTCATTGAACGTGGCAAAATCCAGTTAAGAAAGAGTTGATGCAAGGAAGCGTTTTTGGCATAAATGTGCAAGACGAAAGATTCTGTGATCAGGTTTCCCAGATGGTCAAATTCAACAGAGATTCAATGTGAGGCCAGCAAGCCAGGTCTGCGAAAACAGGAAGCCATGTTCATCGAGAATGTTCGTTTGCGGCGTGCGAAGAACGAGATCACTCGTCTTCACTTTCATCGGGCTCGCTGGTCTCCTGAAACGTCAGGTAGGCATTGAGGTCAAAGAAGCTGGACAGGGTGATTTCGGAGAACGGGATATTGAGCAGGAACTCATCCAAATCCCATTTGGACTCGCCGCTCTCGTCTTCTTCGTCGAATACTCCGCTGTAATCGGTAGTAATCAGGAGCCTCTTTGTTTCGTTGTGCCGGTAGCCGCTGTAGACCGACAGCAGAGCAAGAAATGGATCCGGATTAGTCTCCGGGTTCTGCCTAAGGCCAAACGCCACGGTTTGAACATACCCGATGTACACTTTGCCGCTTCTCAGCGTGAGTGACACCAGTTTGGTCTGTTTCAGCGCTTCGTGAATAAAGCGCTCAAGAAAGGTGCCCCCCTTTCTTACGGCCAGGTCGAGAAAGTAATCCTGCCCATATTTACGGATCAGCAGAAAGTTCAGAAAATCGGGTAGAAATCGACCTATGGCCAGAGCCAGAAGCGACGTAGCGAGATAAGGGTAGGGCGGCATTATGGCTGACCAAACCAATTTCACGCCGGGATATTGACTTGTCAGAAATAGTACAACTGAATGCGCGAGCGCACCGCAAAAAAGGCCAGGCAGAACTGAGTGAATGATGAGGCGATTACCGGAGAGGCGCCAAAACCAGGACGCCGTAAACAGAAGGCGTTGCAGGAGAAAATACCCCCCGACGAGTGGCAGCAAAAGCAGGTTGAATGGCATTTAGTCAGTCGTCCAGACTTACTCAATGCCGGTTCTTCTTGTCCTTGCCGTTGAGGTCGAGTTTTTTGATTTCTTTCCGTTTGTTGCTGATGATCGTCTTGGCCGGCACCGATTCACTCCCTCCTTGCTGCGAAAAAGTAACGTCCCTCTTGTCGTTCCTTTTTTCACGCTTTGCCATCAATCCCCTCCGAAGTATTGGTTGGCTATTTTGATTCCTTTACTATGATTATCGTCAAAAAAACGGCCGTGATCAAGCTTTTTTTTTGACAATGGTGCCCGTTTTCATGGGAGCCTGGCTCCCCGCGCCGCCTCGCGGAATGTTGCGCGTGAGGGGCTGGGGGTACGTCGAGTGACCAATGGAGTGAGCATGAAGGGCAAGCAGCTGGAGCGCAGTTCATGGCTTGAACGGCTCACTCCAGCTCTTTTGTCGAGTCTTCACAGCTATCCACCAAGTGTAATTTCGACCCTTTTGGGAATGACTCTGCGGGCCGACAATCCGACAAGTGTGATGTCAGAAGCGTAGGTACTGGGGGAAGGTCAGTTGTGCCGAATGAGTCACCTGCGTCGGACCTGCCGGCAAGTGGATCGGTAACTGACAGAAAGTATGGCTAAATTCAGGTTGACGGCGCACTCTCTATCGATTGAAGCTGGATTCGTCACGACCCCATGAAGATTTTGGGCTAGGACGGGCCTCGCGCGGAGCGTATGGCTCCAGAGCTTTCCCAAAACTGATCTCGCCGTTATCTATCCGCAGGTGATAATCGCATTCAGGATTTGAGCAAACCCATGCTTTGTAATGAACCGATGCACCTTCACGACCGTAATCCGATAGCGGCAACAATACTCCGGTGTTACATTTCTGGCACTGTGGGAGTTTGGTGTCCATTGGAATTTTTTGTCCTCCAGGTTGAATTGAGTTAAATCGAAAAAATGTCTTCCATTAATAGTGCAGAGCGTTCGCTTCTGCTAAATGAAGAACGCCGAAACTACAATAAAGTTCTATTATGCGATATAATCTTGAGATCTGCAAGGAAAAAATGAAATGGCATCTGGGCCGATGGCCATTTTCGTTGGTACTCTTTGAGCAGGCTCAGGTCAGCACTCACTGTGACCTCCCTTGCTCTGGAAAACTCGACCACAGCGAGCTGGCACGCTCTTTCGACGTCAAAGGGTCGTTGGCTGCTCTCAATTGATGATTGCGGACAAGTTTGCTCAGAAAGACTATGATAAATCAATCTCATCGCTGAGCGCGTCCAGCAAACTGATATTTATGTAACCTGTTTTTCGGTTAAACCTCTGATTGGCTTTGATTAACAGACCTGCAGAACTGAGTTTTCGTAAATATGCATGTGCAGTAGATAGGCTACCTACAGCACCGTATTTCACTAACTGATTTGCAAAAACAATGGGCCGGCGAAAAAGCGCATTGACAAGGTCATGAGAATACATATTGTCATCTAACTGACGAATTCTATCTTTTGATTCTTGCATTGCCAGTCGCACTTTGTTCGTTCGAAGCGTCGAGCGCAGAGCTGCATTCTTCATTATTCTTACAAACCAGATTAAATAGGGAAAAAAGTCTCCTGACTTGTTTGTAAGTTCGAGCAGTTTGTAGTACGTCTCCTTATCCTTAAGTATCTCACCAGATAGAAATAACACAGGTGCTCCCAGCAAACCTTGTTCTACCAAATAAAGAACTACCATTATTCTACCTGTTCTACCATTCCCATCTGTGAAAGGATGAATAGACTCGAACTGATAGTGTGCGACAGCTGCTTTAATAATTGGATGGATATCATCGTTATGATTCATCCACTTAAATAGGTTGCCTAATAAATCTCTTAACAACCGTTCGCCGTCTGGCGGAGTATATATGATTTGGCCAGAAGAATTTTTTAGCGCAGTTCCGGGAACCTTCCGGACTTCGACAGTTCTATCTCTGATAATCGAACAAATCCGCTCTATCACGGGCGTACAGAGTGGTTTGCCGGCATCCTGCCAGCCGTATCGTATCGCAGCGCTATATCTGTGTACTTCCTTGGTCATTGGATCAAGTGTTTTTTGGGATGACTCTGATCCGAAGAGCTTTGCGTCTGTTGTGACGATTTGTTCGATCTCTGAAGATGCCTTGGCTTCAAGTAAAAAAACGCTCTGATACAGGGCTGCTTGGTTTGGTAAGTGCTCTGCTGTAGCTGAGAGCGTTGCAAGCGCTGCAGATGCTGGCACTAATGCTTTTAATAGATCAATCGACTCTAACGATTGTTTTGGTGGCAGCAAAGGCAAGTCATAATAAGGTTTTTTTTGGTCAAACATCTTTCTACTTGTGAAATTATGATAGTTCTCGCAAACACCAACGTGAATTTGCGAAATAGCAGGATATTCTGCAAGTACAATCTTCAATTTGCGAAACTCTCCCTTCAAAAAAATCATTGGTTTCATAAACAGAAGAAGAATCCTATCCTTATTATCCGTTTAAATGGTCTTGGAAAGGCTTCAAAACCATCTTTTGCCTGAGGGTTTCAGGCATAATGTCATACGAGTTTAGTGACAAACTAAATTTGAAACTATAATAACCACGAAACATTCTCACCCGCACCTCGTAAGAACCAATCATCTCTGTTACAATTGTAATAACTCGCCTACACCTGTAAACAACTCAGCGGTACATCCTATGGCACCAAAAAAGAAGCTCCCGGAGCTTTCCAGATCCGAGCTGGACGTCATGAAAATCCTCTGGCGCGACGGCAAAGGCAGCGCCCGTGAAGTGCACGACCGGCTTGCAGCGAGTCACGATTGGGCCTATTCCACCACCAAGACGGTCATGGACCGCATGGTCAGGAAAGGACATCTGGCGCGTGCGAGTTTTCACGGCGTGTTTCTGTACAAACCACTCATCTCAAAGCCGGCGGGCCTGGCCAGTTTTGTCCGCAATTTCGCGGACAACATTCTTGAAATGGACTACGGTTCGGTGGTATCCCTGTTCGCGCGCAGCCAGGCCTTGACCGAACAGGAAATCGAGGAGTTGTCGATGCTTCTGCAGCAGCCCGTTCGGAAGGCAGATGGGAGGAACAAATGATGCTGTCTCAGATCCTCTTGTTCTTGGAAAATTGCAGCTCCGCTTTCCTGGTTTTTATGCGCAGCGAAATCATCTATTCAACCATTATTTTTCTGCTCGTCTTCGCGTTGAAACAATTGTTGGGCCGCCGCTCTCTGCATTTGCAGTACGGCTTGCTCGCTTTTGTCTTCCTGCGCTTGCTGCTTCCTCCCGGTTTTTCGTTGAGCCTGAGTGCGCGGTCACTGTTCCATGAGTTGGATTTACCGCGCATTTCCGAAAGCGTAAATGTGAACCGGGATTTTGCGGCGGACACGGGTTTTACGCTGGCAGCGCAAACACCGGCGAAGCCACAACAAAGCCGTGACGCCATGGAAGAGAATGCGGCGAGCACCGGCATTCACAGATCCATCAATTATCTCAAAATGTCCCTGCTGTTTGCCTGGTGCCTTGGGGTGATGGTCTTTTCCGGGCTTTTCATCAAAAGATACATGTTTTACCGCCGGGTTATCCGCGAATCCGAGCCCGTAACTTTGACAAAATTCATCACGCCTCTGGAGGTCTGGCGCAAGCGGTTTAACATCCGGCGGCCGGTCAAGCTGGTGACTTCGCCGGAATGCCTGTTTCCGTTCACCCTCGGCATCCTGAAACCGATCATCTACTTGCCGCAAGTCCTTCTACTCGAAGCCTCGAAAGCCACGGTGGAATCGGTTGTCGCGCACGAGCTGGTCCACATTCAAAACAAAGACGACCTTTGGATCAAAATTCAGAACATCGTACAGATAGCCTATTTCTTCCACCCGGTAGTTTGGTTTACCAACAGCCAGATCAACGCTGTGCGTGAGCGAATCTGCGACCAGCGAGTCCTGTCTTTTGGCAAGATCACACCGACCAGCTACGGCGGCAGTATGCTTGCAGTTTTGAAAATGAATCTGCGTGCCGCCGATGGCGTTGGCATGTTACCCGGTTTTGGCAGCCAGAAGAAAAAACTGAATGACCGTATCAGCAGGATTGCAAAAACCAGGTCATTTCCAAAGTCAAACATTTTGGGCGTGACGGCTCTCCTGCTGGTGCTAGGCATCCTGTTTCTACCGATGGCGCAAACTGCGGCGCCAAAAGCCGGCGACAACGGCACGACGATTCTGCGCCGGGTTATAGATGGAGAATCAGGGTATAAAATTTATCTGACCGGGGCCGGTTCGCGCTTTCGGAGCGTGTCGAACGAAGAACATTCCAGACTGTTTTGCAGCAGTAAACTGCCGGGCAATTTGAGCGAAATAGAGTACGCAGCTATCGGCCTGTTTGACACAAGCCCGCGCAGAGTCTGGGTACTGAAGGGACAGAACCCGGCCGGTGAGACGGAATTCTATCTCGATACAAATGGCGATCAGTGTTTTACGGATGAGCGACCCTTGCAGATCAAGAGTAAAACGGCCAAGTACAACTACGAGGGTAGTTCCGAGTGGGTTATGTCGAAGATTCGGAAGTCCAGAGTGTCAGTGGATTACGCTGGCCATGAGGATTCGGAAGCACAGAAGCTGTCCGTGTTCCTGATGCACCTGCCGGACAAGAACCTGCTGCAATTCATGCCCGACGAGTTCTGGCTGGGCAAAGCAGACTTTGCCGGGGAAGAATACGATATCGCGCTTTACGGCGGCATGCACGCTTCCTGGTTCATGTATCCATTCTTAGACGATCATCCCGAAGAAGACACAGCAAACGAAATCAGAATTGATTTGAATCGCAATGGGTTTTTTGAGGAGATGACCGTTTTTGATCCGGAGCGCAATGAGGTCGTGCGCGAGAAATACCACACGAACGAGCATTTCCTGGTCGACGGGAGGCACTATCGAATAGACTCTCTCCGCAAGGCAGGGTCCGAATATGAGATCAGCATTCTCCCGGTCCTGCCGAATTCGGGTTCTTAGATTGAGCAAGTTATCACGTCATTCACAACTATGTCTGGAGGAAAAATGAAACAGATCACCATTCTCGGAGCACTCTTACTGGCATTTTTCGCATTGGCCGTGTCTGCAAGCAGGTACGCCGTAAGCGCCACAAACCGGACAGCTTCGTTTGTTGCGGGCAAGCCGGAAATAGAATCGTTTAGTGCCATGACCTTCAGCCCTGACGGCTTGTTGTTTGTCGGTGACTCAAAGGGGGGCACTGTGTTTGCTCTGGACATCAACGATGCAAGACCGGCCTCTCCGGAAAAACCAGGTGAAAGCCCGGATATCGAAAGCCGCATCGCCGGGCTGTTGGGAACAACTTCCGATGCCATCCTTATTCACGATATGGCGGTCAATCCTGTATCCAGGAACATCTACCTGGCAGTTTCCAGGTCGGGAGGCCGACAGAATTGGTCGCACAATTTTTTCCTGCCAAACGATTTGGCGGATGCCAGTATCTTGTTGCGTGTGTTGCCATCCGGCGAAATCGAGGAAGTCGAGCTGGCTGAAGTCGAATACTCGAAAGCGGACCTGCCAAACCCGGTTGCCGCGGAAAGGGATCACCGGTGGAAAAAGGGAATCCCGATGCGGGTCGACACCATAACGGATTTGGCCTACCACGATGGCAAGGTGTTCATTGCGGGGCTGTCAAATGAGGAATTCGCATCAACCATGTGGCAAGTAGATTTTCCCTTTGTTGAGGGGGTCAAAGCCACGACCATAGAAATCTACCACGGGGCACACGGCAAGTACGAAACACAGGCGCCGATTCGGACTTTTCTGCCTTATGAGATGGGGGAAGACCTGCAACTGCTGGCCGCATATTTGTGTACGCCTCTGGTCACGTTAAATGTGTCTGACCTGAAAGATGGCGAGCACTATAAGGGCCGCACTGTGGCTGAGTTTGGTTCCGGTAACTATCCTCTTGACATGTTACTTTATCAAAAAGAAGGCAAAGATCGCATTTTGATCGCCAACAGCAATCTGCCACTCATGATCGTTGACCCTGAAGATGTGAAAAACTACGAGGGATCGATCACCGAGGAGGTCGAGAGTTACCTCGCGGGAGTTCCCAATGAATACCGTGCGGGACTTGGCGTTCAGCAAGTAGATATTTTCAATGCGGACTACTTCGTGGCGTTGCAGCGGATGCCGGGTGGTCAGCTCGATCTTTTGGCTTATCCGGTTCGGCGGTTCTGATTGACGGATGACCCCCTGAGACGCATTTTGAAAATCAGGAACCAATGTAAGAAACTATGAGAATTCGAACAAACATCCAGTGTTTCGTACTATCTGTTTTCCTGTTCTTGACCCAATCGCTGCAGGCTGAGGAACCCAACCTTGCGGCCTTGCAAGGGTTAGGTGAAACTCACTATCACCGTGTTGAGTCGCAGCTATTAGAACAGACGTACCATGTCTTTGTGCGGTTACCGGAAGAGTACGAGCAAGGCAAAAAATATCCGACGGCGTACCTTCTGGACGGTGGCATAACTTATCCTATCCTGGCTGGTTACTACCGGTATTTGCAGCTTGGTGAAGAAATACCCAGCGCCATCATCGTGGGCATTTCCTACGGCACTGACGACTGGCGGAACGGCAACATG
>JAJDAD010000046.1 GCA_029262055.1 Candidatus Zhuqueibacterota bacterium
AAACAATCGCGTCATTCAGGAGGATTTTTTTTCGACAGATACGGTAGCGCCCAACGGGCACGGATTCTACCAAAAGGGTTCGTGCAAGAATGACAAAAAAACAACTTCTGAATAGTGCAGGCTAGATATTCCGCAGCCATACCTCCCGCAGCTTGAGCTGGGCGGTCGTCGCGTCCGGATTCACTTCCAGGACGTGCCGGTCTACTTTTTCGATCTTTATTCTCTCACAAGTCAGGGTAATGGTCTTCCCATCGCGGTCCACGGTTAGCTCGTACGGGACGCCGGCTTCAAGCTCACGATGCGTGCCAAAAACAGCGCGCACGTTTTTCAGGTCGACGCTTTCGCCATTGAGAGCAATGATGACATCGCCATCCCGCAGGCCAAACTTCTGCACCTCCTCTTTCACTTTTGATACCGCCAGTTTCCCCTGGGGCGCGATCATTGTGAACCCACTAATGGTTTCTTCTTCACCTGTATGAACCTCGGGTCGGTAATCGACTCCGATCTTGCCGTAAAATTCTGCCACCGGAAGCGGCTCGGCCTGCAGGATATATTTATCAAAAAAAGACCCGACTTGCGGGTATGTCAGTGCGATGAATTCGTCTATGAATTCTTCTTCGGAAAACGCTTTTTCCGGCCCGTATCGCTTTGCCAGTTCGTTGACTACCTCACGCAATCCGCGTTGTCCCCCTGAGAGCTCCAGCAACTGAATATCCAACAGCCCGATGGTAACGGCACCTTTCAGGTAGATGTTGGCGTACTGGCGCTGGCCTGCTTCGGTGAACGCCTGCAATGCCAGATCCCTGAGGCTGTAATCGTCTCTGAAATGTCCTGCGGTTTTCAGTTTACCGGTCATGCGCTGCAGGTAGGTCTCCAAATCGATGGTGCCGGCGCGTAACTGCATTGTCTGCGCCGCCCACTCCGTGGTGGCTTCGTAGAGCCACAGGTGCTGCGATGGCACGGGCTGCACAAAATTGAATTGTTCGATGATTTCGCTGTGGAGGTTCAACGGGGTGAGAACGTGGAAAAACTCATGGGCTACGACAGGAGGGACGGCTTGACCTTTCGAATGCACAAAATGCTCTTCGCTGTAAACGTAATTCGAACTATAGGAATGTTCCCAGGCTCCGCGCGAGACGTCTTCAAAATGGAACAGAAAGGTGTATCTGTCAACCGGCAAGCCGTTCATGAACCGTGCAGCCGCCAAAAGAATCTCCCGGATTCCATCCAGGATGTCCTCCGATTTCACCTTATCAGTTTTCGAGTAGGTGAAAACCTCCACAGCGCTGTCCATCACCTCGAGCCGCGCAATTGACAGCCGGCCCATGAGAATGGGAGAGTCGACGGCATGGTCGTAGTCGTCCGCGGCATAGTAACCTTGCACATCTCGGGTCAGGGCCGTACCTACCGTCCACTCTTGCGGGTGTAGAAATTTTACCCGGACGGCGCGCGACTGCATGCCGGCCGGATAACCCAAAACACAGTGCGCCAGAAACTGTACGTGGTCATCCTCGATTGAAGTGCCGGCCATCTTCATGACCGGATTGGACTCAACTTCCGTGTCCCAGGTCTCCGCTACGGAATAAACGATTCTGCTGATCGACTCCGGTTGTGTAAGCTGCCACTGATTGGTCGAAACCTGACTGGCCGGTAGCTCATTGCCGGCATCGTCATAGGCCGTAAACTCGCGTACATAGCGGCCAATATCCATCACCTGGTAGGTACCCGGGGCAGTAGAAGCGAATTGGTAAATATTGTTCTCCGCGCTAAGGTCGTTTACCTGCAATGTAACTTTGAACAAATCGTCGGCGCGGCTTGTGAGATCAATCTCATAAGCCAAAGGCGTTGGCTTGAAGTCCGGCTGGCCCTGGGATGTGAAAAGGGCACACCCGGTCAGGAGGCACAAAGCCGGGGCTAAAACGCTCAAGTATCTTGTCATCGGAGAACTCCTTATGCCTGAATTTGTACGGACCGGGAAGGCTGTGGAAACTGAAGTTATCATACGTACCCCGGGCCTAAAAGTTCGGTCGAAGGCCGCCCTCTTTTTGCCAGGGGATCGCGTGCGTGAGTCACAGAAAACCTTTGACTAAGTATTGCGATTGTTGCTATATTCATGCCTGATCACGACGAAGGGACCCGTACAAAAGGGAGTTATCTCGTATGTTTTTCCTGCAATTCATCAGTAAATTTATCAAAGTGCTTCGTGCCGGCGAATCGCCTCCTTTGGTCGCCGGTGGTTTCGTTATGGGTTTTGTCGTTGGGATCACACCGCTACTGACCCTGCAAAATGTCCTGATTCTGGTGGCTGCCATTCTGACCAGGGTCAACCTGGCTTCGGTCTTTTTTGCTATGTTTCTCTTCAGTTTCATCGCTTTCTTTTTTGACCCGGTCTTCCACAATATCGGGTATTTTGCTCTTGCCCAAATCGAGAACGTAAAACCGTTATGGACCATGGTCTACAACTGGCCCATCGCTCCGTTTACCCGCTTTTACAACACCGTGGTTATGGGCAGCCTTTTGACTGCGCTTGCCTTAACCTGGCCGGTTTACTTTCTTGCTAAAAAGGGGATCATCGCGTATCGCAGCACCTGGGGCGAAAAAATTGAGAATTCAAAATTTATCAAAGCGGTAAAGGGGAATGTCCTCTTTAAATGGTACGTGCGCATGAGAGACATGGAGTGGTAGCCAAATGAGACCTAAAGGCGTTATCGCTTTACTGTCTATCGTTTTGCTGGTCGGTGTCGGTCTCTATTTCTTTCTTGATGATCTGATTGAGAAACAACTGGAAAGCACCGGTGCCTCCGTAGTGGGAGCCAAGGTCGAGATCGACAACCTGGAGTTAAGCCTGGCGGGCCTGTCCATTTCGTGGGACCGCTTGCAGGTTGCCAACCGCAACGACACGTGGAAGAATCTCTTCGAAACCGGCCAGGTCTCCTTTGACATGGAAGTAGCGCCGCTGGCCCGGAAAAAACTGGTCATCAACGACGTTAGTGTCACGGATATTCGTTTGGGTACCGCGCGCGACAGCGATGGCAGCCTTCCTCAAAAACCCGGTGCGGACCCGAGTTGGCTGCAGCAGGCCACCGACAATCTGCAGAAGAACGTTTCGGACCTTCCTGTTCTGAATCTCAGCATTCTCAAACAAAAAGTAAATATCGACAGCCTGATGGCAACCTTCGATATCCGTTCTGTCGCCAGGATCGAGGAAGCCAGGGGAGAGGCAGATTTAACCTTCAGGAAGTGGACGAAAACCATTGACGAATTCGACCCGAAAGGTGATTTAACCAAAATAGAAGGGCAGGTCAATGCGCTGAAGTCGGCAGAAGTCTCCAATCTGCAGGGCTTGGTCACAACCGCCGGCCAGGCAAAAGACATCATCGCGACTCTGAACAGCTTCAAAAAGGAACTGGGTGCTCTAAAACAGGCGGCCAGTCACGATTTAGGCAAAGTTACGAATTCATTTGCCAGTGTCGACGACTGGATCACCGACGACTTTAATTCAATCAGATCGAAAGCCAACATCGGTGACTTCACGCCTCAGAATGTCGGCAAGATGCTGTTTGGCGACGTGATCGTCACACCGACGATTCAAACACTCGAATACGTTGCGCTGGCACGAAAATACATGCCGGTGGCACAAAAACTCCTGGCGTCGGGAAAGGTGGAAAAACCGCCGAGATTTGAAGGGCAGGATATCCGTTTCCCGCTGCTCAATGCCAAGCCTGACTTTTTGATGGAGCATATTCTCATCAGCGCCGCCAGCAATCATGCTGACACCAGCCGGGTCATTTCCCTGCAGGGCGAAGTTGCCGGTGTAACGTCGCAACCGCGCATTTACGGGAAACCACTGACCTTTGCTCTCGACGCGATGTTGCCGGACAGCAGGGCCTTCAGCGCTACGGGCGCGCTGGACCACGTTACGGATATTCCGAGTGAACAATTCTCGCTAAAAGCCGATGGCGTCAAGGTGCGCGAGCTGAGCTTGCCGCAACGCCCGTATCTGCCATCGACCGTGATCGCGGAGACCGCGAACCTGGCAGCCGATTTTAGTCTGGTCGGCGAGACGCTGGCTTTCAAAATCGGTTTCAGTGCGAAGCCGGTGCAATTTCGTTTCGGGGAGGAAATGGCAGGAAGCGATGTTATTGCCAGGGTGACGCGTGAGGTATTTGATTCGGTCGATGAGCTGACGTTTTCGGCAGGTATTTCCGGGGCAGTCAGCGATCCGGGACTCAAGATCAGTTCGAACATCGATGATATTCTGGCCAGACGAATCTCAGCGCTCATCGGCGGAGCAGCACTCGAAGCCAAAAACGAGATTCGCGGACGCATAGACGCCGAGGTTGGGCCAAAAAAACAAGAGGCGCTTGCTTTTGTCAGCCAGAACAGCGCGCGAATTTCGTCAGAAGTAGATGCGATCCAAAAGCGCATAGACGACCAACTTTCGATCGTGGAAGAAAGAAAGCGCGAGCTGGAAAGCGAAATCGATAAGAAGAAAAAACAGGGGCTGGAAGGCGCTAAGGACAAGTTGAAAGATCTGTTCAAGAAGAAAGGTTAGGGACCACCTTTTGAGCTCTATCTCCCCTTAATTTTGATTGCCTTATCTCCCCGCAAGTGAATCAAATGGATGACCAGAATAAGATCGAAGAGCTGAGTCGCTCCCTGCACGAGCTGCAGTCCTTGAACCGGCTGGCCCAGGCCATTTCGGCAACCATGGATGTGGATGCTATCATTGGCAAAATCATAACCGAAGCCACCGAGTTGACCAACGCCAGCCAGGGTTCGTTGCTACTGACCAAAGATCAAATGCGGGCGAGCTTTACGACTCTTGTTCGCATCGGCACCAACCGCCACGAAGCGCTGGTGCAAAAGATGTGCATGGTGGTCGCCGGCTGGATTTTGAAGCACAACAAACCGCTACTGGTAAATGACGTGCTGGCCGACGACCGGTTTCCCAGCCTCGGAATGTTGGGTTATCCTTTGCAGTCAGTGCTCGCGACGCCGATCCAGGCCGGCGGCAAGATATTGGGCGTTCTGGTTCTGCACAGCAAGTTGGAAGAGAACTCGTTCAAAGAGACCGATTTGCAGCTTCTCAATATTATTGCATCACAATCGGCCCATGTGCTGCAAAATGCTGAGCTGCTTCGTCAGTTGGAAGATGAGAACCGGCACTTGCAGCAGGAGGTGCAGCGCAAGTACAGTTTTGACGAGATCATTGGCAGTAGTCCCGCGATGGAGGGAGTATTCAAGCTGCTGGACAAAATTATCCCAACTGACGCAAGAGTTCTGATTCAAGGGGAAAGCGGAACCGGAAAAGAGCTTATCGCGCGCGCAATTCACTACAACGGCCGGCGTCAGAAGAAACGGTTTGTTGCCATCGACTGCGGCGCGCTGCCCGAGAACCTTCTTGAAAGCGAACTGTTCGGCCATGTCAAAGGGGCCTTCACCGGCGCCACCGAAAGCAAGAAAGGCTTATTCTATGTTGCCGATGGCGGTACGATTTTTTTGGACGAAATCAACAATACCAGTAGCGCCATGCAAGCCAAGCTGCTGCGCGTGATTCAGGAGGGTGAAATCAGGCCCGTTGGCGGCACCGAGACAATGAAGGTGAACGTCAGGGTTGTTTGTGCCGGCAGCAAGGATTTGAACCAGGCCGTTAAGGAGGGCTCTTTTCGGGAGGACCTTTTCTTCCGGCTTAAAGTCGTGACTGTTAAGCTTCCTGCCCTGCGTGAGCGCCGGGAAGATATTCCCATTCTAGCCAACCACTTTCTCACCGAATACAACAAAGCTCTCGGCAAATCATTGCAGGGTTTCAGCAGGGAAACTCTGGCACGTCTGACGTATTACGGTTGGCCAGGCAATGTACGCGAGCTGGAAAATGTCGTCGAACGCTGCGTTACCCTGGCAGAGCCGGGTGCGAGATCGGTGGAACCCGATCTGCTTCCCGATGAAATCATGCTCTCAGAAACCGGCCTACAGGTGCCGTTCCTTGGCGATCAAACCAACCTGACTCAGGCGGTTGAACAACTGGAACGTGCAATGGTTAGCGACGCCCTGGCCAAACATACCGGCAACCGCACTCGCGCCGCGCAATACCTGGGCCTGAGCAGGCGCGGCTTGCTGAACAAAATCGAGCGCTACGGATTGAATTCGTAATTCCAGCCCCACTGAGCACCCTCTTCACAATCCTTATCTAATACCGTGAACCTGTTTCGCGGAGGCTCCTAACACCCTCCAAACCGGATCCTTTGTTCAAGCCTGTTTTTTCAAGAGTTGTACTTGGCTAGACGTGATTGGCATGTGGGTTGCCTCAGGCCCTGTCAGAGTCTTCGTGGCAAAATTTGCAATAGGAGCGAACAATGGCAAAAAAGACTTTACAAATTGTCCTCTTGCTTGGAATTATGACTGTCTGCCTCACAGGTTGCGTTCGACAGTCAATCAAAAGTGCCCCGACACTTTCAGGCGCAATGGGTCAGCTCAAAAGTGGAGAAAAAGTGAGAATAGTGTCTGCCAGGCTTGGCATCCTCGAAGGCAAATTTCGCGATGCTCACGACAATGTTGCCCAGGTAAGTTCTTCGGACCAAGAGATAGATATTCCATTTTCAGAAATTGAATCGGTCGCGGTCCGCCGGGGCTCCGTGGGAGCCGGTGCCCGTGGCGGCGGGATAGCACTCGGCGTTTTGGGTGCGCTCACTGGTCTGTTTGTTCACGGACTTTGCCAGGGCCTGGACGAATCGGATGACCCGCAGGGGTGTCCGGGTTTCATAGTGACCGGAGCCTTAGTCGGTGCTACGGCCGGCGGCCTGCTTGGTGCCGGGTTAGGAGCAGCGAGCAGAAAATGGCGTCCGGTTTACCCCTGCCGCCCGGATAGACAATAGCCCCAACCGAGAAGGTAGTTCACAGTCAATGACAGCACAAACGTGAAGATACTTCACGCTCCTTGTCTGGACAAGGGATCGACTTCATCTCAAAAGGCTCTGTAAAACAAGCAGTTATACCCAGGCTTAAGCTTTAGCAAAACTATGGTACACCTATTGCGTATGCTACTCGATCAACTGCACTCTATCTTACCCAGAACCGGAGGGAATATGTCATCAATCGCACTTGCAGACGAGAAGCAAGAGAGTATACTAGCACCTTGCCAGGATTTTCTTCCGGTAAACGACGAGTATCGTCCGTTCGCCCCCATGAAAAGTCGAGACCTCAGACAGTCACGCCTGGAAGTCCCGCTGATGGTCAGGGCGCTCAGGCTTCCCAAGTATCAAAGGGTTTTGGAAATCGGCTGCGGTGCAGGCAAGACCCTCGAGTCGCTAGCCGTTCATTGTGAGCCGATTAGGTTGGCCGGTATCGATATCGACGGTCACGAACTCGAGGAAGCCGAGAAACACTTGCGTAAGCACGGGGTCCGTGCCAGCCTTTATCAGGAGGATGTTCGCCGGCTGCCATTCCCAGACGAGTCGTTTGACATTGTAATCGACTTTGGTACGACCTACCACATCAACCGGCGCGTGAAGGCGCTTAAAGAAATAGAGCGGGTGCTGGCCAAAGGCGGTATTTTTGCATACGAAACCCGTCTTAATCAACTGCTCTCGCACCCCATTCGATCTCTTGGCCACCATGTACCGTGGCAGAACGTCCGGGGACTGCAACCGCGCTCAGCAGCGCTTCTCTGGTCAAGCAGGGTCAAGGCTCGCAAGAGCTAAAGCGTGCAGGCCAGTGGCATACGCTACTCTATCACCATACTCAATGAGATCCGGTTCCGGTCAGCGTCTATGCTCAATATCCTAACCGGAATGACGTCGCCAACTGAAGCAATTTCCATCGGATTTTTCACATAGCGATTCGACATCTGGCTTTTGTGAACCAAGCCATCGGTTTTTAGGCCGATGTCGACAAAAGCCCCGAAATCGACGACATTCCGAACGGTGCCCTTTAAAACCATCCCCTCTCTCAAATCTGCCATTTTTAAAACATCGGTTCTCAGGATGGGTTTCGGCATTTCGTCACGAGGGTCCCGGCTCGGCTTTTCCAGGCATGCAATGATGTCCTGCAAGGTCATCACACCGACGCCGCAGTCCCGGGCAAGTGCCCCCAGGCTCTCCTTTTCCTGTCGTATTCTTGCGGCGAACACGTCGGCTTTGGACTTCATCTCCTTCATAGAGAGGTCAAAACGCGTAATCAGTTTCTCAGTGGCCGGATAAGATTCCGGGTGCACGGCGGTTGAATCCAGAAACAGATCAGCGTCGGGTATTCGCAGAAATCCGGCTGCCTGCGTAAATGCCGCCGCCCCGATGCCTTTGACATCGGCCAGCTCCGCCCGTGAACGAAAGCGGCCATGTGTATCGCGATACTCAACAATATTTTGCGCGCCGCGATTTGTTATGCCCGAGACATAGCGTAGCAAGGATTTCGAGGCGGTGTTGAGGTCGACTCCAACATAGTTCACCGCGGACTCAACCACACGGTCGAGAGATTCCGATAGTCGGTTTTGGTTAACGTCGTGCTGGTACAGTCCGACGCCGATTGACTTGGAGTCGATCTTGACCAACTCAGAGAGCGGGTCGAGCAAACGCCGGGCGATCGATATGTTGCCGCGCATCTCCGCGGGCAGGTCGGGGAATTCCTCTTTCGCGACAGGCGAGGCTGAGTAGACGGACGCCCCGGCTTCGTTGACGATAACATAGTACAGTTCTTTGTCCATTTCCGAGACTACTTCCGCTACCAGTTTTTCGGTCTCGCGTGAACCGGTGCCGTTTCCGATGGCGACAATGTCTACCTGGCACTCGGCGATCAGCCTGGTTAGTTGCACTTTCGAATAATCCCAGCGGTTCTTGGGCGGGTGAGGATAAATGGTGATCCCCTGCAGGTACTTGCCAGTTTTCTCGATCACCGCCACCTTGCAACCGGTACGCAGGCCGGGATCGATCCCCATGATGATTTTATCCCGTACGGGTGGCGCCAGCAGGAGGTTCTTCACGTTTTCGCTAAAAACCGCGATGGCATGTTTATCGGCTTTCTCCGTGAGTTCGTGCCGAAGCTCGCGTTCAATCGTGGGTGCCAGCAGGCGCTCGTAACCGTCGGCGATGGCCAGCTCCAACTGCTCGATGAAAATAGAGTTTGGACGAGTCACATAACGCTGCTTGATAATTTGCAGCGCAGGCTCTTTTTCGATCACAAGTGCCACGCGCAGCTTCCCTTCGCGCTCTCCGCGGTTCACCGCCAGTATCCGGTGCGGCAAAATGCGAGTGACCGGCTCCCGGTAGTCCGCGTACATCTCGTTGACTCCGGGCTTGTCGCTATCTTTAGCTTTGCTGGTCATCATGCCCGTGCGCAAGGTAAACGCCCGGATTGATTTGCGAATATCGGCATCCTCGGCAATCGTCTCGGCGATGATGTCCCTGGCACCTGCGAGGGCGCTTTCCGCGGAGGTAACGTTTTTTTCAGGACGAATGAACGGTTCGGCGCAGTCCAGCAAACTGCCGGACTCGAGCTCTTGCGCGAGCAACATTTCCGCCAGCGGCCCCAGTCCCATTTCGCGGGCCATGGTAGCACGGGTACGTCTTTTGGGTTTGTAAGGCAGATACAGGTCTTCCACTTCGCGGAGAATCGTGGCTCGTGCAATTTTTTCCTGCAATTCCCGTGTCAATTTCCCCTGCTTTTCTATGGATTCCAACACCGTGGTCTTACGTTCGGCCAGGTTGCGTGCGTAGCGCAGGCGATCTTCGATATCCCGGATTTGTACCTCGTCGAGGCCACCTGTCACCTCTTTTCTGTAACGTGCGATAAAAGGTACCGTGTGGTCGGAGTCGAGTAACTGCATGGTCTGGCTAACTTGCGCTGCGGGCAAGCCAAGCGCCGCGGCTATGCTGGTCGTAAATGTCTTTTCCTGCAAACGAGTCCCCATAAAATGATAATTGACTTAGTCCTTTGTTTTCTCTTTATTAGTTCTGCAAGATACCGTGGTCTTCTGCAATCCCCGAAAAACTTAACAACATTCTCTACAAAAACAACGAAAACATGATTGAAAAGAGGAGCAATTATGGCTTGGATTAAGATCGTTTCTGAAGGTGAAGCGGAAGGACAACTACAGGAATTCTATCAAAAGCATGCAACACCTTCAGGTGTAGTCGACAACATCTTAAAAATCCACAGCCTCAATCCTCGGTCCCTGGAAGGTCACTATCAGTTCTATCGGGCGCTGATGTTCGGCAAGTCCGATCTGACACGGGTGCAACGGGAAATGATTGCGGTGACTGTCTCCGTCAAAAACAAGTGCCACTACTGAACGGAGCATCACGGAGCGGGTCTCCGTCGGCTGACAAAAAATACTGCCCTGGTCGAACAATTGCGAGACGATTATCGCCAGGCCGACATTTCACATGCAGATCGCAGCATGTTGGATTATGCCATAAAGTTGACTGCCGAACCCTGGGCCCTCGAACAACAGGATGTCGAGCAATTGCGTACGGCGGGGTTCAGCGATGGAGCGATTTTGGATATCAACCAAATCACGGGCTATTTTAATTTTGTCAATCGCCTGGCTGACGGCTTGGGAGTCGAGCTTGAGCCGTATTGGAAAGAACCGCGGTCGCAAAACACATGAGCCGAATGTTTTTGGAGTGAACGACGCTGTTCTGAGGGGATAATTAAGAGCTTGGCAATGATTTCTACTAGTTGCGAGGGATAGCAGCCTGCATGCCACGGATCATTCGCGCATTACTTGTTTTTTTTCCAGTACTGGTTCTAACCTACATCTATGCAGGTTGGGTACTCTATGAGGCCCTTCTGGGTATTCTCCGGATCAATCCGAATACTCTCCGGTTTTGCCTCATTTGGATAGCGGTCTGTCTCAACCTGTACGTTGTCTTCCTGTTTGTTTTCAAGGTTGTCCGGGCGCACAGGGCCTACAAAGGCGTCCTTCTCGGTACCTGGGTCACGGATGCGCTCCTCGCCTATCCATTCTGGATTAGTTTGATCTTCCTCGCAGAGATTACACCTTTTCTCCTGCTGCTGGCGTTTGTAAAACTACCGTTTTATCCACTCTACGAGCAATTCCGTGAAACATGGGTAGCCGTAGAACACAGTATCGCCTTGGTTGCTTTTCCATTCTTTGCCTGCCTCGTTACAGTTCGTGTGATCATTGATACGGTGTCGATCGGGGTCACACGCTTGACTCTGAAGGTGCCGGACTTGCCCGCCTCTCTCGACGGCCTTCGCATTGTACACATAAGTGACGTGCACGTGGACAAGAGAACCACCAACAGAAAGCTGCTGCGCTTCGTAAAACAAGTCAAAGAGCTCTCGCCCGACTTGGTCTTTTTTACCGGCGACCTGGTTACTTCTTCGCAAGAACACATTTTCCATGCGGCAAGCCTTCTTGGCCGGATAACTTCGCGCTATGGAATTTATGCCTGTCTCGGGGACCACGATTTTGATCACCAAAGCAGCCAGCATGTGACTGTAAGTTTAAACGAAAATGGCATCAAGGTTCTGCAAAACAAGAATGAAGTTATTCAAGTTGAAAAAGAGAACCTATTGGCGACGTTCCTAACCAATACCTACTCGCAACGTCCGAGTCTGGATAATTTACATTTTTTGATGGGGAAGCAGCCGCGTGGTGCATTGGATATTGTGGTGGCACACCAGCCTAGTGAGGCGATAGTTGATCTGGCGGCTGACCGGGGTTATCATCTGTTTTTGGCCGGCCATACGCACGGGGGACAGGTGAATCTCAAAACACTTGGATTGACGGTATCCGCTGCAAAAATAGAAACCCCTTACTACAAAGGGGCATATTTCATCGAACAAATGTTGTTGAGCGTGAACAGTGGGCTTGGCTTTTCAATAGTGCCGGTACGCTATTGGGCTCCGGCCGAGGTGACTTTAATCAAAGTCAAGCGAGAAGAACAGCGTTAATTCCAGTTTTGTGCCAGGACCTTCTTGTTATCTTCAAAAACCACTTCGATCTTCGTGTCGTCCAGGACTTTGAGAATAACTCCGACACCAAACGTCTTGTGATGGATGGCTTCCGTGTCCGAAAAATCCTGGCTTATGTCATATTCGACGACCTGGTCCTCGTCGATCTTTTCAACCAATGAAACCCAATCTGTTTTCCGCCTTCTTCTTTTGACGGGCGCCTTTTCCGGAGCTTCGGCTTTGTCCTTTGTTGTATCCTCGACCGGTTTCACTTCCTTTTTCTTACTGGCAGGCATTGCGCGGCATCCTTAATGATTAAAAAAACTAATAGCTTGAATATACAACAAATAACTCTTAAACGCCAGAAGAATAAGATTTTTTATGCTCTTTGGCCCCGGCCGCGGCAAGCGTATTTGAGGGGTAGCCAGTGAATCTCAACCTTCGATACGGCCCGCTAGTTCGTCAACACCTCACGAAAGAAATCCACCGCGCGGGCATCTCCCATCTGTCCCAACCAGAACATCGCCTTGCGCCGCACTTCAGCGTTACGGTTGTGCCGAGCAATATCCATAAGCATGTCGGCGGCTTCACGCTCATTTTCGTGCTGGCTTAGGGCGAAAACCGCTTTGCTCTTGATCTCGGTTTCTTCGTCGCTTTGAATGATGTCGCTCAGAACGTCCAGAGTCTTGCGCCCAGCCATTTGTCCCAACCAAAAAATCGCCTTCTCACGCGCATCACGATTGCGGTCAGATTTCGCGATTCGGGTCAGCAACTCGGTATTTCGCCGATCTTCGTGTTGACTGATGGAAAAGATTAGCTTCTCCTTTATCTCTGTTCCTAACTCAGCATTGTAGAGTTTTACCAGTGCTTCAAAGCTCTCGCTCCCCGGTATTTGCCCCAGCCAGAACGCTGCGGCTTCCCGGAGGTCCATCGGCTGACTTGCGGATACCAGCCCCGAGAGGAGCGGGATACCCAGCGCGTGGTCATGCAGACTTAGAACCGCGATCGCAGACTCCCGCACACGGTCCCGGTGCTGGTCGTCGTCGACCAAGCCTGACAGGAAGCGAAAACTCTGGTCGGTTTCTACTTTGCCAAACCAAAATCCCGGGAAATCGTCCAATGCGACTTCCCGCAGATTGTAGACGAATTTGATTGCTTTGACCGACTGCGTTTCGGAATCGAAAAGCAAGAATAAGCTGTTCGTTTCCTCGCCCGACATTCTGAAAACAACCCCGCCGTCCAGGGGCCCGCGGCTCCGGTTAAATCTTCGTCCGTGCTTTGAGCTATAGGTGGCTCCGTCCTCATCCACGATAAGGTAATCGTAGGCCAACCCCTGGCGCAGCTCAAACTCATATCCCACCCAGAAGCGCTTTCCCGAGTGTTGTCCGGCAAACATATTTGCTGCATCGGAAAGCTTCTGCACAAACGTCCGTTGCCCAGTCAGCACAGTGAAACTGGCAGCGCCGAATTTACTCTGGGCGTTGAGCTTTGAAATCCGGAGAAAGGCAAGTTGCACGATCACGAGTGTAGCAACAAGGTAAAGTGTTTTTCTGCTTCCGTGGCGCATTTTCCGCTCCATTTTCTACTGGTTAACAATCTGCAGAAGCGCTTGCCTGGCTTTGGCGTTGTCCGACTGGCCGAGCCAAAAAATCGCTCTCTTGCGCAGGTTGATATTTCCATCTCCTTTAGCTGTCTCGATCAAAAAGTCGATTGCCGCGTCAGAACCGTTTTGCCCTAGCGAGAACAGAACCTTTTCTTTTGCCTCCAGGTTGGCAGCAACTTTGTAGATTCTGACGAGTCGGGCGGCGCTGCCTTCACTGTCTTCCTGTCCGAGCCAAAAAATCGCCTTCTCCTGCATCTCAAATTCGCCACGCAGAGCAAAGTCTTCGAGGACTTGCATGGCCTGTTCTGTGCCGATTTGCCCAAGACTAAAGATCACCTTCTCGCGCCCACCCTGGTTTTGGATGGAGTTGTAGATGGCCATCAGATTGTCGACGGCCTCTGGACTGTCAGACTGACCAATCCAGAAAATCGCTTTCTCCTGGATTTCCGGGTCGGAATCGTCTTTGGCCATTTCTTCCAGGATCGCGCCGGCGCGCGGTCCGCCGATCTGACCTATCGAGAAAATCACCTTTTCGCGTGCTTCGGCGTTTTTTGTAACTTTGAAAATCTCAAGCAGCTTGTCGAGGCTTGCGCTGCTGCCTTCCTGGCCAATCCAGAAAATCGCCTTCTCCTGGATTTCCGGATTAGAGTCGTCTTTGGCGAATTGTTCGAGGATCCGTAGCGCCCGGTCGCCACCATTCTGGCTAATTGAAAAGACAACTTTTTCTTTGATTTCAGCGTTGGTTGCCGACTCAAATATTTTGAGTAATCTCTCCAGGCTTTCCTCGCTCCCGTCCTGGCCAATCCAGAAAACTGCCTTTTCCTGCATCTCCGGACTTGCATTGTCTTTGGCGATGCCCTCCAGGATATCCAGCGCTTTTGCACCGCCGATCTGGCCGATGGAAAAAATACATTTCTCCCGTACTTCCCGGTTACGGGCCGACCGGTAGATGTCGAGCAAAAGGCCCAGACTTTCCTCGCTGCCCTCCTGTCCAATCCAGAAAACCGCCTTCTCCTGCAGCTCCGGGTTGCGCCCACCTTTGGCAATGTCGGTAAGAACGGTCAGGGCCTCAGGACCGCCAACCTGACTCAATACAAAGATCGCCTTTTCTTTGACTCGCGCACTGTTTTTAGGAGAAGCCAAGACTTCCTTCAGGACCGGCAGAGCGTCCTCGCTGTCGAGCTGTCCAAGCGCCGCCAGGGCGGACAGTTTGACATCTTCGTCCGGATCGTTTCCCGATGTTTCGAGGTAGACTTTGTACTGCTGCTTGCCCTGCGCATAAAGCGTTTTGGCAAGCTTAACCATGTTGGCACGCGCGTCATCCGCCCAGCGGCTGTCAGAAAACTTTTCGTCGACTCTCTTGTAAGCGCCAAACGCAGCTTCCAAATCCCTTCCCTCTTTTTCCAGGCAATAGGCAATCCAGAAATGACTCTGGTCGAGATACTTGCTGCCCGGATGTTTCTGAGTGAGCGCCCGGAATGATTTGATCGCGCTCTGAAATTTGTCGTCGTACATCAAATCACGGGCCTTTCTGAACGCTTCGTACGCCGGATCATTCTGAAACTCGAGCAGGAGCAGTATCGGCGGGGCAACTTCGGAGTGGCTTAGATTTGGTGTCATTGCGATTAGCGTGGCTGCAATCGCTAGGCACATAATCGATTTATGCTTGAGGTTTATCATTGTTTCTATCTCCAATAATCAGTGACTGTCAAACTCTGCTGAAACAGCCTTTCCAGTTCAGAAGTCCTGCGCTTCAGGTTTGTCCGCAAAGTCCGCAAGATTTATTTTCAGCAGCAAGCCTTTGCGGTCGATGCCGCCCTTTATCAACTCGATGTTATTCAGATCCTGCCTCTCCTCTATCATTGCAATTTCCAGCAGGATAAGCTCCAGTTCCTCGACCAACTGCCTGACGCGTGCATCATTTTTCCTCGAAAGATTCTCCTTCAAAAAAGATGCTTCGCGCACCAGACCGCGGGCCATATGCCGCTCAGACTGCCAACTTGAATTTTGCAGATCCTCCAAATCCGCGTTGACAATGCCCAGAAACAAGATTTTCGATTTTTCAATATAGCTCGTGGCCCGGTTCGCCAACTGTACCTCACCTGCCGCCGGCGCGGGCGCCACGATTTGATTTTGACCTTCCGGCAACGGCAGCAAAAATTTGCCGACAAGCATGCCACAAATGAGCAGCGCCATGGCACCGGCATACTTTAACGCAGGCACAGGCACTTGCAATTGGGCTGTAAGGCCGCTCATCCAGTCGTGGAAGCGTCCGGCTAAGTTTGTGGTAGCAATCACCGGCACACGGTCCAGCTCTGACTCGATCGACTGCCAGAGTGAGTTCGGCGGCGTTTCGGTTGGCAACGACGAAGCCTGTGCGAGAATCTGTTCCAGAGAAGTGCACTGCTGTTTGCAGCTCTGACATTGCCTGAGATGTGCTTGCACTTCGTCAGCTTCACCACCTGCCAGTGCGCCGTCGAGATAATCGTTCAGTCTGTTTTCTACATCACTGCAATTCATGATCCTGCCTATAGCGTTGAGTGAATCTCTATAAAGGGTTCGAGGTACGTGCGCAGTTCCTTGCGCGCCTTGTGCAACTGCGACTTGGAAGTCCCCGAACTGATTTTCAACATGCGCGCGATCTCCTCGTGCTTGTGGCCTTCAATATCGTGCAGGACGAAAACCATCCGGTACCCGGCGGGCAATGCGCGAATGGCCGCCTTAAGGTGAGGCGCGAGGTTGAACCCCTCGTTCCTTGACTGCAACCCGCTTGTGCCTTGTTCGCCAACCGCTGATAACTCATTTGAGATATGCTCCTTGCGCTTCTTTTCTTTGCGGAAATGGTTGATGCAAATATTGACCGTCATGCGGTAAATCCAGGAGGAGAGAGCTGCGTCACCGCGGAACGATGCGATCTTCCGGAAGATCTGCAGGAACACTTTCTGTGAAATATCTTCCGCCTCCTGCTGCTGATTTGTCATACGCAACGCGATATTGAAAACCCAATCTTTGTACTGCTGATACAACGCCACCTGCGCCCGGCGCTCACCTTTTCTGCAGCCTGCAATCAACGCAGCATCTTTGACCGGGTCAGAGACGCCGGATTTCGGTTTCTTCACTTGTGGTAAATCGCCTGACGTTGGTGTTGGCAATTCAGTTGTTCCCGGTTACTGCGTTACCGTTTGTCGGTCTCGCACATTAGGACAGGGGCAGAGAAGAAAGAGTTGCCTGGATTTTTGCAAATTGCAGAAGTAGTCTGAACGTTGGCTTGGAAGCCTAGGTATTGAACAACTTGCTCAGATATCTGAAGCCGGCGCTATCTTTATTATTGATCGAGCTTAGGCCGATGGGAAGGAGGCTTTGAAGTTTAAGTTCTGAATATTTTCCGGGCATCCTATTCCTCCACCACCGCCACAATCCGCAACGGCGCGCCACTCCCACCCTTTATCTTCATCGGCAGCGCGATGACCTGAAAATCTTTCGCAGGCACGAGATGCAGGTTGGCGACATTCTCAAAGGCTGGGATATTCTGCTCGTAGAGCGTGACGTGACTTTCGAAATGAGTGGACTGGCCGGTGTCGATACTCGGCGTGTCGAAGCCAATAGCTTTGATAGTGCGATTCGCAACCAGCCATTTCGCGGCCTCCGGGTGCAAGCCGGGGAAATGCAATTTCGGCACGGCATCCGCCCCACGTTCATCGGTGCCCATGTATCTTGCCCGGTCCGGCCAGTATTTGCCAAAGCCAGTGTGCAACAAGACGATGGTGCCGTCAATCGTCTTGCGGTGCGTTTTCTCCCAATCGGTGAGATCGGAAACCTCGACTTGGTAGTCCGGATTGTTCGCGCACTTCTCCGTCACGTCGACCACAATGCCCGGGCCAATCAGCCGATCCAGCGGCACCTGGTCCGCGGTGTGCCGGCCGGCAAAAAAATGCACCGGCGCGTCGAGGTGGGTCCCGCCATGTTCCGCAGCGGAAAAATTATTGGCTTCGTAATGGAACCCCTGCGGGTTTTCACCCCTGAAAACAACATCAAGTTTGAAGCCTTCGGCGGTGGGCCAGTAGACCGCGTCTTCGTCGAATACATGCGTTAAATCGATGAGCCGCCCCGAGAAATGTTCCTGCGTCTGCGATCGACATCCGACGTAGAGCAAAAAAAACACAGCAATCAAACAGCTTAGATTCTTTGACATTGCCTTTCTCCCAAAATTTTGGGTGGTGCCCCGAATGTGCCTTGCAGAGGCTATTCTTTACGCCGAAGGCGTTGCACACCAAAGCCCAGGGTGCTGCCTTTCGGCACCCTGGGTATCAAAAGAACCGATCCCCCAGAACCCCAACCGGGGTTCCACAAAACCAAACCACCGTCAGTGCCAAGCGCACTCTGTGGCTGTGGCTTGCTTGCCGTGCAACCTCGTGAAGCCTCGGACACATCAGGTTTTGTTCAAGCCGGTCGAGCCAAACCCGCCGGCGCCGCGCGTCGTATCTGAAAGTTCCTCCACTTCCTCGAAGTCGGCGTATGCCACCGGCGCTACCACCAGTTGCGCGACTTTCTGTCCTTTCTCTACGCGATAGGGTTCCTGGCTGAGATTAATCAAAATGACCTTGATTTCACCCCGGTAGCCGAAGTCGATAGTGCCTGGGGTGTTGAGGACAGTAAGTCCGCTTTTCAAAGCCAGTCCGCTTTTAGGGCGAACTTGCAACTCATATCCGAGCGGAACTTCCGCTGCCAGGCCCGTGCCCACGGCCAATCTCTGCATGGGTTCGAGAACGACTTCTTCGGTAGAAAGAAGATCTGCACCCGAGTCCCCGAAGTGGGCGTAGTGCGGCGTGTGTGCTTCAGGATGAAGGCTCTTTATTTTGACGGTGCAGTTCGTTTGGTCAGGCATGATAAATCCGTTGGGTTGATTTCCAGTTTATGGTGTCTTGATTCTTTCGTGGCTAACCCAGGCAGGCTTACTCATAGAACTGCATTAAGCACGGAGTGGTCGCCGGAACCCTGTCAGGGTTTGGAAATTCTTGCCTGTGATTACCGTAAAGCGGCTACTGCCAAACAAACCCAGCCGGCCAGAAATGCAACTCCGCCAATGGGCGTAATCGCGCCCAGCCAGCGCAGGCCCGAGATGCTGAGCACGTACAGGCTGCCGGAGAAGATGACGATGCCGGCAACGAACAACCAGCCCGCCGCGTTGGTCAGTGTTCCCGGCCATTTTGTGCACGCCCCGGCAGCAGCAAGCAGCGCCAGTGCGTGGTACATATGGTAGCGCACGCCGACTTCGAAAATGTTGAGCATCTCCGGTGACAGTCGCGTCTTAAGTCCGTGCGCACCAAAGGCGCCGAGAGCGACGCCGAGAAATCCGGCGATGGCGCCGGCCAAGAAAAATCGTTCCATCCGGTCTCCTTACTAATTGTCGTTTCTTTACCCTGTTGAGGTACACCAGATCACAACATAGCGAACATCATGGCTGTTTAAGGAGCTGTACACTTCCAAATGACTTAAAGTCATCCAGGTTGACCTCCGGCTTGTTTAGCTTCCTGAGAAATTGCGAGAATTCAGCCATTTGTAAGTAGCGTTCAGCCGGCGAGAGTTTCAGGAAACTCTCGATCTTCGCTTCCATGGTTTCGTGCTCAAAACCATACAGAACTTGTGGTTTTTTTGTGCTCAACGGTTGTCCGGTTTCAGAGTGATCAATCTACACCAACTGCCGTAAAACATACTGCAAAATACCACCGTGCCGGTAGTAGTTCAACTCCTCGGGCGTATCTACGCGACAGGTTACCGAAAAAGTAGTCGTCGCGCCGTCGTCCGTGGTCGCAGTGACCTGCAGCTCTTTTCCCGGAGCCAGGTTGTCGGCGATGCCGATGATTTGGTAGCTTTCGAAACCAGTGAGCCCCAAGGACTCTCGATTGTCCCCGGCTTTGAATTGCAGCGGCAGCACGCCCATTCCGATCAGATTGCTGCGATGAATGCGCTCAAAGCTCTCAGTGATCACGGCGCCAACTCCCAACAGTCGGGTCCCTTTAGCCGCCCAGTCACGTGAAGACCCGGTCCCATATTCCTTCCCGGCCAGAACGATCAACGGCGTACCCTCGGAAATGTACTGCATGGCCGCGTCATAAATAGATGTCAAAGCCTTGTCGGGCAGATGGAACGTCCAGTTGCCCTCTTTCCCGGGCGTGAGCAGATTGCGCAGCCGGATGTTGCCGAAGGTGCCGCGCATCATGACTTCGTGATTTCCGCGCCGGGAGCCGAAGGAATTGAAGTCCTGCGGGTCCACGCCCTGCGCAATGAGATACTTTCCGGCCGGACTATCCACGGGAATAGCGCCGGCAGGCGAGATATGATCGGTTGTGACGGAATCACCGGCCATCACCAGCACCCGCGCATGTTCGATGTCTTTCGGAGCTGCAGGCTGTGGCGGCATGTCGACGAAAAACGGCGGATTCTTTACGTAGGTCGAATCAGGATTCCAGTCGTAAATATCACCGGCAGGAATCTCCAACGCACGCCAGCGCTCGTCTCCGGCAAAGACTTCTCCGTATTCTTTCTCGAACATCTCTCGTTTCACCGAAGACTGCACTGCGGCTTGTACCTCCTGCAAACTGGGCCAGATGTCTTTCAGAAATACCGGCTCCCCGTTTTTGTCATTACCCAAGGGATCGTTGTAAAGGTCGATGTCCATGCTGCCTGCCAACGCATAAGCCACCACCAACGGTGGAGAAGCAAGATAGTTTGCGCGAGTATGCGGATTGACCCGGCCTTCGAAGTTCCGGTTACCACTGAGCACCGCAGCAGCCACCAGGTTCCCTTCCTTGATGCCGTTGGTAATATGCTCGGGCAGCGGACCGCTGTTGCCGATGCAGGTCGTACAGCCGTAGCCCACGAGGTTAAACCGAAGCTGCTCAAGATATGGGGTTAAGCCCGCATCGTCAAGATAGTCGGTCACGACCTTTGAGCCCGGCGCCAGGCTGGTCTTAACCCACGGCTTGGTCTGCAGACCGCGTTCGACTGCTTTTTTCGCGACCAGGCCTGCTCCGATCATAACCGAGGGATTGGACGTATTCGTGCAACTTGTAATTGCTGCAATCACCACGGAGCCGTTCTTCAGTTCGAACGCGTCTCCGTTGTTGCGCACGTTCACGCTCTCCCTGGTGTTGTCTAATTTCAAACTCTTGAGCGCTGCGCCGAAAGCACGTTTGGAGTCTCGCAAGCGGATGCGGTCTTGCGGCCGCTTTGGGCCGGCAAGGCTGGCTTCAACTGTGCCAAGGTCCAGTTCGAGCATGTCGCTGTAAACCGGGTCCGGCGTTTCATCGGTGCGGAACAGGCCTTGCTCCTTGCAGTAGGCCTCAACCAGATCGACCTGTGCCTGGCTGCGTCCGGTGTTTTTCAGGAATTCCAGCGTCTCGTCATCAACCGGGAAGAAGCCGATGGTCGCGCCATATTCCGGTGACATATTGGCGATGGTAGCACGGTCAGCCAGACTCAGGCTGCTCAATCCTGACCCAAAATACTCCACGAATTTTCCGACCACGCCTTTCTTTCTCAAAATCTCGGTCACAGTCAGAACAAGGTCGGTCGCGGTTGTGCCTTCCGGCAGTGCTCCGGTGAACTTGACACCGATGACTTCAGGAATAAGCATGGAAATAGGTTGCCCGAGCATAGCGGCTTCGGCTTCGATGCCGCCAACGCCCCAGCCGACAATGCCCAAACCATTGATCATGGTCGTGTGGGAATCCGTGCCAACCAGGGTGTCCGGATAGGCATACATCTGACCGTTCCGCTCCGCTGTGAACACGACCTGCCCGAGGTACTCCAGATTGACCTGGTGGCAAATCCCGGTTTCCGGCGGGACCACCCGGAAGTTCTCGAAAGCGTGCTGCCCCCAACGCAGGAATCCGTAACGTTCGCGATTTCTCTCGTACTCACGATCTGTGTTGAATGCCACCGCGTCCACAGTACCGAATCTGTCCACCTGTATTGAGTGGTCGATGACCAGGTCGGCGAGGACCTGCGGATTGATTTTCCTGGCATCGCCGCCGAGCTGCTGCATGGCTTCGCGCATCGCGGCCAGATCCACCACAGCAGGCACACCGGTGAAGTCCTGCATAAGAACCCGCGCCGGGCCATAGGCGATCTCCCGGTCGGATTTCTTACCGGCATCCCAGTTTGCCACGGCCTCGATATCGGCTCTTTTTACAAAACTATCATCTTCCCTGCGCAACAAATTTTCTAGTAAAATCCGCATCGAGAATGGCAGCCTGGGAATGTTGCCCACACCTGCCTGCTGCAACGTGTTTAAACGAAAGATTTGGTAAGAATTGGTACCAGCGGTCAGCTCGCCGCGGCTCTTAAAGCTATCGCTTTCTAGCTTGGTCATGAACTACTCCCTGGTTAGAGATGAAAGGAACTCTTCCTAAGTCCGGCAATTCGGTCGATTTCCCTGTTTGAGAGAGTGGGATTCCCACAGATCCTCGTAGTAGACAACGTTTAGTGTAGCAAAATATTCCGTTGAAATCAACCAATTTGCGGAGTGAATCATCACGATCTTTTGCACTTAGGACTTGCTTTCAAAAAGCCTGGAGTGAGGCCAAAATCAATTGTCTCGACAGCAAACCTGATTATGGAACCACACCCCAACGATTCCTTCTTCGCGTCCTTCGCGCTCCTTGTGGCAAGAAAACCTGTCCGGATCTCCGGGCGCATTTTGCTTGCAAGCCGCGATAACAAACAATATCTTCCGGTCAGTGTTTGCAGGAACACGGCACCGCCTTTACGAACGAACTCCTTACCAGAAAGTGGAGATACCATGAAATCGCACGCCCTGGTTGCTCTCGCCTTAACAGTATCATTTTGCGCGCAGGATCTGCAGGCGCAACAAGTCTACTCAAAAGGTCTGGCACACACTTTTTCCATCGTAGCCCGAGACCCTGCAACCGGAGAGATGGGAGTAGCGGTGCAGACCCATTGGTTTGGTGTGGGCACGCGCGTGACCTGGGCGGAAGCCGATGTCGGCGCCATCGCGACGCAATCGTTTACCAATCCTTCGTTCGGACCGCGGGGGCTCGCTCTGATTAAAGAGGGCAAGAATGCCGAAGAGGTTGTCAAACAGCTCATCGACTCGGACGAAGGGCGCGACGTACGGCAACTGGCTGTCATTGACCGGCAGGGGCGGGTTGCCGCCTGGACCGGCAAAAAGTGCATCAAAGATGCCGGGCACCTGACCGGCGACAATTTTTCCGTGCAGGCCAACCTGATGCTCAACGACAAAGTCTGGCCTGCCATGGCCGAGGCCTTTACCACAAGCACCGGTCATCTCGCGGAACGCCTGCTGGCAGCATTGCAAGCCGGTCAGGACGCAGGTGGCGACATCCGAGGCAAGCAGTCTGCTGCGCTGATTGTGGTCAAAAAGGAGTCGACGGGTAAAGTCTGGCAGGATCGCGTGTTTGACCTGCGGGTTGATGACCACGAGAATCCAATCAAAGAGCTGCGCCGACTGGTGCAGGTGCGCAAAGCTTACATTCACATGAATCGCGGCGATACCGCTTTGGAGGAAAACGATGTCGACGCGGCTTTGCGTGAATACAGCACCGCGCATGAACTCTATCCGGAAAATGTTGAAATCAGATACTGGCATGCAGTCTCGCTTGCCAATATCGGAAAGCTAGAAGACGCGAAGGTTATCTTTCGTGAGGTCTTTCGAGCGGATCAGAACTGGCGCACCCTGACACGTCGGTTGCCGGCCAGCGACCTGCTCACCATCAGCGAAGATGACTTGCAGGCCGTTCTTTCTCTGGAGTGATTTTCAACCTTGCGGAGGCTTCCAGCCTCCGCAAGGTTGCGTTGAGAGTTGGAACTGAGCGTGCCCTTTTCGACCGGCACAATGCTCCCTCCAGCCTCCGCAAGGTTGCACTGCAAATCGTCACCGCACCAACAACATCTTACCATTTTGCCGGAACGGACGCGCATCCGGTGAACTCGGCTGGACCGTAATCTGGTAAATGTAAACACCACTGCCAACCTGGATACCAGAGTCATCCCTGCCGTCCCAGACAACCGAATAGGCCCCGGAACCTTTTTGCTCTTGCACCAGTGTGCTGATTTCCTGTCCCACCAGGTTGTAGATTTTGACCTGAACAAAACCGGCCTCAGGAAGCTGGTACTGAATTCTTGTCTCCGGATTGAAGGGATTGGGATGATTTGAAAGCTGGTTTTCGTTCCTGGGCGTGTCCGCAAACAATGCCCCTTTATCTTGAAACGAGATTTGAGAAGCTGATAATTGCTGCGTTTTGCTGGAAACACCCCGGTCCAACTCGAATTGCAGTCGTTTGGCCAGCCCGACATCGGCATATTTTCCCTTCAACTCAGCCAAAACCACGCCGGCCGAGGAGGCATCACCTTTACCGTAGAGATGGGCGTCGAACAATACCAGTAAAGCCAGCGCTTCCAGATCTGTTCCGGCAACCTCAGCCTTGCTCTCCCGGGCGGTTGCCAAGGCATCGTCGTACTGTCCGTCTAGGTAGTGCTCCACGGCCAGGAGACCTTTTGCTACTTTGCCCAGCGCGGTACCGGACTTACTATTCGCAACACCCCGCAGCATATTCATGAAACCGGGCAGCTTGCCGGTGCGGTGCAGGTGCCGTTGTTTGAGCAAATCGAAGATGGGGCTTGGCCCGCTTCCTTCTGCCGGGTTGCCGGTGACCTGTAGCTCTCCGGCCAGCGCCGGTGCAGGTCCCGCCCCTTGATTTGGGTCGGAAGACAATGGGTTGTCGTCGATAACATTGCCTGAGACATTGCCGCCAGAGGGACTACCCCACCAGGTGCTCTCAGCCCAAACCCAGCCACTGCTCAAGCCCTGTGCGTCCAGGACGGTGTTGCTGTAAACGCTGTTGTCGCCACCAAAGTTGCCTGTCTCTCCCAGCCACAGAAACGTGTTCGCCCCGGAAGCACGCAGTCCCACACCATTGTTTCGCACAACGTTGTTGCCGGTTAGATTGTTGCCACCAAATGCCGCTAATGCTGCGCCCGTACCGGTGACGCCCGTGACGTTGCCGTCGACCACGTTGCGGAAAAGCCCAGGGCTGGCCGAGGCAAAGCTGAAGCCATCGCCATCCGTCAAAGCGCCAAAACTGTTCATGACAGTATTGTCCAGGTACTGTGCTGCACCATACCGGTCAAAGACGCCCGCATCGCTGTTGTCGATAATACAGTTTTGGATGACGGCATTGGATGTGTTCAGATTCAGGCCCCACAAGCAATTACGGATGGTGGTGTTTTGTATGGTGGGGGAAGCGGACTGGATGTTAATGCCGTCGCCGTTGTTGACGTGGTCGATGATAGCATCTTTGATAATGCCTGAAGAACCCGGGTTAAAGGTGATGCCATCCCAACTGCCGGTGGCGCCGCTGCGGTCGAAGGTGACTGGGCTCGCTTGCGCGCCGTCGACGGTTAGAGTAGCATTTGTGATCAGACCGGCGCCGGGATCAAAGTTCACGGTTGTGCCCTGGTTAACGGTTAATATCGCATTGTTCTCGACTACTACGGTTTGGTCGATCGTGAGGCTCCCATCCCACCAGGAATCCTCGGTGATGTCACCGCCGTTGAAATCGAGGTCGATATCGACGATGATGTCGTTGCCGGATTGACGGATGTTGGTAACGGCGATGCCGGTTGCACTTGAACCGTCATTTGAATTTGGTCTGGTCCAGGGAGTAAATTGGATCTTGTTGCCGGGTTTGTAGGTGTCGGTGCTTTCACCGGAACTACCAATACCAAAGGTATTATCTGCCGGTTCCCATCGCAAATGACTTGCCTTATTTGTTCCTGTTGGAGTTATATGCGAAATCATAAGCCCTGTCCCGGGTAATGCGCCATTATTACAAAATTCAAATTGTTCATAAACACTTAGTGCCTGGCGATTCTCAAGTAAGAAGTAGTCTGTTGAATTAATATCGATTCGATAATATTTGTTTGTTGTATTTGCATCCTGGATTACCAGATTTTGAATGGACGAACTTATGACGGTAGGTGCCACCCACCCTATCGCAACTTTCTCATACGCAGACATAGCGATAAAATCTACGGCGTCAAAAATCCCCCAAGACCCCATATGGTCAAAATGGCCGCCGCCATACAGATGATGCCCGGTTTCATGGGCCGCAAGACGCCTGGCAAACCCTAAATTGGTAGAATTATGCATGCTGACGCCAGAACCTAAGCCGAACCCGCCTGTACCACCACCTAGTATAGTTTTGCCATCCAAAGTGATGGACCCGGTAAAACCAAGGTTGGCTACACCGCTGCCACTAAAACCCGCAAAGGGGTCGGTGGGGAAACCACCCCAAAAACGATAAACAAAAAGTATCAGATCCACTTCTCCATCACTATCAGCATCGTAATCTGCGTAGTTTAGGTTTGCTGTTTGATCAAGAGCATTAAGTGCTTCTTGATTTAGGATGCCCCGGCCGCCGGCGACATTGTAAAAACTGAAATTGTTAGCCGCCTGATAAAAGTGAATATCACCGATAAGATTGAAGGTGCCGTCGGACATCTGATAGAAAAAATCACTTAGGCTGCCCTCTGTGTAAGGCGGACTTGCAATATCATCGATAAAATTATTCGCCCAATTGGGTAAACCAAATTGAGTATGTGGCCAACCGCCGTCAGGGTCATTGTGGCAGCCCGATGCTTGAAATACGGTATCTTGAAACCTTACAAAAATAACGAGTGCACGAACCGTTCCGGTTGTCGGGATTCTCGATGTAATACCTGGAGCCATCATGAGGACGTTGTTTGATTTCGACATCCCAGGCAAACTTCCTTGTGTTTCTTGACTCATCCCACAAAGGGGTTCAATTGTCTGACCAAATAATGTGCCGTGTGAGTACAAGCTGCAATAGATTGCAAATGTCAGAATAAGAAATAACTGTTTCGAACTCGTCATCTTGCATCTCCTTCCTTGAAACAGATTAGCAGTTCAGGTATGTTCGGGTTATTTTAAGAATGTCATAGAGCCCTTATAAAGGGTTTGACTTTCCGACTTGATCAGGTAATAGTAAAGCCCGGATGAAACCGAAATCCCTCGGTGATCGTCGCCATCCCACACTCTTGTATGAGTTCCAGCTTGCTGCACTCCAACATCATAAGATTGCACCTCCTTTCCCAGGATATTGAATATTTGAATTCTAACGCGCTTTGGAGAATTCAATGTATAGCTAATTCGGGTAGAATGGTTAAACGGGTTGGGATAATTTAGGGCAGTTAAGGCCTGTTGCGAGCGCTCTCTTGCTTTTACTGCTGTGATGAGGCCGTACTGTTTTCCATTGATGACAGCCCCAGTTAATTGAGATCCCCCTCCTTCACCCGGGTCATAAATGACGCCGAGTGTGTCTGCTAATAAAAAATCGGGCGACCATAATAATGTCGAATCTTGACTTGATATTGTTGCTACTTCTACATATGGAAAGCGGCCGCCCAACAACGTCGTATCACTTATGGCTGTTATCTCATGGAACGCATAATCGTCAATAGGCCAAGTTAAACCAACGTTCAAGTTTAACGGGAATAAAAGTATCTCGATTGGATTAAGATATAGAAAGACGGAGTCTTCATCAGAAACTCTCATATGAATAGTGCCGTTCCGTACAGTACCATCATAGAAAACGATATCACTTTCTATCTTTCTGTAGGTTTTTCCGTTAGGCATCAGTGTGTCGCCAGCTACTTTTCGTGTTTCTGTGCCAACGAAGAAACTTCCAAAATCAAAGTGATATTGAAATACGTCTCCGTCATTCAAAGGGTAATAGAATTGGGTTGTTTCCTGCGCGAGGGAGCTATGGGGCAACAAAAACAATAACCCCAGTGTCCAAACTACTTTCTTCATAAGAATTACCTTCATCATTTGGGTAGTGTCATGATTCGTGAGCAACTACGGAATGTGGGGCCGAAACATCCCTCCGTGCTTCCCACAAGGAGCTTGCGCTCACGCCGAATCAAAAGTTATTCGACCTTAAC
>JAJDAD010000047.1 GCA_029262055.1 Candidatus Zhuqueibacterota bacterium
GGTTCTTCCTGAATTCTTTTTCTGATGGAAGTTCGATCAGAATTTCAAAATGATCATCCGAGATATTATACGCCTTTTTGATTTGTTCTTTAGTTGGTAGTTTATTCATGGTATTTTCCGGTAGTGTTCTTTGAGAATTAAAAAAGGTCGGGGCAAGCGCGGGTTTCGATTTCCTTTGACTCCAAGTTGACGAGGCTTTGAGTACGAAACCTTTTGCCCACTATTCCCTTGTCAGAGTTACAAGAGCAAACATGTTGTCATCATGCCTATACTCTTGACATTTTACCTTTCCTCTAACAAGGGACGCGCCTAAGTCAAAAGTTTGGTCAATGTAATCGACCTCCTTTTATCGTTAAATTAGAAAAATGTCCCGACCTTTTATTTTAACAATTTTGGATGTCTTAAAAGATAATTTATAGCCCATGAATGTAGTTCATACGTACTAAAAGATTGATTAGTTAGTTTGTTATGTCCATAACCAATTGGGTATTTTAGTATGTCCTTTTTACACAAAGTTTCTAAGGTTGAAGTGCATTCTAAATATATAGGAATGAGAAAAGTAGGAGAGAATTGGTTTAATACTTGTTTTTCTTTAGTGTTTAAAGATTTGATATATTTTCGTCTTTGTCTGTTTATTTTAGGAATGTCAGGATCAATACCAGACAATTTATTTGTAGAACTATGTTCACGGAGGTAGATATATAAAAATGTCAGCAGCCCAAGCATCAACACTATCACTACTATTAGGTATATTGATTTATGGGATAGTAACCAAACTTGATTATTTCCGTCATCCTTATAATCATCGACCAATACTGTTATTGCTGATCCTATTAACAGCAATATTAGACCTGGGATTAATGAGTTTGGAGTTATCTTCATCAGTTGTTAACTGGGCAATATTTCTATTAAATTTATTTGTGATTTCTCAATATCATATACAACCTAACTAGGATTTCTATAGTTTTCTTCATAAACACTCCAAATCACAATCCATTCAGCATCGAACCCGGTAGACCACCTGAAAACCTAACTGCATAGTATGACTGCGGGACATATTAGCCAGATCTGTATAGCAAACCATGCCAGGCAATCGTAGCCTCTTTTATCGAGTGAGAAAAATACTCCGAATGGGGGATCAAGCACGTCCTCCCGGCATTGGTCGTCATTTCTATTGCGGGTTGTCACAAAATAAACAGCTTCCGGGTGTGAAACAAGGAAAAGTTATAAAGACCCCAAGGCAGTTATGGCCGCCGCATGGCTGGGATGGATGGTTTGCAGGAAGCGCATTTCCACCAAACAAAAAAAAGCCGGCCCGATTTCATCAGGCCGGCTTGGGCAATGCGAGTTTGGCTAAAGCACTATCGCCGTGCACGCGGCTGCTGAGAGCGAACCCGTACCAGAATCGGTTTTGCCTGTGTCCGGTAGAAGTCAAAGGTTCTTCTCAACAGGTCAAAAACAACGTCGAACATGATGTAGATGAAGGGTACGGCAAGTAGGAACACGACGGCGATTTGTATGATTTCGAACAGCATTTCTTTCTCCTTAAAAGATAGTCTTTCCACATCTACGGCGGCTGGGAAAAAAAGTTTAACGAATAAGTCGATTCTATGTCAACCAGCGTGGTACTTTATGATATTCCTGGCCGCCGACTTATGCGAGCATCAGTTTATTTGCTGATTAGCGTTACAATCGCTGCCATTGCCGGGTCTTTGTTGGCGAAATAGTCCTCAACCGAAAGCTCGACGGGGATGTCCGGAGCAATCCAGATTCGGCCGTCCTGCGGATATGACTGCTGCCAGTTCAAAGCTGAAATGCTCATATTCACCCCGCTGTACGGGAGGATGGTTCCCGTATCTTCCCCGGGAGAATTAGGCTTGCCGCCACTTGGCTCTCCCACGAAAATAGCATCAGTGAGCCGGTCGACGTCCGTAATAAAATTCTGGGCTGCAGAGTAAGTATTTCGGCCAATCAAGATGAAGATCCCACCATTTTCATGAGTTGCCTCAAAGTAGCTCAGCGCTCTGAGTAATGGTGGATACAAGTATGTATTGCCGCCATTGTTATGCCTGACGTCAACGATTAAGTACTCGGCTTTGTGTTCGCCGAGCGCGTTCGTAATTCGCCGGGCAAAATCATTAATAGATTCATTCTCTTTGTTGATGACCTGGTTGAACTGCACATAAAGCGCTTTCGCTTGAGGCAGGTAATCGAACCAGTAGTGCTCCCCAACATTGCGTAAATAGAGTGGCGGTACAGGTGCTCCTTCTTTCTGAGAAGGGAATAATTTTCGTGGCCGCCTCAACCCGCCGGGCTTGACTTCCACTTTTTGTGTCTGTCCGTGCGAGGTTTCCAGGACTAATGGCACAGTGTCCGGAGAGGGTATTATTCCCAAGGCGTGAAGCGCATCCGGAAAAGTCAGATACAGAGACATCATCCGTTTTAGCATCATCTTGTTGTCGTGACTTATGATAGCGCCAAGCGTTTCCAGGGCCTCATCGGTCTTCATATCACCGATTCGCACCACACGACTGCCAATCCGATTTTTCAAATCTCCTTCGGCGTCGAGCAAGTAGAGACCTTCCGGAAACAGGTAAAAGTCAACCGGAAGCTGTGAAAATGACACCCGTTCGGCAATAGGGTAAAGAGTTGTGTGGCCGTCTCCAATCATGGCCGCCAGGCGCTGGAACTCCACAAAAATTTCAGCATCGCTAAGGTCGGTAATTCGCTTGTTGAGTCGCTGATGCGCTTTCTTGAATTTATCAGGAAGCGGCTCGTTGCGGTAAACTGCATGTAGACGATTTATTTCTGACACGAGAAAGGCAAGATCGAAGCGCCAACCTTCCTCTCGCGAGAATTCACGACTGGGCAGGAGGCCCGCGAGCTGCTGAAATCGCTCGTCAGATTGTAGTCCGGCAAACTGGTCGTTCCGGGCAAAATTGGGCCGGTGCATGTATCCCGAATTTAGAGTCTTCTCCAGCCACTCCAAAGCTTTGTCATCCTGACCCAGTGCGGCATAACAAATTGCCGTTTGGTAGTAGTTCGAAGCCGTAAAGCCAGAGCCTAACTCAGTAGCTTGCCGATACGCAGCAATGGCCCGCTGGTGTTGGCCGGAGTTTTGATAACTTTGTGCCAATTGCAGCCAGGTTGTGCCGTCGTCAGGATAAATATCAACAAGTTTTTGATTTATCTCTGCCGCTTGCCTATACTGTCCGGTTTGGAAAAGTGCCCGTGCTTCCTGACCAAGCCGATAATAGGCTAGAGGATCCGGGTCGTGGAATTTGGCGTGATTATTCGCATCCTGGCCACTCAGATTCTGGGCAAAACAGCAAGTCATCACGCAAAATATGTTCAAGAGTTTTGAACGTGTCATATTCTACACCTCAGGTCTTAAGTACATGTATGATTTCAAGCACCCCGGGTTCTCCCTCGAAATTGTATTTGCACATCTACGGCTGTCTGCCAAGAAAGTTCACCCGGCGGTCAATCTTAGCTTGAATTCCGTGCGTATTTCTGTTATCCGATCCACGGACAGACGCGGATGAACCGGTGCTGCCGGAGGAGCATAATACTATCCGAAGCCTCACCATAAAGATGCAAAATCGCCGCAACCTGCCCGGGGCACGCATTTTCCGGTTGACAAATTACCAGGATTGCATAGATTTATGATACCGATAGTGCAGTCCGGTGCCATCGATAGCAGCCGCACAGCACCGGGTTCAACCGGGGGTGGAAGGACTCTAAAGCAGGAATGAGCCATGAAGGCATCGATAGTCATACCGGTTTTCAATGAAGCCGGAACCATCGAAGAAATCCTCACACGGGTTCTGGCAACTCCCGTACAAAAAGAAGTGATCGTGGTTGATGACGGCTCCACAGACGGCACCCGCGAGCGTTTGCTGGCGTGGCGGGCCCGCAGCGATGTTCTCGTGCTTTTTCACGCAAACAACCTGGGGAAAGGAGCGGCGCTGCGTACCGGGTTTCGGCATGTTTCAGGTGATGTGGTCATCGTCCAGGATGGCGACCTGGAGTACGACCCCAATGATTATCAAGCGCTCCTGCTGGCGTTTGCAGAGGGGTCCGAGGTCGTTTACGGTTCGCGTTTTCTCTCCGGCAAGAACAAATCTCAGAGTTACTGGAATAGCGTTGCGAATCGTCGCATCACTCAGCTTGCCAATCTAGTGATGTCGCTGCAACTGACCGACGTGGAAACCTGCTACAAAGCCTTCCGCAGAGACGTGCTCAACAAACTGACCCTCGAATCAAACGGCTTCGGTTTCGATCCGGAGTTTACGGTCAAAGTGGCCCGCCTGGGACTAATGATTCGCGAGGTTCCGGTCAGCTACCATCCGCGCAG
>JAJDAD010000048.1 GCA_029262055.1 Candidatus Zhuqueibacterota bacterium
CGCATGCCATTGGTACTTGTAAGTCATAACAAGTATAATTACAAAGAGTTGAGTGAAATCAGGCAAGTAGCAACCGGCCGGGGCTTGTGTTCCTTTTTACCTGACTGAGCAGGGAGATTGGGAATTATTACGGGTTGGAATTATAACAGTCGAGGGGATGATTTCAGAATAAGGATTAGCGATTTTGGATTTGGGGAACTCTATTGGGGCAGTGCGGGGGTATGTGAGTAGAGTGGAGAGTTGTTGCGGGCAGCTACGAAGCGGACAAGGCCGTCTGAGGGCGATAATTGTGACAAGCGAGAGGATGATCTCAGAACAAGGATTGGCAATTTTGGATTTGGGAACTCTTTTGGGGCCGCGCCCGGGGTTGGTTAGAAGAGTAGAGGCAAGCAAGTCCGTCTCAAATGAAAAATATAGAGACTATCGCGGCCGGATAGAGAGTACCCGGGAACCGGCATTGTGCTTTGGGGTTGTCAGTTTGTAGCGGGACGGGATTGCTGCTGCATCAGTTCAGGTACAAACGCTTGATGTTGCGCATGAACTCGACACCATCCCGGCCGATGAGCTGTTCGCGGGCCGTTTGTTCCGTCAACTCCGCCTCCGGCTCAGCGAGCTTGAGGTCGTTGGCGATTTCTGCGAATTGCGGTGGCGCCGGAGCCGCTGCTGGGGAATCATTTATTGCACCTGATATTGAGCCGATGAGCTCATCGAGCTTTACTGCCTGCTCCAGCTCAGCAAGTTCATTCGGGTTAGCCGCAGGCAGACTACCGCCTATCTGCAACTGATTGGAGTCGATTGCCGCGCTCAGTAACTGTGAAAAGTCCTTCGGCGACAACTGGCGATCTGATTTGCCCACCTCTTGCTTCCGCGCAGGACGATGGCTCGCCGGCGCTTTGGCCAGGACCGGATCGGCTGCCTTTCTTTTGGGCTTGGGCCGGGCTTTACGCTTCGGAGCGCGCTTCACCTTCTTTTTCGTGGCTCGATTGCGTATATACAAAACCAGTAGCATGGCATCCAACAGAACAAACGTGATCCCGATGACCCAAAACATATTGATTTTGGCCTTCCGCACTTTCGGCCCGGGGGCCTTTGCGGGCGCCGCGTGAGCGGCCGCCTTCCCGCGTGCAACCGCGCGCTGAATCATAGCATCGACCGTTTGCGTGTGACGCCGCACAGACTCGGGAACGACACCCTGTTCGCTGAACGCGCTTGAATCACTTTGCGGTTGGTTCAGTGTCGTGTCGTTGGCTGCAACCACCGGGACCAGGGTCTCCACGGCGGTCACCGGAGGCGTATTTGTCGCAGATGGTGCATTGGGAGCGGGCGTCTCATCTGCGATCTCCGGAGTCTTTTCGAGAGCCGCAGGCGGCGTGACGCTATCACCCGGAGACCAGGTTTGCGGCCGGCGACCCGGCCACAGGTCGACGACAATCCGAAACGGCGCGCGCAGGACATACTGCATGGCCCGCAGATCCCAATGGTGCAGATCGAGGGTGATGGAAATGAAGCCTGCGAGTTCGCTGAACTGAATATGGCGAATAAACGGATCGGACGGATCCAGATTGACCGGCCCGTACTCCGCACTTGCGTCGAGTGAAAGAATGTCGATGGTGATGCTGCTGGTGGAGCTGTCGCGCACCACCAGATACTTGACCGGGCTATCAAACTGGAGAACGACCCGGGAATAGACCTGATGCGTACCGCTGCGGATATCCACAAGCTTGGTAGCATGGGCACCGGTCAGAGGGATGAGCGCAAACAGGAAGGCGAACCCGAGAACCGGAAACGCTCTAGGCAGTGAGATCGATATGCGTTCCCTTACTCTTTTCAGGATCCGGGGTCTTGGTTTTTTCACTGGTCTTGTCCACTTTCTGTAGAGATTCCGCATCGCTGGAGAGGATGATCTCATCCTCTCCGCTTAACAGCTTCTTCTTTTTCGACTCGTCGTCTTTGGGAGGATGCTGTTTGCGCTGCTTTTGATTCTTGTCCCCCAGGTGTTCCACCGGCAAGCGGTCCGGCTTGCCTAGTGCAACTTGGTAATCATCCATGAGAATCACCAATTACTAGTTCGGGACTGTCTCCTGCATCTGTTTTAGTTCTGTGCGGATGGTGAGGATTGCCTTACCCAATAAGCGGCTGATGCGGGATTCAGACAATTTTAACACTTTTCCTATTTCGAGAAGGGTCATTTCGTCGTGGTAGTACATGAGCACGATGAGCCGCTGGCGCTCGGGTAGCTTGAGAATCGCATCTTTCACGATGTGCAGAGTATTCTTGCGGCTCAGATCTTCCAGAGGTCCGACGCAGCTCGCGTCGGCAATAATATCGGCCAGCTTCACTTGTTCGCCGTCCGTCTCCTGCACCTGGTCGAGCGAGATTAGAAAATTCAACTGCGCCATTTCCAGCAGGCGGTGGCACTCGCGCAAATCCATTCCGAGCTCGTTTGCAACTTCAAAAGCCGATGGCTCGCGATTAAAACGAAGGGAGAGGTCCTGCGTGGTCTTTTCGATGTTGCGCAATTTAGCGCGATCGCCACGACTGAGAAAATCGATCTTTCTCAGGTAGTCGAGGATATGGCCGCGCACTCGCCAGGTCGCATAGGTTTTGAACGCAGTGTTTCGGGATACGTCAAAATCGTCCAGTGCACGGATAAGGCCAATGATGCCGGAGCTATGGATGTCCTCCAGCTCCATCTTGCTGCGCACCGAAAGATTCAACCTGCCAATGACGTACTTTACGATTGGCATGAACTTGACGATTGCTTGGTCGCGGAGTTTTGAGTCGCCAGTCTTAAGATATTCTCTGACCAGATCTTCGCTATTCAACATCGACTCCTGTGGTCGCAGGCGTAATAGATTCCTCGGCTTCGGTGTCGGCTTCAGGTTTATCTTTGTTGTCAGGTCGGATTCTCTCTTCCAAAACCTGCCTGGGATCGAAAACCACGCGCAAGAAAAGAAAGAATGCAATGAGAACCAGGTAAAACCCCAAAAGTACAATCAAGCCCCGCACCAGACTCTCAAGAATTGACACACCTGATACCACGCAATAGACCAGCGTAATAAAACCAGCAAAGAAGCTGACCCTCATTGTAAATTTCGTAAGCATTAGTTTATTATGAGGTTTGCCATTTGATGCCTGTCTGCTCTTTGTATATCGTCAGGAACTTTTTGTCCATTAGTCAAAAATGAAATGGGCAAATCGATTCTCCTGCCGACATTCAGGATGTTACCCAAACGCGGCGTCTCATCAATTTTGGAAACAATTAAGTGGTTTACCGGCAACTTCGAAAAATTCGTCGCAGCATCCACCAGATTGTCTGAACGCATTGAGACGGACAGCACGAGATGGATCTCGTCCGGCATGGCCGCGCGAAAGAATTGCTTCAAATCGTCCAGGTGCTTTTCATTTAAGGGACTGCGGCCCGCAGTGTCGATGAGCACTACTTCGCGGTCGCTAAGCCGGGCCAGAGCATCGGTAAAATCAGACGGTTCATAAACGATTTCGAGCGGTATGCGGGCTAGGGCGGCAAAGGTCTTCAACTGAGCAGCAGCCGCCACCCGGTAGGTATCGATGGTGACAAGACCCACCCGCTTGCGGCCGTAGAATTCAGGATGAGTGGCCAACTTAATAATAGATGTGGTTTTGCCCATTCCGGTGGGTCCGACCAAACAAACGACCTTGGGCTTGCCGGATTCGATGGCCAACGCATCCCTGACATTGAGACTGCGCTTGATTTCCGATTGCATCACCTCTTTGATCTTGTCGTCATCCCTGACGTCGGTCCCTTCCAACTGCAAGAAGATATTCTGTACCAGCTCCGACGCAACATCGGACTCGACGCCTTTGTCTTTCTTCAGAAACCGAAAAGTATCCGGCAGCAGTCTGGAATCTGACTTTCTGACATCCTGCTGCAGGGTCTCGATGGAAGCCCGAAGTTCAGCCAGCTCGCGTTTCATCGCCAGGAGAGCGGAGGGCGCCTTGTTGGCCTGTGCTTTGTCCGGCGGCGCCTTGCGCTTGCGCGGTGGGGCCTTGCCAGATGACGCGACCGTTGACCGTCTGGCGTCAGCCGGCGTGTAGAAAGGTTTGGCCGTGGTCTTTCCGGAGTTGGTATGCACCAGTGTCTTTTCCGAAGTAACGGTAATCTCCACGAGCTCATCGTCGAAGGCATGCGACCGGCCCTCGTCTTTGATTTTTCTCGACTGCAACACAATGGCGTCATCCCCGAAGTAATTCTTAGCCAATTTCATGGCTTCCGCCATGGTCGGTGCCTTAAATTTCTTAATCATAATTCGTAATTCCTACGCTTCCAATGGTATTGATGACTATGGTTGGCAACAGTTCGGAAATGGATAGCACGGTCAGATCCGGTAATACAGGCTCAAAAAAGTTCTTTATGTAGCGTCGAACAGCCGGGCCGGTAATCAACAATGCCTTGCCGCCGGCCGCCACCAGATCCTGAATCTTGCCGGCCGTTTGCGTGTAAAGCTCATTCATCGCGGTCGGGGACAAGTTGAGGTTCTGGTTCGGATGCTTGCCCGAAGCGAGTTGATTCAGAATAAACTCCTCAAACCTCGCATCGAGTGTGATGGTTGTGATCTCGCCCTGTTCATCCAGGTGCTGATTGCTGATCACCTCGGATAGTGCGGCGCGCACATATTCGGTCAGAACATCAGGATCTTTGGACAAATTTCCCCGGTCGGCCAGGGTCTCTAGAATGGTCGGCAAGTCTCTGACCGGAATGCGCTCTTTTAACAAATTCTTCAGAACATTCTGAATGGTCCCGACCGTCAACAAGTTGGGGGTCAACTCCTCCACAACGGCAGAATGCTCTTCCTTGAGATTTTCCAGGAGATTTTGGACCGACTGCCGCTCCAAAATCTTGTAGGCGTTCTGCTTGAGCAACTCCATTAAATGGGTGGAGATCACGGCGGAAGCGTCGACCACTGCATACCCCCTGATTTCCGCGTGGTCTCTTTGTTCCTCATTAAGCCAGCACGCCGGCAGATTATAGGTGGGATCTTTGGTTTTGATGCCCTGGAGCTCGTCATCCTCCCCTTCCGGGGTCAAAGCCAGGTAGTACCCGACCATCACCTCGCCGCGGGCAGCGTCATTGCCCTTGATTTTCACCACATACTCAGTAGAGCCGAGCTGGACGTTGTCGCGAATCCGGATGGGAGGCACGACGATTCCCAATTCCTGGGCTATCTGCTTCCGAATCATGGTGATGCTGTTCAACAAGTCACCGCCCTGATTGCGGTCAATCAGCGGGATCAGGCTGTAGCCAATTTCGATCTCGAGAGGGTCGACGTGCAAATAACCCTCTATGTCATCGGGCGGTTCCTCCACAACCGGGGCCTCGGCCTCCAACTCTTCTCTTGCCTGCTTCTCGACCAGACCGGTAGACATGTAACCCAGGCCAATGCTGGTCAGTCCCATCAGGAGGAAGGGCAGCACCGGGAATCCCGGCACCAGCGCCATGAGGACGAGGACTCCGCCTGAGATATAGCTCGCCTTCGGCTTGCTGAACATCTGGTCGGTAATGGAATCCGCCAAAGTCTGTTCAGTGGCCGCACGGGTCACGATGATACCGGCGGAAGTGGAAATCAGTAATGCCGGAATCTGGGAGACCAGCCCGTCCCCGACCGTCAGAATTGTGTAGGTTTCAAGGGCCTGGACCAGGGTCATGTCAAGCTGGACCGCACCAATAATCAATCCGCCGATGATGTTGATCACCGTGATCAAAACGCCGGCGATAGCGTCACCGCGTACAAATTTGCTGGCGCCATCCATCGCCCCGTAGAAATCGGCTTCCTTGCGAATCTCGTCACGGCGCTTTCTGGCTTCCCCCTCCTCGATCAGCCCCGCATTCAAGTCAGCATCGATGGCCATCTGCTTGCCGGGCAGGGAATCGAGGGTGAACCTGGCTGCGACCTCGGCCACCCGCCCGGAGCCTTTGGTGATTACGACAAAATTGATGATAACCAGGATGATAAAAACGACCAGCCCGACGACGTAATTCCCCTTGACCACGAAATTTCCGAAGGCATTGATGACGTCGCCGGCAAATGCCTCGCCCAGAATGAGACGGGTCGAGGCGATGTTGAGTGAAAGCCGAAACAGGGTGACGATCAGCAGAATACCGGGGAAGACTGAAAACTCCAGAGGTTTGCGAACATACATTGGCACCAACAGAATCATCAACGAGCATGTGATGTTGATGGCCAGCAGTATGTCGAGAAAAAAGCTGGGCAGGGGGACGATCATAAACATCAGTATCGCAACGACACCGATTGCCACCAGCAGGTCGCCTCGTTTTTGCACCCCCTGCAAAAACGCAAAACTCTTATCCGTTCTGTTCTGGTCCGCCAAAGCCATTCTCCGCGAAAGGACTTTAACACATCAACCGCCGGTGGGTCATGTTCAGCGGAATATTTGCAAAGTCGATTCTTGACTGATCCTATTGAGAATCAGTCGGGTAATACAACATCCCTGTGCACTGGGTCTAGTTGCGTCTCTCTTTAAGCTGGTAAACATGGGCAAAAACCTCAGCTACCGCCTGAAACAACTCAGGTGGTACGCGGGTGCCGATGTCACACAACTTAAACAATGAACGCGCCAGGGGTTTATTCTCGTAGATAGGTATATTATGTTCCTTCGCAATGTCCTTGATTCGTTGTGCGATGAGCCGGGCTCCCTTCGCCAGAACAATTGGCGCGCCCATCTGGCCCGGATCGTACTTCAGGGCTACTGCAAGATGGGTCGGGTTCGTGATCACCACATCTGCTTCGGCAATACTGCTCATCATGCGTTGCCGGGTCAGTTTTTCCTGCATGCTCCGGATCGCACTCTTGACCTTGGGATCTCCTTCCGCCTGCATCTGCTCGTCCTTGACTTCTTTTTTGGTCATGCGCATATCGCGCTGATTCTGCCATCTCTGGTACAGAAAATCAAAAAAGGCCAGGATCAGTAAAGCCAACGCTGTACGGATTCCCACCTTGAGCATCGATGACGCGATGAACATCAGGATGCTATCCACGTCTTCGTGCGTTAGGGTCAGGAATGTGTCCTTGATCGACATAATCGCGTCATAAGCGACCGACGTAATTATGATCAATACCAGGCCGTTCTTAAGAAGCTCCACCGAAGACTTAGGCGAGAAGAGTCGCTTTAGCCCCTTTGCGGGATTCATCTTCGAAAAGGAAGGCTTCAGCGGTTTAAATGTCCAAAGAAACCCTGATTGACCGACGCCTGCAGCCACGCCTGCGAGCATTATGGCTGACAAAAACGGCAGGAGCAGAAAGAATACAGACTTAGCCCCCAGGTACGCATAATGCTGCATGTCGTCCGTAGTAACTGGCATGCGGGCTATCTCTTGATAGTAAATGCGAAACCCTGAAGAAAGCTTGGCAAAAAACCGGGTGCCGGTCAAAGACAACGCCACAAATGCCGTCAGCAACACCACAGCAGAGTTGAGTTCGCTACTTTTGGGGACCTTCCCCTCTTTGCGGGACTCTGTGCGACGCTTCTGAGTCGCTTGCTCTGTTTTTTCCTGGAAGGAGTCGTCAGCCATAAATCAGGAACCGGGGCGGCTGTTTAGGTAAAAAGCCGCGTGAAGCTTTGCGCCAGAGCCGGGTCGAAAATCGAGCCTTGCTCTTCCTGAATGTAGGCCACAGCATCGCTTAGGGAGTGCATCCTCCGGTGCGGTCTGTCTGAGGTCCATGCGTCGAAAAAATCGGTTAGAGTGATGATGCGGGAAAACTCATGAATCGAATTACCATGCAGGCGTTTGGGATAACCGGTACCATCGAAGCGCTCATGATGTTGCACGGAAGCCACCGTCGTGATGCCGTCAAACGCGCAGTTGTGCACAAGGTGCGTAAAACCCTTTGTGGTGTGTTGCTTAACCTGCTCAAACTCTTCCGCGCCGAGCTCGTCCTTCTTGTTTACGATGTCACCATCTACAAACTCCATCCCAAAGTCATGGATAAGCCCGGCAATGGCAAGGTTCAGCAACTGTTGATCGCTGTAATTTTTTGCACGCCCGATGAAGATCGAGTAGACCGCCACGTTCACACAATGCTGGTACAAATAATCCCCTTGCCGCTTCAGTTCCAGCAGTTGTGGTGGCTTTTCCAGACGATTCTGCACATGCACAAGTATCGCCTCCGCCAGGGAGAGCAGATCACCTTTTGCTTGCGCTGCCCGCACTGTGTCATCGATGCGCATCTTCCTGAACACTTTCTTCAAAATATAAGGAGCGGTGGTCAAAAGCCGGTCCGAGTTGAAGCGCGACCCCTCAGAACTTACTCCCTGGCTCAGAAGAAAAATGCTCTGATAGCCGCTATCCTGAAAATAGTCAAGGTAGCGCGGCGTAATCTCCACGCCCTTGCGCAAGAGTAAGTTGCCGGCGGGGTTATATAGATTCTGGCCGAGACGGCGTCCTACAACCTCATTTCCAAGTTGATGAACTTCTACGCCCAACTGGTATTCTCCCTTATTCTGGAACGGATTCGGCAGTGCATGTTCTACATTTCAAAGAATCGTAAAAAGTGCTTCACGATATCTTCATCAAACAATGTGCCGGCATTATCTTTCAGATAGGCGATGCCCTCATCCAGTGTATGTAATCGGCGCCATGGTCGATCTGAAGTGTAAGCATCAAAGACGTCGGCGATGGCAATTATCTGGGAGTACTCATGAATCTCGTTACCCACCATCCCTTTCAGGTACCCCGACCCGTCAAAGCGCTCATGATGTTGCAGGCAAACGATTGTAACGAGCCCTTTGATAAAACAATTCCGTCCCAAATGCTGGAAGCCCAACACGGTGTGCTTGCGCATCTCTTCCGCTTCCTTGTCGCTCAATGCTTCAGGCTTCATCAGGATGTCATCGTCTATATAGATCATACCAAAATCGTGCAGCAAAGCTGCCAACGCCAAATCGAAAAGCTTCAATTGGTGGTACTGCAAGCTCTGACCCATCAGAATAGAATATGCTGCTACACTTATCGCATGTTGGTAAATGTAGTCCGACTGCCGCTTCAAATCGACAATATCCGGGGGGGCCGACATCCTGATGTCTACATCCCGAATCAGGCTATCTGCCAGCACGCTGAGCTCTTTCTTGGCATTAGAGACCTTGATTTTGTCTTTGCTTAAGAGTTTTTGGTAGATCTGTTTCAATGCGACCGGTGCAGCCGCCCGCAACTTCTCAGACAGTACATGGCCAGTCGACTCAAGGACATCGGAATGACTCTTCTGCAAGACATAAAGACTGCGGTAACCTACATCTTTGATCTTCCTGTAATGGAAGTCTCCTATTTCGGCGCCCATACCCAAAAGCAGACTTCCCTTTGGGCTATAGAGCTTTTGTCCCAGAAGCTGTCCAATGACGTTGGAGTCCAATTCCGCGATCTGTAAGTCCATACCTATCACTCCTAAAAGTAATTCAGAATACTACCCATATCTCGTTTCCACGCACTGAGCAAGTCACTGAAAAAGAGATAGAATACTGGAAACGAAGAAATTACGACGAGCATCCCAATTCCCAGGCGAACCGGCAGGCCAATAAAAAAGATGTTCATCCGTGGAACGACCCGCGCCATAATTGCCATACACACCTCTATCAAAAACAACGTCACCATTACCGGTGCAGCCAACTTGACACCAATTGAAAACACATCGTTGAACATGGTCATCATTTTGAACTTTGCCGCCGGATGCAAGACGCTGAGACTATGCACCGGCGCCAATTCAAAACTCTTGTAGAGCGCAGAAATCATGAAATGATGTCCGTTCAGCGACAGAAAAAAGACGATCGCCATGAACGAATAGATGTTCCCAAAAGGCGTTACGGGCTGGCCGTTGTCTGGATCCACGAGATTGGCCATGCCCAAACCCATTTGCGTACTAATCAATCGTCCGGCAAACTGAAAACTCTCAAAGATAAACTTCGCATTAAAACCCAGAAACAAACCGATTACCACTTCCTTCAAAGTGAGAGGAACCATCCCCAACAGGTTCAAAGAGGAAAGACTGTCATCCACTTTTATCAAGGGTAGTATGGTTATGGTCATGAACAGCGCAAAAAACACTTTCAGTTGCGCAGGTACCGAAGAGCTACCCAAAATGGGCGCAACGCTGGCAAGTGCAGCAATCCTGAAAAAAGCCAGCAGGAAACCCAGTAGCTGAGATTCGGAAATGCCCAGAAGTTCGTTCAACATGTGTCGCCTAAACAGAGTCGTACTCACAACTCAATCTCTGGTTCTACCTAGAAATCAGGCTCATCTGTGAAAACATATTATGCATGAAATCGGTCAACACTTCCAGGGTCCAGGGCATCAAGAACAAAATCACCAGAATAACGGCCGCCATTTTGGGGATAAACGTTAAAGTCATCTCCTGTATGGAAGTGACGGATTGGAAGATACCGACGAGAAGCCCCACGATCATTCCAACCGCGAGGATTGGAGCGGTTACCATAATCGCGGTTTTTACAGTCTGTTGGCCCCAGTATATAACAAATTCGGTTGTCACAACTTCGCCCTTTAGTTTATTAAAAACCTGAAACCACTGAATCAATGACCAGATACCAGCCATCAACCAGTACAAATAAAAGTATTTTGAACGGCATCGATATCATGATGGGTGGCAGCATCATCATACCCATGGACATCAACACCACACTGACCACCAGATCCACCAACAGCAGCGGCATGTAAACGACAAACCCCAACTGAAAAGCGATGCGTAACTCGCTGATTATGAAGGATGGGATCAGGATATAGGTTGGCAGGTCGTCCTTGCTCTTGGGGTGTTCGATCTTTGCCAGCTTGACGAACAACAACAAGTCCTTCTCGCGTACCTGCTTGAGCATGAACCGTCTGAGCGGCTGCATTGCCTTGTCAATAGCCTGCTCTTGAGAGATCTTGTCGGCCAGGAATGGTTGCACACTGGATTCACCAATTTCCGACAAGACCGGTTGCATGATAAAAAAGGTCAGAAACAAAGCCAGCCCCACAACAATCTGGTTGGCGGGAACTTGTGGCGTCCCCAGTGCCTGTTTTAGAAAATGAAACACTATGATTAGCCGGGTAAACGATGTCATCATGATCATGATAGCCGGCGCCAGCGTCAGAACCGTAATGAGAAACATGATCTGAATAGCCAGCGATGAGTTGCCCTTATCCCCATCCTTGCCAAACTCGAGAGTCACTTTTGGGAGGGACTGAGACCATGCCACATCAGCACACACAGTACAGACGATAACACAAAGCAGCAGGATGGCTAGCCACTTTGCTTTTGCTGCGTGCCCGGTCATCGTGGTTGCCTCATCAGATTACTCAAGGTCTGCTTAAAACTGCCGTGTGGGACCATGCCTTTTTGGCTAAACAAGTTTTTGCGGGTGTCCTCGCTAAGGTCATCGACCGGCACATCCAATACAACCGTAATGTTGTCGCCGGCGACGCCAAGTACCAACAAGTGCTCCAAAACCTGCACGACGCTCAGGGACTTCCCTGGGCCGATTGCACTGGTGCCAAGCAGTTCGACCGAGGCGGCCTGTATATTTGGAGCACCCTGAACACCGTTCTTGTAAACACGCAACCCTAAATAGAGCAGAACTGTCATAGCCAGAATAAGCCCGAGAGTCTTGAACAGCGTTCCGAACAGATTCAGGTTGGTCGCGCCCGGCGCCTCCCACGGCGCCTTGGTCGAATCACCTGGATTGGCCGCCAGCGCCTCAGCACCCGGTGTCTCCTGGAATGCTGGCGCAGCAAAATTTTCTCCCGGAAGAACGAACATCCACGCAGTAACCAATGCAGTTGCCAGAGGTTGTAATTTCATGCTAAGAGGGCTTCCTGCTCATGAGGCGAGTGATGCGCACACCAAAGTGATCATCTACTACGACGACTTCTCCTTCAGCAACTTTGCTGCGATTCACATAAATATCTACGGGCTCATCGGCTACCTTGCTAAGTTCAACCAGGGAGCCCTTTCCCAAAGTCAGAACCTCGCCAAAACACATTTCTTTCCTGCCCAGTTCGACGGTAACGTTAACGGTAACATCCCTCAGCAACTCTATGTTGTGCTCGCTCTCGCCCGCCGTCCCGAAATCCGCTTGAAGCCCGTCATCCAATTCAACGTCGGTAAACGCGGACGCTTCCAATTCAGCCAGAATCGCCTGTTCGGCAGCGACCTCTTCCGGGGAACGCAATTCCTGCTCGGCGTCCTCTGAAGATGCATCACTACTGTCAGCAAGCTCCTGTCCTTCGTTCTCGAGCTCAGCGAGCATTTGCTCTTCCGCGGCGATTTCCTCAGGGGACCGCAAATCCTCGGGTGTAGCCTCAGGACTCTCCTCTGCTTCAGGTGCTTGACTCTCCTCCGGAGAGAGTTCTCCGGTTTCTTCTAATTCTTCTGGCATGCGCTTTTTTCACTCACCGATGTAGTTTAATCACCAAACGTTATTGTAGAATGTACTTTTTGAAGTAGACTTTATCGAATCTGCCTTCACTCAGTTTTTCATTTAGAATGTCCAGAATTTCCTTCTTGAGCCCTTTTCTGATTGAAATCTCCATCAGCTCCAATGCAGTCTTTTTAGTCAAATGGGAGATGATTGCATCCCGAATCCAGATTTCCTTGCCTGCAGCCTCCTCAACGACTTTCGGGTCTTTTGTCTCCAAGCCCATTTCAAGCACCAGGTATCGCCGGCCGCCCGTATCTGCCGGGTTTATCACGATATCGTTGAGCTCAAAGAATTGCCCTACTTCAAGTCGTGATTTTTTTTCGTTAGTTTCTTCTTTAGCGTTGGGATTCTTTAGTAGTAGATTAAATACGATGAAGTAAGCCGCGACCGCTTGGACAAGCAGAATGACGGGTATCAGGATGAGTTTCAACATCCCACCTTTGCCACCCTTCTTATCGGATGCTTCCGCGTTTTCTTGATCTTTTTTGTCTTCGTCCGCCATAGTTTTCCAATAAGTTAGGTTATAGTTTCATTTTCAAAACAACCCTGCGGTTTATGGCTCGATTCTTGGCAGAGTTGTTCGGTACGATTGGTTTATGCTCTCCGTATCCTGCAGCAGAAACCATAGCAGGATCTATCCCTGTCTTGTCTACAAAATACTTGACCACCTGCAGTGCACGGTGCATTGATAATTCCCAGTTTGATGGATACTGCGCTGTTTGAATTGGAATATTATCGGTATGTCCTTCGACAACGATACTCTTCGCGTCCTTGAACACGGTCTTTGAAATAATCGAAAGTAATTTCAGGTAGTTCGGCCTCAGGTCCGCGCTGCCCCCGCCGAAGAGCATGCTATCTCTGATTTCGATATACACTTCGCCGTCCGCCATGTAAGCATCGACCTGATCTTCCAATTCGTTCTTCTTGATTACTGACTGCAACTTCTCTAGATGCTCCAGGACGCTCTTTTGTTGCATCGAGTACATGGTGGTGGCTGACGGTGAAAACCAACTTTGTTCGGGACGCAGCTTTTTTTGTGTACCCAGCACGCCCAACGCACCCTGCAGAGAGCCCATAGCCATCTTGAACTTATCTAACTCAAGCGTAGAAAATGACATAATTAGAATGAAGAAACACATCAACAATGTCATCATGTCGGAAAACGTAGCCATCCATGCAGGAGATGTAGGCATATCATCATCATCGCCGGTGTTACGCTTTTTGAACTCGTCAGCCATCTAGGCTTCCTCACCCTTTTCACTCAGCAATCCCCTTTCGGTCGGGTTGATGTAGGATTGCAGTTTGTTTTGGATAACCCGCGGCGACTCCTCGGCTTGAACCGACAGAATTCCCATGAGTAACATTTCCTTAAACTGAATTTCCTTCTCGGAGCGGAGCTTTAGTTTCCCGGACAGCGGAATAAAAAGCAGGTTCGAGAAAAGCGAGCCGTAGAATGTTGTCAGCATCGCCATCGCCATACCGGGTCCAACCGATGAAGGATCGGATAGGTTCTGCAGCATAAAAATCAAGCCAATGAGCGTGCCGACCATACCAAACGCGGGACAGTAGGTCCCCATCGCCATGTAGATCTTCTGACCCATTTTGTGCCGTTCTGCCATAATGGCCAATTCAGCCTGCATGATGTTGCTCAAATCATCCGGCTCTGTACCATTGACAACGTGTTGCAATGTGACCTTCATAAAATCCTGATCTACCTTCTCAAGGTCTTCTTCAATGGCTAATAGTCCGTTCGTCCTGGCCTTTTTCGAGATACCAACGATCTGCTGGATATATTTCTTAGGAGTCATGGTCTCTTCCCGCAGAGTTTTTTGCGTCACTTTCACGAGACCGACCACATCTTCGAACGGGAAGTTGACGAAGGTTGCCGCTATAGTTCCTCCGATAACCATGACCAATGAGGGAATGTCGATGAAAGGTGCGATGCCGCCGCCCATAATCATCGAGACCATAATTAAACCGAACCCTGCTGATACTCCTATTATAGTGCCTTTATCCATCAGGTATATTCCGTGCCTTGATTCCGTTAGTAGCCGGGTATCTCAAGAGCACATCGCCGCGTCGTTCCCTGACTGCGCCGGGGGCTGTGTTTCCTGAGACACCCTGCTGCAATGATTCCTTACTTATCTTCTATCCGCGTTATCGTTTCAACTGTGTTACTTCTGAAAGAAACTGATCACTGACTGTTATCACCCGAGCATTTGCTTGAAACGCTCTTTGTGCAATGATCATTTCGGCAAATTCCTGCCCCAGATCCACATTTGAGGCCTCTAGCGTACCCGAGAATACCGATGTCGGCAACTCGGTCCCAGCTTTCCCTACCGCGGGAATACCCGTGCTCGCCGAGAGGTCATACACATTGTTACCAATATGCAGCAGGCCCTCCGGATTGTTGATCCGGGCAAGAGCGACCTGGGCGATCATTCTAGTCTTGCCGTTTGTGAATGCCCCAAAGATGCGCCCTTGCTCATCGATTGCATAAGACCCAAGTTCGCCTTTCGCCTGTCCGTCCTGAAAAGGCATGTTCACCGAAGATGTTCCTGCAAATTGCGTCAATGCACTAAAGCCGGTCGAATTCTCAAAATCCAGATTGACCTGGGCAGTCTGTGAGCCATTGCCCGGATCGAACACAAGGCTCGATTGGGCGTTGTCATACGATACTGTTTCGAGAGTGCCGTCGTTGGCGAAGGTTAACGTCCCGCTGGACCCCTCACTAATTGTTTCGTCTCCTGTGAAGGCAACCTGAAATGTCCACTCGCGCAAATTGTCGGTTTTTGTGAAAGTTATCTCCAAAGTATGTTTGGAACCAAGGCTATCGAAAACATCGATTGAAGAGGCAACCGTGGGCGTTGAGCCTTTGGCAGTCATCACAAAACTCGGAAGATTAATCGTACCGGCATTGCTGCTTCCTGCATTCAATGTGAGGGTTGTTTGACTGGGCCCGAATGTGTCGTCCGTGATGACTATTTGGCCGGTTGAGTCAAGTGTAGCGGTTGCCCCAGTATATGCCGTATTGACAGCCGTTAACAAATCGCCCACTGTGGTCCCGTCTGTACCGTAGGTGAACGTTGCTGAAACCGCACTGCCGTCCGGGTTGGTACCGGCAATCACCACAGTATCGCCATTTTGTAATGCCGCCGTAGTTGAATCCAGGTCGTTTAACTCGGATGCGCTGGTGGCCGCGCTTGAAGTCGAAGTGTCAGTCAACGCCCGCACAGCAGTCCAGGCTTCGTTGACCGGTGCGGCAGTTGCGTCTAGATTACCTGCCAATGAAACGTTGGAAGTTGCAATAGCAGGGGAAATGACTGTACTGTCCAGAGAAATGTTACCCACAGTCGCCGTCTCCGAAACGACACCTGTTTGGTCGGCCGTCCAGCCCTGTACAAAGAGGCCGTTGCCTGTCACAAATCTGCCACGGCCATCAAAATGGAAATTCCCGGCCCTGGTGTAAAGATCTTGCTGGCCATTGTTCACAACAAAAAACCCATCGCCTTGCAGGCCTAAGTCCGTTTGTTTACCCGTAGCTTGCAAAATGCCCTGTCCGAAATTACGCTCGATACTGCCCGTACGTACGCCGAGACCCACCGAAACACCATTCTGCAGGCCACCGCTGGCCGTCTCCTGCGCGCTTTGCAGGATCTGACTCAACTCTTCCGCAAAATTGATCGACGATGTTTTAAAGCCAACCGTACTGACGTTTGCAATGTTATTACCAATCACATCCATCTTGACTTGCTGATTTGCCAATCCGGAGACTCCGGAAAAGAGTGATCGCATCATCTTGTGGTCCTTCCAATTAATTAAGAGATAATTAGTTACACTGCTTCATTCGTTCCACAGTGGCGGACCTCCCGTAAAGGGTCCGGTCCAATTGTTACATAATCAATGCACTATCGATATTTGTGAACACTTTATCACTCAACCCCAGGTTCTTGTCCATGGCCGTGATAACTGTCTTGTTCGCAACGCTGACAACGAAGGCCAAATCTCCCATCAGCAGCAGAGATTCTTTGCCACCTTTTTCCTGCATCTTGTCAACTGCCTGGCTCAATCTCATGAGATCACCATCAGTCAACATGATGTTGCGGGTCGCCAGGCGGTCTGCAGCATGGGCCGAAAATTTGACCTGCTGTGTCCTCCCGCCCATTTCTTCTGCCAGAACCTTACCAAAGGCGTTGGCATCGACGTCTCGGCCTGGCCGTGGAGACGGCTGTTGCTCGATTCCCTGATAACGTGCCCGTTGTAGCTGTTCTACCTTCATGGTGAGATCAACTCCTGGTTCGTGTTGTCCGGATGTCGGCGTCCGCGTCCCCTTCGACACCGACCTCGAGGACACTGCCAAGATTCACGCGCAAATTACCAAGCATGAGGATGGCACTGCCGTTTTCATAGCGGATGCCCGTGATGTCTCCGATGACGAATTGCTGTACATCGATCGCATCACCGTCGATGCTTTCTGCACTTATGTTGACCTCGTAGACGCCGTCGCCCAATTTGTTGCCCGACGCATCCTTGCCGTCCCATCGGTACTCCTGATTACCACCCAACTGGTCCTCAAGCTCTACCGTTCGCACGACACTACCGGAGGCATCTCGAATCTCCAGCGTGACTTTCTTGGCGGTGGCACCAAGCTCATAGCTGATGCTGGAAGCCCGCCCTTCGCTGAGATCCACACCGTTGCCCAGGGCCCGCACGCCACGGCCTATCAACGTAGTGGCCATCGTGTTGCCTATCACCTGGTTCAGTAGAAAATCCGACTCCAGAGTATTTTCCAAATTTTGATTGATATTCTGGAGCTGTTCCAGGGAGCTGAACTGCGCCAGCTCCGATGCGAACTTTTCGCTATCGACCGGATTGATCGGATCTTGGTTTCGCAACTGCGTGACCAGAATCCTCAGGAAATCGTCTTTCCCAAGAACACCGCCACCGACGCCGCCAAGGAGCGGCTCTGTTGCAGTACCACCAATTGCAGAGATATTCTCCATAAGACTCTCCTTTAATTAAGCCCAAATTTCCACTGTTTGGCTGTCAATGAGTTTATGCTTAATTTGCTTGTGCTCCTGCCGTGAACGCCCGCGTTCGTGCTGAGTGGATTCGCCGGTGAAGTCCTGCCACCGAGGCCCGCCACGCCGGGACTCCTGGTTCCACGCATTTTGCCTGGACTCGCCTGCCTGATCGTCGCGTACCGAAACGTCCAACTTTGCAATGTCGTGTCCCTCTTTGCTCAAGTGCTCAAGAAGAGGGCGCAGTTGATTTTCAAGAAGACGACGAACTTCGTGGGAGTCCACCTGCACCTGCATGCTGATCTTATCGCCGTGGCGGACGGCATCCACCAGCACCTTGCCGATGTCTTTGACCTCTACCTCAACTTCCAGCTTCTGCGCTCCCATTTGCAACTTGTGCTCCGCCAATTCGGATACTTTTCGGATAGCCGCCGGCAAACCGGGTGACTGTAGCTGGGCGGTAATCACAGCCTTACCGGACGCCTGACCTGCGCCACCGGGCAGGGCGTCCATCAGAGAAACTTTGGCCGCCGGTGCGGTCTGGGTCTCAGCACCGGCCTGGTCGGGAAAACCGGCGACCGACTTTGTAGAATCCGGGGCCTCGGAAAAGGTCTTGCCATTGTGTTTTGGGTTCTCTTCAAAAGCGTCCCCGTTGGCAAGTGCCGTTTCCTCGTTGGCCGCACCCGCCGCCTGCATTCCTGCATTGTTTTGAACGGCGGCAGTATTCCCGCGGCCGGTCACAGGCAAACGCGGGGCGCGCCGGTCCAACATCCGGATGCTACGTTCCGGCACATTGCCTACGCTATCTTTTGTGGCGAGACCCTCTTCTTTAATACTATGACGCTGTTTGGTCAGCCGCTGCGACTGCCGGACAGGCTGCGCCGCATTGTTGGTAACGCCGGGTTCCGGTCCGAAGCTGTCCTTTGCAAAAATCATCCTGCCGGATCCGCCGGAAACTTCCGCCGGTTGTGCCTTTTCCCCCGCATTCCCGGCTCTTAGAGACACGCGCGCGAGGCGCTCCTTCACCCCGGCTGACGCTGCCTCACCGTCATGCACGACTCCCGGAGGTGTCTTCGCAGCAACGCTGAGCCGTACCGAACCAGGCTTGACACCAGCTTTGCCGAAGGCCTCTGTTAGTTGCGTCTTTATTTCCTGAGTAGCCACGGTCACATCGGTGCGCACCCTTCCTGCCTCAGTTCCGGCTTCCAGAGTCACCTTGCCCAGTTGAGAAAACTCAAGGTTCAACTGCGCCCGTCTGCCAGGTTCCGCTAAAGCCACGTCTATATTTTTGCTGAAATTTTGTAGAATTGTGGTGACGGATTCCGCCTGCCGCGCGGATGACAGCACCGGAGACGACCCTTGTTGGTGCGGCTGCAGCACCTGGCTGAGACCGGGCCCGGCGCTCCGGGGCGCAGCAACAACAGGCGTCTTCGTTAATGAAAGCGGCGACCCTTTGCTCCCACGTGCCAAATTGATTTTTACCTGTTTGGCCCGTACCGGCTGCCACTTGAAATCGGGGAGCAGCTTAAGCTTTGTGCGGGATGCCCTGCTGGCTCTGCCTTTCACTCCAGTCAGCGCGGATTGACCTGTTCCAAAAAACGGAATACTCTGCTTCCTATCGGGAATCGCGCCGTCAAAAAGATGCGTGCTGCCAGATTTGCGAATCGAGCCGCCAACCACCGGTTGTTGCGCTGCAACTGTGTCCTCCACACCGGGGAATTGCACAACGATCTTCTTTCCGCCGGGTGCAATGAGCGCTAGTTCAGCGGCTTGCGGAGTGGACGCCTGCGCTGCCATAATGGATTCGACGAAGTCATCGATCCGTGTCGCATCCGGAGTTGAGCCGGAATCTTCAAGGAGGTCGTCAATTGCTTGTCGTAGTTTCTTGTGCAGCGCGCTGCCCTTCGGGCTGGCGCTCAGTACAGACTCGAACCGCACCGCGCCGCCAGCTTTCGAGTGACTGTTTGATTGCAGCGCCTCCGTGAGACCGAGTGCATGGAGCGCGAGTCGAAATCCGCTATGCTCTGCGCCCGGCTCAGGTGTTGATGTCTGGCGCGCTGTTCCTAATCCTGGCAGGATCGACGAAATATCCGTTGTAGCTTTTGCGTGTGGATTGATCATGTCGTGTTAGTTTTCAGCAATTCTCGTTAAGATTTTGCCTGCACGGTCTGGCGGCAGAGCGTTAAATATCTTCACGCGATCTTTAGGCTTGGCCTTGTCATAAAAAATCTGAACCATTCGATCTGAAAGACTATTCAAGATCGGACTCAAAACATCAGGCTTCATCGTCCCGACCATCTTGGCCATGTCAACCAGCTTTTTGTCGTCCTGCTGGCGACTGTAGTCCACCTTCTCCTGCTCATGACTTTTGCTGGCGGCCTGCAACTTTTGCAACTGCTCCCTCAGAGTCTCAAGCTCCGCCCCTTGCGAGTGGATTTTGTGGTCGCGGTCCTGCAATTGCGAAACGTATTCGGTAAGCTGGGTCAGGAGGCCTTCAACCACTACCGCGAGGGAGTCGATGGTTTCCGAATAAGTGGAGTCCTCAACGACTGCATCCCTGTGGTACTTGGTATAATTCAGCACAGGCACACCCTCGGTCTTTTCTACAATTTGTTCCTTGCTGACATACATGGCAACGATTAGCACCATGAACGAGACGAAATAAAATGAAACCCAAAGGACTGTCTTCATTTTGCTCTATTCGGTTATTGCGGTTCTGCGCTGGATTGCGATCTCATCAAAGAACTGCTGGTCGAGCTTTTCCTCGATTTGGGCGAATTCCTGCATCTTCCTTTCCTTCAATTTCTCAAGGGCTTTGCGGGCCTGGCTAGCTTGCAACAACTGGTCGCGCTTGCTCCGTACTTCCTCTGATGCGGTACCGACCTCAATCTCCTTCTCGGATATCAAGGCCTTGAGGGTCTCAAAGAATCCATGCTGCTCACCTATGCTGCGTGCAGTTGATTTGCCCGGTGGGTTCATCGATATCGAGAACGCTTCCTTCTTTTGCGTAAGCGACTGTAACTGCTTTTCGTGATTTCGCAGCTTGAGCAACGCAACCGCAAGTTCTTTCTGCCGCTCCTTTTCGACTACCTGGCGGACATCCAGGACTTTCTGCAGACGAAAATGCCGTCTTCTTTTCATCTTTATATTCCGTGTCTCATCATGCCTGTCCGACAACAGCCGTTTCGCTGTTTTGCAGCAGGGTCTTTACCAAATCCCAGGCCTGTGACGCAGTTGCCTTCTCAAACATACCCTGCTTCTGGAAAGTCCGGATAGATTCGATCATCCTGATGGCCCGGTCGATTTTCGGATTGCTGCCGTCGACATATGCACCGATGTTAATCAGATCTTCCGCCTCCTGATACACAGCAAGCATCTCCTTAATCGCATTCGTATTGTCCTGGTGCTCCGCTGAACAGACGTCAACCATCACCCTGCTGATACTCTGCAGGACATCGATGGCGGGGTAGTGACCGGCGTCCGCCAGCCTGCGTGACAGGACAATATGTCCGTCCAGAATTGAGCGCACGGTATCGGAAATGGGATCGTTCATGTCGTCGCCCTCGACCAGCACCGTGTACATCCCGGTAATGCTGCCTTTGGAGAAGTTGCCCGCTCTCTCTAGTAAGCGGGGCAGGAGCGCGAAAACCGACGGCGTGTATCCTTTGGTCGTCGGCGGCTCACCGATGGCCAACCCTACTTCGCGCTGGGCCATGGCAACACGTGTCAAAGAATCCATCATCAGCAAGACATTCAGACCCAGGTCGGCAAAATACTCGGCGATGGCAGTCGTCACCAGCGCGCCTTTTACCCGGACCAGCGCCGCCTGTTCCGACGTTACGGTGACCACGACCGAGCGCTGCAAACCTTCCTCTCCCAAATCTCTTTCAATAAAATCAAGAACCTCTCTTCCTCGCTCTCCGATTAAGCCAATCACGTTAACATCGGCGCTGCTATTGCGCGCAAGCATCCCCAGCAAGATACTCTTGCCAACCCCACTGCCCGCAAAAACCCCTACTCTCTGACCCAAGCCACAGGTCACCAGTCCATCGATGGTTCGCACGCCGGTTGTAATTGCGCGCTGCACGCGTTCCCGGGTCAGCGGGTTCGGCGGAGCATTGTGGACATTGCGAAACTCCTTCAATGCTAAGGCGCCCTTTCCGTCCATCGGTTGTCCTGTCCCGTCCAGGACGCGACCCAATAGCTGCCGTCCCACTTTGATCGAGTAAGGCTCATCATGCAGATCTACCAGGCTCCCCGGCTCAATCCCCACTGTTTCTCCAAGAGGCATCAGCAGTACTTTTTCGTTGCGGAACCCCACCACTTCCGCCTTGATGCTCCCACCGGCGCGCGTCGAGATGCTGCACATGTCGCCCACTGAAGCAGGTGGGCCGGCGGATTCCACCACCAGGCCAATGACTTTTTCAACACGGCCGAGAGAGCGAAACCGGTTTGTTTGCTGTAAGAGCTCCGGGTAGCGACCAAAACGGGGCAGTACGCCCGGGCCTGGATCTGTGCCAACCATTGGCAGGCGTTCGGGTTGAGTGGGGCTCATCCTGCAATCTCCAAATGCGAAAAGAAGCGCTTCACCTCGCGCAACTGGGAATCGATCCGCGCATCCAGTATACCAAAATCGGTCTCCACCAGACAATCGCACGGTTGCAGAGATGCATCTGCGCGAATGATCAGGGAAGCCTTTCCATCAAAAACTCTTTCAATCTCTTCGTGGTGCTCTTCCAGTAGGGTTGCAACGTCACTGTGGAGCCGAAAAACATACTTGACGGAATCAGCAAAATGACTCGCGGCATCGCGGGCGACTCGCTGCAGCTGGTCCGCATCCAGACCGGCTTGTTGAATCTGCTCTGTGCGAATCAGCCTGCTGAGAATCTTGAAAACAAAATCGACCACAAACTCCTGAGCTGAAGTGACCAGTTGTGTCTGCTCGCTATGAACCTGCTTTGTGATGGCGGCCAGGTTAGAGACTTGTTCCTGGATTTTGGCCTGGCCCTCTGCCCAGCCGGCTTCCTTGCCGGCCTGCACACCTTGCTCAAAGCCGGTCCGCTTTGCTAACTCAACCTCTAGTTGCAGTTCATCGATCTTCTCTAAAGCCCATTGCAGCTTGTTCGATGCTTCGCGAAAAGCCCGACGATTCTGCTCAGCCTGCGCAGTTTGTTCAGTAATGTTAGGCAAGAAGTGCTGTCGGACCTGTCTCGACTGAGTTCGGCTTTCGTTTTTGATGAGCATCCTACTCGACAAACTCCTCTTGTTGCGACCTGGTAAGAACGATCTCGCCCCGATTCTCCATTTCACGGACCTGTTCCACGATACCCATCTGCGCCTCCTCCACCTCGCGCAACCGGACAGGTCCCAGATACTCGATTTCTTCTCTGAGGGCGTCGGCAGCCTGGGAAGACATATTGCTGAACATGGAGTCGCGCAAATCATCCGAGGCAACTTTGAGCGCCATGGCCAAACTCCTTGAATCCACCGACTTCAAAATCTTTTGAACATCTTTGTCACGCAGCCGCAAGACATCTTCGAAGACAAACATCAGGTTCTTGATTTCGGTGGCTAGTTCGGGGTCTTTTTGGATCAACGTTTCCATGATCCCCTGCTCAACGCCGCGACTGGTTGAGTTCAATATCTCGGCCAGCGACTTTACACCGCCGCCCAGGCTCTGATGCGTCGAAATGCTACCCCCCATCTGCGTGGTGAGGGCTTCCTCTATTTCCTGCAAGAGCTCCGGCGATGTTTTGCCGAGTGTTGCCAGCCGCAAGGCAACCTCACCCTGCAAATCGGTAGAGAGTTCACCCAAAATACCCGCGGCCTGGTGATGCTTCATATTCGCCAGGATCAGTGCGATGGTTTGCGGATGCTCTTTCTGCAGATAGTTAAGTAGCTCGTTCGGGTGGATCGACTGCAACAGGCGAAAACCGGTAACTTCGGTGGCCGCCTTCACCTTCTTCATAACGTTCTGGGCCCGATCCATACCAAAGGCGCTTTCCAGCATTTCCTTGGCAAAACCAGCGCCGCCCTGGGCAACATACTTGTCCGCCACCATCATCTCGTAGTACTCGTGTAACACGGTGGCCACGACTTCCGACGGCAGGTTCTGCAGGCGCGCGATCTCGACAGTGACCATCTCCATCTCATAATCTTCTAACTGTTTAAGAAGTGGGACGGAGTTCTCCAGACCGATAGCGATGAAGAAAATCGCGACCTTCTGGATGCCGGTAAACTTGTTTTTTTCCAACTGCATGGTCATGTACTATTCCTCTTCTACCAGCCAATACCGCAATATTCGACTCGCTCTTTCCTGCTCGCTGCTGGTAAACTCCCGTACTTCTGTACCTACCCTCTCCTGCAGTTCCTGCTTGGCGCGCGCGTCCTCAATAAGTCGTTTCTTACGCAGCTCCTCCCGTCGCTCAGCAGAATTTTCCAGGGTCTTATCTTGCGTGTCAAACAAGAGAAGTTCCCGTTGTCGCTTCAAGAACTCATCGAGGCCGAGATTCTTAAATACCGAGCGGATGGCATAGAGCACAGCCAGGATACCGATCACGAACAGGGCCATCTTGGCATATCCCATGACCTTCTCTTCTTTCGCGATAGACGTCATCACCTCGTTCTCTTCGTCAATAAAAGAGCGATCGAATGCGAGTTGCTCAACCGTCATCTGGTCGCCCCGGGTAGCAGTAAACCCGACTGCATTCTTGACGATGTCGGTGATCTTGGTTATTTCCTCATCGCTGCGCGGGACGTTGGACTGGGTCTCATCCTGATAGACGCCATTGACGAAAACAGCAACAGACAAAAGCTTGATGTCGCCGACGCTTCCCTCAAAATGCTCAACCGTCTTGTTAAGCTCATAGTTTGTGATGGTGTTCTCGCGCTTATACAGAGAGGTATCCGTGTTGGTGGAGGTCTCTTCGTTCAACTCCTGGCTCAGGATAGCTGAGTTGTCAGGATCGACTTTTTCGATGGCCCGGCTCACCTTTTCAAAATTGAGTTGCGCCGCTACCCGGACAATTGAGTTGTTGTCGCCAAGCACCCGGTCCAACATGCTCTGTGCTTTACCGCTTAGATGGCTTTCTATGTTTTGTTGTAGCTCATATTGGCTGGCGGTCTGGCCAATCTCGTCATCGCGGTCTTTCTTGCGGGTCAGGGCCCGGCCGCGGGTATCGACAATGGTTACATCTTCCATCTGCAGGCCTTCGACACTGGCGGCAATCAAGTTGGCAATCCCGGAGATCTGCTTCGCATCGAGGGAGTGGTGCGCCTTTAGCTTCAAGACGACCGAAGCCGTCGCCGGTATTTGCTGCTCTTCGAAAAGCGCACGCTCCGGCAGAACCAAATGAATCCGGGATTGTTGCACAGACTCGATTTTGTTAATGGTATTGGACAGCTCACCTTCCAGAGCACGCTTCAGGTTGATTTTCTGCATAAAATCCGTAAGGCCCAAATTGTTGTTATCGAACAACTCGTACCCGACGGCGCCGGTCGAGATCAAATCCTGCCCGGCGTACTTTATGCGCAATTCATAAACATCCTTCTTATTAACGAAAATCGTGCTGCCGCCATCCTCGAGCTTATAAGGCATGCTGTTCGCCCGCAAGTCATCGATTATCTTGGCGGTGTCGGCCGCATCAAGATTGGAGTAAAGCAGGGAATACTCAGGCCGGTTTGCCCAAACCAGCAGCATGATCAATGAAAAAATCGCCACTGCCGTTACGATGGCCAGAGAGACTTTTTGAGCCTGAGTAAGCCTTTCCAACAAGGCTCTTAATTTATGCATAACGAGACTGTTCACAGCTTATTCCGTTTCGCTTAGGTTGGCATTCTGGACAATTCCTGGTAGCTCTCGAGGATCCGGTTGCGCACGGCCATCATAAATTGAAAGCTAATCTGCGCCTCCTCTCCGATGGCCATCACTTCGTGCAACTCAATATCCTTGCCCGCGACAAAATCCTCAATCGCTTTGCCGGAGGCATTTTGCAGATCGTCCACCTGCTCCAGCATCCCCTTGAGAGCCTCGCCGAATTTTGGTGTATCGGCCTTCTCCGACGCGGATGTAGTTGCCTTTGCTATTTGGCTCTGTGCGAGCCCGGTCAACGCTTCGATTTTCATGCTGTTTCTCCCTTAGGCCTTGATGTCAATGACTTGCCCCAACGTCGCTTTCGGCTTGGTGACACTTCGGTCCGGATGATACAATTGCAACGATTTTGACCGCAACACCTCAATGGCCTGGTCGAGTTTTTCCTGCCTGGTATCAGCCGGCCGTACAGGCTGTGGCGCGGATTGCGAAGAGGTTGCCTGCGCACGCTCCGCTCCCAGATCGCGGGCTGCCGTCGGCGGCCGGCGCCGAATCCGACTCGCTTCCGCCGCGGCGTTGGCGTCAACACTTGGGAACTGCATGGGTTTGATAGCAGGCATGGTCTGTTAGATTTCCAGAGATTTCCTGGCCATGCTCTTGGTTGCACCCATGACCGTAATGTTGGCTTCGTAGGAACGGCTTGCAGAGATAAGGTGAAGCATCTCTGTTACGACATTGATATCCGGATATTGTACCATTCCATCTTCATTAGCATCGGGGTGTTCCGGATCGTAAATCTCCCTGAATTGATCCCCTTCCTCTACGTTGGTCCGAACAAGGCTGCTTCCGGACTGCTCTGTCCGTTGTGTCGAAAAACCGGTATCATTCAAGTGGCTGGCGTTGGAAGTTTTCAGTTTCAGGCTGGCATTCTTCAGTTCATGTGAGAACGGCCGGCGGTGCGAGACATTCTCACGCACGAGTTGCTTGCGACGATAGACCTTTCCGTCAACGGTTCGGGTGGTCTCAGCATTGGCGATATTCTCGGCGGTGATCGCCAACTGCCGTTTCTCGTTGGAAAGCGCCCCCGCGCTGGTCTTGAACGTAGAGAAAAAACTGCTGATATTCAGACTCATGGTTTACTCCTATATTTGCCCTAAACCAAACGGCCTCTTATACTGGTCTTGATGGAATCGTAACCACCGCGCAGCATTTTCGAGACAAAATCGAACCGAATCTGGTTTTGAGCGAGTTTGGCCATCTCCTCCTCAATGTTGACCTTCGTGTTCGTAGCCTCGTAGTTGCCAGCCACTGATCCTTTCGCATCCCCGATGGTGATGTGGCGCGGATCGGCAGTTTTCCCTATGGGCTTGTTCTTTTCCAGAGCGCGGCGCAGATCCTTCTCGAAGCTGACTTTCAGCGGCCGGTAGTTTTTGGTTTCAACGTTGGCGATGTTCTCGGCCACCGCCGCGTGCCTTTTTGAGTAGGCTTGCAGCGTTCTCCGCAAAAGAGGCGCGAGTGTTTTATCAAGTGGTCTAAAAGTCATGGTTTACTCCCTTGCTTAACGATGCGACGTTAGGCAAGACGTGTGCCAGGGAAACGACAAGTAAAAAGAGTCTCATACGAGCCCATTTAAGTGATTGTTTTTTCTGTTATTATACTTACAACCTCATGGCACTAACCCCGTACCGCCCGGACTGAGCGGGCCGTGCTACCGGTAAAAACTCCCGGAGCTGCTAGGAGTTTTTTCCAGTCGGCTCCAAGTTTCCTGGCGCAGGCGGAAGGTTTTGAAAACAGTGGATCCGGGGATAGAGATTCCGGGCAGGCAGAAACTTCCTGGCGGGTCTTCAGTCTCACATACCCTGGAGACAATAAGATATTATGTTAATGCTGGTACACTAATTGGAGAAGAAATCCCGGGAGGTCTCTGTGGTCGCAGCAGTGTGATGGAGGCGGTACGCCCTGGCACACTACCAGAGCTTTTACAGGTAGGTTTTTAGGCGCTTCTGGCCTCCAGGCCGTACAGCAGGATCTTATTGCGTAAGGTTTTCAGGGTAATTCCAAGAATTCCAGCGGTTTTGGTCTTGTGATAACCGTAGCGCTGCAGTGTGTTGATAATGAGATGCTTTTCCATTTCCTCGAGTGACAAATCGCCCGACGGCATGGCCGCCGATTGCGAAGCAGTCAGCAGATCGGAGTCCGGCAGGTAGTTCATGATGTGTTCAAGCCGAATCTCGTTGCTGCCCTTGCAACTAAGGACACAGCGCTGAATAAAGTTCTCCAGCTCCCTGACATTGCCCGGCCAGTCATAGCCCTCCAGGCGGCTCATGACTTCCTGGCTGATGCGGGTGATTGACTTGGCGTACTTTGCCGAATACTTCCTGATGAAATGATCGCAGAGCCTGGGGATATCATCCTTGCGATCCCGCAAAGGCGGAATTGAAATGTTCAGGACATTCAGGCGGAAATAGACATCCTGGCGAAAACGGCCTTCTGCCACGGCTTTCTGTACATCGCAATTGGTCGTGGCGATAATACGTACATCGGTTTTCATGAGCTGGTTACTGCCGACGCGGGAAAACTCACCCTCCTGCAGTACACGAAGCAGTTTAGCCTGTAAGTGCGGTGGCATTTCAGTGACTTCATCGAGGAGCAATGTCCCTTCGTGCGCCTCCTCAAATACGCCTTTCAATCGGCGTGTTGCCCCGGTAAACGCTCCCTTCTCGTGGCCAAACAGTTGGCTTTCGATCAGATTCTCCGGGATTGAAGCGCAGTTGATCTTGATAAACGGTTTTGCGCGGCGGCTGCTGTTGTAATGAATAGCCGACGCTATCAGCTCCTTGCCGGTGCCGTTTTCGCTCTGTATAAAAGCACTCGCATCACTTTCAAAAGCAACTTCCAGTGAGCTGAGAAGTCTTTTGATATTGTGGTTCTCGCCCACAAAGCTGTCAAGAGAATAGCCCCCGTCGAGTGCCTTGCGCAGATCCCGGTTTTCTTCTTCCAGTCGTTTTGTTGAGAAGTATCTGTCAACGCAGATCTTGATCTCGTCAAGAGAGAACGGCTTCGTGATATAATCGTAGGCACCCCGCTTAATGGCCGCAACCGCGTGTTCTATTGTGCCAAATGCCGTGATCATGACCACACTCGTATCCGGAGCCGTTGATTTTACCTTGTCCAGCACTTCCATGCCGGAGATATTCGGCATCCGGACGTCGGTCAAAACCATGTCATACGGCTCTCTGTCTATCTGTTCAAGTGCCTCCTTACCATCATCCAGAAGTGTTACATCAAAACGCCAGCGCTGTAGTGCCTGCTGCAGGGATGAGCCGATCAGCGGCTCATCGTCGACAATCAGTATTCGCCTTCTTGTGGAGTTGTTCATAGTCAGTCAACGGTAGTGCCGTCCGCACTACCACGCCTTTCGTGTGTTGGTCCGCAATCCAGATTCTGCCGCCGTGTTTTTCGACGATCAAACGTGAGGTCGGAAGTCCGAGTCCCATGCCGTAGGTTTTCGTAGTATAAAAAGGATAGAACGGTTTTTCGAAGTCAGTTTCTTGCAGGCCAGTGCCCTGGTCCGCAATGTCAAGTAAGATGTGCTTTTCGGAAACAGACACAGACAGAGTTATTTCGCCGCCGTTCGGCATTGCCGTGACTGCATTTTGCAGGATGTTTCTAATCGCCTGTAACATCAGAACGGGATCGATGGTTACATGGCAGATTGGCCCGGCGCTGCACTGCCGGAACGTGTATTCACTTTGTCCTCCATCATTGAGTTCCAGTTTGAGCGTTCCCACTGCCCGAATCAAAATATCACTGAAGTCACAATTCACTTTTTGTAGCCGTACAGGCCGGCTGAATACGATAAGATTCTCGACGATCTTGTCGATTCTTTCGATACCCTGCAGGATCCCGCCGATATTTCCGGCCTGCACCTGATTATTGTCATCTGAAAGCAACTCGACAAGCGTCGCGATACCGGCCAGCGGATTTCTGATTTCATGGGCCAGGTTCCCGGCCATTTCTTCAAGGTAATCGCGCGGAATATTCTCGCTGATTTGATAGGCATCTATTTTCTCGCTAATGCGTGAGTATGCCTGTTCTATACTCGAAATCGAGGAATTGAAGGTTTCGAAGCCTTTCTCAATCTCAGAGAATGGAGAAGTTTCCCGGGTTGTCAATGGTCGTTGTTTGATTGGTAAATGGTAAATAGATGACAGAGTTCTTACTGTTATCGTCTGGGGCGGAACGGCACTTTACCGGTGGAAACGAAATGGCTGGAATATTACAAATACTTGAAAAAACAGGTGTTACATCATCACAACAAGCGAAAACTGAAGCATGTTACAGCAATCTAACTCCGGCATATGAGGTCGTGCCGAAGTCAGGCCAGGGGACGTCGCGCCAAGGTCAGACAGGGTAACCCTAGGGGCGCAGAACGAAGAAAGAAACCGTATCCGCCAACGCCGACCCGAACACGCCAATACCATCCCCGTCAATGTGAAAAGCGGGTTCGTGAAAGTTGCCGTCGATCTCCTGGACCGTATCGTGAGTCGTCAGGAAGTCCTTGAAATTGTTGTCTGCGGCATAGACAATTGCCTGATAATCACCATAAAACCAGGTGAGAAAGGAAAAGATATCCATGGAAGATTGACCGGGCGTCAACGGTGTATCCTGAATCCAGGTAAAGGTATAGGCGTAATCGGCGAAATCATTCAGAACATCGTCAACATCGAAATCACCGAACGGGTTATCATAAATGAAAGTTGATGTATCGGCGTCCAGGGCTGAAACCGAAACCGCATAAAAGCTGGTGCCGGGCGAACGCTCAAAAGTGACCGAAAAATCGACCAACTCGCCGCTTGCATCGCGCTGGCGGAACTGCCTGCTGCCCAGCACAGAACGCTCCTCCAAAACGCTGAAACCTGCTTGCGGCACGGTGGTCTCGGATCTGGCGCTCAGCACACGTCCGTCAATTGTCGTCTGTACTTCGAGTATGTAGGAACGGCCGCTGCGCACCTGCAGATCGCCGGCGTCGTAAAAGCCGGTTTCAGGATTATAGGTAAGCCGATGTGCAGCATTGTCTTGCGCATCCACGATCTCCGCGTTCGCGTCCGTAACGATTATGTCATCCGGAGCAATGCGCACATTGAGCGGAAAATTGCGCATAATCCTGACGGCAGCCGGCTGCCCCGGAATCAACGTACCCTGAATGACGATTTTCGGTTCAAATGACGCATCGGTTATGTTCACTTTGCCTTCACCGCATGAAGCGAACAAGCCGGCAGCCACTGCCAGAAGCGCCAGGCTTAGCAATTTTGATTTCATGTGTTTGGTCTCACGATTTTCGGGTCGCCTGGTGGCAGAACGTCAATTCTGCTTTCTCGCGGCAAATCACCGGGTAAATAAATCCACTAAAACTCAAAACTCACGCCCACCGTAGGCAGAATCGGAAACATCTGCTGAACATCGATATCCGGTTCGCCGAATATGTTGTCATAGTCAACGAACCAGACATTCTTACGATTGCCGATATTAAAAATCTGCAAATACGGGTACATGGACCAGCTACGAAAATGGCGCTCGTAGGTGATGCTGAGATCAAGCCGGGCGTATGCCGGCAAGCGCAAATCGTTGATCGCACGCGGAAACAGTTCATACTCATTCACCGGCCGGTCAGGTAACGCATTGATAAAATAGGCCGAGCCTGGCAAAGTGATCGGTTGTCCGGTGGTATAGATAAAAGTCATTCCGAACTTCCAGTTTGATTTGTGACGCATCGGCGCCTGCCCGCGCCAGCTTCTCTTCAAGTTTTTCCAGTCGATATTTGCCACCACATTTACCGCGTGGCGCCGGTCGTGGCGCGGTGCGAAACTGACGCCGCGGTTTATGTTGTCCGTGGTATATTTTGTCGAAGCCAGGCTGTACGCGAGCCAGCCTGTCACGGCACCACGCTCCTTGCGCAGCAACATTTCAATTCCCGCACTCTCACCATCACCGCGGTTAAACACACCCCGCGTCTTGGTATAAATCGGTTCGCCGTTCTCAAATTCGTCGGCAATCAACTCCGTCGCCACTAGCTGGTTAAATGAGTAGATGTTGCTGTAGTCCTTGTAAAACGCCTCGACCTCAAGTTGAAAGGAATTAGCGAGATCTTTTGAAATACCGGCAATCAGGTGGCTGGACGAGGATTCTTTTTGGAATCTGTTTGAAGAAAACCAGATGTCCGCCACGAAAGCACGTGGGATCCGGTGCAAATACTGGTAGTAAACACCGCCTGCGGCCTTCAAGTTGACCGAGTCGCTCAACCGGTACTTGGCTGAAAACCGCGGCGCAAGATTGCGGAAAGTCTCATCCGTGTCGAACAGGTTAAATCGCAAGCCCGCTTCGATATCCCAGCGGTAAGTCGGCCGCCAGCTCTCATGCAGATAAAGCACATAATGCCGGGGCCGGTTGTCCACATTTATTTTCCCTCCGGGAAATCCCTGTCTGAAAATCAAGTGTAGATTCTTTTGTTCGAAGCCAAAGCTGGAAGTCAGGCGTTCGGAATGATAGAGGTCAAGACTACCCTTGAAGGTAAAATCAGACACGAAGTTCTTTTCGGTAATGTCGATGGTCTCACCAAAATCAAAGTCCGAATCAAACCTGCTGCCGGTGACCCAGAAGTTGCCGAACAAGCGTGGCGAAAGAATTCTCGTCCAACGGATGCTGCCGGTACGATTGCCCCAGTCGTAGGTCAATGACGCTTCGTCATCCACACCCTCATTCAGGGTAAAATCAAGCTGATCTTCGCCGCCGTAAGCGCTCACCGTCAGCTTGTTGCGCGCATCCAGATCGAAAAAAGCTTTGACATTGCCGTCGTAGAAATAGTAGTCAGGTACATTGTCAATCGCCTTGGCGATGGTTTTGTCAAAATAGGTTCTTCGGAAGGAGCCGGAGAGGGAACCGATTTTTCCCAGTGGCATCTGAATGGTCGTTTTCGCACTTAGCAGGCTGATTGCCCCGCTTGCCTCAAACTCCTCACGGTTTCCATCCAGGTTGGTGACGTCCAGTATCGAAGAAAGCCGTCCGCCGTACTTGGCGTTGAAGCCGCCCTTGGACAGCTCGACCCGCTTGATGGCATCGGTATTGAATGTCGAAAAAATGCCAAACGCGTGTTCCGGATTGTAGACATCCGTGCCATCGAGAAGGTTGAGGTTCTGGTCTGGTGTGCCACCGCGCACGTACAAAGCGGAAGAAAAGTCCGACAACGGCAGAATCCCGGGTAAGGTCTGCAGGGAACGCAGCAGATCCGCCTCAGCAACCTGTGGGATTTGTTTGATCTGCCGGGCGGAAAGCTCTATTTTTGAAATCGGCTTCTCAAACAGTTTTTCCGCATTGGGAATTGCATCCTCAGTTACAATCACCTTCTGCAGTTCAATATTCTGTTCCTCCAGGCTGACCGTGATGGTCTTTTCATCGCCAACTGCAACCGCAAAATCACGTTTGATGACTTTGTAGCCGATGTAGTGAAACACCAGCGTGTACGAACCCGGCGGCACCTTTGGAATGACGTAATAGCCGCTGACATTCGTGCTGCTGCCAATCAGAGTACCTTCGATATACACGTTGGCGCCAATCAAGGCCTCGCCATTTGCCGCATCATAAACAAATCCGCCCACACTCGCCTTCGGGGCAGATTGTGCGCTCACCTGGACCGTAGTGCAAGTAAGCCACAGAAAAGCCCAAATCATCTTTTCCAACTCTAACCTCCTATTTAAACCAGCCTCCTATTTCCTCTGCCAATTGAACGTAGGAACGGCGCAATAGTTTTAAACTAGTGTGCTTCCGCATCGAATATGCTACAAGGTCTGCACGGCCAGACATTTCATGCAGGATAGACCGCGGTGGCCAGCAAACAAGCAGGTGACTTCAATTATCGCGCCACAATGCAGAGCCTGGTGAAATGTTGTGCTTAACTGTTCAAATCAATTGAGTTAGGAGAGCTTAAAGGAAGGGGCACTTATGGCGTTCTACGATGCAAAGACGCCACACATATGGTGAGATCGCACACGCCGGGTCTCTGAAGCGAAGGGAGCGGCGCAGTTCAGGAAGTGACTTCACCCCAAAGTGACAGATATGCCTGCGCGGCGCGTGAGTCCGGTTTGAAGTACGGCAGCGGCTGGCGGAACACGCCCATTTTTTCCACATCAGACAGGTAAGGGATCTGCGCTTGCAGAAACCGGCCAGGATATGCGTTCACGTCACCGATGATCTGGCGGTGCATGCTCTTTCGACTTTCTACCATGCAAAAGTATGGCCGTAACATTCCCCTGCTCAGTCGTTCTTTTTTGAAGAAATCGACCAACTGCAAGTAACACCGAAGCGACAAAGTGGTTGGAATGACAGGCACCAGAATGACATCGGCAGCGCGAAAAACATTTTCCGAAACCAGCGTGATGTTGGGAGGGCAATCCAGAAACAGATAATCGTAGGCGTCGCCAAACGGCTGCAAGACTTCGCGCAGACGCTTCCGCGACCGTTTGCAGCCGTCAAGCTCAATATCGAGGTTACGGTAGGAAAAATCTGCAGGAAGCAAGTCCAGATTTTCAAAGTCCGTGCCCTTGATATTCTTGTCGACTTTCTTTCCCCCCTTCAGAAACTTGCTCGAACTGTATTTGCGCTCCGGACGGATTCTAAAATAGAACGAGGCCGAACCCTGCGGGTCGAGGTCGCAAAGCAAGGTGCGTTTGCCCTGCAGCGCCGAAAAGTAGGCCAGGTTGACACAACTGGTGGTCTTGCCGACGCCGCCCTTGATGCTGTACAACGCTACAATTTTCAAAGGATGCATCCCCTTAAATTGATCACTTGAAAAGCTCCGCCACAAGATCGCGGTTGCTGCGACTGCGGAACGTGCTAAATTTTTCCTCAAACTCAGAACGGGTCCTGAGTTGCTGCCGGTGCAGCACGCTGAGCAGACCACCCAGAGCGGCCCCTCGTTCGATGGCGTTTTTGCCGTCCGGTCTAAGTTTGCGCAGGTGGCTCTGCAAATCCTCCTGTTGCACGGTGAGGTCGTTAAAATCACCCAGATTTTCCTGCAGCTTCTTTAGCTGCCGGATCAACACCGTGATTTTTTCAGCGTGAAACAGAGACTCAAAGAACTCAAGCAAATAGCGCAGCTTCTTGCATTCGATGCGCAGATCGTGCAGGCACTGGTCAGGACTTTCTTTGGTGATGCGCTTGCCGTCGCGCAGGATTTTTTTGTAGCGCTTCAGAATTGTGCTTTTGGCGACCTCCTGAATGGGCAAGGATGAATTGGCGCCGACCGCGCTGCCGGCAAGCTCCTCGACTTCGACAAACTCCCGAATTGCTGCCAGGGCCTCGCGATAACGTTTCGATTTCATCGCGGTGCGGAGTTTTTGATGCTCGTTGTTCCGCATTCGTTCCAGGGAATCAAATAGCGGTCGCAGGCCGGCGCGCAACTCTTCGGCTAAAGCGTGCTCATACTTTTTGCGTTGCAGGAGATAAACATCGAGATCGCGATGCCTGTTTGTGATTTGTCCCAAGTAGGCAAAATGTTGTTTCAGGGTTAACGTGGTTTCGTCCGTAAACACGCCTTTGATTTGAGTCAGAGCCGAGCGGGCCCGCCGGCAAGCAACCCGGAAGTCGTGCAAAAACTCCGAATCGATGTCTCCCAGCACGCCGGCCTCATTTTCCTGAATGACCGAAAACAAGTTTTCCAGGATTTGTTGCGCGGCAACGGCTGCAGGCGTCTCGGAGGTAAGCTGCAAATCCGGCTTGGAAATATACTTGCCCGGTTTACGGCCTGACGTGCTCAGAGTCGCGGCAAGCAGAGTGTCCGGGGTCTCGCTCAGCCCCGATTTCGCGAGCATGTTGACCACCTGCGCACAGGCCATGGCATAACCTCGAATCGGCTGCACGGTCAGGCGCGCCAACTTCTGCTTCGGTCTTTTGTTGCCAACCTCAACTGAGTCGATTGAGAGCCTAGCCACGGTTTTGGCATCCTGATTCAGAATGCGCATGCTTTCGGTAACGTGCATACACCGGGCAACGGCCAGCAGGGCGCGTACGCCGAGCAGTTCCTGCAAGTGCTGCCGGGCAGCCGGCTCCGGGAAGTCCTGCCAGAACGCCGGTATCTGGCGTGGCCCCGCGCCCAGATCAGAAACGGCGACCGGAGATACCAGACTACTGAGCGTGTACTTACCCTTGCTCTCAGCCAAGGTGAGGTTACGGCTGAACAGACGCCAATCAAAGGTATCGAAATAGGTTCGACGGACCGTTTGCTTCGGCTCCTGTTGCCCGGAAAAAGCATCAGCCACTTTCTCTTCAAATTCGTTGAGGGAAAAATCCTCAGGGATGGCAAAAAAACGTGCGGAAAGCAAGTATCAGTCTTCCTTGTCTGAATCCTGGTTCACGGGACATGGACTCTCGCAGGCGACGTTCCTCAGGTAGTCGAATAGGTCATCTTGCGCTCTGGAGGTACACGTTTCCTCCGGAATTCGGTAAGTATTGTCCTGCTTTTCATTGATGACGCGCGCCTTGGTCGCATCGCACCACTGAATTTCAAAAAAGTCACGGAGCTGGCGTTGCACGGCTGGGTCGTAGATTGGTGCTGTCACTTCAACGCGGTTGTCGAGATTTCTGACCATCCAGTCAGCCGAAGAGATAAAGTACTTCTCGTCACCGCCGTTACAAAAAACCGAGATGCGCGAATGTTCCAGATACTTGTCAACGATGCTGATGACTTCAATGTTTTCGCTCAGACCGGGAACGCCCGGGACCATAGAGCAGATGCCGCGAATGATCATGCGGATTTTTACTCCGGCCCGGCTTGCTATGTAAAGCAAGTCGATCATTTTCTTGTCAACCAGGCTATTAAGCTTGACAAAAATATAGGCAGACTTGCCGGCCTCGGCGTTCTTGATCTCGGCCTTGATCAACTTGGTGAACTTCTTGCGCATATAAAATGGGGAAACGATCAGATGTTTGTACTGGAATGTTCGATAATTATTCTCCAGGAATTCAAAGACCCGGGCAATCTCCTTGGTAAGGCGCGGATCCGCGGTAAAAAGCGCGTGGTCGCTGTAAATCCTGGCGGTAGTTTCATTGTAGTTGCCGGTGCCCACGATACCGTAATGCACCAGTTTCTTCCCCTCTTTACGGGTGATGAGACAAAGCTTGGAATGCACTTTCATGCCGGGCACCGAATCAATCAAATGCGCCCCGGCCTCTTCCAGACTTTGCGTCCAGAAGATATTCGCCTCTTCATCAAAACGGGCCTTCAACTCCAGCAGCACGGCTACTTCTTTGCCATTTCGGCGTGCATTCACCAGCGCGTTGATTATGTTGGAGTTTTTCGCGACCCGGTAGAGCGTCATCTTGATGGAAACCACTTTGGGATCGATCGCGGCCTCGCGCAGAAGGTCGATCACGTAATGAAAAGATTGATACGGAAAGTGCAAAATAACATCCCGCGCCTTGATGGTTTCGATAAGGCTACGAGACTCCTCGATGCTGCTAAGCTCAAGGGCGCGACGACGGCTGTACTCCAGATGCCCTGCGCCCACACTGGGAAATGACATAAAGTCTTTGGCATTGTGATAGCGTCCACCCGGAATGACATTGTCATGGTCTGCCAGCTTGTTGCGGTCAAGTACGTAGGTTAGCAAATCTTTCGGCATCTCGCGGTCATAGACAAACCGCACCGGCTGGCCCTGCAAGCGCTGCTTGATCGACTTGGAGATTTTCTCCAGAGAACTTTTGGTGATGTCGTCGTCGATCTCCAGCTCTGCATCCCTTGTCAATTTTATGGTGTAGGCTGAGATTTGATCATAATCAAAAATAGCAAAAATCTCCTGCAGGCCATAGCGGATAACGTCGTCAAGCATAATCAGATACTTGCGATCTTCAACCCCCGGCAGCATGATAAACCTGGGCAGGGTCACGACCGGAACTTCGATTAACGCATATTTTGCATTCTCCCGCTCATTTGCTTTTGACAAATGTACTGCCAGATAAATGACCTGATTGCGTAAATACGGAAAACGCGGCACCTCTTCCAACATGATGGGAACCAGGGATGGTCGCACTTCCTGGCGGAAATACGACTGCACGAAACCCTCCTGCTCCGGATTCAGTTGCTTCTCATTGATGATAAAGACCTTTTCCGCCTCCAGCTCCTTGTGCAGCGCCGTAAACGTCTGGTCAAACTTCTCCCGTTGCTTCAGAACAACTTTGTTAATTTTCTCCAGGACCTTTTTGGGAGAGCCGAAACTGGCTTTGGTCTTCACGCCGGCGTTGTCGAGACGCATCAACGACCCCACGCGGACGCGGAAAAACTCATCGAGGTTGGAAGAAAATATACCAAGAAATTTCAATCGCTCCAGCAGGGGAACCGCTGGGTCGGCAGCCTCCTGTAAGACACGGGCGTTAAAAGATAGCCAACTGATTTCACGATTGACGTACGGGTTGGGGGCAGAAGTGTTCTTTTGCTTTGGCATTAACCTAGTAACGTCTGGAGAGGTAGCTCTACACTCGTCTGCGAAATAGTTTTAAGGATTGAGAGCAGTACCGGGAACGCTGTTGCCTTGTCAGGCCGGTCCCCAAAAACGACAGCATCGGCCGGGGCCTGAACTGGATGCTTGCTTTTTCTTTATCGGTACTATATGATAATAACTGTGGCGGTTAAATCAAGGGGAAAGTATCTCTTAAAGTACTTTAACATATTCAAACGCCCTTTGAAGACCTAAGGGGTAAAAATCAGTTCGCTAGAATGTGCGTCATGGTCGCACCGTCAATGTTACCACCGCTCAGGATAATGCCGGCGCGTCCGGAAACGTCAGTGACACCCTGCAGCAGGGCAGCGATGCCAAGAGCGCCGGAAGGCTCAACCACCAGCTTGGTCCGGTAGAAAAGAAACTTGACGGCTTCGATGATTGACGCTTCTGTCACCGTGTGCATGGCGTCAACATGTTGCAGGATCAGCGGGAATGTGAGCTTACCTAGTGAGGGCGTGCGTGTACCGTCAGCGATGGTGTCCGGATTGTGAACCGTGTGCAAAGTCCCGCTGCGGAAGGACCTGGTGGCGTCATCGGCCGCTTCCGGTTCGATGCCCAGAACTTTGCATCCCGGACAAAGGGTCTTAACCGCGACCGCAGAACCGCTGAGCAGTCCGCCGCCGCCACAAGGCACGAGGAGAAAATCCAGCCCTTGCGTCGCCTCGAGCAACTCCAGCGCCGCCGTGCCCTGGCCGGCAATCACATCTTCATGATCGTAAGGGGGAATGAGGGCAAGTTTGCTCGTTTGCTGCAGGTCGACCGCCAATGTTTCACGGGTTGTCTCAGAAGGATCATACTCGATTACCCTCGCACCATACCCTTCGGTGGCCAGACGTTTGGTCCGCGGTGCGTTGTCAGGCATAATCACCGTCGTCGCAACGCCCAACAGTTTGCCGGCCAAAGCGATGGCCTGGGCGTGGTTGCCGGAGGAATAAGTCAGAACGCCGCGGTTTTTCTCCTCGTCGCTCAATTGCGAAATGGCATTGAACGCACCGCGGAACTTGAAGGCGCCCACCCGTTGAAAGTTCTCACACTTCAAGAATATCTCGGCACCGACGATCCGGTTGAGTGTCGTCGAAGTCATGACAGGAGTCTTATTCGCGTAGCCCTTTAAACGGGCTTGCGCCTGCTGTATTTTTTTAAACATGGTATGCTGAACTCCCTTGAGTCATCTAGCCTGCTCTATTCATAAACTACCTTTCTTGTCATCCTGGAAGGATCTTTTTTGGTAAAACCTGTGCCGGTTGATAGCTACCGGACCTGTTGAAAAAGGATTCCTCCTGAATGGCTGTGGTTTTTAGATTTGGGCACAATACGCTGATTCATGAATTATCCAGGCTAGTTCAGGCTTCTAAAAACCACTTACAGACGCCAAAGGCTATCATGCCGGCAACAATGGTCACGAGCAGATTCCGGCTGCGCCAGGCCACCAACGCCGCCACCAGACCGCCCAATAGCCACGGGTTGGAGTAGTTCAATTGCAACGTTCCCTCCGGCATCAGGGTGGAAGGAAAAATAATTGCTGCGAGAACTGCCGGCGGTACATATTGCAATGCTCGTGACAGGAAATCAGGAAACGCGATCTGTTCCGCCACCGCAAAAAGCGGGTAGCGGATAAGATATGTGACCACTGCCATGCCGGCAATAAGATAGACTTCGTTCATCGCGTCCCCTTGCGCGTCACAAGAATCTCGAACAATACGCCAACTGCGATTCCACAGGCAGCAGCCAACATCAGGCCCAGCTTGTGCGGCAGCGCATAGGCCAACACGGAAACCCCACCTGAAATCAGAACAACCCACCACATGACTCGACTTTTCAGGTATGGCATCAACATGCCAATAAACGTTACCGGCATCGCAAAATCAAGCCCCCAGCCGGCGATGTTTGGAAAAGAGCGGCCGGCGGTCAGGCCGATGAAAGTACAAAGTTGCCAATTCAAATACATCGTAAACGCGGAGCCAAAATAATACCAGGTCGTGATCGGTTTCTTTTGCTCGCTCCAACGATTCATGACAACGGCAAACGTCTCGTCGGTCAACCAAAAAGCGAACGGGGGTCGAATCAAATGACTCCAGTTCTTAACATGTGGGACCAGGGTTGCCGCATAAAGTAAATGGCGTAGATTTACCACAAATGTCGTTGCGACAATTATGGGCCAGGCGGTGGCACCTGCCAGCAGACCGAGGGCAATAAACTGCGCGGATCCTGCATAGACGAACACGGACATCGCTATTGTTGCTTGAAAAGAAAGCCCGTTTACAGTGGCGAGCGTTCCAAAAATAACACCAAATGGAATCGCGCCGATGACCAACGGCGTGGTGTTGCGCATGCCCGCCAATAGTTCGGACATCGGTGGTCGCGTTTTGGTAACCGCCATATCAGACCAGCTCCAGCACCATATAAACATCCGAGCGCTGGTAGTGTTCGGACTGTCCTGAAGGATAAGGCGCGTGCCTGAAGCCGATCTTCTTATAGAGATTCAAGGCGGGAAGCAAGCGGCTGTTGGTTTCGAGGAAGATTCTTTTCTGAGCCAGGGAGCGGGCTTTCTCAACTGCCGCCAACGCAAGCTTCTCCCCAATATGCAGCCCCTTGTATTTTTCTGTGACCGACATCTTGGCTAGCTCAAACATCTCTCCTTGTTTAATCAAAGCAGAGGTTCCGATGATCTCACCCTGAAATCGTGCAAAGAAAATGCAGCCGCCGTTTGCCAGGATATGTCTTTCCGGGTCGGACAGGATTTCATTGTCTATTTCTTCGACGTAAAAATACTTTTCGAGCCATTCGAAGTTGAGTCGCTTAAAATCCGCGCGATAGATTTCCTCGTATTCGATGATTTCAACTGAGTCGGCCTCGCGCGCCAGAATACGTTTTCGAACCAATGTATCGAGGCTGGTCTTTTTCAGCTCGCGCTCGAAACCCGCTAAGGCGCTCATCAGATCGACGCCCGCTCTGACAATGACTTCCCGCACGGACTGCAAAATGTCATTCCAGATCGGCTCCATTTCGTCGCAGAGCTTGTGGCCTTTCGTGCTCAGAACAAGCAGCTTGCGGCGGTCATCGCCCGGGTCCTGCCGACTCTCAACAATTCCCTCCTCGATGATCTTCTTCGCCATCTGGCTAATGGCTGAGTGCGTCACACCTAGTTCTTTGGCCAAATCCGTGACGGACTTTGGACCTTTTTGAAATAGAACATAAACAATTGGAAACCACCTGGCCTGAAACGGGATCTGTCTCTCCCGGTAGATCAAATCTCCCATATTGAACAGAGAGTCGCTGAGCAATTTCAGACGACTGCCCAATGCGAGTTCGGTTGAACGAATCATTTTCGCATCACTATATAATATATATTACGTAAGCTCTAACGTAACATGATAAAGATTAGTTTCAGCATCATCTGTGAAAGGATAAGGGCGATAAAGCACCCGGGGGCCTAGTCAAACCTCGCCAAGCGGAACGGATGCAACATGCCCGGGGAGTTCCCCGTCAGAATAAGCTCGGAAATCAACTTCGCCGTGATCGGTGCAAGCAGAATGCCATTCCGGAAGTGACCCGTGGCAACGAACAGATTATCATAAGGCGTCGAACCCAGGATGGGTAGATTGTCACTGGTGTCGGGACGCAAACCCGCCCAGGTCTGCCGCACGGAGGCTGCGCCCAAAGCCGGGACGGTTGCAATGGCGGCAGCCAGCAACTGCTGAATACCGGCGGCGCTCGTTTCCCGGTTGTACCCGACATTCTCCAGCGTGCTACCCACAAGGGTTCTGCCATCGGGCCACGGGACAATGTAACAGCCGGTGGAATGAACCAGGCGCCGCAGGAATTGTTTCTCAACGTGCAGATGCACAATTTGCCCGCGTACGGGCCTGACCGGAATCGTCAAATCGAGGTCGATCTGTGGAGACCAGCACCCCGCTGCAATGACCACGCGATCCGCTGCGATCCCTCCGCCAGTGGTCTTGACTCCTGTAGCGCGGCTGCCGGCGGTCTCGACATTGAGGACTTTTGTGTTCGCAAGAAACGTCACACCCTTCACGGTTGCGGAGGTCACCAGGGCCTGCATCAACTCCCGGTTGTTCACGTAGCTATCGCGCGGAAAAAACAATCCCGACTGGACACAATCGGCCAAACCCGGCTGTAGTTTCTTAAGCTCCCCGGACGACAGATCCTGGATGGGCTTATCGGCAAGCTGCATACGGTCCAACAGGCCGGCAAGGATCTCAGCCTCTTGAAAATCCGCCGCAACCATAAGGCTACCTCCGGTTTGGTAGCCGATCTCTTGTCCCGAGTCCTGCTGGAGACGCGCGACCCACTCAGCGTAGAGCTTGTGGCTTTCTTCAAAAAGAGCAGCCAAAACCGGTGAAACGTGATGAACCACTTCCGCGTACGGCGCCAGCATGCCGGCGGCAGCCCAAGAGGCCTCCTTGCCCGGTTGACCTTTTTCAACAACAGTCACCTTGAGGCCCGCGTCCGCAAGCCGTTCTGCGATAGCACAGCCGATAATTCCGCCGCCGATGATGAGGACATCTGTAGCCGTACTCAATGCAAATACTCCGTGAAATACCCGATAAAGTTTATCGCGCAATATGAGTATTCACACATAGAATAGCAAGTGCCCCGGTGCAGCGAAGACAGAGTAGGGTAGAAAAATGCGGCCCGACGGAGGAGGGCCTACTTGTCGAGCTCTGTTCGGACCGCCAGACCGATCTCTTCGAGAGTGTAGGGTTTTTGTAGATAAGCACCGGCCCCCAGTTCACGGACCAGTTTGACTTCTTCGGTTTCCGAGAGCCCACTGGATACGATGGCTTTCGTATGTGGTTGGCGTTGCAGAATTCTTCTGTAGGTTTCGAGACCGTCAATACCGTTTTCCATCATCATGTCCAACATCACCAAATCTACCTGGCCGGCACTCAAATCATCCACTGCCTCCTCGCCACTGGAAAAAGTCTTGACCTGGTAGCCAAGGTCGGTAAGAACCTTTGAAGCGATTTCCCGCTGTTCTTTTCTATCGTCCACGACGAAGATAGTTTCGTTGTGTCCCCTGTAAGAATCAAGTGGCCGCTTATAGGCCGGGGCAGGAATTTCCTCAGTAGTCGTTGGGAAATACAAAGAGACTGTGGTCCCGACTCCGACCATGCTCTTGACATCGATAAACCCTTTATGGTCGTGTACGGTGCCCCAGACCACCACCATACCCAGCCCCGTCCCGCCTCGTCCCATCACTTTCCTCGTGTAAAAGGGCTGGAATATTTTTCGGAGATTCTCGTCGGCGATGCCCAGTCCGCTGTCATCAACTTGCAGTACGGCATACTCGCCCGGCGGAACATCTTCATAGGCATGCATCACAGCATCGATCCGTACTTTGTTGGTGGAAATGAGGATACGGCCTCCGTCCGGTTGCGCCTCCGCAGCGTTGCACATGAGGTTCATCACGACCCTGGCCAAATGAATCTGAGAGCCCTTGATATTGCCTAACCATGCGTCCAGCATAGACTCGATTACTATGTTAGGATGAGCAGCTTGCAATTCATGATACTCCGTTGATTTCAGGTAGGCCTCAATCATCTGATTCAGATTGAGCGGCTGGGCATCTCCCATTCCTCTTCCGGACAGCAGCAACAGGTCCTGCACCACTGCAGAGGCCCGCAGACCGGAATCCCGTATGGTTTGCAGGGGCGTGCGCATGCCGTCAGAAGTTTCACGCCGATTGAGAAGATAGTCAGGATAAGTCACCGCGCATGACAAAATGTTATTGAGGTCATGTGCCACTGTACTGGCCAGCCGGCCCAACGTCTCCATCCTGGCTGCCTCCTCCAATCGCTCTCGCAGTTGCGTATTTCTTTTTTGCGTACGCTTTCGTTCCGCAAGTTCCGTCCGGTATTTTTCGCTGGTTAATGCCAGTTCCTCTTTCTGCACGGCGACAGTTCTAAAGGCCTGGGCAAAGCGATAGTAGAGAATGAACGCCTGGGTGAACATGAAAAACATGAACCCCAGGTGCAAAACATAGCCGGTTGCAATGAGCTTGTTAAAAAACAGAATGTCATTGACGATGGCGGCAAATAGCGCGAGAAACCCCACCAAAAACAGCACGGCGCCCTCCCGCTTCCGCACGATACCCAGGAGCAGAACATAGAGTCCGTAGCAAAGACACAGTATCGTGTAGATTTGATATGCAATAACAGTCTCAGAATACACTCTGGCCGGCGTGAGAACCACAAATAGTGCAGTTGCGATTCCGATTGTCCCGATGCTCTTGAGTACAAAAAGATTCGATTCTTCAGGAAAAAGATAGTAGAGCAGCATAGAAAACGTCGGCACGGCGAGATAGAACGACAGGTACACGATCTTCATCAGGGCTTCCCATGGCAATGCCGGGAAGAGGCTGAGCAGGTAGACTTCCGCGGTAGTCAGGGTGCGCAAAGCCACCAGGATGCAGAAAAACGTGAAATAGAGGGAAAACCTATCTCTCCGGCGCAGCATGAAAAAACCAACCTGGTAGATTCCCATGACAAGGATGCAACCAACCAGCACCAGGTCGAATACTACTTTGCGTTCGCGCAGATCGTGCAAATCGCTTTGGCGGCCCAACTCGATGGGTTCCCTGATTCCTGCAAACGCCTGGTGAAAATTTGAAACATGGACTATTATCTCCACCTTAGACGGCAACGGTTCAAGGTCCAGGACTTGCGGGGAATATCGAGGTTCAGTCGTAGCCTTGGTCTTGCCGGCCTTTCCCACTGCGAGCGCCTCTTTCCCGTTCACAAACACTTTGTAGGCGCTAGCCATATCAGTAAACTTCAATGCCAAACCGGAAACACTATCCCTCAAGAAAACGGTCAATCGATAAGTAGCATACCCATCCGGTGGGAATATTGGGTTTATGGTTTCAGTACAGTTCCAGGCTGCGGGCACGGTCAAATACGCGTCAGGACGCGGGGTGTATCCAGATGCAAAATCCTGTGGGCCGTAGTGTTCCAGCCAGTAAAACTCAAACTCTCCCGATAGCCTCACATGGCCATCGGCAAAATCCCATCCGGATAAGTCCAGAAGGCCTTCTTGCGCCACGGGCGGTTCAGAGATAGCAGCTAGCGGTGTGCCTGTCGCCCAACACAAAAGCGACAGAAGTACTAAGACTGTGATGGGGGCTTTGGAGATAAGCATGACATTCATCCACTGAATTTGTGAATCACCATTCAGGAAGTGAAGCAGGCGGGAACTAACGACTTCACTCCTTCGCCGTAAAGATCAGGATCCGCGTCCTAATCTCTACATTCGCAACCGTACACTAATTGTAGCAGTAACGGGTAGCCGGGCGCCAACAAATCCTTTGTTTCTCCCCGGAGGCTTGGTGATCGCGATTGGCGTACATGTTGTTTCAAAGCTGTATGTAGGTGCAGAATTAAGAGCCAGTTGTAACGGTCTACTATTTTGACTCTACTGGCAAACCTGGCAAGATGAGTACAATTTCTTTACATCATTCGGATATGTTGCAGAAACTTCAAATGCCGCTCGCCACATATGGCCAAAGCTACGTTAAAGTTTATTAACGGAAGTTCGATACTATTGCAAGAATGAAATAAGCGAGGCAGCAAGGTTTCGAACATTCACTTGTTCGGTCCATAGCAAAAGGAATTGACAATTGCGGACCGGGACTGTTAAGCATTCCTTTCGCCCCCAAATCACCGGCTAACACTCTGATGACATTAGGCACATTCGGGACCGACACTAGCCGATGATTGAGAGGAGCTTACGCTTTGGCAGTTCCGGTCGGCTTGTCATGATGGAGCAATATCGATGGAAATAAGTTCTACTTTTCCGTTCTCTGCAGCTGGCGCTGGTGTCCAGCAGCACGGGCATTCAGACGAAACCGCAAGCTCTACCCGGCCGGGTGAACTAACGCCCGAAGAAGAGCAAAAGGTCCGGGAGCTGAAAAAAATAGATGCCGAAGTACGGCGCCACGAAGCTGCGCATAAAGCCGCAGCCGGCCAATTTGCCAGCGGCGGACCGACATTTGAGCTAGAAACCGGGCCGGACGGACGCAAGTATGCCGTGGGTGGTGAGGTAAAGATTGACACTTCCAAAGTCCCCGGTGATCCCGAAGCAACCATCAAGAAAGCCCAGGTCATTCAACGGGCCGCCCTCGCCCCAAAGGAGCCATCAGGCCAGGACAGAAAAGTCGCGGCCCAGGCTCAGCAACTGGAACTCGAGGCCAGGCAGGAACTGGCTCAACAGAAGAAAGAGCAAACACAAACCTACGGCAGCGACGGACGGACGGCACAAAGCACAGCCAATGCAAGCATTGTCGATTTGATAGTGTAGCCCTTCTCTACGGCCCGCTCGGACCGTCCCCAGGATATTCTCTGTCCGGCCAGGAAAATGCGTGGCCACGGTCTCTTCCACACTACCTGAAACTGAATACGCACTCCCACCCTTGATGCATGTCGGCCTCAACCCAAAGTATCTTCAGCTCGGCAGACGCTTTCGAGCTCGAAGGCCCGGCTTTTTGATGTTGCATTGCATCCGGCGAACGGCTACATTATTTCCCACTAATTCTAAGTAGATCGTTTGTGGCGTAACGACAGATCCCAAGGAATCCACGAATGGACAAAGCGAGATTCTATAAGCTCCTCATCAATATCCTTGCTCTCTATCTTCTCAGTGTGGCGCTATTCAACCTCGGCCGCAATGTCACCAGTACCACCGATGAAAACCTGTTTCGCGATGCGCCCTCCAGGCTCTACATTTCCAAGAACATTCCCGTTACAAGTGAACCGGACTCCAGCCACCCTGGCATCATGCCCGATTCAATCCAGGTTGGCGATTTCCTGGTATCCGTCCAGGGCCGACGCCTTCAGACATCCGTAGAAGTAACCGAACATCTGGCCCAATTGTCTCCGAACGCCCTGGTCAAGCTCGAAGTGTTCAGAACATCCTCGAATAGTTCATTCCAGGTCACCGTCGACCGGCAAGCGCTCCCGGACGATTTTGCCCGTCAGATACCACAAGCCGCCTATGTTTACCAGATTGAGCCTGAGGGGGCGTCAGAACGTGCGGGCATGCAGGTTGGGGATTTAATCGTTGCAATAAACGGTCGACATTTCGCGGATGCTATAGAAGCCACTGTTATTCTGCAACGTGCGGAGAGTGGCAAGACCACCTCTTACGACATTATCCGAGATGACCAAAACATTCAACTGGCCGTCAACCTGGCGCGCCTTGGACTCAGGTTCTCTGAATTCAGCATGTTCTTATCCGGGTTAATATTTTGGGGCGCGGGCGCTTTTCTTGGGGTCAAGAATCTCGGCAACGCAGCAGCGAAAAGACTGGGGATGGGGTTTCTGCTGTTCGGGTTCTTCTTTATGGCTACCTCCATGCTGCAAGACCGTTCGCTTGACGCCTTTGCCACGCTGCGCACAGCCACGCTGCTCCTCTCGACGCCATTTGCTCTGGCGTTTTCGCTTGACAGCGCGCTGTATTTTCCGGACCAGAGGAGGCGTCTGACCAGCAGGCCCTGGGCCGCACGATCCGCATATCTCGTGGCCGCACTCTTTTCGGCCTATTTTTTCGTTTTTGTGTTGGGTCCGTGGCAAAGCCTGGGTTTGGCCCAGGCTGGTTTTTGGAGCATGATAATCTTAATGCTCCTTTATAAAGCTGTCTCCTACTATCTTTGCAGGGCAGATGGGACCAAAGAAGACAGAAAAATCCGTAGAACCATCTCCTTCACCACATTGGGGGCATTCCTGGCGTCGGCCCTGGTCGTATACCTCGCGGTCCGCAGCGGCGATTTCCGACAACAAGGATATGCCGGCATCCCTCTGACCATCATTCCGCTTGCGTATCTTTACCTCATTGGTCGCTACCAGCTTTTGGGTATTGATTTACACATCCGCCGTAACATTCAATACATTGTGGTCTCTACTATCTGGCTGTCTTTTCTTGGTATAGTGCTCGCAAAATCTATCCTGCTCCTACCTGACTTTTCCCTGGAGATTCCCAATATCAGCTTCACCGGCAAATCATTTGTGGTCATCGACACACCACCTGATCCGGCGACACATGACTTCTGGGAAAAACTCATCATGATTCTCTTGGCTCTGGGGATGACGTTTCTTTCCTGGCGCGTTGCGAAAGCCGGACAACGCAGTATCAATCGTGTATTCAATCGACGCCAATTCGATATGGGCAGCGCAACCGCAGAGTTGGCTGAAATAATGGCCACGAAGCTTGGGATGGTCGAGCTGGCGCGCGGCATCATAGAGAAACTTGCCCGGTTGATGCAGCTAAAGAACATCGGCATCCTGTTTTTTAGAGATCAAAGAGTCTGTTGCTGCCACGAAGCATACGGCGTCCAGATAGACAGCTGGGACCGACTCTGCTCGCAGGAGGGCGGACAGCTTATCGCAGAACTGAATCGTTATCGCACGGAGTCGAGGTTTAGCATTGAAAACCTGCCTTACGGCCTCAAGGAAGACTTTCGGCAAAATGGTTTTCGGCATATTCTACCTATTCGGTTCAAAGATAAGCTGGTCGGAACCTTCTTAATCGGAGAAAAACTATCTGAGTCCCCTTTGCACCTCGACGACCTGACATTTCTTTCCGCGACGGCGCAACAGGCTTCCATCGCGATAGAGAATGCCTTCCTGCATGAAGAATTAACCGAGCAGGAACGCCTGAAGCACGAATTGGACATCGCACGCCGGATTCAAATGGCGTCGCTCCCGCAAAAGACGCCACAGGTCAGCGGTCTGGACATCTCCGGGATCTCGATTCCCGCCGCCGAAGTAGGCGGGGATTACTTTGACTACCTGAATGGGACCAGACCGGGCCTAACCGTAATCGTTGGGGATGTGAGTGGCAAAGGGACCTCCGCTGCCCTGTATATGTCCAAGGCCCAGGGAATCATTCGCTCTTTGCATGCTTTTGATCTTTCACCCAAGGAACTGTTTGTCAGGGCAAACCACCTGCTCTGCCAGGATTTGGAAAAGAAATCGTTCATAACGGCTCTGGGCGCACAGTTCGACACATCGCGCCGCAACCTGGTGTTGGCCCGGGCCGGTCACCTACCGCTTTTCCACTATGACGCCATGACTGACTCAGTGAAGCTCTTGACGCCACCCGGGCTCGGCCTGGGCCTGGACGGTGCGGATATTTTTGTCAATCACCTTGAAGAAAAGACCATATCTTATGCCGCCGGAGACATCTTTCTCTTTGTCACGGATGGGATAACCGAGGCGCAAACAGCCTACGGGAACGAGTTTGGGGAGGAGAGGCTTGCGGAGCTTCTCAAACTGAGTTGTGCGGATGGTGCCCACGAAATCCGTGAGCGTGTTCTGGCGGAAGTCAGGAGTTTCGTCAGGGATTCACTGCAGCATGACGATCAAACAATCGTGGTGGTCAAGGCCGGATAGAATCCGAGCCATGCATACCTGATCTTGCGATCGGTAAATAGACGGAAAAAGTCGTTCCCTGGCCCCGCACGCTCTCCACTTTGATTTCGCCGCCATGTTCCTCAACTATTTTGTAGGTAATTGATAACCCGAGCCCCGTGCCAACGCCAACCCCTTTGGTGGTGAAACCCGGGTCGAAGACTTTTTCCAGGGCTGCAGACTCGATACCAGCCCCGGTATCGCTCACCGCGACACATATTTTGCCATCTGTGAAACTGGTAGCAATTGTGATCTCCCCTTTGTTCCTGATTGCCTGGCAGGCATTGACCAGGAGGTTCATAAACACCTGGTTTATCTGATTGGCGTAGCAGGTGATCTTGGGAAGGTCGCCATACTTCTTATTGACCTTGATGCGGTTCCGGCTCAGGTGGGCGGTCAGAGTAAGTGTACTGTCAATGCCCTCATGCAGGTCGACCGTCTTGATATCCTCCTCGTCCAGCCTGGCGAAATTGCGCAGTGATTTTACAATATTGCAAATGCGGTCACAAGCGGTTTCATTGACCCGGGCCAGTTTGTCGAGCATGTCAACGGTCTTCTGTCTGGCCAATGTGTCCGGTGCCGGCTTGCCGGCCGCTTCTTTCAGCCGCCTAAAACACCGCAAGAATGTGTCCGTGTTGCTGCTGATAGAACCCAGAGGGGTGTTGATCTCATGCGCGACGCCAGCGACCAGCATCCCGAGGGATGCCATTTTCTCAGACCGCAAGAGTTGCAGTTGCGTTGTTTGCAGCTCGTCATAGGCTTTCTGCAGCTCACGATGCTTGTCCTGAACCTCCACGGCTCTTTCTTCGACCAGCGACTCCAGGTTGGTGTTTAGGTTCTCCAGCTTTTTGTAGGTTCTGGCATTCTCGATCGCAACCCCTGCCAGGTTTGCAAAGCCCTCGAGAAAGGCCAGATCTTCCTCCTTGAAGAAGTGCCCGGAATCCGTAGTATCAAGATAAATGGTGCCGATCAGATGCTCCCTGGTTTTGAGTGGCACGCAAATCACCGACTTGATTCTATGACGGATGAGGCTACTGCTTGCGTCAGCGCCATGCATGTCCGGCACCTTTTGCAGAAGGACGGGTTTTCCTTCAGATTTGACCTTGTTGATGATACTTCGACTGAGGGCGACCACCTCGGGGATACTGTTCTTTTCGATGCTTCGTGCAACCTGAACGGTGAGTTCCTCGGATCCTCGCTCGCGAAGCAAGAGTACACCTTTTTCAGCCTCGAGAAGCTTGATGGCCAGATCCATTATTTCATCGAGAAGCTTCTGGAGATTGAGCTGGGAATTGATCTTCCCGCTCACCTCATACAGGGTAATTAGCTGGGCATGGGTTATGTTTGAGTGGTCACTCATGGATCGCTTTTCTCAGGCAAATGCTTTCAGGATTTCCCGGTGCAATCCATGCAGGTCGCCATATGCCTTCTGAATCTCGCCAACCTTCCTGTCAAGCTCACGCATCAGTTTTTGTTTTTCCAGCCCGTTGCGGATGACAATACGAAGGTCGTCGTTGTCCCAGGGCTTTTCGATGTATTGGAATAGACCGACGTCGTTTATCGCCTTGATTGCGTTCTCCTTGTCCGCGTAGCCGGTGAGGATAATCCGTGTGATTTTGGGATCGATCTCTTTGACCTTGGCCAGAAACGTGATACCATCCATATCCGGCATCAGATAATCAGAGATAACCAGGTCGATGGAGTTGTTCCTGATATGTTCGAGTGCTTCCGAGCCCCTGGTGAAGGTGATGATATCGTACTCGGTTTCAAGCTCCAGGAATGAACTCAGACTGGTGGTCACCATTTCTTCATCGTCGAGGATCAGAATCTTTTCGACGGAGTTGTCGGTTTCTTTATCGGACATAGAGCGTGCTCCAAGGAGAGACTATTGGGAGGTTCATAGATTAGATTAATTATAGACCTGGTTTGACCAGTTCAGTAAGAGAGCGCAGGCGGCGGGACAGGGATCGCAGCACAGCCTCCGCGATTCTAACGTGGTCAGACAGCAGGTCATAAAAATCTTCTTTAGTTATTCTCAAGACTTCAGTTTCTTCCAGCGCAGTGGCTGTGGCGACCCTGGGCTGATTATCGAATAGTGCCCAGGTGCCCATCGCTTCCCTGTTGCCGACGACACCGATTTCCTGATCGTCACGGTGCAGGCGAATTTTGCCCTGAATAACCAAAAACAGGGAGTCGGCTGAGTCATTAGTTTCATACAAAGTCGCGCCGGACAGGAACCTGACTTCCTCTGCAATCACAGCCAAGTGGGTCAAGTCTTCAATCCGTACTTCCTTGAAGACGTCAATGTCCTGTAGAAAAATTACCTTTTCGATTACCGAATACATCGTTGTCTTGAATCTTCCTCGTTCCCGGGTTTACACTTTGCCGGCGCCAGCCTGAGACTGTCAAACCGTAAATTGCAAAGAAGAAAGACCAAAATCAATTCAATAATGATCTTGTTGATCGCTCTGCCCATGGAACCGGAGCAATACTCCACTGATTTCGTTGGGCCAATTGCCGATATGCAAAAAAGACGAAAATGACAGGAGCTTGGCGGGGTCAAGCCTCATCCGCTTGATTGGCAGATCTTTCAAGAACCAGCCCAGCTGTCTCCCGGACAATGGCGTCCTTTGCTTGCTGCGCCGCAACGACTTCGTCGCGAAGTTCTTCGGTTAAACCACACACCCAGGTCTGATACAACGCACATGCCTGTAACCAGGAGTCATTCCCTTTCAGCAGATCCAGAATCAGATCCTTCTGTGTCCTGACATTTACGTCGATTAACCCGTCAGCTTTCTGCAACACCTGGTCGATTGGCAGATCATCAACCACAGGCAGGAGTAGAGACTTGTGGTCCTTAGAGAGGGTATTGTCCAGAAATTCAACTGCGTTCACGCGGACTGAACGAGTGGCACTGGTAGTAGCGGCAAAGGCATTATAGATGTCTTTTGGCGGATAGCGCAGCCCAAGAAGTCGAAAAATGCGCTCCAGATGATCGTCCAGGCGCTCTTGCAACGATCTCTGCAAAAGGTTTCGGCCGTCCCTTTCCTGCTGGCTATTGGTGGACTCCGCCAGATGAAAATAGGCCAGGGTCTGGTAATACATTTTTGTCTCTTCCAGCAAGACCCGGTCAACGCGCGTATCAAATTTCAGGTCGGAATAGTTGGTCCTCAGCCTGTTAAGCGCCTTGATGATTCTGTACCGGAGTGTGTCATCGGCACCATCCAGCTTCTCAAGCAAAGCTTCGACGGATTCCTGAGTCCCGAGCAAGGCCAGGCTCCTGGGGATTTCCATGCGCACTGCCGGCGCAACCTTCTGGTCAGACAGGGTGGCGACCAGCTCGGGCAGGATTTCTTCACCAAGGTTGGCCAACGCAGCTCTGGCGGCTTTTCGCAATGACCGGTCAGCCAGACTCTCCACCAGATCAGGCAGAAACTCCGCGGCGTGAATTTGTCCGATACTTGCAACAGCGGTTTGCCGTACAGTCTGATCGGGGTCTTGCAGTAGTTGGCGGAGATAGGCTTTCGCGTTGCTGATTCCGGGATGGCCCAGGGCCTGTGCTGCTTCGGTGCGGCTCGAACAGTCGCCCTGCAAAAACGTTTCAAGGACTTCAGGGGTTATATAGTGCTTTGCCAGATGCGGCTGGCTGGCCACATATTGCAGGGTGCCTCCGCGCAAATGCCGGTCGTCCGCTGCCAGTCCTTTCCTGATGAGAGTTTCTGGGGCCTGCTCGGAAAACTCCACATAAAAGCTAACCGCCTCGCGGCGCACATCCGTGTTTTCATCCCTAATCAGGGGTTGCACGGACGGCAAAAGGCCCTTGAGCTTGTGGGCGTAAACCGCCTGCAACGTGTGGTAGCGAACGTTGGCGGATTTATGCCGGAGCAACGGTTCGAGGGGCGGCTTCAGATCAACACCCTGCACCGATGTCAGGATTCTTAGTGCGTAAACTACCTGTCGTTCGTTACGACTTGCCAGTGACAATAGGAGGGAATTGATCGTGGCTTCATCTTTAATGCTAACCGGAATCTCATCGTAGTCGATCCGGCGTTTGGCAATCGCCAGCCTGAACGAGTTAACATATTCTTTGTTGATTACGATGGCTAACCCGATCCAGACTATTGTGATTCCGAGTACTAGAAGACTAATCTCAGAAATTGTAAACCCAAGCCCGGTGTAGAAAACCAGAAGCACCAACCCCGCCAGCCCGCGCGCAAAGCGATCCACAAACATATCGATAAATCCCTTTGCCTTCCTTTTGAGCTCCGTAGGCACCGGCAGAAACAAGAGTTCGATTCCGACCTTATTAATCGAGTGACGAAAGGCGCCGTCACCGACCTTTAATGCCAAAATGGAGGTCAAGCCGAATCCGAGGAAAACCCATGTCGAAGATAGCGCCAAAGCCACGGGTAAAAACAAAATTGTCATGCCGACACCGAAACGCTGCAAGATTGTATTGGCAAAAACCACTTGAAACAACAGAGCTGCGATACTGAGGTTCGAAAGCCAGAAGCCCAGGAACCCGGTCAGTGAGTCGGTGTCAGACATCTGTCGGGATGCGAAGGCGATAAATTGAAAATCGGCAATTTGTACAGCCATGTAGGTGAGGGCGACAATTGCCACCAGGCAGAGAACGTGCCTTGAACCCCTGATCGAGGCAAACATGTCGCCAGACAAGCCTACGCTGCGGGATGCGTCCTGAGAGGCCTGACCGCGCCGGGCAGTCTCCAGAGAGATATCACGATTTTTCCAGGCCTGATCAATCAGTACAAAAGCGACCGACAGCAATCCAACACAGAAAAATGCCAGATTTGAAGTGCCGCCCAGGACTGTGACAAGTATGCGCGTGCAGTAACCACCCAGAATCCCGCCAAGCAAACCGCTAGCGGTCAGGATGGGGAAGATTCTCTTCGCCTCACGCACATTGAAGACGTAGTTGGTCAAGAGCCAGAACTGCGTCGTCGTCAAAACGCCGTAAATACTGGCCCAGATAAACAAGACATAATAGAGGACAGGGGAGTCAATCTGTAGAGAGAGCAGCCAGCGCTGGCCAAGTAAGGTGGCAATCAAAAAGAGGGTGCTGGACTTGATCAGTAAATCCAGCTTAAGCCTGCGCGAAATCCGCAGGTACAGAGCCACAAACACGCCTGCGACCAGCGCCAGCACCATATAAAGAACCGGTAACTGCTCCAGGCCCAGATTTGACACGAACAAAGACCTGGTCATCGGTTTGAGGACATTGTACGAAGCGACCACCACAAAAATGTAGGCGGACATGATGGCCACTCGTTTGAGCTCACCCGGTCTCAGGTCGATCGACTTTTCGAATAGTCTGACTTTCATTGCAGGGTCGACTGTTTATTGAAGCGTGTATGTCATTGGAATACGGCCGGCTTTCTCAGTCATTTTCTAAATTGGACTGGCACATACAACTCAAAATATATCGATCTAACCTGTATGAGTCAATCTAAAATCGGCTCCGATTAGTAATTGTAAATCCAAAGTTTAGTAAGTACATACGGCAGCAATACACGCAAGCTCACCCGGGACGTCTGACTGCACTGCCCACTTGCGGAATAAGGGAATGGCCTTGCGTAGCTAAGATGCCAGGCAAGTTATGGGGAAGCCGGAATGGCAGCCTCAGACGGGCAGAAGCTCAGCGATGAATCGTCCATCATGCATGATGGCCTTATCCTCGACCCAGATATTGAAATCCCGTCCCACGCAGTCGATGTGCGTGGTGGACGTCCAGTCCTGGCCGGTATGCTCACTGTACGGGTGTCCGAAGGCGATGTGGATGCCCGGCATCTTTTCATCCTGCAGGATATTTCCGATGATCTCCGTGGCCGCGAGGTTGGTACCGATGGCGAACTCACCCACACGGTTACTGTTTTCGTCGGTGTTGACATATTGTTCAAACTCGTGCAGAAGGCTTTTGTTTTCACACGACATTTTTCTGATGCGGGTATTTTCAATCTCGATGGACAGGGGCGTCTTCTTCAGGTCGCCGTACTTCTTGCACAGGTAGTTGCCGACGACTCCGTCCACCACGAAAAGTCCGTTGATATTGTGGGGCGAAGTGAAAATCTCGCCGCCGGGCAGATTGCCCCATTTGTCCGGGCTAATGATGCCGCTGGTATTCAGCCAGCGCAATTCCGGCGAAAACTCAACGTGGATATCGGTGCCGGCAGCGGTCTTTGCCCTCAGCTTGGTGGCCTCGCGAATTCCAGCCAACAGACGCTTGCCCAAAGCATCAATTTGATTAAAATCAGCCAGCATTCCCTGCAGCATGATCTTCTTGCTAATATTGACCATGTGCCCGTGCCGGATCTTTCTGCGGTTGATGACCTCGACCATCTGCATTCGGATGCGGAGCTCTCCCGGCTCCGCGGAGGCCGCATAGATGCTGACCTGAGACCTCTCCAGAAACTCAAGGATTATGCCCGGCATGTCCGCGACAGGCCGGGGCGCGAAGTCCTCCAAAACGAATACATGCACAGGACTTCCTACCTGGTCGGCTTCATCCTTCAGGGCAGCAGCGATTTCGCATGCTTCCCGGTCAGTAATGATGGTGATGGTCTCTTCAGGTTGCAGTTTCAAGCAGGTATGAATCGCGTTGAACGCGCCAGCGCGCAAGCTGGAATCTATCTCTATTTTGCTAAAGTCCATTTCGAGTCGTGTTCGAATCTCCAGGTGACGGCTGAGCGTTTTAGTGAGTTAGTCACGCAGCCCCAAATGGGTCTCGTCGATGATAAAATCCACCACCTTGCGAAAGTCTTTCGTATCTTCCCAGACTTTTAACTGGCGATCGGCACCGGTTCCCATCTTGATGATCTCGTTTACATAATTGATCTCGGCACGCGATCCCAAGTCATCCACAACGTCATCTACAAATTCGAGCAGCTCTTGCAGGAGTTGTTTGATTTCAACCTCCTCGCTCTTGCCAAAGTCGATCAGTTTCCCGTGAATACCATAGCGGCTGGCGCGCCAGCGATTCTCCATTATCAGCACACGGCGATACAGCCGAAAGCCGAGGTTCTGATTGATCAACTTGTACAGTTTTGCCACGATTGCCTGAAACAGCGCGGCTATGGCGATGGTTTCATCTACTCGCAGTGGCACATCGCAGATACGAAATTCCAGCGTATCAAAGTGCGGATGGAGCCGGATATCCCACCAGATCTTCTTACCATTATCGATACAATTGGTCTTAACCAGGAGTTTAATAAAGTTCTCGTACTCCGCGAGGCTGGTAAAATGATCCGGAATACCCGTCCTTGGAAAGCGGTCAAAGACTTTGATGCGATAGGAGTTGAAGCCGGTGTTACGACCAACCCAGAATGGTGAGTTGGTGGAAAGGGCCAGCACATGTGGCAGAAAGTAGCGGGCTGCATTCAGAATATGAATGGCGCGCTCACGACTATCTATACCAACATGCACATGCAAGCCGAAAATCAAATTGGCGCGCGCCACCAGTTGCATGTCCTGAACCAGAGTATGATATCTCGGGTCATCCGTTATCGGCTGGTCGATCCAGTGCGAAAACGGATGCGTGCCGGACGCTGCAATCCTGGACCCATTCTCTTTGGCGAGACCTGCCAGTTGCGAACGGAGCGTGACGATTTCCGACTTGGCCTCCTTGATATCCGCGCAAACAGTAGTACCGGTCTCAACCACCGACTGGTGCATCTCCTGTTTCAAGACATCCCTGAGCGCGTCCTTGCGATCTTTGGTTGCGAGCATTTGTGCTATGTGGGCCTTGAGCTCCCGAGTCTCCGGATCAATGAGTTGAAACTCTTCTTCGATTCCCAGACTGAACAGTTTACCCCCGCTCATAGTCGGCCTCGCTAATTGTTGTGCAGTTCGATGATATCAGTATTGTGAATGGACAGGCAGGCAACAGAATTACCTGAAAATCTGAAAGAATTGCAAGATTTTTTTATGATGGGGTTGCCAGTGACTTGCTGAAATATCGGCGAAAGGCCTATTTCAGTCGCCAATCACTATCCAACGCCTCGCACATCGCCACCGCCATCTGACACTCTGGCAGGCGAGCCGTCTTGCTGGCATGCCCATCTTAACTTCTGATTTCTTCTGGGGATCTCTTTGCTCGTAAGCATATGGTCAACTCGCTTTTCAGTCAGTTTTTGGAATCTGCTTAGCTAAGTAATGGCAAAAAAGTGTTTCTGCACCAAGTTAAGTGTTGAACATATTGTTGCGGCAACGACACGTACCGGAGTCGAACCACAGTATCAAACTGGCAACCCTCCTGCTTGACATTTCCGGAGCGATTCCTAAATTAGACTCTGATTTTATAACAAGCGGACCACAATTTGAAGGCACTTACCTTTCACGGCAAAGCCGCGGTCATTTACGAGACTGTTCCTGACCCGGTAATCGAAGAACCTGGCGACGCCATCGTGAAAGTCGATGTATGCGCAATCTGCGGTTCGGACATGCATCCCTATCATGAACGGGAAAAGGGGTTGGACCACGGAACGGTCATGGGGCATGAATTTGTCGGGGAAATTGTGGAGGTTGGCAGTGAGGTTCGCCACCTAACAAAAGGCCGCGAGGTCTTTAGTCCTTTCACCACAAATTGCGGTGATTGTTTTTATTGTAGAAAGGGACTAACAGCGCGTTGTGTTCACGGTCGACTTTTCGGCTGGATTGAAAAGAACAACGGCCTGCATGGCGGACAAGCGGAGTTTGTCAGGGTGCCGATGGCAGACTCAACATTGCTGGAAATCCCGGATGGCGTTCGACCGGAAGAAGCCCTGCTGTTGGGCGACATTTTTTCAACCGGCTACTTCTGCGCAGAGAATGCCGAGATCGAACCGGGAGGAGTCTATGTCGTCGTCGGCTGCGGACCGGTAGGACTTATGGCTATCGCAGCCGCCAGAGAATTGGGGGCAGAGCAAATCCTCGCCTGTGATACCATTCCGGAACGGCTTGCCCTGGCAGGTAAGTTTGGTGCAACTACGGTTGACTTTAAGGAGGAGAGTGTAATTGACTTTGTGCGCGAAAAGACGGACGGGCGGGGCGCCGATGCCGTCCTCGAGGTGGTCGGCAGCCATGCGGCAGGAAGAAACGCTTTCGAGCTGGTGCGGCCGGGCGGAATCATCTCCACGGTGGGCGTGCACACGGATACCCGTCTCAGCTTCACACCGGCAGAGGCGTATGACAAAAATATCACTTACAAAGTCGGCCGCTGTTCCGCCAGGTTCTACATGCAAAAATTGCTGCCCATCATCCAGAAAAACACGCTTGACCTAACCCGGGTAATTACGCACCGGGCATCATTGTCACACGGCCCGGAGGCCTATCGCATGTTTGACAACAAAGCGGATGGCTGCCTCAAAGTGGTGCTGCAACCTTAACGGCAAGAAGGTCCCGCATCTTGCTGCCGGGACTATCTTATCCTGACTTGAGAGACTGCATGAGGTCTGCTCTACGAACGGCGGGATAACACCCTGAAGGCGTTGCGTAACACCAAAAGAAACGTCGACCTAAAGCTCAGCCCACTTTCCCTCACCTTCCCAAATCCGCAGGGTAAATGGGAAAGCCAGGGTGCGCTGCAACTGGGAATGAATCATCTCACAGATATTCTCAACGGACGGGTAGTCCAGAAAATCATTGAGTGACTTATGATCATACTTCTGCAGGACTTCCTCCACTGCTGATTTCATATCAGCAAAATCAATAACCATCCCGTCCTTGTTTTCCCCGGTTATGACAACTTCTACTTTGTAGGTATGCCCGTGCAACTGTCCGCATTTGGCATGGCCGGGCAAAAAATGCGCGCAGTCTATATGGTGAGTGGTGCCTAACTTCATTGCGAGTTGTTTGTCCTTGTGATTTCAAGGGCAGAAAATAACAAAAAAAGCCTCAAACATCCAAACGGTATTTGAGGCTTGTGCTGCCGATGGTTAAGACGGGCTAGGCTGTTTTCCGGGATCGTAGTCGCCGGCTTTGACCGTTCTTTTTTGCATTGAGCAGGTCGTGCAACTCGTCTCCCTCGACAACCTCCTTCTCCAGCAACAATTTTGCTAGAATCCTTAGCTTGGCTTTTTTTGATACCAGTAACGTCCGGACTGTCTTGTAAGCGGATTCGACGATTTCCCGAACCTCCAAATCAATTTCAGCGGCTATTTTTTCGCTGTAGGCATTTCCCGAGCCTGTGTCGATACCGAGAAAAATCGGACGCTTTTCCCTGGCATAAGAGAGCGGCCCCAACTTCTCACTCATACCATACTCGGTTACCATACTGCGCGCAATGGCTGTGGCACGCTCCAGGTCGTTTTGCGCCCCGGTCGAGACCTCGTTGAAAATGATCTCCTCAGCGACCCTGCCGCCCAGCAACACCTGCAAACGATGCAGGAGTTCGGTCTTTGTCATCAAGTACCGGTCTTCGGTGGGCAATTGCAGGGTGTAGCCCAGCGCTGCTACGCCGCGGGGGATGATGGAAACCCGATGCACGGGATCGACGTTCGTGACCGAAGCGGCCACCACGGCATGTCCGGCTTCGTGATACGCGACGATGTCCTTTTCTTTGCTATTGAGGACCCGGCTTTTGCGTTCAAGGCCGGCGACTACACGATCGATTGCTTCCTCCAGATCTTTCTCTGCCACCGCCTTTTTTCCTGCCCGGGCGGCAAGCAGAGCTGCCTCATTAACAACATTGGCAAGATCCGCTCCGACAAACCCCGGCGTCCTGGCCGCAACGACGCGCAGAGCAACCCGCTTGCCAAGTTTGACTTTTTCAGCATGAACGCGCAAGATTGCCTCGCGGCCATTTATGTCCGGTCTGTCCACCACGATTTGGCGGTCAAAGCGCCCGGGCCTGAGCAGCGCGAGATCGAGGATTTCCGGCCGGTTGGTAGCGGCCATAATGATCACGCCCAGGTTAGGATCGAAGCCGTCCATTTCGACCAGAAGCTGATTCAAGGTCTGCTCGCGTTCGTCGTGCCCGGCTAGCGGATTAATCCCGCGCGCCTTACCCAGGGCATCTAGCTCGTCAATGAAAACAATGGACGGCGCCTGCTGACCGGCCTGTTGAAATAAGTCGCGTACCCGGGCGGCGCCGACGCCAACAAACATCTCCACGAAATCAGCGCCGGACAGACTGAAGAACGGCACGCCGGCTTCGCCCGCGACGGCTTTCGCCAACAGAGTCTTCCCGGTTCCCGGCGGGCCAACCAGCAGCACGCCTTTCGGGATCTGTCCGCCAAGATTTTTGAACTTCTCCGGACTCTTCAAAAAATCGACGACTTCCTCTACTTCCTCGACTGCTTCCTCTATGCCGGCGACGTCCTTAAACCGCGTTTTCGTCTTTCCTTCCACGTACACTTTTGCTTTGCTCTTCCCAATCGACATCATGCCGCCGGTTGGATTTATCTTGCGAAAGACAAAGCCCCAGATGCCGAACAGGATCAACATTGGGAATAGCCAGTAAAACATGACACTTTGCCACCAGTCGTCGTTCTTCTTGCCTTCGAATTGCACAGCGGCAGCCTGCAGGTCTTTAACGAGGTCGGGATCTTCAACACGTACGGTGGTGAACAATTGCAGGCCCTCAGCGGTCGATTTCTTGTTCCCGCCCGATTCCCGGTCGGCGCCAATATCCGCGCTCCCCTCGGCGAACATTTCGCCCATGATTCTGTCAGGCGAGACTTTAACCTCATGTATCTGTTTGTTCGCCAGCATGCTTTTGAATGTGCTGTAAGGAATGACCTGCACCTCCTGTTGCACCAGCATGCTTTGCATTCCGTACATAATTAAAAAGGCCAAAAGCACATACCAAATGGAAAAGTTGACACGTTTCGGTGACAGGCCGTTACGTTGCGGATCTGTGCGTTTGGGAACTTGCATTCTAATTCCGGTCCATGCGCTTTAGCTTACAATGCTTGGGAGGCACGAAGCCATGAACCCGCCTGCCTTCCGGCCATCTTCTCGCAGTGGACACTAGACCATCTCCTGCAGCCGCTTGACCCGTTCTGCAGTAGTCGGATGAGTCGAAAACAGCGACGCCAGTCCTTTGCCGCGCAGCGGGTTGACGATAAACATGTGCGCAGATGCCTGGTTGGCGCGCATTGGGATCGCCACCGCAGCGCGCTCAAGATTCTGTAGAGCCGAGGCCAGGGCGAGCGGCTTGCCACAGATTTCCGCGCCGCCGCGGTCGGCTGCAAACTCGCGCGACCTGGAAATCGCCATCTGGATCAACATGGCTGCGATGGGTGCCACAATGATCATCAGCAGGCTGGAGAAGGGATTGCCGTCGTCGTCGTCTCCGCCGCCGCCGAAGAAAAAACCCAGGTAGTAAAGCATGTTGATGGCTCCGGCTATGGTTGCCGCAAGCGAGCCGATCAGGATATCGCGGTGTTTAATATGTGCCAACTCGTGAGCAATCACGCCTTCGAGCTCATCCTGGTTGAGCATTCTCATGATGCCCTGGGTGACCGCTACCGCTGCATTGTCCGGATTTCGGCCGGTGGCAAATGCGTTGGGCGTATCGCTAGGCATCAGGTACACTTTGGGCATAGGCAGGCGCGCCTGTTGTGACAATCGCCTTATCGTGGCATGGAGCTGCGGGGCCTCGGCCTCACTCACCTGTTTGGCGCGATACGTTTTCAGCACGACTTTATCAGAATACCAAAACCCAAAAAAGTTCATCCCGGCGGCTATTAGAAAAGCTATGACGGCGCCACTTTCCCCGGCGATGGCATTTCCCATCATGACTAGGAGAACGGTTAGAAGGGCCATCAAAAGGGTTGTTCGCAACGTATTCATCAATCAATTCCTCTATCCGAATTGTTCGTAAATAGGTGATATCTTCTTTCTTTTAACGATGAAGGCCGGGCCAGGGTTCATGTTGGGACGAATCTTTTCAGAACCGGCGCAGCCTGTGCTAACGCTTAAGCAGGCAGGCCTACCCGAGGTAGGTTGTCTCCCCCAAATGCAAATCCGGCGCCATTTTGTTTCTCAGATCGTCCGGTCCCAGGGCAAACAGAGGGCTAATCTCCAAAGTAATATCTTGTGACGCGACTCCAGCCGCAGTCAACCAGCGCTGAAATTGCTTGATCATATCTCTCTGTGCAGTCGCCGGTGAGTCCGCCCCTTCCGCATTCTTGACAGGACTGAACTCTTCTTCCCGCTTTACCTCCAAAAAGACCGTCCGCTCAGCATCGCCGAGGGCGTCAAAAACGAAGGTCTCAAATTTGTAGCCATTTGGCTCCTGCGGGTCGACGCGTTGGCCATCTTCAGCCAGGTGTACAATCTTTTTATGCGCCACATGCCACGGTAGCTGCAACCCGCCCTCGGTTTCTCTTTCGACAAACGTGCGGTCAAAAATGTGGATGGCAATATTGCCTGCGCGGAATTTCAGAGAGCCATCGGTGTTGACGCTGCGTTTCTCCTCGTCGGGCAGATCGCTGTATTCGATTACTCCCAGCCTCCCTTGCATTTTTGCAAGCACACCCACTTTCTCGTCAGCGTCGATTTTGACGACCACTTTGGCAGACATTTCGGCCTTTGCGCGAACATGGTGACCAAGAAAGACAGGATCACAAATATTGACCAAGACATTGTCGACCTGAAAATAAAAAATCAAGTCTACGCCACGGCTCTCCATGTCAGCGAGAGCGCCATTGCTGGCAAGAGCGGCCAGTGAACCACCATGCCCATTCGGGTTTCGAAAAATCCGATCTGGCGCTTCCAGGAAGAGCTTGCCGTTTTCGTCCAACGCCGGCACCATTTCCTGACTGAAAAACATCACATCTTCACGGACAAGGCCAAAAAAACCGTTCTCTTCAAAGAAGGCTAGCGTCTCCGCGTGGTTGGTTTCGCTGGTCATGATGTACCACGGGATAACGCAATTGTATTTTTTTGACAGTGTCAGGATTTTCTCAGCATGGAGTTGAAAGAGCGTTTTCTGTCGCACCGGACTGATCGGATATTTTCCTTTCGGCCCCGGGAAACCTAGCCTGCTGCCCTGACCACCGGCCACCAAAAAGGCTCCTACGCGGTTGGCGCGCAGCGCTTGCTCGCCCACGGTGCGCATCTGTTCCTCAATTTTCTTCTCCTGCGGCGAAGAGGGGACGGGAACAAACCCCGCTGGTTGCAGATCCGTCACGACGGCATCCGTTTGGCGACCGTGAATAAATTTGTCTTTCAGCGTCGTCAACAGGTCCAGGTCGATGCCGGCAAGTTGCTGCAGCAGTTGCTCCCTGCCCTCTGTATCGAGATCTTGCCAATGCTTGAATACATGGCCTTGCCGTGCCGCTGTGAACTTGTCAATCAATGCTTGCTGTGCAGGAGTGTCAGTGGTGATCATAAGGAGATTCCGTCGTTAAGAATAATCGGTGGCGGCTGGTTCCCAAATGCCAGCGTAGTGGGACAGCCCTCAGCTCTGGCTCTCATCCGTTGTGTCGGGTTCCTTTCCCGTAGTGGGTTCCATGGCGGCGGGGGCTCCCTTAGCCGAGGCGCGCTTGCCCTTCTCGTAGGCCAGACGGGCAAACCAGCCGACCAGCAAACCGAGTGCGAGCACCGAGATGATTAGCACGAAGAGGGGAAGATGAACCGCCCAAAAAAACAGTTCCAGGGCAATGGGGTCGGCGTTTTGAGTTAAAACAACGAAAAACAGGGCGAGGATAATGAGAAGGGTAATGGTCTTGGGTTTCATCAGTCTTTCCTTCCTTGAGAAGCGGAAACCTTGGTTGCTTAAATTTGTCCTAAGAACGTACCGCCAAGTTATTCAAAAAGGGCAAAATCCACAATTGAATTTTTCTTCATTACGATGCACAGTGCTCAGGTGAGTTCGAAAGACTTTAACTCGAGAAGCGAGTCTCCGACTTGCAACTGGCAGAAGTATGAAGCGCGCGGCAAAGGTGCACCCTCATCATCCTCTCCTCGCCACTTCAAGACATAGTCACCTGGCTCATCGTAGTCGACGGTCAGGATGCGCACCAGCTTGTCTTGCTGGTCATAGATCTTTGCCGTGACCGGCCCGGGTTCATCCAGGCTAAAATAGAAATTAACGCTCTTGCCGTCAGTCGATCTGACAAGCGTAAATGTTGTGCGGCCGTCGCCATTGTTTTCTACCCGGCCGCCTTGCGGTTCGCCTGCATGGACACCCTCTTCCTCCGGCACAATTTCCGTCACCAGTTCATGGAAAGCATCGTTGTCATCTGAATCTGACTTGTCAGACTCCGGCTCCCCTTTTCTTTCTATCAGGGAGGCGGATTCGATCTTACCCTGATTAAAGAAAACCAACAACGAGCCGTTAAACGCCTCCGGGTCCCACAAAGCCTGCTCGTCGCTCTGCACACAACTGGCGACAAAACGGGTGGTCAGGTCATCGGGCTCTGCGTGTGTGTCTGCAGATGGCAGTTTTAGTTTGAGTCTTGAAATGCCATCCTGCCAGGAAGTCGCCAGTTCGGTAAATTCCACCTCCAGTTGCCGGATCAATTTCAGCATCTGGCGGCGCTGATTAACCAAATCGTCGTATTCGGCGGGAAAATCGGAGTCTATGTGGAAATTTGCCAGCGCCCGCAAGAGCTTTATCTTGTCTTCAAGATCACCTGCCAGGCCTTCTGCTTTGTCAACAATGTCTTGAAATAAAATCATGAGGGGTCTCCATCGTGGGCTTACACAATTCCCCAAAATTACCGGCATCCCTCATCCTTGACCTTCGGTGTCTGGCATGTGTCGGAGTTTCGTTCACACTCAGACTTCCGTCTTCAAGTCAGCCTCTTCGGCCGACACAACGGTGACGGCATGGGCAAAGCTTTGAATCCTGCGAATGTCGCCTTCGGTAAACAGCCGCCAACCGCGGCGGTCCTTATGTTTGACGTCAGATATCTTGTTTTCCTTCAGCCAACGAAACCAGGTTGCCTTACTGATCCCTATGGCTTGCAAGGCTTCCTGAGTCCGATAGAATTGCTTCCCTTCAATTACTATTGGCATTCTGAACTCTACTCAATTAGATTCGAATAGTCTTAAGCGGTCTTACAAAGATAGAAAAGAACCTATTAGTTCCAAACGGAAAATGACAGGGGTGTCATTCTTTTTATGTGAGGGGGCGGATTATCAGATGCGGGCCGAACAGCTTGTTCTCTGATCGGCCCGTGATTTGGGGACTAGTTCGTCTCCCGCAGGCCTGCGCAGGATGTGATAACCGTGGCCGGAACTATACCAAAGGGCAGCTTCTTGAGTAGAGCGGCAAGCAGTATAGAGCCGTATGGAGTCAGGTATGGTGCCAGATCCGGGATGCGAAGGCAAATATCACCAAGCTGGGTCCGTACATTAGCGCTTTGTGTACTTGTTAACACTTCGCCATCGCCCCATCTCTGTAGTAGAAGGAGCAGCGCCTCGGAGTTCTGAATTTCCCGCAGTACCACTTCTCTGTTGGTGGCTACCGCATCTTGCATTTCAGCGGTGAGATTTTTGGGTAGCCGCCTACCCACCGCCGTTTTTCCCCGGTTTTGAGTTCCAGTCATAGTGCCCTCATTCCGTAAGCCAATGGAGAGTTGTAGAGTGGTTTTGGTGTATTGAGTATTGAGCCAAAAATCTTTGTGACTTACGCAAATTCCCTGCCAGTTGACGAGAAGGGTCACTGAAACCATCCAAATCATTATTTCTCAACTATATACAACCAACTAGACAAATGTCTCACAGGCAGAGCGATCGGATCAACCTGAGACACGTATGTAACCCAAGTGAACACAAGTGATCTGTCTGTAACAGGGTAAATATGAAAGAGATAGGGATCGGAAGTAATACCGGGCAGGCCCGCGCACACATCAACTCAAGACAGTGCGACTTGCTCTTGCGTTACTCACCAACGACTTTTACCACTATGAGAGTCATATCGTCTTTCTGTACCTGCTCCGACGCAAAAGCTAGAGTTGAAGAGACAATTCGTTCCCGCAAGTCAAATGCGCTGAGGCAGCCGTTTTGGGTGACAAGTTCCTTGATGGCGTCCATCTCGAACTCTTCGCCATTGGCATTGCGTGCCTCGACGATGCCATCCGAAAAAAACAAAAACGTGTCTCCCGCTGCAAACTGCAACTCAAGCTCTTCCAGTTCCTGCCTGAAAAGTTCGCCCGGATCCAGCCCAATACCAATCCCCGCTGGCAAGATCTCCTGACAAACGCCTTTGCTGGGTGAGTAGTAAATCATGGGCAAGTGGCCTGCGCGCACTATCTTGAATATGCCGGATTGCAAATCGAACAGACCACATGTTAAGGTAATGAAGGATTGCTCTGCGATGCTTTCATAGGTAACCGTGTTGACCTCAACGAACAAATCACGCAAGGAATCATGAAAGCGAGAGGCTGTTTTCAGGATGCCTTTCAGTTGCGACATGTAGAGCGCGGCCGATGTGCCTTTTCCCGAAACATCACCCACCACGACAGCAAAGCGCTGGTCACGCATTGTGAAATAGTCGTAGTAGTCGCCGCCGACCTCGAGTGCGGGAATCGATATGCCGCTGACATCCAGGCCCGGGACCTTGGGGTCGGCCTGCGGCAACGAGTCCAGTTGAATTCTGCGCGCGACCTCCAGCTCCTTGCGCAGCCTTTCCTGTTCGCGCAACTGCTCGGTCAACAACGCGTTTGCCAGCGATATGTTGATTTGGTCGGACAGCACATCCAACAGTTCGAGGTCGTCTTTGTAGAAAGCCTCATCACCCTCTTTCGGGCCCAGGCTGATCAGGCCGATAAGCCCGTCGCCATGCTGCAATGGCAGCACCAATTCAGTGTCCAGTAGCTGCCACCTGGCCTGTTCTTCCGCATTTAGAGACCCGGGCAGCTCCCTGAGAGCGGAATAATCCAATACTTGCTGATTATTTGCCAGCTTGGCAATAACCGCGTCGCGGCATGAAAACGCGGGCAGTGACTCGACCTGCAGGTTGGTCGAGTTCTTCACCCTGAAGTCTCCAGAGTCTTTGTCCAACCAAAACAAGGCCACCGGCCGTAGTTTCATTTCGTTGGTCAAAAATTCGGTCAGGAGCACTTGCAACTGTCCTAGCTCCAACACTTTGACCAATTGGTGGCTAAACGTCCGTATGGCCTCGCGATAAGAAAACTTACTTGGGAAGAAGCGGCGATCGACAAACCGTTGAATTCTGTCTTTGACCGGATTAAAGAAGAAGGCAATAATCAATGTAGCCACAATCGTCAGAAATTGGCTGGTGGTACCCGTGACCAGCAGAATAAGCCGTCCAAGGCCGACTACGAGAACAAAGTAAGCCACAACGACAAAGCCGGAAACGAGAGCATAGGCCACCCCGCGTTTTATGAAGAAATCAACGTCCATGAAACGGTGCTTCACAATCGCGTAAGCAAGACTAAGGGGCCAGAGAACCATCACAAGCAGAACGAACTCAGCGTAAGGCAGCTGGTAGTCAAAGAAATTTCTCGGCAAAAAGTAAACAGCAGTAGGAAAGGCCAGGTAATACAATGTACCCCTGAACATGAGACGTGCCTGTTCTGCTTTGTGCGCGCTGGTCGCATTGTGCTGGGCATAGCCGAGCATGGTCACAGCCAGGCCAAATTTTACGGAAAACCAAATGCCCCAGCTAATGTCCAAAAAGCTTGCACCCCAACTCAAGTGGTTGAGACGGGCACAAATAAAGACGACCGCCGGAAGGAGAGAGCCATAGCACAAAAACAAATAGAAGGGGCGAAGGCGCCGATAGGTCTTCTTGACAGAAGGGAAAACCAGAGTGAAGTGCAGCAGGAGCCCCGTCGCCAGTGGAAAGAAGAACAGATCCGTCCAACGCAACCATGCAGGGACCAGCTTCCAGATGGCGTTCGAGCCAAATGGAAAAGCTCCCCACATCGCCAATGACCAGAACAAGACCATCATGTAAAAGATGTGGGTAGTCTTATCCTCCACTCTCTTGAGCAGCACGTACAGGCCAATGATCAGCAACGTGTATGAAAAGAAGACACCAGGTAGCAGGCCCAGCAAAAACCGGCTGATGTAAACCCGGGCACGGCTGAGGGCAACGAAAGAAATGTTGTGCTCCCTGCCGTCTCTTCGGATCAGAAAATTAATCTCGTCGCCAACTCGTGCACCCGAATACGGGTCATTCAAATCCGCAATGGATTCTATTTTTCTGCCGTTTATGGCAACGACCACATCCCCCTCAAGCATCCCGGCCCTGGCAGCCGGCCCCTTCGGAATCACCCGTTCGACAACGGTCCGGCCGCTCTCTTCATCAAAGCGATTGCTGACCCCGCCCACCGGATCTCGCACAGTAAAATAAATGTCCGCGAGTGTCCCGGAAAAGATATAGAGGAAGGCGAACAACCCGAGAAGCAGGAGAAGGGAAAGCTTCCAAATCTTCGTGTGATCACTCATTGCGACAAATCTGCTCTATGGCTTGCATTGCAATAGTGGCGCAGCGTGGGCTTGCGTCACATTTTTCGGGCGGCGATTTAGCCAAACTCAAAGCCAGGTTTTTTTTAATAAATCTGATTCAGTGAAAGCCCACAAAACGACTTCTGTTTGCAGAGTTCAAGCCACGCCCGTGTCGCACAAATAGCGGATTTCAACTCTAAAAAACAAATCGAATCGATGCGACTTACTGGTCAGATGGAGGTTGCACGCATTGCGCAAACAGATGTCCCTGCACAACAAAAGCCCAAAAACTGGTAAAGGGCGATAGAAGTCCCAGTCCTACAACAAACATCAGGCCGTTCAGAATTAAAGAAAACACTGTGACTCCGATCAAGTCACTGCCGTGTGCCCGCCCCATTTGCAGCATCTTTGTCAGACTAAACGCATCCCGGAAATCATCAGAGAATGTAAATTGCAGCAACGCAAGGTTCCCCAGGACTGTAAGCCCAACAACTGTGAGAATGGATACCATAACGATACTAATCACCATGCCAGCATCATCAAGACCGCTTTCCGTGGCAAAATAGATGATGGCAAGTGCACACAGCCCTCCGATGAGAAGCGTGTAGAGTAAGAGGATAATCGAACCAACAACCCCATCCACGATAATCTTCCCCATGTCCGACCAGTCAGGGAGAAGAACTTCGGCCCGGCGTTGAACATTTCTCAGAAGTCCCATATAGTACCCAACAATAAAGAAGCAAAAGAAAACGTTGAGGAAGTTGAAGAAACCGCCGATGGCGATTTTCTTGGGCCAGTCTTTGTCGTCAAATGTGAATGAAAGAGCCTTGTGGTAATCCATAGCGAGCTACTATTTTATCTAAGGGGCATATTGTCAGTTTCCGTATACGTGAATTTAGAGATGGATTGTTCCTTAGCAAGTTAAATCTGCCAAATAATATTGTAGAACTCCGACACGGCATTTGTAAAACAATACTTGATTGTATAAATTGTATGCTCCGGCACGAACCATTCACCTGACTGTTGCCGGCAAAGCCGTGTCACCACTTGCACTAATGTAATCGTAAATCTGTATAGGTAGCCAAATCAACCCGAGTTTTTTACAATTGCTTGAAAAGGAGACGTAAAAATGGTGAAGGAAGGTTTAATCGCACAGTTGGAGACCATCTCAAAATTCTTCACGAACAGCACCGACTGCCTCTCCGAAGAAGACTCAGGCTTCGCGCCCGGCGAGGGCATGTACACAGTTGCGGGCCATGTTGCTCATGCAGCACAGACGATCGATTGGTTTATGGAGGGAGCGTTTAGCGCAGATGGATTCGACCTGAACTTCGAAAAACACATCCGGGAGGCGATGGCCTGCCAATCGCTCACAGATGCCCGGGACCGGTTTAAACAAGCAATCGGCAATGCCCTAGAAGTGACTGGAAACAACTCTGATGCAGAGTGGCAAGCATTGCTACCCGCTGACTCAATCATGGGCGCAGTTCCCCGCCTGGTAATCATTAGTGCAATTTCCGATCACACCGCGCATCATCGCGGAGCTTTAACGGTTTATTCCAGGCTGATAGGGAAAGAACCTGCCATGCCTTACGGCGCAATGTGATCTTCCGTTCAGATGCAGAGGCCGGCGCCGCTGGCCGGACTCTACATTTGTTTCTGTCATTTTTAGGCCTCCTGAATTCCTGCTCCGCGCAGTCAATCTCAGAGATAGACTTGACATTCTGTGCCTGACGAATATATTTAGAAAATACAAGAGTACTTGCTACAATCTGGTCAAAGCAGACCGGAGCATTCACCAAGGTTGGAGAAACGATGGCAAAAAAAGAAGAGGTCGAAGGCAAGGTTCCCCCAAAACCTGAAGTAAGTGCCAAAGATCAACTCACCGACAAAACATCGGTCATGGTGGCAAAGGATATCTTGCCCACGACACTTGTGGTTCTGCCGCTTTACGAGCGACCGCTGTTTCCGCAAATGATGGGACCCATCCTGATCGACAACCCTGCTATCAAGAATGCCCTGATAAGTGATGTTGAGAAATCCCTGCAATATGTTGGGATGGTTCTCGTACGCCCTCAGGACGATGGCGCTAACCAGCTCGCTCCCACCGAGCTGGAATTTCATGAAGTCGGAGTTGCGGCCAAGATTCTGGAAGCCGCACTCCCGCAGCCGGACGCGCCACTGCACCTGATGGTGCAAGCCCTGGAACGCTTCAGCGTCCAGGAGATAGTTGCTGAAAAGCCCATGTGGCGCGCCACAGTAAAATACTGGCCAAAGGCAAGGTTTGAGACCAACGAGGAACTCAAAGCCTACTCCGCCTCAATAATCGAGTGCATTAAGGAACTGGTAAATCTGGACCCCTTGTTTAAGGAAGGGCTCACGCTTCTACTGGACAAAATCAACCTGAACGACCCGGGGTCTCTCGCGGACTTTGCGGCCTCGATGACGACCGCCACCGGTGCTGAGTTACAAAAAGTCCTGGAGGCCAAGAGCATCCGCAGCCGCATCGAGCAAACTCTGTTTCTGCTCAAAAAAGAAACGCAGATCACCAAACTCAAGGTGCAGATCAACGAAAGAATCGACGAGCGCCTGACGAAGCAACAGCGCGAGTTCTTTCTGAGAGAGCAGTTGAAAGAAATCAAGAAAGAGCTGGGGATCAGCAAAGAGGACACCGAAACAGAGACAGACAAGTTTGAAAAACGGGTCAGTAAACTTGTGCTGACTGATGAAGCTCAGGAACGCGTCCGGGAAGAGCTCGACAAGCTACGCTTACTGGAGCCCTCCTCCCCGGAATTTAATGTCACGCGCGGCTACCTGGACTGGTTGACCGAGCTGCCCTGGGGCGTCTATACCAAAGACAACTATGATATCCAGAAGGCGGCCCGAATCCTCGACCAGGACCACTACGGTCTGACCGACGTCAAGGATCGCATTCTCGAGCTGATCTCTGTGGGCATCATCAAAGGGGACCTCGCCGGTTCCATAATATTGCTGGTCGGTCCTCCCGGCGTGGGTAAGACTTCGATAGGGCAATCAATCGCGCGCAGCCTTGGGCGCAAGTTCTACCGTTTCTCATTGGGCGGAATGCGTGACGAAGCGGAAATCAAAGGACATCGCCGCACCTACATCGGTGCGTTACCGGGCAAGTTTATCCAGGCCATAAAAACCTGCAAGACCGCCAACCCGCTGATCATGCTCGATGAGCTCGACAAAATCGGGGCAAGCTTCCACGGAGATCCGGCGTCGGCCTTACTCGAAGTACTCGATCCGGAACAGAACAGAGAGTTTCTGGACCACTACCTGGACGTTCGTTTTGATTTGTCCAAAGTGCTCTTCATCTGCACCGCCAACCAACTTGAAACCATTCCACGGCCATTGCTGGACCGCACCGAAATAATTCGTTTGTCCGGCTATATCCTGGAAGAAAAATTACAAATCGCCCGCCGCCATCTCCTGCCCAAGCAGCTAAAGGAACATGGACTGCAACGAGGACAAGTGACCATTCCCAATTCAGTCATGCGCGAAATAATCGACGGTTATGCCCGGGAAGCAGGCGTGCGCAGCCTCGAGAACAACATCAAAAAAATCCTGCGCAAGAGTGCAAAGCACATCGTGCAGGATGGTAACCGAAAAATAAAACTCACCACCACTGATTTGCGTGACTATCTCGGCCGCCGTCATTTCTCGCAAGAAAAGGTGTTTAAACAGCCCCGGGTCGGCGTGGTTACCGGGCTGGCGTACACCAGCCTCGGCGGCACCACACTTCATATCGAAGCCACACCCGTGCCCTCGAAAGCCGGCTCTTTCAAGCAGACCGGACAGCTTGGCAAAGTCATGATCGAATCATCGGAGATCGCCTACACGTATGTCCGGTCGCTGCTCAATCATGACGAACAGGCACGGAGATTCTTCGGTAACAACCTGATTCACCTGCATGTGCCGGCCGGAGCCACTCCCAAAGACGGACCGTCAGCCGGCATCACGATGGCTTGCGTAATTTACTCGACCGCCATCAACAAACCGATCAAGAAAAACATAGCCATGACCGGCGAATTAACCGTCACCGGACTGGTCATGCCCATCGGTGGAATCAAAGAAAAGGTCATTGCGGCCAAACGCGCCAAAATAAAAACCCTGATCTTTCCCCAGGAGAATGAGTCGGATTTTGCAGACCTGGACGAGCATATCAGAAAAGGCATCTCGCCGCACTTCGTAAGCACTTTTGGCGAGGTACTAAAGATTTGCTTTCCGGCTGGCAAAAAATAACAATACATTGCTTTTCACTACAAACTCTTAGCGGACGAAATAAATCATGCTACAACCACAGAGATTCAAACTGCAGTCACTGCTGGCGGTCTTGGTCTTTAACGGCGGATTGCTGGCCGCTTCCTACCTGACCTTCGGTGAGGTCCTGCAGAGTGAAGCGTTCAGAGTCACCGCTCCGGCTGCGGCGGTTACGGCCAGTCTGCTCCTCTGGTTGAGCTTAATCATGCTCGCAAAAGAGTTTGAGCGCGACGAGGCAGATGAGCAGGATGAAGTCGCAATGCCGTCGCAGCCATCGCAACTGCAGGCAATCCAGATTCTTGCTTTGCTCCAGCGCGAAGGGCGCTTCATCGATTTTCTGCACGAAGATTTAACTGGCCACGAAGACGCACAGATCGGGGCCGCGGTGCGCGGCATCCACGACGGGTGCAAAAAGGCAATCTCCGACTACGTAGAAATCGAACCGGTCTTTTCCGATAGCGAAGGGAGCACGGTCACAGTCAACACCGGCTTCGATGCCAATGAGGTCCGCCTGACCGGCAACGTCTCGGGCGAACCACCGTTTCGGGGTACATTACAGCACAAAGGCTGGCGGGTGCGCAAGATCGACCTGCCCCGGAAACAGAACCTGAGCGCCGGCAATGAAATGATCCTGGCTGCCGCCGAAGTTGAGGTAGGTGGCTAAAGCAGGCGCTGGTTTGGACAAAGCTCAAGAAAATGTGAAGTACCGCCTCTATGTCGACGAAGTGGGAAACCCAGACTTAGGTAGTTCAGACAACCAAATTCACCGCTACTTAAGCCTCACAGGAGTCATAATTGAATTGGGTTACGTAAGCCGGGTATTACATCCGGAAATGGAAGCTTTGAAAGCAAGCTACTTTGGTTCACATCCTGACGATCCGATCATCTTTCATCGAAAAGAGATGGTCAACTCGAAACACCCATTTGAAGCGTTGAGGAACCAGAAAGTCAGGAAACGCTTTGACAAGGAATTGCTGCAATATTTGCGAACCTGGGATTATACGACGATTTCAGTTTGCCTAGACAAGAAGGCACACAAGGAAACCTACACTGTATGGCGGTATGATCCCTATCACTACTGCCTGTCTCTGCTTCTCGAACGCTATGCCTTTTTTCTGGAACAAAAGGAGGCAAAAGGAGATGTGTTGGCTGAATCACGGGGCGGCAAAGAGGATAGACGCCTCAAGGATTCCTTTAGCAGACTATGGAGTGAAGGAACCGCGTTTATAGGGCATGAGCGATTTCAAAATGTCCTGACTAGCAAAGAGCTTAAGATCAAACCAAAGGCCAACAACATATCGGGATTGCAGATCGCCGATCTAATTACTCACCCTAGTAGAAACGAAATCCTCAGGGAAAATCTGATGTTCGATGCCGATTTAGCTCCCTTTGCAGGGAAAGTCGTAGACATTCTTCAGGGGAAATACTATAAGCGCGATGGGAAAATCTTTGGAAAGAAGTTTCTCTAATAAAAAAGGGCCCTAAGGCCCCGATGGCTTTTGCCATCCACCTCCAGTAAGCTGGATTAGTTAAATGAACAAAAAAGGACAGCTAAAGTCAATGATATTGTTGATTTCCTCGCAAGCCCCGGTTGG
>JAJDAD010000049.1 GCA_029262055.1 Candidatus Zhuqueibacterota bacterium
CCGACGATCAGAGGCAGGGAGACGTAATCATGTACTTTCGCAACCATGTCCACCGGAACCGGGCGATCGGCTCCGCTACCGGCCTCCAGGTAGACCATTTTCATGCCAAGATACTCAGCAGCAAGAGCGGTGGCCTGAGCGATATCCGACTTAGTGCGGGGGATTGGACGCGTGTTGCTCATGAACTCGGCGGAAGTAGAAGAACCCGATTCTACCAAAACATAACCAACCGAAATCGGCTCGATATCAAGGGCCTTGATAACCGGCGCCGCACGCACTTGTTCGCCGATTAGATACGTCGGGTTACGGCCACTGATTAGGGACAGAAAGAACACCGCATCCGCGTATTGCGATACCTGGGTCGTGCTACCCGGAAAGAGAATCAACGGAATGTCTATCCGGCCTTTAACAATCTTGACCAACTCATCAAAGGATGAGGAAAGCAACAAGCTACCGCCCATCAAGATAGCATCGGCGCCGCCTTCACAAGCCCGGGTCGCGACGTCAGCAATCTGATCCGAACGCCATTTGTCAGGGTCGATGAGGACGAAATGACCTGCGCCCTTCCTTTCTTTGACCTGCAAAATGTGTTCGAATGTCGTCATAAAGAGGACCGCGTCAGGTTATAAGGGACGAAATTATTTCCGGGACTTGCCCGAGTGCCGCATCAATTTTCTCGACGTTCTTGCCGCCGGCCGTTGCCATGTGCGGCCGGCCGCCGCCACTGCCCCCGGCAACGGCTGCCACTTGCTTCACGATATCGCCGGCGCGCAACTTTTTCCCCTTAATCAAATCATCTGTTACAACACAGACAAACGAGGCTTTGTCATTGATGACAGCGCTAAGAACACCAACTCCTGAGCCAAGTTTATCGCGTAAACTATCGCTTATCTGTTTAAGTTCCTGCACATCGTTGCTGCTGACTTTGGAAGCAACGACCTTAAACCCGTCCAGTGCCTGCGCCTGTGCGACCAGGTCGCTAATGCCGGTGCTGCCCGACTGCACCCGCAACTCGCGATTCTCTCTCTCCAGGTTCTGTCGCTCTGTGAGTACGCCCCTCAGCCGCTCCAGTATCTCTGACTCGCCGCAATTCAGCAACTCTTCGACCTCAGCCGTGACTTGTTTTTCGCGGCGTAGAATTTCATCCGCGGTCTCGCCGGTCACTGCTTCCAGGCGACGGATGCCGGCCGCCGCACTCGATTCGGAGAGAAGCCTGAAGTAACCGGCCTCTCCTGTATGATTCAGATGAGTGCCACCGCAGAGTTCCAGGCTAACATCCCCGATCTTCACCATTCTGACCTGCTCGCCGTATTTTTCTTCAAAAATAGCCATCGCGCCCAGTTCTCTGGCTTTGACATAAGTGGTCTCGACGGTCTCGACCGGACGGTCAGCTCGAATCTGCTCATTGACCCATGCCTCGATTTTATCAAGGTCAGCAGCGGAAATTTTTTGAAAATGCGTCACATCGAAGCGCAAATGATCCGGGCCAACTAGAGAGCCCGCCTGCGTCACGTGTTCACCCACGATTTCCTGCAGGGCTTTGTGCAACAGGTGCGTGGCCGTATGATTCCGTGCCGTTGACTTTCTGGTCCTGGTGTCCACGCGGGCGGTGACTTTCGGGCCGCCGATGGCGCTGCCGGACTCAAATCTGCCGACATGAATAAAGCTGTTACCATCCCGAATCGTCCCACTAACCGCGATCTCGAAACCATCCCCGGCTACACGTCCCACATCGCCAACCTGGCCACCGGCCTCCCCGTAAAACGGCGTTTGGTCCAACGTGAAAAATATCTGGCCGCCATCCAGCTTGTAAGAGCGGATCTCCGACTCACTTTCAAGAGAAGAATAACCGAGAAACTTCGAGTCCGCGCCTTCGGTCAAGGCCGTCCAGCTTTGCATGTCAAACTCGGCGGAATAGCTCCATTTGCCGGCAGCGCGCGCGCGCTTCTTCTGCCCGGCCATAGCCTGATCAAATCCGGCCTCGTCCACGGTCAGCCCTCTCTGGCGCGCCATCACCTGGGTCAGGTCAAGCGGAAAACCGTAGGTGTCGTACAGCCGGAATGCTTCATCTCCGGGGATCTCTTTGCTGCCCTCGCGGTCGAGGTTTGCAGCAATTTTCTCAAAAATTTCGAGACCCCGATCAAGGGTTGAGTTAAAGCCCTCTTCTTCTGACTTAACGATACTTGCAATAAATTCCTGCTTTTCTGCTATTTCAGGAAAGCTCTGTCCCATCACGTCACCCAGCACCGGCACCAGCTTGTAAATAAACGGCTCACGCATGTCTAAATTGCGCCCGAAACGCGCAGCCCGGCGTAGAATGCGGCGCAGAACGTAGCCCCGGCCCTCGTTCGACGGCATGGCTCCATCCGCGATTGAGAAGCTGAGAGCACGGATATGGTCGGCCAGCACCCGGTGCGAAAACCCGCGCTCGTCTCTGTGATAGTCCGCACCCGTGAGCTGGGTGATTCGATCGAGCAACGGCGTAAAAAGATCCGTGTCATAATTGGAGTTGCTGCCGTTCAGGACCGCCAGGATTCTCTCGAAGCCCATGCCTGTGTCCACGTGCCGCGCAGGAAGCGGGGCCAGTTTGCCTGTGTTGGCGCGGTTGAACTGGATGAAGACCAGATTCCAGATTTCGATCACATTTGCGTCACCGGCATTTACCAGCGGGCCGCCGGATTTGTCCGGCGTCAAGTCGATGTGGATTTCCGAACAAGGTCCGCAGGGTCCGGTTTCCCCCATTTCCCAAAAATTGTCGCTCTTGCCGAAGCGCAGCACCTTCCGGGGGTCGATATCCGTCACTTCTTTCCAAAGCCGTTCCGCTTCCTCGTCCGGTTCCAGTCCGTCCTGCTCGTCCCCACCGAACACTGTGGCGTACAGCCGGTCCTTTTCCACGCCCCACACTTCGGTGAGTAACTCCCACGCCCAGGCGATGGCCTCCCTTTTGAAGTAGTCGCCAAAGGACCAGTTCCCGAGCATTTCAAAAAAGGTGTGGTGGTAGGTGTCAAAGCCGACATCCTCGATGTCGTTGTGCTTGCCGCTGACCCGGATACATTTTTGGGTGTCGGCCGCGCGCTTATAATTGCGGGTCTCGTTGCCCAGAAACACGCCTTTGAACTGGTTCATTCCAGCATTGGTAAAAAGCAAAGTCGGATCATCAAACGGAACGACCGGTGCGCTGGGGACAATCTCGTGCTTCTTGTTCTTGAAAAAATCAAGGAATTGCTTTCTGAGCTCTACTGATTTCATTTTACTTCTTTAAGATTACGATTGAACCTTCGACATTAACTAGCTGGATAATAAAAGGGCCTGGGGAGACATGCGCTCCGCATAAAGACTACCAAAAATCCGTAAGCGCACAACAACCTTCCCTGTTCTTTACAAGGCCGGCCTCACTCATTTGCGATCGTGCCGAGCACTTCGCTAACCACATCCCAGCCAAACCCTCTCCGCAAGAGAAAATCATGCAGGCGCTTCATTCTTACTTTCTCATCTAAGCCCAAATGCTTCGCGCCCCGCTTAGCGAGCAAGGCCTCCACCAGCTCTCTTTCCGGGCGCTCCCGGTAAGCCTCAGCTACCACCGTGTCGATGATTTGCTCTGCAACGCCCCGTTGCCAAAGCTCACTGCGCATCCGCCTGGCTCCCATGGGCTTACTCAGGAGCCGCGAGCGGGCAAAGGAGCGGGCAAATTCCAGGTCATCGAGATACCCGGCCTTCGTTAGTTCCTCGATAACCTTCGTGATGATGGCAGAATCATAACCCTTGCGATCGAGTTTTGTGCGCAGCTCGCTTTCGCTGTGCGCCCGTCGGCCAAGATACCTGAAGGCGCTCGTCTTTACTCTACTTTTCTCTTCCTGCTTGAGAACTTCGTTTACGCGAGCGGAAGATAGAACGTCACCCTTCTTCAGGTTGAAAGCTATGGCCACCTGCAGGTCTAAACCAAAAGCAAACTCATCGTCCAGAAAGATGGAAACTCGGCTGCGCCTGCCCTTCTGTACCTCAATCTGCGTGATTATCCTGCCGGCAACCACGAGTCAAGGAGTGTTAGACCGTGGCCGTTTTGCCATTGCCCGCCTTTTCCTTTTCCGGGGCCTTCTCGCCATTCTCGGCCTTTTTGGCCAGGCCCAGCGCCTCACGTGCCTGCTTGTGAATCTTTTTGAGCAGGTCCTGATTTTCGGTCAAATAGCGTTTCACATTTTCGCGCCCCTGGCCCAGCCGCTCCTCACCGTACGAGAACCAGGTCCCGCTTTTCTGAATGATTTCGTGCTTGACCGCGATATCGATCAGGTCGCCCTCTCTGGAGATTCCATAGCCATACATGATATCGAATTCAGCCTCCCGGAAAGGCGGCGCGACTTTGTTCTTCACCACTTTTGCCCGGGTACGGTTGCCGGTGATGTGCTCGCCGTCTTTGATCGAGGCAGTGCGTCGGATGTCGATCCGAACCGAAGAATAGAACTTAAGCGCACGGCCACCGGTGGTCGTTTCCGGATTGCCGAACATGACCCCTATCTTTTCGCGGATCTGATTGATGAAAACCACGCATGTGTTGGACTTGCTGATAATGCCGGCCAGCTTGCGCATAGCCTGTGACATCAGGCGCGCCTGCAAACCCATTTGGGCATCGCCCATCTCGCCTTCGATTTCAGCCTTTGGAACCAGCGCCGCCACCGAGTCGATAACCACCACATCGAGAGCGCCACTGCGCACCAGGGTTTCGGTGATCTCCAGAGCCTGTTCGCCGGTGTCCGGCTGAGAAATCAACAGGTTCTCAGTGTCGACTCCCAATTTTTTGGAGTAGTTGGCGTCAAGCGCATGTTCAGCGTCGATGAACGCCGCCAGGCCGCCGCGCTTCTGTGCTTCAGCGATCACGTGCAGGGTCAAAGTTGTTTTTCCAGAGGATTCAGGGCCATAAACTTCGACGATACGTCCGCGCGGAAAACCACCGATTCCCAGGGCAGAATCCAACGAAATCGAGCCCGTCGGAATGGCCTCCACGCCCGCAATACGTTTGTCATCACCGAGCCGCATAATCGAGCCCTTGCCAAACTGGCGATCTATCTGTGTCATGGCAAGGTCCAAGGCCCTCATTCTTTCATTTTTTTCCTCGCTCATTCTCCCTCCTAACGGGGTTTATTCAAAGTGAAGCGCTCTATGGGTGTATAAATAGAGCCGGTCGGGTGCAACTCACTTTTCATCAAAACAAACTGATCTACTTGTATGGTACCGCTATCAAACTCAGTCGCCAGAAAGCTCTCGACAAATGCCCGATGCAATTGCCCTCTGGGTCTTCCGATAGTCAAGTGAGCATGAAATTTACGATTTTCTTTCGAAAAACCAAAATTTATTAGCCGATTCCGCACCTTTTTAGCGAACTCATTCAGGCACTCTGTCCGGCTATTAGCGCCGACCCACAGAACTCTGACATTGCGTGCATTTGGGAAGACGCCAACTCCTGTCAGCCGCATTTCGAACGCGGCCGATTGGAGCGCCAATTCCTGTAAAGCAGCTTCTATGCCAGCGAGCTTCGCGACGGCGACATCCCCCAGGAATTGCAACGTTATGTGCAGGTTGTTTATGCCGGTCCACCGGACTTTTGAACCCGCGCCACCCAAGTTGCGCTGCAGGGCGACGACCGAGCGCCGTACCGGCAGTGGGATCTCAATGGCAATAAAAGAGCGAATCGTGCCTGACACTCTTCAGCGCCCCTGTCATTCTTCCTGGTGCCCGACAACCTCGTGGAGCAGCTTCAGAGCTGCATGCACCGTTCGCTCCTTGTGCGCCAGCCGATCATGCCTAAAAACATAGCGGCGCGCAAACGACTGTCCGGCTGTGGCGACACCCACAAAGACCAGACCAACCGGCTTGTCGGCCGTGCCTCCGGTTGGACCCGCAATGCCGGTTGTGGAAACCCCGATATCCGTGCCTGCCAGACGGCGAATGCCATCGGCCATTGCCAGTGCGGTTGCCTCACTGACAGCGCCCTTTTGCTCCAGGACTATCTCCGGGACCCCCAGAAGTTGCCTCTTGGACCGGTTACTGTATGTAACAACGCCGCGCTCAAAGTACCCGGAGCTGCCGGGCACATCCGTCAATCTGTTGGCAAGCAGACCGCCGCTACAGGACTCGGCGACAGCCACCGTCTGCCCGTTCGCAAGCAATTCCCCGGCGACTACCTCTTCCAGGTTTTTGTCGTCGTACGCGTAGATAAATTCACGAACCCGCTCAACCACCAGCCTCACCGCCTGACCCAACTGCTCCTGGCAACGCGCGGAATCGCTGCCCTTGACCATGAGCCGGATATCGACCCCGGTCGGCTTCGGCAGAAACGCAGTTTTGGCAAGAGACTCGATCTCACCGATGTCACCCATTTTCTCAAACAGGGTAGACTCAGGAATGCCGGTGGTACGAATGGTCTTCTGCAAAAAGACCTCCCCCTGACTGCGCAACATCGGAAAGACCGTTTCTTCGCACATGGCCTTCATCTCGGCCGGCACGCCCGGCAGAATGAAACATTTCCGTCCATCTCTTTCAAAGATAAGCCCAGGGGCGGTGCCGATGGCATTGCGGATGACCTCCGCTTTCTCCGGAACCATAGCCTGCTCCCGATTTACGGGCGCCATTTTCTGCCCACGCTCCCGGAACCGCTTTTTGATTGCTCCGAGAATCTCATCATTAAGACTGAGCGTTGAACCGAAATAGTCCGCGGCTACGGCTTTCGTGATATCGTCGTGGGTCGGCCCCAAGCCACCGGTCGCGATGACAAAATCGGCCTCTTTGAAGACAGCATCAAGCGCGGCCACCAGGTCAGCGGCATTGTCCGCTATGGTGGAAATACGAGTGACCGCAAGGCCGATGGCGGTAAGTCCGCGTCCGAGAAAGCTCGCGTTCGAGTTCACGGTTTGGCCGATTAGGAGCTCATCGCCGATGGAAATGATTTCGACGCGCTTCATAGGAAACGATTTCCCAGTTCGATGGTGAGACGCAATGCGGCCCAGGCGTAAATGCCGGCCATAACGTCGTCGAGCATGACGCCCCAGCCCGCCGGAGCGCGCTCGAAAAACCTGATCGGCGGCGGCTTCCAGATGTCGAACAAACGAAAGTAGAACAATCCCAGACAGAGCCACAGCGGGTCTTTTTCAACCAAATATACGCTTACGAGCACACCGACAATTTCGTCGACAACGATTTCCTGATTGTCCTTGACGCCAGTCTCATTTTCATAACGGCGAGCAGACCAGGTACCGAGGCAGAGCAGGATCGCCAGAACAATGACAAACAAAGCAGAGTCGCTGTGAGGGATAGCAAGGTACAGAAAAAGCCCCACAATACTACCGAAAGTACCGGGTGCAACCGGGATATAGCCAACTCCAAAACCAGTGGCTAGCAGGCGGGAGACAAGCGTCATTTATCTAACGTTGGTGGGCACGAAGACACGGTAGCAGGCTATTGCCAGGCTCTTCAGGTGGCTCCTGTTTTCTATCGCGTAAAGGACGCCAGTAGCGAGTGTGTAAAGTGTTACGAAAAGCATTACACCCCAGACAAGATTCAACTCTTCGACAAAGTTGAGAAAAGCCGAAGACCCGGCACCAACCTGCTCGCGCGCAATGATCCAAATCAGAAGAAAGTAGATGGCTGTCATCTGCGACGCCGTCTTCCATTTGGCTAAACTGCTAGTCTCAAATTCTTTGTTGGTAGAGATGGCGTAGGCGCGTAAAGCAGTAATCACAATGTCTCTAAATGCAATCACAAAGAACATCCAAACCGGAATCACCTGCAAGTAAGCAAAGATGCCAAAGGCGGTAGACACCAACAGTTTGTCTGCGAGTGGGTCCAGATACTTGCCGGTCTCCGTGGTCTTCCCCAATTTGCGCGCTGCGTAGCCATCGTACCAGTCAGTCAGGGATGCAATGAGAAAAATCCCAAACGCAACGTATTTGAAATGCAGGCCGTTGTAGGTCAGGACAACCGCAAAAACCGGCGTTAAGATCATTCGCAGAACCGTTAGTTGGTTCGGCAGCGACATACCGATGTCGAAGGGAGCGAAGATTTTCTTGAGAAACTTCAAATAGCGGTTCTCCCCTCCAGTGCCCTGGTCAGGGTGATCTCGTCGGCATACTCAAGGTCGCCTCCAACCGGCAACCCGCGGGCGATTCTGGTTATTTGAACGTCCAAAGGCTTGATAAGCTTTTCTAAGTAAAGCGCTGTGGCCTCACCTTCCGTATTTGGGTTTGTTGCAATAATCACTTCGACGGTTGAACCATTTAATCTGCTCAACAGCTCCTTAACCGACAAGTCGTCGGGGCCGACTCCCTCGAGCGGTGACAGCGCTCCTCCCAGAACATGATACAGCCCGCGGTATTCGCCGGTCCTTTCCAGGGCAAGCACATCGTTGGCCTCTTCCACTACACAAATCGTACTACGATCGCGTTTTTCGCTGGTACAGATCTGGCAAGATTGCTCTTCCGTAAGGTTGAAACAGATCGAGCAAAACTTTATTCTCTCCTTAATCGCCACGAGAGAATCCGTCAGACGCTCCACTTCCGATGTGCGGCATTTGAGCAGGTAAAAAACAAGCCGCTGTGCAGTCTTTCTGCCGATCCCCGGCAAGCGGGACAGCTCTGAAATAGCACGCTCCATCGAAACGGACGAATATTGCATTCTATTGCTTCCTGGTCCGCCTACATTCCCGGTATCTTGAACCCGGGAGGCATGTTCGGCATCATACCGCCGGCAACCTTGCCCATCTCGTCATTGGCCAACTCCTGAGCTTTTTCCAGGGACTGGTTTACGGCTGCAACGACCAAATCTTCGAGCATTTCCGGGTCATCCGGGTCGATCACCTGTTTATCGATCGTGATTCCGACAATCTCTTGTTTACCATTGGCCGTTACGGTGACCATCCCGCCGCCCGCACTACCCTCCACCTGCTTGTCCGCTAACTCGTCCTGCACGCGCTGCATCTTTTCCTGCATCTTCTGCGCTTGCTTTAAAATATCACCCATTCCAAATTTCGACATGTTCATCTCCTGCGTAGGCAAGGTACTGCTTTAACTATTGATGATTTCACCATCAAAAACTTCGATTACTTTCTTAACGATTGGAACAAGCAGGGCGTCGTCTTCTTTGGCATCAACACTGGTCTGTTCCAGAAGAGCCTGCTGCTCGTTTAGCACCTCCTGAAACTCTTCACTATCCTCTTTGCGACACTGCAGCCGCAGCCGGAAACCGGTAAGTTCCGCAATGGCGGTTTCGACGATGGCGTGGTTTTGCTCAACCGTTTTCAGGTGAAACCCACCCTGCTTGCCAAAAGAAACTTCCAGTGTGCCAGCTGTCAAATCGGTCGGGAACCCTTCGTTTAAAAAAGAGCCCAGATGTATTTTGTGGCTTTTTACCTGGTCGACGATACGCGGCCAGTCTGTTTTGATTTTGGCAAGCGAGACCGTGGAAGCCTCCTGAGCGGTAACGTCGTCCGGCTCAGGCGCCACAGGCGACGCTTCCCTTACCTCCGGAGCCGCTGAAGCCGCTTCTTTGAAAACGTTACTTATCTGCTTGATGGTAACGAAAGAGGAGGGGGTGCCGGGCTGGTGGTGCTGTGCTGGCAAAGATTCCGCAGACGCAGACGGGGGGTTCCCGCCCAATGACGTCGCCACAGGGCCGGCAGTCGCAGAGCCGGTTGACCGCGGGCGTTGCGCTGGCGGCGATCCCGCATCTGCAGACAGAGAGCTCCCGCCCAACGATGTACCCACGGAGCCGGTAGCAGAAGAACCGGTTGCCTCAAGCTTGTCCAGGTTGCGCAACAGGGTATCCAGCTGCACACTGCTGTCCATCTTGATCATCTTGACCAGAGCCATTTCCAGAATCAATTTCGGATTGCTGCTGCGTTTCACATGAAAGGCTGCATCGGTGGCCAGATTTATCAAACGAAGCAGGTCTGTTTCTGAAAACGAACCGCCGGTCTCCCGGTAGCTTTGCTGGTAGGAGTCCAGGCCTTCAACCAGCTTGACATCGCCGGTGGCTTTTACAACTAAAGCATTTCGAAAATGCTCTGCCAGACCGTTCAAGAACTCCACGAGGTCGTAACCGTAGCGAAACACTTTCTCGACTAGCTCTAGACCAGCGGCCACATCCTTATTGGCCACAAGCTCGGAGCATTCGAAAAAGAAATCCTGGTCGATTACGCCCAACAACTCGCGGACATTTTCAAGTTCAACTTTTTGACCGCTAAAGGAAACGACCTGGTCCAACAGGCTTTGACCGTCTCTTAGACTGCCATCAGCCTTGCGCGCAATCAGGTAGAGAGCCTCTTCAGCGATCACGATCTTTTCGGAAGCAGAGATCTCTTTGAGTGTATCTGCAATGGTACTTGTTGGAATTCTGCGGAAATCATAGCGCTGACAGCGGGACAGGATGGTCGCGGGAACCTTGTGCAGCTCTGTGGTGGCAAAAACAAACAGGACACGTGCCGGCGGTTCCTCCAGAGTCTTCAACAGAGCATTGAAGGCCTCGGTCGTAAGCATGTGAACTTCATCGATTATGTAGATTTTGTACTTGTTCTTGGAGGGCGCATACTTCAGGTTTTCGCGCAGGTTGCGCACTTCGTCTATGCCGCGGTTTGACGCGCCATCAACCTCAAAGACATCCAGGCTTCCGCCGGAAGCAATCTCTGTGCATGTAGAGCATTCATTACAGGGACTTGGACTGCAACCCTGGTCGCAGTTAATAGCCTTGGCCAGGATGCGGGCGGTTGTTGTTTTACCAACACCGCGCGGACCGGAGAACAGGTAGGCGCCGGCGATACGGTCACTAGTAATGGCATTTTTTAGCGTAGTGGTGACGTGGTCCTGAGAAACCACCTCCTCAAACTTCTTTGGACGCCATTTGCGCGCCAAAACCTGATAAGACATCCGACAGTTACCCTCCAGTCCGGTAACCAGCTTAACAACTCGCGGCAAGACAGAGCCGGCCACTCGCTATTGGGCCGGACCGGCGTACAGAGCATACCAACAACGCCTCGCCTTCCGCATTGATGAACAACAGTATACCGCGCTCAAAGCACGCGATCAACAATCCTGCTGAAATTTCGAAAGAAAACAAACGGCTGTGCACCCATCTCCGACTCGCCCAACCAACGCGCAACAAAGCGAACAACTCCGGCCAAGCATTCCGTCGGCACATAGAATGAATGCTTACCGCTGCTACCTTCCGGTCCTGACGGGGTTGGGCACAATCCTATTGCGAAGGACTTGGACCTTCAGCATTGTTCGTCTCAATCACACCGAAGGAGGAAAAAGCCTCGGATGGGAATTCGACCCTGCTATAGCGGATTGCAGGAAAAGGGCACCGCTAACTCCCCGTCTAGCACAGCCTTTCCGTGGAGTCGATGGGAGTCGAACCCACGACCTTCGCATTGCGAACGCGACGCTCTCCCAACTGAGCTACGACCCCAGAAATCAATGATCGAGATACGACAAATGTCAACTTGAGCGGAGAGGGAGGGATTCGAACCCCCGGTGACCAAAGGCCACAACGGTTTTCGAGACCGCCCCGATAAACCAGGCTCCGGCACCTCTCCTGATATCGCACTGCACAAAAACCAGTGCAGCGTGCAGCGACTTTCGGTTAACAGCGGAGAGGGAGGGATTCGAACCCCCGGTGACCGTAAGGCCACAACGGTTTTCAAGACCGCCTCGATAAACCAGCTCCGACACCTCTCCATAAAGAAAACAATCGACGATCACCAGGATTGTGAAACATCGATTGAATGCGGAGAGGCAGGGATTCGAACCCTGGGTGGAGCTTGTGACCCCACACACGATTTCCAGTCGTGCACCTTCGACCAACTCGGTCACCTCTCCTGGGCATTTTTCTGTCGCAATTTTTGAAAGAACGCTTGCAGAATCCCCAGACACCTGGCCTCCCGGATGCCGCTGGTTACCAAGACATTGGACCGCAGGCTTGAATTCTGAAGAATGTGGACGGCCGAACCACAGGCACCCATGCGGGAATCACTCACTCCGAAAACGACGTGAGGAATTCGGGAAAGATAAATTGCACCAGCGCACATCGGACAGGGCTCCTTCGTTACATACAGAACCGCATCATCGAGTCGCCAACCTTCGAGGAAATCCGCCGCGGCCGTTATGGCGATCATTTCAGCATGTGCGGTGGCATCTTTAAGCGACTCCACCATGTTGTACCCGCGCCCCACTATTCTGTCGCCAGCGACAACAACCGCACCAACGGGAACTTCATCCTTCTTAAACGCTTTTTCCGCCTCACGATAGGCATGATCCATCCACTTTTCGTGAGTCGTATTTAACACTAAAACCTGTTCCTAAAAATGGTACGCCCGAAGGGACTCGAACCCCTAACCTCTTGGTCCGTAGCCAAGCGCTCTATCCAATTGAGCTACGGGCGCACAAAAATGTCCACAACAAAAACCTGCTTGGTAGCGCATACGGGAGTCGAACCCGTGTTACCGGCGTGAGAGGCCGGCGTCCTAGACCACTAGACGAATGCGCCGAGAACAAATTTTCGAGTCAAAAATATACCATTTGAGCAAAATAAAAGCAAGGGTTATTTTCCTTGCCGGCGGAGCAAAAAGTACTCGCAAAACTCTGTTTTCCGGTACTCTTAGGGACCTCCCCCGGAAGAGCATTTGTGACATGCAGACAGATACTGCACCGATTATCGCTGGAGGTTGAATGACAAGACGAGCCTTGATTGCCATGTTCTGTGACATGGCTGGCTTTGTGCAGCGTGGAGCTCCGTAGCGCAGAGCAGGGGAAAAACAAGATCGAGTCCTGGCATACGTACTGGGACTGGGGCTTCAGCGATGCCAGCTATGCCGATAAAGTTGCTGCCGCACTGGAGGCCGTTGAGAACCTGCCGGAGTTTGACCATGCTTCCGTCGGCCTTGACTTACTCGGCTTCTACTGCGACCGGTATGAAGTCGGCTCAGCACAGACGCATTGAAAAACGACCCACGCACACCTTCAGCTTTACCCTAAGTGCGGCCTGCAAACCTGCGAACGAACCCTGGCGAGAGAAGCACAGAAGACAATTCCCCATTGAGTAAAACCTGAACCATGCCGATGGATCCTTAAAAGCCCTACGAAAACGACCAGCGGGACGATTAAAAATGGCAAACAACAAGATCTTAATTGTGGAAGACGATGAGGCTTTTCTATCCCTGATTAAGCTCTCTTTGGGCGACATGGAACTCGACGTTGCCGTCGCTCAGGATGGAGCCACCGCCCTAACACGTGTGTCTGAAAGCTCGTTTGATCTGATAATAAGTGATTTTCGCCTACCTCAGATTCATGGCGGAGAAATTGTGCGGGCGGCGCGTGCACAAAACAACGATTGTCAGGCCATCATCATCAGCGCGGCGGATTCGGCAACCATTGCGGCCGACTTGGGCAACATCGAACTCGCCGGATTTCTCCAAAAACCACTCTCTCCCATCGACTTGCGACGGTTGGTTACCAGAGCGCTGCATACCTCCTGAGCTACCTCCAACTCGGACAGGGGCCACCTAGGTGAGGCTACTCATCCTCTGGGGTCGTCGTATGCTCTTTTATGGCGGCTACGCCTTTCACTTTACCCAGAACCCGCCCGCCAGCGATCAAGTGTAGTTCGACGCGTCTGTTTTTGTCTTCGACAATGATGTCGCCCTCGACTACAGAACCTTCAGCGAGCCGGATGATGAGCAATTCACCTCCGTCCGCATCCCTTCCTTGCACCCGAACATCGTTCTTGATCCGGCTGGCCCCCAGTAAGATGATGTTGCCGAAGCCTGTCTCGACGTTTTCATTCACGACCGCACTGTGCAAGGTAACCTTGCCATTTATGGTAGTGACGCTTCCGTCGACACTGCTGCCGGAGCCGAGAACGACGGAACCGTTCAACGTTTCAATATTGCCATGCACTACCACGTGCTTACCGAGGTCTATTTTGCCATTGGCCGCCTGCAGATTCGCGGTTTCCGAATCACGATCTACTGCAATCCGGCCGTTGACGGTTCGGCAGTCTTGCACACGACAGCCTTGCCCTATCGCAATGTTGCCATTGACGGTGTTTAAGCTAACTTGTCTGGTTTCTCCGTCCGGCACCGCAATGTTCTCGTTTACACCGAAGTCGCAGGCCAACCAAACAGTAGCCTGAGCCAGGCAGAGAGCCCATGTCATTGCTCGTTTCTTCATTTAATTCGCTACTCTCCCGCTAACCTTCCAGGACCTTGAGCTTTTCCTCAAATTCTCTGGATTTCTGTTCAAACCTGGATGTGGCTGTTACTAGATCGCTGTATTTTTGATCGAGGGCTTTCTTCACTTCGCCCTCGCGCTTTGCCAAATCTGCGATGGCCGCCCGGTCACCATTTTGTGATGCGGCAAGCAGCGCCATCCCCATTTCTACAAGTTCATTTTCACCGCCAGCGATTTTGACCTCCAGTTCCGCAACCAATGACTCTAGTGGTTTCAGCGTCCTGGATCTGTCCTGAATAATCCTGGCCTTTTGTTTGCGCAGCGCCTTGCGGTCCGGAGATTTTGTGCCGGGCTTCGAGTCCAGGGGTTCCGTATCGTTGCGCTCGCCCTCCTCGCTGGTCCAGCCCAGAGTGTCCAGGAAGTCCTGGTAGCCACCCTCGTGCAAAAATGGACGACCGCGATCAAACACCAAGAGACGAGTGGCCAGGGTCTTCAGAAACATCTCATTGTGGGTGATCAGCACCACGGCACCGGGGAACGAGTCGATGGCTGCCATGAGTGAGTCGCAAGACTCCATGTCCAGATGATTCGTCGGCTCATCGAGAAGAAGCAGGTGGTACGGCGATACCAGCAACTTGGCAAGCAAAACGCGGCTCTTCTCACCGCCGGACAAGACCGATATCTTCTTCAATGCCTGGTCACCGCTGAACATCATCGCACCGGCGACGTCCCGGGCCTGTTGCCGCGTACAGGATTCCGAAGTGGACACTATTTCTTCCTCGACGGTCCGGGCGGGATCGAGGGCGGCTGTATTGGTTTGCTCAAAATACCCGACTTTCAATGAAGGGTGGCTTCGGATGTCGCCAACTTTTGCCTCCAGTTCGCTGGAAAGAATTTTCAGCAAGGTTGTTTTACCGTGGCCATTTGGCCCAACGATACAAATCCTGTCATCCCGGGCAACGGTGAAGTTGAGCCCATCGAAGAGGAGTGGATTTTCGGGCGTATAACCGAAAGCGATGTCGTCCACCTCCATCATAATCTTCCCGGAAAACGGGGCCCCCTTGAAAGCAAAGTCCAATGTTTCGATTTTCTCAAGTTTCGTGTTACGCTCTTTTTTCTCAAGCGTTTTCACGCGGGATTGCACCATGTTCGCCAACCTGGCTTTGGCTCTGAACCGGCGGATAAAAAGCTCAACGTCCTTACGTCTCTTTTCATCGTTCAGCCTGGTTTTTTCATAAACCTCCTCCTCGGTCGCAATCTGTGAGTAGAGCTTGTCCGTTGTACCCTGGATTTTGCGGACGCGGCGACGGTGGATCCCCAATGTGTGTGTGGTCACACTGTCCATGAAACTCCGGTCATGCGTTATCAGCAGAAGCTCGCCCTTCCAGGCGTTCAGGAATCGTATTAACCACCTGATCGACACAATGTCCAGGTAGTTGGTCGGCTCATCGAGAAGGAGAAGGTCAGGCCCGGAAACCAAGACTTTGGCGAGATTGAGCCTTACCTGCAAACCACCGGAAAACTCGGATGGCGGCCGCGCCATGTCCTCGGCCTGGAAACCGAGGCCGAAGAGAATTTTTTCTGCGCGCCAGGAGTCATACGCCTGGTCGGGCCTGAGCCCAAGACACGCTTCCTCCAACACCGACGCCCTGGTGAAATTCAAGTGCTGCTCGAGATAACCAACCTGGTAGCCTTGCGGAACACTGATGGACCCGGAATCCGCGGCCTCGCGGCCGATAATCAGGCGAAACAGAGTTGTCTTGCCGTGGCCGTTTCTGCCGACCACACCGAGCCGTTCTCTTGGATTCAAGCTAAAACTGACGCCGTCGAAGAGATCCTGGCCGCCATAGGATTTGCAGAGATTGGATACTTTAAGCATCTACTGTTTCGCGGGGTTGGTCTTCAGGCAGTTTTTTATGAAATTTTGCAGGCGACGAAAGTACTCCTGGCCGCCAACCACATAGGTGTCATTATGGCCGGCGCCTTTTATGGTATAAAACGACTTGGGTTGATTCGCCGTGTCGAACACTTTCTTGCCGAGGTCAAACGGAACGATCTCGTCGGCGTCTCCGTGGATTGCAAGGACCGGCACCTGAATCAACGGCACTTTACGCTCAGTCTCAAACTTCGTTTTGATAATCCAGTCCAGCGGAACAAACGGTATCAGGCCCTTTGCCATATCCGCAGCCGAGGTAAAGGTCGACTCCAGGACCAACCCGGCGCTGGCTCGTTTCGTCGCCAGATCCGCGGCAACCGCGCCGCCCAGAGAGCGGCCGAAGATAATCAGCCGGGACGGCTTGACCCGGCGTTCCGAAATCAGGTAGTCGTACGCGGCCTCTGCATCGAGGTAGACACCACTCTCCGCAGGAACGCCGGTACTGCGCCCGTACCCCCGATAATCGAAAATGAATACGTTGAGCGGAGTTTCCGCCAGCCTTGCCAGGTTGTCCAGACGGTCGGAGATATTGCCGGCATTGCCGTGGCACCAAAGCACAGTAGCAACTGCAGTATCAGACTGAACAAGCCAGCCATGTAACCGAACATCGTCAGAGGTGTCAAAATAAATATCTTCGACGTCGAGCCCGAACTTCTCCGGGTGCCAGTACCCGTTCGGAAACTTGACCGGGTAAAACACCATTTTCTGCTCCAGCAAACGGACAAGGGCAGCAAACAGCAGCAACACCGCAAACAGGGTAAGGAGGACTTTCATCATGTCAGACGAAGGCAGCCGTTCTAGAAAAAAAGCTCCTCCCCGTGTCGAAAACACCGGGAGGAGCCAACTTTCACAGAAAGCCTTCGTTAGCCGGTTATTTTGCCGATAGCCGCAAAGGCAGCTTCGTAATCGGGGTGTTCCGTGATTTCCGGAATATACTCCGCGTACTGCACAACGTCGTTTTGGTCGACTACAAATACTGCCCGACTCAACAAACGCAGTTCCTTAATGTGCGTGCCGTACGCATCGCCAAAACTAACAGACCGATGGTCGGACAACGTCTTCAGGTTGGCTGCATCGGCAGCGCCACACCAGCGGCCCTGCGCGAACGGCAGGTCGCAACTGACCGTGTAAACCACGACATTATCGGCAAAGCCGGCAGCGGACTCATTAAAGCGCCGGGCCTCGGCGTCACAAACTCCCGTGTCCAAAGACGGCACGGAAAGAAACACCCGGACCTTGCCTTTATCAGTAGCAAGCGTGATATCGGAAAGGTCTCCGGCCAGCCCGGTAAAACCCGGGGCCGCGTCACCGGCCTTTATTTCATTACCGATCAGAGTCAGGGGACTACCCTGAAATGTCACGGCATTGGCTCTCTCTTCAGGCATTTATACCTCCTTAAATACATTGAACAACTCGTCATGGGTTCGTCAACGAACCCGCAAAAAACAGAAGCAATATAAGCGATTCGACCTCTTGTTGCAAGGTCAAAATCACTAGGAATCAATGATCTGGACCTCACATTTCACGTGTTTGGACAGAGCCGACGACAATGACCCAAAAATAAGGCGAGAGAGGTTGGAGCGCTTACGCCGGGACATGATGATAAGATCGGGGTCCTCCACCTGGACAATCTTCATGGTTTCCTCAAGAATGGCGCCGCTCTTGATGAGGGACCTGAGCGGGACGCCGACCTGCTTGGCCTGTCTTTCAATCTCGCCAATCTTGCTCTCCGCCTGGAACTTGTATTCTCTCAACAGAGAAATATACAACTGCTCTGACGGCTTACCTCCGATCCACCCCTCGTCCGTCAACTTGTGCACTATTTTTTCCGCAAACTCAACGTCCAGCACAAAAAAGACGATCAGCTCCGCGTCCCGCTCTCTGGTTAAGGCCAGCGCCTTCTCGACTGACTCGGGATTATAGCGTAGAAATGACACAATCAGCAGTATTTTCTTCATTGCTTGCCTACAAATGAAACCCTATTAAAGGCCAGTAAAATAGAATGGATAACATAAAAACGATAAGTGCAAAGATCTTCAGGACAAATCCACCCAACACCGTATCTCGCAGGTCTACGAATCCGGATGAGTAGGCAATGGCCGTCGCAGGAGTCCCCATCGGCAGTTGAAATGCAAGGCCAGCAGGGATCGTCATCGCCATGGTGATCAGGCGCGCGTCGATACCATAATCAGCCGCCAGCCCCAGCGCAAGCGGCATCATCAGGGCGACAACCGCCGTATTGCTGATGGCTTCGGTAAGGAACAGAGACAACACGACAAAAGCCGCAATCAAGCCAAGTGGTGAGTCAACAAGCATGCCAAGTGACTTGCCCGCAAGCCAGTGCGCGGCTCCGGTCATTTCCATAGCAAAACCAAGGCAAATGGCCCCACCGTACATCAGAAAGATACCCCAGTTGACGTCCTCCTCGACCTCCTTCCAATCCAGGAGTTTGAATATGAACGCCACGACAACCGACGCAATAGCGATATTAGCCAGGCCGAACTGCTCGCCAAAAGCGATCCAGGAAAAAATAGTCGCCAGCATCAAAGCACCGATAGCTTTTTCGCGCGTGCTGACACGTCCGAGTTTTAGTTGTTTCGTTTTCAGCGCAGAGCGTGCCTTTTCGATGCTTTGCACCTCAGAGGGAAAAAGTCTGAGAATGACCACATAAGATACGACCAGCATCACGACCACGGTGGGCAAAGCAGCTTCGGTCCAGTGCAGGAAGTCGACAGACTCCCCGGTCGTTTGCCGCAGGATTCCCAGAGCTAGCGGTGCGCGCGCGCCACCCAGGAAAGTGGCAATGCCACCGATAATACAACCCCAGGTCATGGACAAGAAAAGCGCCTTGCCGTAATTGCTCTGCCCGGGCATCAATTTGAGCGCATCCGCCACTTCCAGAACGATTGGAAACATCATGGCGGCAACGGCGTGCTCCGACATCCAGAAAGACAGAAAAGCCGACAGGACAAGAAAGGTCAGCACCAAAAAATTGGGAGACTTTCCGAAGTATCGCAGGGTCAAGAGAGCCAGCCGGCTGCTGAGGCCGGAACGCATAATACCCGAGGCCAAAATAAAAGCGCCGAGGATGAAAAAGATAGCTTCATTGCCAAAAAGGGCGTACGACTGGCCGGTGGATAAAACACCCGTCATGGGAAAAAGAATAATGACCAGGAGGCTGGTGATCATGAGGGGCAGCACATTCGTAACCCACAGCATGATCGCAACCACAAAGATCGCGATGGAAACCAGACCCTGGCGCGACAGGCCTTCCGGCGTCGGCTGCAAGTAAATGATCAGGAAGAAAACCAAAGCAAGCAGAAGCATGGCCGGCCGGGACCAGGTCATGAGGGTTTCGCGCCGGCTGAGACCGCCAGTATATCGCTTCATGCTGCAGACTCTCGCAAAATCATATCAGTGCATCACCACTCAATAAACTGTTTGCGTTGGGCCGGCTGGCAAGTTGGACAAAAGAAGGTGTCATACCCGAGTACGCCGACCCGTCGAATTGTGTCACTACACACGAAGCAGGGCAGATTCCGACGATTCCTGACTTTGACATGGTCTCTGACTTTCACCTCCAGCGGAGGCGCTGCCTTTGCAACCTCCCGAATGCCCCAATTGATGACAGAGCCGACGCTTTGGTACAAACGTGCAACAGCAGCGTCGTCCAGTTGATAGCAAAACGTCTTCGGATGAATGCCTGCGTTGAACAGGATTTCATCCGCATAGGCATTGCCGATGGCACTCAGGATGGTTTGGTCCATCAGAAAAACGCGGACTTGTTTGCGCTGCTTTGCTATCGCTGCCCTAAAAAAGTCCAGCGTAAATTCCGCGCTCAGTATGTCCAGCCCCTGGTCGGCATACCTGGGAATAGCGCCGTGGTTGCCTTGAGTCACCAGGTAGACTTTGCCCATTTTTTTCGTATCAAGGTAGTGCAGCGCCCGGCCGTCGTCAAAACTCAATGTACAACACAATCCCCGTCCTACCTTGTCGGCTTTACCGGTCAGCTTAAACCGGCCGGCCAACATCGGGTGTATGATCAGGGCCAACTCCTTGCTGAGCTGGAAATTGAGAAATGGACCGTGCCGCTTCACCGACTCGACAATGCACCCGGAGAGTGCCGTTTCAAAGCTGTCGGCAAGCAACACCCGCAGCACAATTGTCTCTTTGGTTTGCACACGCGAAATGCGCTTGCCTGGCAGAACCGAGGACAGTTTCTTTTCAATATAGACTAAGTCGGGCAGCTCCGGCATGATGGCACACCGTAGCTATCAGGTCAAATCTAAGATTCGGGCGATGTTCCCGCCCAGGATAGCGGCCTGATCCTCTTCCGAAACCCTTAACTCGTTTAAAATACCCAACTGCTGCTCATAGATATCATGGCGCCAGCCACGTGGAAACGTCGATGAGTCGGTTCCGAACAACAGCCGCTCCGGACCCAGCACTTGCAGCGCCTTTTCAAAAACAGTCCCCAAAGTCAACGGTGGCGCGATCCAACTGTTGGAACTGGATGTGTCGAAATAAACGTTTGGGAACCGCCCGGCTATGGTCAATGCCTCCTCAAAGCGACCGCTACCAAAATGAGGAATGATGAAATTCGCTTCCTGAAAATCCGTCGCCGGCCCAGCCAGATCCATGGGGTTTGAGTAGGACAAGTCGATGCTATGCGCAATGCCCAGCTTTTCATAGATTGGTATATTCAGGCGGCCAAAATGAATAAAAACGGGCACTCCCGCCGAAACGGCCTCCTCATATATCGTATACGCGCAGGCGTCGCTTGCATTGAAGTGGTGCATGGCCGGAAAAAGCAAAATACCCTTCATGTCTAGAATGTTGAGAGAATACACGACTCGATTGCGGGCATCAGGTTCCTTAGGATTCACCATAAAGTAACCCACCAGGCGGCTGCGATGCTCACTTATCGCCGCGGCAAGAAACTCAGCATCGTTGATCTTGCTGGCAAACAAAACTTGTTTCGCAACGCCATGTTTGTCCTGTTCGGCGACCCACTTGCCGCCGAACTCTACCGGGTTGCTGGGAGGCGCGTCCCAGCCAAGATGCTCCGCAACCTGCTCGACGGTTGCAAAGCGCTCCTTTACCGCCTCCTGAAAAGAACTGAGCCACGAGTGGGAAAAGAAGTGGGTATGTGCATCAATGATCGAGATTTTTCTATCGGCCATGGGTTTTCAACGTTGACGATGTGGTCGAGCAGATAATAAAGAAAGCGCTGCTGCGTTGCAACTGTAAATCCACACCGGGCGAACCGGCTTGTTTCGACATGAAAAACAGAAACGACTGTATCCGTGGATATTTGTGGGCACCGGGCCAGCTACGGCCACAAAAAAAGGCACCTGTACGGTGCCCATTTCTCCAGTCTTTTTTCTTCAGACAAACCTAGTTTCCGCCTCTCAAGTCTACAATTTCGGTCGCATCGCCCGGCACAAACTGAAACAAGTCCGCGGTCAGCTCTGCATCCTGCCGGACGTTGCGGACCAAATAGGTGTTACGATTTTCATTTATGTCAACTTGCTCGATCTTGCGTGTCAACCAGTCGGAAGCATCAACCCAAATACGCATCGACAAAACCAAGCCGTCTTCATCCTTCGGATCCATGTCGATTACATGGACCTTCCTGCCATCGAGCTTCTCCTCGCCCACCAACCTCGCCTCATAGTCTTCGGAATATCTGAACAGGAGATCTTTCGGCAGGGGGTTCTCTTCCGAATCACTGACCAAGTCGATAATCACCTGGTCGTTGCTTTTGGAATAAGTCCAAACTGTGGTGCCGTCGGTAACGATAGATTGATTATCGGTGTCTATCCTGTAGTTGTTGCCTTGCTTCAGATAGATCTTACCGCTAACCGTCTGGGTATCCCCCGCCAGCTCCCAGAAAAACACCTGTTCAAAGTCGGCTTGCAGACTGGTCATCTCGCCATATTTCTTTTTGACTTTCTTTATTATTTCCTTGGCGCTCAACTTTCCGGCAACCGCGCTGCTCGCGGTGAAATTCGAAAGTAGAAAACCCATGAGAAACAAAGTGCGAATCATTATCTTCACCGTAAATGAGTCTTTCATCTGTTTAGGACTTTAACCGAGATTCATTTCCTCGAGTTCCTGCTCATCAATGAGTACTTCCCTTGCCTTGCTGCCATCATAAGGCCCGACGATTCCCGCCGCCTCTAGCTCATCGATTAAACGCGCCGCGCGCGCGTAACCAACCTTGAGACGCCGTTGAATCAGTGAAATCGAGCCCTGTTGATGTCGTACAACCATCCTTAAAGCGTGCTTGAACAGCGGGTCCTGCGACACGCCCATATTCACTTCACCGGATTCTGTCACAAGTGTCGGATCTTCTTCAATCGGCAGCTTCTCTTTCGGGTATCTCGGCTGCTTCCGGATGTGGGAAATGATCCGTTCAATCTCGTCCACCGAAACGTAGGCGCCATGAATCCGGAGAGGCTCCGGGCTACCCTGGGCGATGAACAGCATGTCGCCCATGCCGAGAAGTTTCTCCGCGCCATTCAAGTCCAGAATCGTTCGCGAATCGGTTTTTGAGGCAACCTGAAAAGCAATCCTGGAGGGAAAATTCGCTTTGATCACACCCGTGATCACGTTGACCGACGGACGTTGAGTTGCAACGATCAGGTGGATGCCGACAGCGCGCGCCATCTGTGCCAACCTGGCGATCGGCTCTTCTATCTCTCGCGCTGAGGTGAGCATCAAGTCAGCCAGCTCATCGATTATCAGGACGATGTACGGCAGCGGCTTAAACGGCTTCTCATGCTCCAGATGTTGCAGCACGCCCTCCTGCAAGCGTCGATTATAATCGACGATACTGCGAACGCCCGCGCGCGCCAGAACCTCGTAGCGTTCATCCATGAGTGCCGTCATGCTTTTCAGGATGGCAATTGAGTTTTCGGCGCTGGTTGCGACCTCTTCTGTCAGGTCTTCCTTATAGTTCAGATGATGGTGGCGCAGGTCATTATAAACACTGAGCTCCAAACGCTTTGGATCAATCATCACAAACTGCACTTGCGTCGGGTGGGCCTTGTAAAGGATGCTGGCGATAATGCTGTTCAGGCAAACGCTCTTACCGGAACCGGTAGCACCGGCGATCAGCAGGTGCGGCATCTGGTCGAGACTGGCCACAAACGGCTCGCCGGAAATGGTTTTGCCGAGGGCGACGGTTAGCGGCGACTCCGATCCGCGAAAAAGTCTTGCGTTCAGAATCTCGCGCAGGTAGACGACCGAGGGTTTTCGGTTCGGTATTTCGATCCCGACGGCGCCCTTGCCCGGCACGGGCGCGACGATTCGGATCCGCTTTGCGCGCATGGCGAGCGCCAGGTCGTCTGACAGGCCAACGATTCGACTGATCTTAACCCCGGCAGCAGGTTCGACATCGTACCGGGTGACCACGGGGCCCGGGTTGATCTCAACCACGCGTCCCTCAACACCGAACTCAAGCAATCGATCCTCCAGGATCTGAGCATTAGCATTGAGCTCTTCCTCCGGAATGGTGTGATCTCCCTGAGTGGGAGACTTGAGCAAGTCAAGGGCCGGATGCGTGTAGCTGGCTAGCGGCGGCTCCTCTTCCTCCGGACCGACAACCTTGGCCGCCAGGGGCTCGCCGCTTTCCTCAAACGCCATTTCATATTGTCGCCGGGAAATCTTCGGCTTTTCCGTCACCGCGCCGAAGTTGTCGGCCTCATCCTCGAAATTGTCATTCTCATCCCCGCCTTCTGCCGTTTCCGTCCACCGAAAGTTCCTGCCCAGATCATTGTTGCTCTTCCTGGTCTTGCGGGCCGGTCGATTCTGTCGCCTCTTCCTTGCCTCAAACCACCGGTCTCTAACCGTGTCATACAGATAAACAGCCTCATCAGAGACGAAGGTGAGAAAGCTGGAAAAACTCACCCTGGTTGCGCCGACAATCGTGACCATGATAAGCGTAAGCAAGACCACCATACTGCCGGCCATACCGAGATAGTTAAACAGATTTTGTGCAACCAGTCCGCCGGTGAGACCGGACAGCGCAAACCCCCACTCGCTCTCGCCACCGGAAATCACTTCCGGGATCGCGAGAATAACTGCGGTATAGAGAGCGAAAAAAAACAGGTACATGGCGGTGCGCAGGCTTGGTAAGAGGTCTCTACCCCGGAAAAAGGTCCAACCCAGCATAAATACGATGACTGGAAACACAAAGGCCGGGTAGCCAATCGTGTATTGGATCAGGAAATATGAAATATACACGCCCGCAATACCCAGCCGGTTGTGAACCTCTGCCAGAGAAGCGATGTTGCCGGGTTGCTCCTGTGAATTATAGGTGAACAGACTGATCAAGGTCAGCGCTGCAAAAGCCATCAAAAGGAGGCCGAGAATTTCCTCTTTCTTCCGATTCTTATCTTTCTTTCTGCGGGCCATAATGTCTTAAACAAAAAGTTATTGCGTAGCCACGGTACGGGCTTCGCGTATCTTGTGCCGGAATTCCGCCGCCTTTTTCTTAATGTCGTGCGCACCCATCAGGGCCGAAATCACTGCCACGCCATCGCCGCCGGCCTGAAAAACTTCCCGCAAATTGTCAGGCGTGATACCGCCGATCGCAATCAGGGGCTTGCTTGTTTGCGGGCGCAAACGTTGCAGAATGGCCGGTCCGGCAGCACTAAGTCCGGGCTTGCTCCCGGTTGGGTAAATGGTCCCTACTCCCAAATAGGACGCGGAGTTCAAATCACAGCGCCCAAACTCCGTCATATTGTGGATTGAAATACCGATGATGCCATCCTTGCCGAGTAACTTGCGGGCAGGTCCGACCGGTAAGTCGCTCTGCCCCAGGTGAACGCCGTCAGCACCGGAAGCAATCGCGACGTCCAACCGGTCATTAACAAGCAACGGTACCCCGGCGGTGTTGGCGACAGGCCTGACTTTCTGTGCCTGTGTGTAAAACTCGCGAATGTTCCCTGACTTGTTTCTCAATTGTAGCACGGTTACACCGCCCGCTATCATTTGCTCGGCAATTTGCTCAACGGGCCTGCCGAAGAGAAAGTCCGTGTCGATGATTGCATAAAGAGACCAGTCGATCTTGTGCATAGCTTTGCGCCGGCGAACACCGCCCGGCCAACTGTTAGTACGGTCTCTGGTAAAATGGTGTTTTCACTACCTCGGCGGCTACAAATTTGTTGCGGATTTGGATTTGGATTCCAGTGCCCGCAGTGTTGTGTGGCACTGCTACGTAGCCGATGCCTATGCCCTGCTCAAGACTCGGAGAAAACGTACCGCTCGTGACATGGCCAATATTCTGTCCATCTTTGTAGATGGCGTAATTCTGGCGCGGCACGCCGCGCTCCTTCATTTGAAATCCAACCAGCCTGCGTGACGCTCCCGCCTCTTTTACGCGCACGATAGCACCCCGTCCGACAAAATCACCCTTGTCGACCTTGGTGATCCAGCCGAGACCGGCTTCGATGGGATTGGTGCTTTTGTCGATGTCATTGCCGTACAAGCAGTATTTCATCTCCATCCTGAGGGTGTCCCGGGCCGCCAGGCCGATCGGCTCTAAGCCATACTCTGCGCCCGCCTCAAGAATGGCGTTCCAAAGCTCCGGCGAACGCGCAGCGTCGGCGCCGATCTCAAACCCGTCTTCGCCGGTATAACCGGTTCGTGCGACAAAGGCTTTTTCACCGGCAACCATGCCCTCACGAAACCAGTAGAATTTGATTTCGCTCAGATCCAGATCCGTTAGTTTCTGTAAGACAGCTTCCGCGTTTCGGCCCTGGACCGCAAACAGGCTGAACTCATCACTGCGGTCCGTAAAATCGACCCCGTCAATCAGATGCTCCTGCAGCCACGCGAAATCCTTTGCCCGGTTTGCAGCATTGACGATCATCATGTACGAGTCGTCGAAGCAATACAGAATGAGATCATCAATAAGGCCGCCGGAATCATCGCACATTGCCGTGTACTGCGCCCGGAACGGCTCTAGCTTGCTCACATCGTTGAGAGTCATTTGCTGCAAAAACTCAAGAGCTTTGTCACCACTAAAGAAGAATTCACCCATGTGCGACACGTCAAAAATGCCCACCGAATCACGTACTTTGAAATGCTCCTCCTTAATGCCACGGTATTGCACCGGCATCAAGTAACCGGCAAACTCGACCATCTTTGCACCAAGTTTGACATGAGTATCATAGAGTGCGGTCTTTCCGGCGTTCAAGAGTATTTCTCCTTCTTTAGGTTGTGAGTCCATTTACAGCTTCTTGAGTACGGTCTGGATTTTTTCGAGGCCGAGCGCGATATTTTCGACTGAATTGGCATATGAGAAGCGCAGATATCCGGCACCGTACTTACCGAAAGCAGTGCCCGACAGGATCGCAACTCCCGCGTCGTACAGAAAATGATGTTCCAGCTCCTGAGAGCTCATTCCGATTTCCTTCACATTGGGGAAAGCATAAAACGCGCCTTTCGGCGTAATGCAGCTTATTCCGTCGATTTTGTTGAGCCCATCAACTATGAAGTCCCGGCGCTCTCTGAAAGTCTCGACCATGGCATCCACTTCATCATTGGGGCCTTTCAGGGCCTGGATGGCGGCATGCTGCGAAAAGGTCGCGGTGCAGGAGTTGCTGTTGATCATAAGCTTCTCAACGCGTTGTGCCAACTCAACCGGCATGACGCCCCAACCCAGACGCCAACCCGTCATGGCGTAGGTCTTGGAGAAGCCATCGAGCAGAACGGTGCGCTCGGGCATGCCAGGTAACGCGTATAAACTGACGTGTTCACCCTCGTAAATAATGTTCTTGTATACTTCATCGCTCAGAACCAGAATATCGCGCTCGCGCGCAACATCGGCGACCGCCTCCAGATCTTCGCGCGTGAGGATGCCGCCGGTGGGATTCATTGGTGTATTCATGATAATGAGCTTGGTACGATCCGTGACCAGAGATCTGAATTCGTCTGCATCGAAGCGGAAGTCTTTCTCCTCCAGCAGAGGCAGGGCAACGGCTTTGCCACCGACGAAATTGATCATTGACTCGTAGATCGGAAACCCCGGATTGGGATAAATCACCTCGTCGCCACTCTGGATAACCGCCATGAGCAGATAGTACATGATCGGTTTGGCTCCCGGCGTTACGACGACTTCCTCGGGCTTGGGACGAACGCCGCGGCGGCTCTCAACTTCCTCGACAATTGCCTGCCGCAACGGCATGATGCCCGCAGCCGGGGCATAGTGCGTTTCTCCGGCTCGCAGGGCAGTTACGCCCGCTTCTATGATATGCCCGGGAGTCGGAAAGTCCGGCTCGCCTATCTGCAGGTAAACAATCTCTTTCCCCTGCGCTTCCAGCGCCTTCGCTTTCCCCATCACTTCAAAAGCGGTCTCGGTACCGAGACGGTCCATTCTGTTTGCAAGTTTTATCTTCATTTTGAGTCCAGATTGGTCAGAAAATCAGATAGAGTAGCCGGTTTAGGAAAACTGAAGAATGTAATGAAAAGGCTGTCAAGAGTCAAGCACCGGAAAGAAAAAACCAGCGGCATGAAGCTGCTGGTTTTTAAAGAGGTTGAAAGTGTTTTTTGCTGAAGATTATTGCAAACGCTCCCTAGAAGTTGAAGCTGTCCCACCTCGAGATATCATTGATTAGAATAAACACCATTAGCGCCAACAAAAAGGCCATTCCGACTTTTTGCACAACCAGACGGGCTTTGATTGGCACCGGGCGACGCATAACGCCCTCCAGGGCCAGGAAGACCAGGTGGCCACCGTCCAGAACCGGAAACGGCAGCAGATTGAAAAACCCGAGATTCAGGCTGATGAACGCCGTAAAGGCCAGCAGCGATTGGAAGCCGTGTTTGGCGCTTTCTCCAGCCAGCTTGGCGATAATAATGGGCCCGCCCACGGAGTTCTTAAAGGACTCCTCGCCGGTAATGATCATCTTTAGTGATTTCGCGGTTAGCTTGAGGAAATTGTAGGAGTTAGAAGCGCCGTACGACAGAGATTCAAAGGCTCCGGCCTCACGGTAAACGACTTTGACCGCAATGCCTATCATGCCGATCTTGCTCGCTTCCTGTAGCTCCGGAGTGACTCGTGCCGAAAAGGACGTGCCATCGCGATCCCAAGTGATATCGATCTCCTTTTCCGGCCGGTTATGAATGATCCTGGTTAACTCCTGCCAGGTAGAGATCGTCTGCCCATCGACCGCTGTGATGACGTCGTCAGGCTGCAAACCAATCGTTTCCGCGGGCTTGCCGCTTAGAACTTCACCGACTGTTGTCCCGGCAGTCTCTCCGATGCCCGTAAAATAAACGATGCCGGCATAGATCAAAATGGCCGTGGCAAAATTCATTAATGAACCGGCGGAAATGACCAGAATCCGCTGCCATACGTTCTTGGAGGCAAACTCCCACGAGGCGCCGGTAATCGTCTCATCGAGGCTCTCGTCGATCATTCCGGCCATTTTGACGTACCCCCCCAGGGGCAGCCAGGAAATACAATAATCGGTGTCACCATGCTTGAAACCAAAAGCCCGCGGTGGAAAGCCTAAGGAGAACCTTTCTACTTTGATTCCCACCAGCTTGGCAGTGGCGAAATGTCCAAGTTCATGGACGAATATTAGTAACCCAAGAACAAACGCAAAGGACAACAGGGTAGTTAGCATCAATACCTCTCTTATTACTGGTCACGACTCGCAACCTATATCATACTTTCGACAGACGGCTAAGGTTGCGAAAAGAATTTGGCGCAATTTTCACATATATACCACGGCACAAATCATACCTGGACGCTCTTAACCCAAGGGGGTTCCAAGGGCACGGTGAACATGCTCCCTGGCGCAGGTGTCATACCTGAGCAGGTCTTCTACGCTGCTGCAGCTGTTGTAGTCGCAATTCGTCAGCGCATCCTCAACAAGCGCCGGCACCTGATCAAACTTGATCTTGCGGGACAAGAACAAGCTGACGGCTTCCTCATTAGCTGCATTCAGAACCGCAGGGGCCGCGCCGCCGGCCCGCAAAGCCTGAAAAGCCAAATCCAGGCAACGAAACTTCTCGAAATCGGGCTGCTCAAACGTCAGTTCGCTCAGTTGCGTAAAGTCAAGGCGCGGGAACTCCGCCGGACGACGTTCCGGGTAAGTTAGCGCGTACTGAATCGGAACCCGCATATCGGGCAAACCCAACTGCGCTTTGATTGAACAATCTTCAAACTCCACAAAACTGTGGATAATCGATTGCGGGTGTACCACAACCTCTATTGCTGAAATATCCAGTCCGAACAACCAGAACGCCTCGATGACCTCCAGCCCTTTATTCATCAGGGTGGCGGAATCGATGGTGATCTTGGGCCCCATGTCCCAGTTCGGATGATTTAGCGCCTCGTCGACAGTCACATTTTGAAAGTCGCCCGCTGCCCGCTCGCGGAATGGCCCACCTGAAGCAGTCAGTACCATCTTGCGGACAGCATTGGCCTCCTCGCCGGCCAGGCACTGTAAGAGGGCGCTGTGTTCACTATCGATGGGGATGATTTCTGCGCCGACCTGACTGGCCTTTTGCATGACCAGTTTGCCGCCTAGAACCAGAGTTTCTTTGTTAGCCAGTGCAACTCGCCTGCCTTTGCGCAGGGCGTTTAGCGTAGGCTGCAACCCGATTGCGCCAACCAGTGCGTTTACCACAATGTCGACATCTTGCTGGCGGCTGATCTCCAAAAGCCCGGGAAACCCGCCGTAAACTTCGACGCCGAGCTTGCGGAATTCCACTGTGTGCGCACTTGCCACTGTCTCATCAAAGATGGCAACGGCCCTCGGTCGAAACTCCCGGACCTGCTGCAGCAACAGCCGGGCATTTCTGTGAGTGGTCAAATACGCCACTTCAAATTGGTCCCTGAGCGCCGCAGCCACCCGCAACGTGTTACTGCCGATGGAGCCTGTGGAGCCAAGTACGGAGAGTCTCTTCATAACAGGTTCGTTCAGGCCGGCTAACGCAGGGTGAGGCCCAAGCCGACATCGAATGAATTGAATTCCCCAAAATTCGCCGAAGCATTTGCGAAAATCAATGGCAAAACCTGAACCTTCACGCCACCAGTGTATTGGAATTGCGTCTCGGTAAAACGCTTACCTTCAATGTCCGGGAGGGGGAGCGGCAAATCGTCATTTACTTTGAGGTTGGTAATGTCGACTCCAGCCCCAACATAAACAGTCAGAATCGGTAGGGAATGGCTTATTATTCCCTCTATGCTAAACGTCCCAACTGTTCCAAAGTCGAACTCGTCCGGGGTGATGAGCGCATGGTAGGCGCCCAGGACCGTCACCTTGGGAACACCCGGCATTTGCAAAAGCCCATACTTCAGGCCCCCCCCAATCAACGTGACGCCGCCCCGGCTATCCTGGGCCCGCGGCGGTGACAAATTCGCGTCGACATCGGCACCGATTGGGAAATAGAAGAAACGCCCGAGAAGCTCGAAAGGTCCGGGCAGACCCACACTGCCATGTAGAAAAGCCAATCCGATACGATTTTCATCAATGAAGACCGGCAAGCCTTCAAATTCGTCCGGAACGTTTGCGACGACCCCGCGCAGACCAACGTCAATGCCGCCGACACTATGCAGGTCAGCGGTGTGATACAGGCCGTTGCCGACGATCGCCCCAAAAAAATCCAAAATCGCCCCGATTTGCCGCTCGGGCGTGCCATTTGCCACCTGCTCTGGCGTCATGTTGTCAAATTTAAAATACTGAGCCTTTGCCGTTGGAACCGTAACCACAAAAAGCCCCATGATGATCACGACTGATAGGGTGCGCATTCTTGGGTCCTCCTAACTAAAGATTAGTGTACTCCGGAATCATGTCCGCTACGGACTTCTCCTCCTCTGCCGATAGTTGGTCCAGGTCAAGCCTCACGCCAAACGTCTCCTCAAAGCCGGATTTTATCACCGAAACCACCTCGTCGTAAGGTAGCTCCCTTTTTAGAATACTTTCAAATGAAATTGTGCACGCTTGCAAGTATTCGCTGCTACCGCCCTGCTTGTCGGACAGAAGGTGAATGATCTCCAGGTGCTCATCTCCAAGCAAAATGGAGCCGTGCTGCAAAACAGCCTCGGGGAAGCGCCGCTGAGCGCTTCCGACCAGCTTTCTGTTCCGGTACTTGATTTCGTACGTGGCCGAGCTAGCGAAGCAAACACCCCTTAACCCTGACTCCGCAAACCCTGCATGCCGTCCTTGCGGCCGGCGCTCGAGCGTCAGGTTTGGTTCGAGCAAGCGCAACCCACAAATCAAGGCAGCGCTGATGCGATTGTAGAGGCCAGAGGGACTATGGTTGAAGAGAGCGCAAGATCTTGGGATGACAATGCTGTAGGTTACCTCTTCGGCATGATAGATCGCTCGACCACCGGTTGGGCGACGAACAAATCCGATCCCCTCGTTATTACATTTTTGTACATCCAGGTCGGCCGCATCCTGATGATAGCCAATCGAAATCGCGTACGGTTGCCATGCATAGACTCTGACCGTCGGCTCCCGGCGTGAATTGCCCCGGGCCAAAACCCCGTCAACAGCCATATTGAACGCACCACCGCCGGCCTTGGTATCGAGGAATCGCCAAACCGGATTCTCGGAAAAAGTCAAGTTGCTTCCGTTAACGGTCCATTAGAGCTGCCGTCAGCTCTGCCTCACAGGCAAGCTTACCTGCAACAAAGGCTTTCCCCGCCATCTTAAAGATCGAGCGCCGGGCTTTCAGCATCTCTACTTCGAACCTGAGTTGATCACCGGGAACGACGGGCCTGCGAAATTTCGCCTTGTCGATGCCGGTAAAGTACACCAGTTTGCCATTGGGGTCACGCTCGGAGCCCAGCAACATCATCCCACCGGTCTGGGCCATGGCTTCCAGGATCAAAACACCCGGCATGATGGGGCGTCCTGGAAAATGGCCGGCGAAAAATGGCTCATTGATGGTAACATTCTTGATGCCTATCACCCGCGTCATGGGATCAAGCTCGAGAATTCGGTCGACCAGCAGGAATGGATATCTATGCGGCAGGACTTCCTGAATCGTGATGCAGTCTATTATCTCTGTAGACGACTGATTTGTGGATTCGTCTTCTGCGGACATGGGCCGGACGCCTGGAAAGTGGTTAAAATAAAAGCGAGCCGTCATGCGACGGCCCGCATACTTGTTTTAACGAAATGCGCTGAAGTCCACCAGCGTTGTCTGAACAGCCGGAGGACAACACGGGGATAGCTCAAAACCCCTATTCTTCTGTCTTGGTGCCTGCCGCCTCGGAGACTGCCAGCGTCTTGTTTAGCTCCTTCAGAAGCGTTTCCGTAAGATCGGTTTGATCTTCGGAGGCGTAAAGAATGTTGCCGGCAACCACATCGAAAATGTACTGGTAGCCCTCTTCTTCACCAATCTTCTTGATCGCCACATTGATCTTGTCATACACCGGCTGGATGAGTTCAACTTCTTTCTTGACAGCCTCACCGCCCTGCTGATTCCACTTCTCCTGCACAAACTGCTGGTACTTCAGATACTGGTTTTGGATTTCCTGCTGCTTTTGCGCTTTCCTCTCCTCACTTAACAACAGGCTTTGCGACTCAAGCTGCTCCTGCAAATCCTGAATTTCCTTTTGCATGTCGCGCGCTTCCTTTTCCCACTGCGCATTCAGGTCCTTCAACTGCGTCCTGACGTCAATAGCCTCCTTGAAAGTCTCAAGAATTCTACTGGAATTGATGTAGCCGATTTTGAGTTGTGCCTGGGCCTGATTGGCCGAAAACGCCAGCACCAACCCCGTGACAAAAACCAAAACAGTCGCTCTTACTAAGTTCACTCTAGCCTCCTACCTCTTAACGTTAAATGTCAAAATTAAAAACTGCGTCCAAATACGAAATGTGGCTTCCAATCGCCAAACTTATTGCCTGTAGCAGGATCAACGTTATCAAATCCATAGGCGTAGTCAAAGCCGATAATGCCCAGCATAGGCATGAAAATTCTAAGCCCGACTCCCACGGAACGGCGCAAGTCGAAAATGTCTGTACGGTCTAAATCTTCCCATGTATTTCCCGCTTCAGCAAACGCCAAACCAAAAATGGTCGGATTGGGAGAAATAGGAAAGCGCAGCTCAGTGCCGTACTTAAACATGACCTTGCCACCATCGCCTTGAAAACGACCACCAGACAACGGGTCGTCGTAACCACGCAGCGGAATGGAGCGTGAGAGTCCTTCGCCGCCCATGAAAAAACGCTCCAGGAACGGAATATTGTCAACGTCGCTACCAAAACCTTCAATATAGCCGAATTGAAAGTTATTAAAGAGAATAAAATTCAGGAATGCGGGCGTGAACCATTCGTTTTGGATAATGTGCTTGTGGAAACTGACGGTGCCACCAATTGGACCACCGGCCAGCTCAGTGGAAAGCGAAAACCGGGAACCCGAAGTGGGAAACTCGGGCCGGTCCAGGCTATTCCTGGAAATGATCTGTGTCACTCCGCTGATGGTCAGTGGCCAGTCCTGGCGCGCAGCCTGTGAGTCCAGCAACTGGTCAACAAAATTGGACAGGTCCGTCCGATCGATTCTATAAATCCAGTCGGCGCGGAAAAAGTTGTCCGGCCAACGCAGTCGGCGCCCGAGACGAACGCTACCGCCCTGGCTCCGCTGGTCGTATCCGATAAATCTGCGGTCACGCTTGGTGTCAAAAAGACTGACCCCAACAAGCGTCGGAGTGTCCAGAAACCACGGCTCTGTAAACGACACTTGAAAAGACCGAAAAGCGCGCCCAAAATTCCAGTCAAAACTGACGGTCTGGCCATTACCCAGAAAATTATTCATGGTCACACCGATACTTCCGATGAGCTTGTCACGCTCACTGAATCCGGCGGACATGTTTGCGGTGTCGGTTGACTTTTCCTCGACCTCCAGAAGAATATCGACTTCATCGTCGTTTATGGGCTGAACATCCGGCCTGACGTCGCCAAAATAATTGAGGACAAAGATCTCGCGCTGGCTGCGCACCAAAGCCTCCCGGCTAAAAGTGTCGCCAGGGTGAATCCTGAGCGAACGCCGGATAACTTTGTCCTTGGTTTTTGTGTTTCCCGAAATATGGATCTTGTTGATTTTGACCGCGTTTCCCTCAACCACGCGAAAGTGAAGATCAACCGTATCCACGCTCACCGGCGTTTCCTGTGGCGTGACGCGCGCGTAGATATAGCCGGCGTCGTAATACAGATTGCCGACTTTCTCGAATACGGCCTGTTGAATCTTCTCCTTGTTGTAAACGTCGCCCCTTTGAAAACCAAGGTAATCGTCCAGAAAGTCATCGACATAAATCTCGTTGCCGGCCCAGGTAATGTCACCGAAAAAATAACGAGTACCCTCGTCAACCCAGATATCGATGTACATTTCCCGCTTCTCGTCATCGTAATGAATCGAATCGCGCAGGACCTCCGCCTCTCTGAACCCTTCCTTGCTGTAAAAAGCGATGAGGTTTTTCAGATCCTCCTGGTACTTCTCCTTATCAAAGTCCCCGCCACCGAAGAATAGAAAGCCATTTTCCGAAGTGTCTTTCAGTTGTTTGCTTAGTTTCTTGTTTGAAAAATTGGAGCTGCCGTGGAAAGTTATACGCTCGATGACGACCTTGTTGCCCTCCCGGATTCTAAACCTGAGAACCCGCTTGCCAGCTTTGGCCCCCTCTCGGGTTGCCGAATTCACCTCAGCCAACAAGTAGCCCTTTTCGTGATAGAGCTTCTTGATTTTGTTTTCAGCGCGCCTAACTTCCTTGGGACCAAGGACCTGCCCCCGGTAAAAATCCAGTTCCTTTTCGATGTCCTTTTTCTTGATCTTGTCATTGCCCTCCAGCTCGATTCTTTCGAGCCGTGGGTACTCTGCCACTTTTATCGTCAAATAGACCGCGCTGCCGATCTCGCGGTCCAGCAGGATCTGAATATCTGAAAACAAGTTCAGGCCCCACAACTGCTTGACTGCTTTTTGCAGGTCCTCGCCTGTCACCTTCTCGTTTTCTGCCAGCCCGGAATTTAGTTTGACGAAATTTGCATCCGCCGTTACGTTGCCTTCCACTGAAATGGCCGCTATATTGATTTCCCGCCGCGGTGCCCCGGCCTGGGCCAGCAAAAGACCGGTGGTGGCAAGGACAATCACCAGGCTTGCAGCACCTCTCAAAACCTGCATCGCAAAACCTCTGCGCATACTAATACTCCTCAAAAACGCTAAACATCAGTATTTAAGAAAAAGAACACATCCTCTAACAACACGCCGATTGAAAAAGTTCAAAATATACGGTTGTTCAAGTATGATTAGCAACCCCTAAAAAGGAAAAGAATGCCGGACAAAGACTTTCTTGTCATCTTTGTGGGTTTCCAGAAGCGTGTTATAATCATACTCCATTTGAAGCAGCCATTTTTTGTTTAGTCGATACTCCAGCCCTACAATGTGCTGCAAACCAATGCCCTTATCCTGAAACTGGTAATCAATACCCGCCTTCAGTTGTCCGGTGTAGAGAAAGTAGAGGTCATTGGTCAGGTATTTGCCCAGGGACAGGCGACTGCTGCGCAGGAACGCCAGGGATGACCTGAGCTGATCATTGTTGAAATTAGAATCCAAAAAGTTCTGAGTAATAGCATAGCTAAACCGGACTACGTCCAACTGCAAGGTTTTCTCTAATTCACGCTCCACCGGCCGCAGCAGGGGCCGGAATAAAAAGTTGTCAGTCGTGGAGCCGACGGCCCGCCGCGCTTGTTCATCAATATTGTCGGAGGAATATCCCAGGGAAGCAATCAAGTCGCCCTGGGTTTCATCATAGGTTGGGAACTCCGAAGAAAGTTTTATATTAATCCGGTCCCAGGAACCTTGCCCAACTTCCTGCCCGGTCTCGTCAACCGTAAAGAATGTGAGGTAAACATCGCTCGGCACATTGGTAGAATCACGAACGACAGTCCAGGCGCGGCCATAGACGTTTGGGTAGAGCGAGATCCGGTTGAATTCCGCGCCGACCTTATCCACCCGGAAACTCAGGTCGAGATAATCTATATCTCCGCGGATGGATTCAACTCTACCACCAATTACCAGCGTGGAATCCTTCATTATTCCCTTAAATTCCAGGCGGCTAGTCCGCTTATCAACTTCCATATCCACAAACACGCCTGCCGGAAATTGTCGTACATAGCGCGTATCGCCCTCCGATGTCACCGAAACATCCCAGTCGAGGTTATTCATGATATTGACTGCAACAGGGTTGCCCTCTCCCGCACCTTCATCAAATGGAAACATGACATTGGCATCGCGCGCCAGTATACTGCCGCGCACCTTGGGTCTGCGCCAGGGACCGGTCACGAAGAAGTCCTCACCCGGTTCATGCCCCTGGAATTCGTAAACCCCTTCTTCACGCGCCTGCATCAGCCCGGGAATGTGTAACGGAACGCCGTTATCCGGTGTTAGCAGGATCAAGGCGCCGAGACTCAAATCGTCATCAACGATGCGCAGGGGCTCATAACTTTGGCCCCCATACTCAGCAACTCTGGTGTTCTTAATCTGGAATGGCTTACGCTTGACGGTGCCGACCAGATTATGAATATCCAGGAAGTAGCCATCGGCAGCCACCTCAAAATCGGCCTGGATGTTCTCGACTTTTTTTGCAACGCTGGACAGCCGGAGCTCCCCGTCAACCACCTTCAGCCTGGTTCCGGAAAAGTCCGGCTCTTTGTAACCACCGGCCATCTTCAAGTCCAGGTGGCCCTGACTTTTGGAGTCTCCAAAAATCTCCGCCATGTCCGGCAGCAGCGCCAGAAAGTTGCCATCCCCCGACGCGTCGAGAGAAACCGGGATGCCGCCACGCAAAGGCAGCCGCGCCGCGCCATTCAGGACAAACTCACCCTCCTTCCGCAGTTCGGCATGTCCCACATTGAGCATTCGTTTGGAAATATACGACCCATTGCCGGATCCCTCTTCGCCGAAATGAAGCCCTATCTCATCAAACTCCAACATCAGAATCTTAGCGTTGTGCACGATAGCGCTGCCGAACAGGGGGACCTGCGGCAGCTTGCCCTTCAGCTTTACCTGCACCATAGCGTCACCGGATACGACCCGGTTCGACGTTGTGAACAGGGCGAGCACCTCTTCCACCCGGACGTTGGTCCCGGCAATGGCTGCATCGATTTCAGCGGAGGCAAAATCATAGAAGCCCTCTCCAATGATACTGAGGGAGTCTGTTTCCGCATCCTCGACAACAAACTTCTCGACCCTGATCTGAGATGTGTCTCCGGCAAAACTGAATTGCCCGGTTAAGGGCCCGACATCGCCCACAAAACCATCCAGAAGCCAGAAGTTCCCATCATAGGCTGCGGCACCCTTTGTACCCTCTATGGCGATTTTCCCGAACAAGTTGCCGCGATAATGATCGTCAACCCTGCCCATCAGCGCATTTATGAAGCTCATTTCCAGGGCGGAAAGTGAGAACTCGCCATGAATCTGATCGTCCTCATCTGTATTGATCCGGCCCTCAAACCAGTCTCCGAACTCAACGTGGTTTAGATTCAACGTGCCACCGGAAAGGTCGAAATCAAATGCGCCGGCCACACTGCTCGCAGAGTTTGGCAAGAGTACGGCATCCCCCCGGTTCACGATCTTTCCAGACTCGCTGCTTGAATCCATCTGCAGGCTGAATATTTTCTCGTAGTTGCTTTTTCTATATCCGTCCACGGTGGAGACAGCATTTGCGGCAACACCTTCAACTGTCAGATTTAGCTTAAAGCGGTCGGAGAAAAACTTTGCCAAAGGGTTGTCCACCAGCGCGACGAGCCGTTCTATATCCGTGGCCTCAATGCTGTATTTCGGCCTGCTTGAGACGCTGTCGGCGGCGGCGGTTAAGTGCAAATCGCTCCCGGGTGATGAAACGGTAAAAGCCAGCCCGTCCTGACTAAACCGGAAGTTACCATCGAGACCCAGACTGTCGGCGTCGCTGCCGGTCACCTTGGCCAGCAATGTTCCGGTGCTCACCGGCCTTCTGACCGGACCAAATACTTTGATCTGCGAGATGCCGGTACAGCTTGACACGCCGGTCAAGCCCAGGCGGCGGAAGTCAGCGGCGAACTCGCCGGCTATATTCAGGTCGAAGTCGACTATCTTCTCCGGTGACAAGAAGTCGACACTGCCTGACCCGGAAAGCAAGGCATCATCAATGTTGACCGACAGGTTCTCAAACCGCAACGACGAGCTGCTAAACGAAAGGTCGACGTCGAGACCGCTTAGGTTCTTGTTGCGTAGCTTCAAAGTCTGTGAAACAATGCTCCCATGAATCTTTGGCTGCTCGACAGATTCCGAGATGGTGACATCCACCGAGGCGGCACCCGAGATTGGCAAACGCTCGCCGGGGAGCAATCTTTCAAGAAAAGACGTAACGTCAAGGCTGTCTGAGCTAAGCCGTATATCCAGGCTTGGCTGCAAAAAATTATTGATTGTACCACTGAGCAAGGTAGGCGACCCGTTTAAACGTTGCCGGCTACTCACGACTTGAATGTTCCTGTCCTGGATCTCAGCCTGCAGTGCAATATCCTCAATGTAAAGATGCTCACTGCCTATGCGCATTTCTCCACCTTCGAGGGCAACTGTGCCGTCGAGATGAAACCCCTTGCTCGGCGCTGCTTTTTCGGTAATCGAAATGTGGCCATCCACTAATCCCGAGCCTACTTCGACATAATCCGGCAGGAGGAAGGGCAGGCCATCTGCCAGCTCATAGTCGTTCAAGTCGACATTGACGTAATCAATGCCCCCGCGCCCGAGATCTATCTGGCCGTAAATGATGGTGTTATACTCATCACTTTCGAAAACATGGCCGGCAAGACGGAGCCTGGCCTTGTCTTTGTAATCTGTCGAGGCCCAACCACTGATCTCGGTTGCAACCAGGACGCTTTCGTCCGTGTGGAAGTTCAGAAGCTCTATCCGGCCCTCATCAATGGTTATCCTCTTGATAAAGTCGTACTCCTTGATGGCTGAGCGATAGCGCTTTTCTGCCTCTTCGGAAAGGTGTAGTGACAAATCGACATCGCCCTGGACGGCCTGCTCCGGATCATAAAACAGCGTCAGGGTTGGTCGCGTCACAGTTATCTCCTCCGCAACCTTCGCGGCTCCGCGGCTACCTTTAAGCAAGCTTGCCAGACTGTAGCCCACCTGAAGCTCTCCCACCCGAATCTCGTAGGGTGCATCGGCAAGCGCAAGCTTGATGCCTTCAAAGTTCACCGTGCCAAGTCCGAGGCGCATTTTTTCGACACTAAAGCCCTCGCCAAGCGTAGACTGGATCCTGGACAAGAAGAGGGTCTGCAGACCATCGTTGATGCGAAACAGATTCCACCCGCTATAAAGTACAAACGCAATGAAGAGAAGAAGAAGGAGAGGGGTTATGAGCAGTTTACGAACCATAAGTCTCAGGAGCCAATGCGTAACGATGGTCAAACAATCAGGTGTCACAGATACAACAAAAAGCCCGCGCTCTTAAGACACCGCTTCCAGACGTTCCACCTGGACCTGCTCGCTCACTTTGCCGAACCGGCGCTCGCGACTTTGGTAAGAGCGGATGGCTTCAAAAAACTGGGTGCGCCGGAAGTCCGGCCACAAAAAATTCGACACAAAGATCTCGGTGTATGCCAATTGCCAGAGCAAGAAGTTGCTAAGTCGCAATTCGCCACTGGTTCGGATCAAGAGATCCGGATCGGGAATATCTGCCGTGTAAAGATTGCCGGTTACCAGATCTTCGTCGATGTCTTCTATGTTGATCTCTCCGGCTGCCACCTTGCGTGCGATGCGGTACACTGAGTCGGTGATCTCCCGTCTGCTGCTGTAGCTCAACGCAAGGTTGAGCGTCAGGCCCGTATTGTTTTGTAAACGCTTGACGGCGTGTTCCATCGCAAAGCGCGCAGCCGACGGCAGGTCCGATAATCTGCCTAACACCTTTAAACGGACATTGTTTTGCGCAAGATCGTCGACCTCGGAACGAATTGTGTTCAACAGAAGCCGCATCAAAGCAGCGACCTCGCTCTTGGGCCGGCTCCAGTTTTCAGTCGAAAAAGTATACAGGGTCAAATAGGAAACGCCTATTTCCCCAGCAGCACGAACAATCTCGCGTACCGAATTTATTCCCTCTTTATGTCCTTCGACACGGGAATGGTCGCGACTGCGCGCCCAGCGGCCATTACCATCCATGATAATTGCCACATGCGCGGGAATGTTCCCGGATTCTATAATAAAGCTCTTTGTGTGTTCATCACCCATTTGGCATCCTTAGCTTAGTTAGCGGCGAACAAACAAGGTAACAGAGAGGAGCGACAAAATCAAGAACGATCTCCACTTAGAGGGCACCGGCTGTTATGGCTGAATGACATACCTTATTGCACAGTAGAACACTCACAAAAGTTTCCGCATTCGCCACGTGAAAGAGACAAAAAGCCCAGGGCCACAGATGTTTTGGAAGGGTTAAATTTGTGTTGACATACCTCTCTGTTTTGTTTATTATAGACATTACCGATCACAGAACGCTAAAACGCACATTCATTGCAATTAATTAACGAATCCTCCGGACTTTGGGCAGCAGCTACGCGCGCGGCAACGGTCCAAATATCCTTATTAAAACCTGAAGCCTTGACATGAGCCCTATAGCAATCAAACCGGGATGGCTAATCCCGATCGTAGCGGTAGCTTTGGCCACCCTGGCGCCGGACGGCCTGATGCCCGTCCTCGCCCAGGACGACTCCTCTCTGAAGGCATCCCTGTTCGCCGAAACCGACAAACTGTTGACCAATGTACAAGCCGAGCAGGCAAACTTGCTGGCGCCTGAGAACTTCAAGAAAGCAATGGGTAGTTACGGGCGTGCCTTAAAGGACTTTCAAAAAAAGAAGGGGATAAACCAGATCGAGAAGAGCCTGGCGGAAGTCCGCAACCGTCTGCGCAAGTGTCTCGAAACCGCCCGGATTGGCCATGTAACTTTTGAGACTACGTTGAAAGCGCGCGAGGATGCCCTTAAGGCCAATGCGCCGGAGTATTCGCGGGAGGCATACAATCGTGCCGAGGCTGAATTCACTGCCGCTGCAAAGAAATTGGAGCGGAACGATATCAGGGGAGCCAAAAGCAAAATCATAGAAATTGATGGCCTTTACAGGCAAGCAGAGTTGCAGGCGATAAAGATAAGTATTATCGGGCAAGTCAGAAACTTGATGCGCGAAGCCAAGAACGTGAAAGCGGATGAAGCGACGCCCATCAGCTACGCCAACGCCCTCAGGTTGCTGAATGAGGCGGAGGCGATCCTCAACAGCAATCGCCGTTCGGCATCCAATGCCAAAGAAAAGGCGGAAAAGGCGGAGCTGGAGGCACGGCACGCAATATATCTGACCCGCGAAATCAGACGACTACGGAAAAACCCCAGGGACTGGGAAAACTACATCCTGGATCGCGAAGTGCTCATCGAAGAAATCGCGCGAGAGCTGGGCTTTGAAACTCACTTCGACAGCGGTCCTGACAAGCCATTGAGAAATATTCTGAATATCTCAAAAGCCCTGCAGACCGAAAAAAGAGAGCTCTTGCAAGAAGTAACAGAAAAAAACCAGGAAATAGACAAGCTCCAGGCAGAACTAAAACAGTACCACGAAAAGGAACGCGGCCTGCAGGCAGAACTTGAGGAAAAGCAGTACAGGTTGGAAATTAAACGCAAACATGAAGAACTTATCCATTCCGTAGAACAGATGTTTACGAACAGCCAGGCGGTCGTCCTGCGGAAAGGAGACGATATCATAGTCCGGTTGATTGGGTTGACCTTTCCATCGGGCAAGTCCACAATCAAACCCGATTTTTTTGGATTGCTGGCGACAGTACAAAGGGCCTTGCGAAAGTTCCCCAGTTCACCGCTGACCATCGAAGGACACACCGACGCCATCGGCGACGACCGCTATAACGAGAACTTGTCCTACGAGAGAGCCATTGCCGTCAAAAAGTACCTGCTGGCAAACATGGGATTGGATGACAGTCGAATTACGTCCCTCGGCTACGGCGAATCGAGGCCCATCGCCAGCAACGAAACCGATATGGGGCGGGCACAAAACCGACGTATCGATATCGTCATATCCCTTAACCAACAGACTCTTTAAGTGAAAGGGAGCGGCAAACCGGGGCCGCCAAAAGACAAAAAGTGATTGCTTTTGATCGAGGAATTTTTTATCTGTCTATTCAACGTTCTTGGCTCAAATGTCCACAACCCGCACAACAAGTATGAAAAAAACTGTTTTTAGTCTAGTAGCCCTGACAGGCTTGGTCATGGCCACCCTGAACCCCCTGCCAGCTCAATCAAAACAGGGAACAAACATCGACGTCGCAAAGGCGCTGTCAAACCCGAGAGTTGAAAGCATTGTCAGCCTGTTAGGCCTCGACCCGAACAAATTCGACATGAGTCATTCATATTCTTTGTCTTTTGCTTCGGCCGGGGGCAACACCTATAATCAGGGGCTCTACCTGAACACTATGACCTACAAACTCCTGCCGCCGCTTACTGTTCGCATGCAGTTTGGCCTCCTGCACCAACCGTTTGGCAGCAACCTCGGTGGTAACACGAATCAGGCCCAGGCGTTTATTTCCAGCGCTGGAGTTGAGTTTAACCCTACAGAGAACCTCAAGATGCAATTTGAGTATAGCCGCAGGCCAGGCTCCTACTACTACAACCCGGCTTTTAGAGATCCGATCAGCAGAAACCGCGCCTGGTTTGACCACGAAATCGATGACAAGAAAGACCAACAGTAATACTGCAACGAGCCCGCTACTAATGACTGCACTTGAGGAAGAGGATGGTTAGACGCCGAACCTCCAAAAGAACCGCCTCGAAAAAGAAGTCATCCAGAAAGAGGAAGGGCGGCAAGAGCTCGCTAAAGGAACGCTTCCTGACCACAGCGATCTGGGGCCTCAGTCTTGTCAATATCATTCTGATTTTCTCTCTGGTCTCGAACTTTGTTGGCTCGCCTGACGACTCGGGCCTGAGTGCTATCCCTGTGCCTGAACCCACGCAACCGGACGTCGAGGAGAGAATAACTGTTCAGGTGCTCAACGCCTGCGGAGTCACCGGACTCGCCAGAGAGGTAACCGAGTTTCTGCGCGACAACAATTTCGACGTGGTCGACTTTGGCAACTACACCGATGGCATCAAGCTCGAACGAACCCTCATCTTTGACCGAACTTCAATGAGCAGCAAAAACGCGTTGAAAGTGGCGCGCGCGCTTGACGTATCCAAGAGCCAGGTAGTGCCGCAGCTAGAGGACTCGCAGCAGTTAATGGTGACCGTCCTCGTTGGCAAGGACTACCAGAAACTGACGGTGTTTGCCAATAAGTAGAATCCGTTCTTGTTTGTTCGCCAAGACTTGTTCCCTCGTGACGCACCTTTAGTTCCTGCCAGTTAGATTTCACTCAACATGGAGTTCAAATGCCGGTTACGACAATAGAGTGGTGCACCGATCATATCCGCATGATTGACCAAACCCGCCTCCCGGACGACCTGGTCCACTTGGAAATCAAAGATCTCGAAGTTCTCGGTGAAGCAATCACGTCGCTGCGCGTCAGAGGCGCCCCTGCAATCGGTATTGCCGGTGCCTTTGGTATCTTGCTGGGTACGCGGATGTTTACCGGTGATGACCACGCCCGATTTTTTGCACTGCTGGAAAAGACCGCACAATACCTCAACGGCACGCGTCCAACCGCGGTTAACCTGTCCTGGGCAACCCGAAGAATGCTCCTTGCCGCTAACCGGCACCGCTCAGAGCCGGTCCGGAAGATTCAGGAACTGCTGGAAGAAGAGGCTCTGCGGATCTGGGAAGAAGATCGCGAAATCTGCAGACGTCTCGGCAGGCATGGCGCTGAATTGCTCCGGGACGGAGCGACGGTCCTTACGCACTGCAATACCGGCGCCCTGGCCACTGCCGACTATGGTACGGCATTAGGGGTAGTGTTTTCAGCACACGAGCAGGGGAAGAAGGTGAGTGTGTATGCGGATGAGACCCGGCCTCTGCTGCAGGGGGCCCGGTTGAACACCTGGGAGTTAATGAATGAAGGGATCGAAGTAACCCTGATTTGTGATAATACTGCAGCCTTTGTCATGCAGCAAAAACGCATCGACTGTGTTATTCTCGGCGCCGATCGAATCGCCGCAAATGGTGATACGGCCAACAAGATTGGCACGTACAGTGTGGCCGTTATCGCTGAGAAGCACGGCGTGCCGTTCTATGTGGCCGCGCCCTTTTCAACCATTGATTTCAGCCTCAGCAACGGATCACAAATCCCTATCGAAGAGCGGGCAGCAGAGGAGGTCACGGAAGGTTTCGGCAGACGGACCGCAGCTCCCGGGACAAAGGTCTACAGCCCCGCCTTTGATGTGACTCCTGCGGATTTGATTACGGCGATTATTACCGAAGAGGGCGTGGTCCAGCCTCCGTTTGACCTTAACCTAAAAACGGCACGCCCGGCAAGTTCAGAATGACCTCGCGAATGCGCAAGACCTTCGCTGCGGGCAGCCTGATGGCAGCGGCTTTGCTCCTCCTGGCCTGCCAGCCCAAGGAAATCACCTCTGCCAAGATTTACATGCAGGGTGGCCGGTGGAGCGAGGCGCAGGAGCAGTTGGAAATGGCCGTCAAACAGCACCCCCGCAACCCGGAAGCGCACTATCTGCTGGGACGCGCATACGGCCAAAGAGCTCGTTACGACGACATGAATCAGGAATACGACACAGCATTGGCGCTCTCGGATGACTTCCGCGAGGCCGTCAACTCGGACCGGGAGCTGTACTGGATCGAAAAATATAACAAGGGCCTTGCTGCCCTTGACCAGAGAAAATATGACCAGGCGGAGCATTGGTTCAGGACCGCTATCAGAATCATCCCCACAAGGTACGAAGCGTACAAAAAACTGGCGGGCACATATTTAGACGACGAAAAGCCGGATGAAGCGGCCACGCTCTACGCTACACTGCTCGACAAAGATCCGGAAAATGTCGAGCTGCTCCTCACGACCGCTAACATACATTACAGCCAGAAGCAGTATAGAAAAGCTATCCCACTTTTGATCCGTGTGTCAGAAATATCTCCAAATCACAGGGATGCTCTGGCCAACCTTGCTTTTTCACATGATGCTCTTGGCCAGACCGAGCACGCCGGCCGGGCATACGAACAAGCAATTGCCGCCAACCCAAACGACCAGGATCTCATCTTCTTATTCGCAGCGCACCATTATAGAAAGCAGGACTTCACACGCGCCATAGAACTGTTTCAACAGGTGCTGGACCTTTCTCCGAATGAATTCGTGGCGATCTCAAATATCGGCAATGCATATTTGGGCCTGGCGGAGAAACTGCGCACTCAACTCCCAAAACCCGATAGTATCGAAGTAACCCGCGAAAGCCTCCTGGATCTGAAAACCCAGGTGATTCTCAATTTCAAGCATGCCATTCCGTTCCTGGAGAAATCATTGCTGATGCAACCGGACCACCCAAACCTTTGGCGCAATCTGGGCGTGGCCTATTTCAACACGGGGAAGGTAACAGAAGGGGAACGCGCCTTTGCAAAAGCGGAAGAGCTGAGTTTGCAACCCGCCACAGAGAATTAAGCGATACGAATCCGCGACAAGCGAACTGGCGGTTGGTCCATTCCGGGCTTAGTGCAATCAATCTGCCCCAAAGAAATTGGTGAACGCAGGACCGAACGGTTGGTATTGGATTTTAGCCGGCCTCTTTAGCTTATTTTCCAGTTTCCGCAAGTCCGAGCGGCCTTTAGGAAGCCCCTTATTCATGTGTCCGTTCGGCGTCACTGTCACTGTCGTATTTACCTTAAAGATCCCCTTCTTGCTACGCACGCGTGAAACGAGCAGACCATCCGGCGCCAGCGCCATAGCCGATCGCACGACATGACCGTCGCCGATTAGTTTGAAAAGCAAGCCGAGTGCACCGGTCGTCGGTCGCCCAGTAAGACCCCGAATCTCATCGTAAACCACCACATCACCGAAGTCGAGTAACCGGTAAGTTATGACACGATGGTTGGTAACCCGCAGCCGCGGCACAGCAAGGGTATCTACCATACTGTAGGTATCGGCCAGCCCCCGCTCCTTCGGCCAGGCGACACGGATACTTAGCGCCATCTCAGGCGGGTCGTCCCCAGCTATTTTCGCAATAACCCGTTCGTAGCGATAGTCAATGATCTGGTCCTGTCGATGCTCGTACGCGAGTCGGGAGGCAAGTGGCATCTCCGAAAACGGCAGGCCCGTCCTTTCCGAGAAAGCGTTGAACCATTCCATGTGGCTGATCAGCAGAGGCACCTGGTTGCTATCCTGTCCTGCCGCCTCTTTTGCTAGTCGCAAAATGACGCTGGCCTGAAAGCGTGCCACATTCGTCGTTGCCAGCAGATCATACCCCTCTTCCAGCGCCATCGCGGCCACCAGTTCACTCTGACTCACTCGCCGGAAAGGTGCACCGACAGGATCCCTGGCGCCTTCGGTGGCAAGGCTCACAAGAGAAAGTCCGACGAGGAATACGGCCCCAAGAAACCGGCCTGGGGAGCCAGCCCTAGTTCGTTGAAAGTCATACAATGCGAACATGTTACGCTCGGTCCTATTCTTGCGCCGCCAATTCAACCGCCTGGCGCATACCCGAAATCAAATAAGTCCCAATCAGAAGCACGCCGGTCACAAGCACGACAAAGTCGTAGATGGTAACTCCCAGAAGCGGTACCTTTATTTCCGGTATCCCCACAAAGAAGAAGGCGGCGTTGACGATGATTGCAAAAACTCTGGCCTCAGTTGGGCCAAAGCCCGCGTAGGATATTCTGAAAATACCACGAACATAGATAGTTATGTAGGTATGAATCGATACCAGGAAATAGCCCACCAGCAGGAACAGGGCGAATTTGAGGCCAACATAAGGCGACAACCCCAGCCCGAGCATAATCACGAACTGGGTGAACGCATCCACGGTGTGGTCGATGAAGTATCCGAACTTGGGTCGCTCAATCTTGCGATAACGCGCCAAAGATCCGTCAAGGCTGTCACCGAACCAATTCAACACAAACCCGAAACTCGCCAGCCATAGAAAACTGGCGTTGAAATTTGTTTGCCAGTAGCTAAAGCCGATTAGGATGGAAGCAAGAAAACTCACCGCCGTCAAGCTGTCCGGGGTCACCCAATCCGGCAGGCGTGCAACGAGCCATTGAATAAGGGGGCGCTCTAGTGGACCCAGGAGAATATCGTTGACTCTCTGATGTTCATTTTTTTTCGCCATGATCGGTTTTCCTAAAAAGTCAGTCAAGAGAATACGAGAAATGGACTTGCAGCGACCTCAGGCCGGGGCCCGGCCCCCAAATAATGCCGAGCTTCCTGCGGTGCAATTCGCGCGCGGATGTCCTGAGACTTAAGAATCCTTGAATCACACTCCACGTAATCAGAGCACTGCCAATGGCTACACCCGAGTAGAGCCCTCGCTCTACTTCCGCATCTGATGGACAGTCGTATTCGCACAGCCCGCTCAGGTCTGCTCCTAGGGCGGCACCAAAAACTGCCGCCGCGCTAAATGCCCTTATTAAGAACCCTGTAATCGCCCGCTGCCGGTTTTCGAGATAAATATGGCCCGCGGAAGGTCCGACTAATAGGCCATAACCGAGTAGCAGGCCACCGGTTGTTTGCAGGTCGCCATGCTCGGCAGCAACGAGCAGGAAGCCGGCAGCCAAGGGCGCAGCCGTGTGAAACAGAGAGGTCTGGACCGCCTTCTGGTAGTATTGTTTTTCTGTCGCCGACAGCCCCGTCAAAGTCTTGGGCTGTTCCCACGCAAGAAGGTCGTTAGGTAGAAAGAGGAAGCAACAGAGAATAATTGCGGTCAGCATGATTACTTCACCTCACACAGCTCGGGTAAAGAACCCCCCGCTGCGGTTGCCCGGTTCGCCACAAACATGGTTGCTGAGAAGTAAAAATCAACAGCACCCGTTTTATTCCTTTTCCGTCAAATTTGACCATGAAGGTTACTCATATCAATTCGTGTCCGGCTTTTTATTCAAGAGATAGTGGTTTGGCTTCTTTGCAGAAGCGCCGCCTATAGCGCCAATGATCGCACCGGGTATAGACAGAGCTACTCCAAGCAACACCGCTGTCTCCTCCCTATCAAAGCATATCTCGCCCGTATCCTCAATACAATCCTGGCCGGTCAGGGAACCGATGACAGCACCTGAGACAACACCAATCGTGAAGCCAAGCAGCATGCCGTCCACGGTCCGCCGTCTGGCAACTGTTATTCTATCTATTTCGGAGGTCGCAAGAGCCGTTATGTCGCCGCTCCTTGCATCTCGCCAGACGGTCGAGTCTTGCTCGATTCGGATTTTGTTTCCGAAAGAAGTTGCCCCGTCAGAAGCCAAAATTTCCACAGTCCTACCGGCGAATTTCGCGGTCAGCTTTTCGTAGGTTAGACTGGGAGAATCATAAACCCGAACTGTGCGGGCACAATTGACCTGAAAACTCAATATCGCCAGGTACAAGAGGAGCCTAAATTTCATAAGGTATCTCCGACGCAAGGAGGAATAATTTCAGACCTCATTACAATCTCCCAAAGCTCAGAGAAAAGTCCAGCCACGGAATGAAGGGGAACCCCTCAAATTCATCGATCAGTTCCGGAATGGTGAAGAAGCCCAGTCCGACCGTCATTCTCTCCGAAATAAAACGAAACCCGCCGGACACCAGCAACAGGCTCTCCCCATCACCGACGAATAGCCAGTTTTCACTGATCAGCTTCAGGCCTTCGGAAACCTGCTTCTCACCACCAACCAGAAAAGCCGCAAGATCTTCTGTGCCGTGGTCGAGGTCGAACGGAATTGCCGCACCCAGGGTAATACCACCGGCGGCACTACCAGTGGAAACAGCAGTGTACACAGCGCCAAACCCGCCTTCCTCCGGGACACCCATGTACAGCATGCCCGCGGCCACATCTACGCCCGGGCCGTGATAGAGCCGTACCTTGGGCGAAATGTAGCCCAGTTGTGAATCTGCAAAAGGAATAATAGATATGCCGCCGCCAACCATGAACTGGTCGGTCAACCCAACCGCCACTGTGGGGAACAGGATGTAGAAATCTGAAAAATGGCCCTCACCACGCTTGAGCGTTCGCCCGGTTGGGCCGAAGAACAGACGAACCTGGTTAGGATCTTGCCGAAAAAAGTTCTTCCCGTCCACTCTGGCCAGGCGTCGGCGAACCGTGTAGATCTGTTCGTCCAAAATGTCAAGCCGTGCACCACCTGCTGTAACAAATGACATGCTGCCGGCTGACAGACTCGCCACTGTGCCAACCAGCACGGAACGATCCATGAGCTCCACTTCGATCGGGGCTTCCAGGTTTAGCTTGAACACCTCCGCGATCGAAAATACCGGAGAGCCGAACTGTGCGTTGCCGTCTTCTTGCAAGCGCTTGTGGCGGGCCGCAACCTTCTTTCGTATCTGATCAAATCTAAACTTCCTTATCTTTTCAGTCAGCAGCCAGGGGCGGCCCTCGAGCTCCCCGACAATGTGAAGCATCCACGACTCCTTTCCAACCCGGTAAAGACGGGCTGCCTGGAAGCCGGTCGTGGGCTCGAAAACAAAAAGGGCGTAGTTCTCCACAGAATCCAGAACCGTCTCGACGCTGGCATGCAGCGGCTCAATACTATGCCGGCGCTCTCCGGCAACCAAAGCCACTGCGGGCAAAAGCACTAACCACACGACATAACTTTTCTTCATTTCATCTCTCCGCTATCTTGCGATTGTTGACACTTGCGGTAAAGCAATCGTTGTACCATGGAATCATAATAGCCGTAACTCGTCTACAGACAAGCTGTTATGCACAATGCAGACACTGCCTGAAATACTGCTAGCTGTGAATTCTATTCCGGCCTGATGATACTTGCTTCACAGTTGACAGCCTTGGTGAGCGGGTTTCTCATTAAGTGAGCAGAAACGGAGACGGGACTCCGGAAGGGGATTCTGTGGAGATGACCAGCGGGAATCCGGACTCTACTGGGAGCGAGAACCCGATACCGTCAGATCAGGACTAAGGAGGCTGCCTTACCTAAAGAGGTCCGTGGCATGAACGTAACTCGACATTCATGTCGGTCCTTTGGGACAACCTCTTTGGGGACGACAATCGTGTTCCGGTTCCGGAAACAGGCAAATCTCGCGACACTTTGCGGCGCAAGCCCGCACTCCTGGCGCTGCCGCAAAACGCTCCCGCCATGACAACTCTGGAAGCCCGGGATCTTTTTTACTCCTTATGCGTGCGCCTTCTTTTCGCGCAGCAATTTTCTTACTGAAATTACCGTTTCCTCAGCATCATCAGTCGGAATGACACCGCCTCCGGCGCATTCTATCAGCCCCGGATCCTTTAGCACCATTTCGACTGAACATCCGCCGGAGGTCATGAGAACGAAAGTCTCGGCGGCGGCAAAACGGAGCTCCCCCTCCACCAGTAGTCTCTTAAGCCTGCTGGCCGACAACCCGTGGACGTCCAGCATGGCCTTGTCCCAGGTCAGGGACTTACACCTGGTCGAAACAGAAACCACATCCTGGTAAAAGTACTCGTACGTACTTTCCCTGATCGGCTTGCCGGTCAGCAGGTCGTAGGCACATTGGTAGGAGACGATCTGATTGGGAGTAAAATTGATGATGGTCACCCCTACCGGAGTAAATCGAACGACCCGATCCCGTCCTTTCCGAATACCGGCCGTCGCGCCCGAAATGTCCCAAAACCTGGGGCCACGAATGACACGGTTCTTCTGGACCAACTCGCTTTCCGAGAGTCCAGTCGCAGCGAGTGCCCGCTTCTCCAGATCTTGCATGCCACTGTTCAACAACGCATCCATTTCAGCATCCGCCGGGCGGCGGAGCCAAAGGATCAACGCCCCAATCCCCCACAATAAAAGGACAACGCCGGTGGCCATTGCGCCCCCGATCGGCTCATCCCACGCCGCCAGCAATAAGAGCACGCCGAACAGAACAAAAACTACCGCCCATACCGGAAATTTCTTGAAATATCTTCTAATTCGTTTTGGTTTTCTTTTGTCCATGCGATCCTCCTTAACTTTGATCTCCGCTTCCCCGAAGCTCACTCCCTTTTCAAGACAAGTACCGTATAATCATCAACCGCCGGACTCTCCGAATAGAACTCCCGAACATCCCCCATGGTCTTTTGCCGAATCTCCTCTGCCGGTAAGCCGCGATGGGATTCCAACTGTTTCCTGAGCCGCTCTAGAGAAAAGAACTCTACGCTCTCCTGTCCCGAGCTGTCTGTAATGGGACGCGCCGCTTCCTCCACACCATCCGTGAAAAAAACCAGAGTGTCTCCCCTCCTGAACCGGAACTTTACGGTGGTCAAGGCATTTCTGAAGATTTCCCCATTGCCTTGCAGTCCAATGCCGAGCCCTTCACATTGCAGCTCGGAGAGTTCTTCGGATTCTGCAGCACGCATGAGTATTGGCTTCGGATGGCCTGCCCGCACCAAGTGAGCTGTTTGTGTCGCGGTATCCAAAACACCCACAATAGCAGTCACAAATAGATGCCTGTCCACGGTCGGGGCCGCGAAGTAAGCATTCAAGCGTAGTGCAATTTCATCCGGCTCCTGGGTGAATTCCGGCGAGTACCTGAGCAAGCTGATGCACTGCGCCATATAGAACGCCGCCGATGTACCCTTCCCGGAAACATCACCGATTGCAAAAAGAAATCGCGTGTCGCTGAGCCGGATAACATCGTAAAAATCACCACCGACCTCGTTAGCCGTTTCCAGTCCGGCAGCAACTTGAAAGCCCGGTATCTCCGGCAGCTCCCCGCGCAGCAAGTCCAACTGAACCTGCCGGGCAATCTTCAGCTCCTGGTCCAGCCGCTCTTTGTCACGAACTTCTATCATGGAAAGCTCTAGCTTCTCGCCCATTTGGTTAAAGCGCTCCGCCAGCTCCACAAACTCGTCGCGCCCGTGGACCTGCACTTTATAAGCCAGGTTTCCGGTGGAGATCTCACGAATACCCCTTCGCAACTGATTGAACCTCTGGACTATCGTGCTGTTGATCTCCGAACCGAAACGGACCATGCGTTTCGTGATTAGGATATTGACCAGCGCAAAGACAACGGAAAGCAAGACCAGGTACCTTAAAAAGCCAGATGTAAGAAAAGACGCATGCGGGGTCAAAACCACTTCCAGCGCATAGGATCCGGGTGATGAACTGCTTGCCCCCAACACCGGCGCCATCAACCTACCCAGAGCGATTCGGTCGCTTGCGTCCTCGGTCGTAAACATGTGTGCCCAGTTGGAAAAACCAGACTTCGCCTGCTCTAAGCTAATGGCAAGGCCGTCCCTGGGATGGCTGCGTAAAAAACCTAGAGAGAAAATTGAAAAATCGCCCATTTTGCCCCAAAAACTGAGTGGCCCCAAATCAAGCTCGTAAAGCATGTTCTCCCAGTTATGGGGTTCGTAGGGATAGGCCAAAAGGTGAGTCCCGGCCAGAATCGACAACTTCTCTGCAACATGGGCAAGAAAGACGGAATCCAGGCGAATGGCCTGCAGAACGTCGGGCCCATTTTGTTTTTCTCTTCTTGACAACAAAAAGTAGTCGGATGACGAAGGGGGCTCTCCTTGCTGTCCGGACTTTCTTATTTGAGCAACCGCGTTGCGGGTAACTGCCTTGGGCGCGACTTGCAGGTTTTCGTAACCAGAAAAGTCAACAAACACGACGTCCCCGGTCAACGGGACGCTGAGCTGCACAAAAGGCCTGCTTGACTCAAGAGAACTGCTCGAGTCCACTGCCGCAAGTATAGCCATCCTGATTCTCTCAGCCTGGAGTCCTGAAACCAGAAGAAAGAATATCGCCGTCAGAACAAACATCTGAATGATCAGTGGGAATGTCGACTGGAACAGACCGGATATTCTAAGCTTGCGCGACAGCGAAGCAAAGTTGTAAACCAATACAATGGGGACCTTGATTATCAAAGCCAGAAGATATATCCGCACAGCCAGGTAGAGAAAATGTGGAACATGTCGCCATAAATCAGCATGATGAGGCTCAGCCGCACGCAGTTCGTCAAAAGGGGCCACCTGGCCTGACACCCGGTAGAGAAAAAGAAATACAACCCAATAGACCCAGCATTCGCCTTTTGTGAGCTGCTCAAGCCAGGTTGTGTTACGCAGCAATGACACGAAAAGCAACACGGCTATCGCGGCAAACCCCAGACGGTTATCCCCGGCCAGGAGCTCGCTGGCCAGCAGGCCAATCAATGATATCCAAACGATCATGGACCGACGGCCATCACCGTTTTGCACCAGCACCTGACTATACAGCAACACAGTAGATGCCAAAAATACGACATGGAGCAAAGCGAGGCCGGAGGATGGCTGGTTAAACGTCAACCCATTCGCTAGCCCGGTGAGCGCGGCCCGCAAAACAAGATTATCGAGAAACCCAAAAACCAGAAACCCAACCAGCAAAAGCTCGATCGGTGGCTGAATTTGGTCGTAAACGGAACGCGCAAGTTTAAACCAAATAACAAAGAAACTGATAAGAAGAAGTGGCTCCAGGGGGAAATCTTCTCCAACGGAGAAGGCGAGCAGAAAAAAGTTTGCGAACCAGGCAGCAAGGTAAATCAGTAGCCTTGGGTTGCGCACACTCCTCACCCGATGGGCGAATTCGGAACTCTTTGTGATTAATCTAAAATTCACTTGGTGGTAGCTGGAGTTATTCTGTTAGAGTATGATAGGCGCAAGCAAAAGACAACACGGCCATCCGGAAGTTACAAAAACAATGACTGTTTGTAAACATCAAATCCGCTCAGAGGGGCAGCAGCAAAGTGACCATCCCCAAATTGGTCAATGCAGGATAGACCTTTGCGGGATGGGGCTGTAAACCAGCGGCAGACTTTCCGGAACGGGAACTCCTGCTACTCGGCAACCAGGTCTGCCCAGGAGTATAGGTGAAATGTCTTGTCGTCGGACATGGCAACAAACAGGCCGAGGGGGTACTCGTCACCCAGCCACACGTTTGTGACATCGCAACCATCGCTGCCCGTGGTCGCCAGCCGCACAGTTTTCAAGGGGAGGTGTCGATTCGGGTCGGTTTTCTCCCCACTGCGACTGAAGATATGAAACCGGTCCGCACCCTGGTCGGAGACAACAATATATCCTTCGGCCAGGGGTGTCTTGTAGATTGCGATGCCTTCCCGGTCACGCTTAAACCCACTCCCTCCAAACACAGATAATTCCTCGTTGGCGTTCGGGATGTCCGGGTCGGCGTGATATTTTCGGATGCCATAGCGTTCATCCGAATAATACACAAAGCCTGCTGCGTCGTCAACCGCGATGGCCTCGATTTCTCCTTCGCCCTCTCTATCAACACCGCTGAACCGGCCAAACGCGCGCACCTTCCGGAAAGCAACATTGCCGGAGCCATCGTCAACAAGACGATATTGCCATAGATAGGAGCCGGAGGGACCGTTCTTTCGGCTGACGATGGCAAACACGGCGCCGTCTCCGGGCCTTTTAAATATGCCAACCCCCATGGGTCTACGCTCCTCTTCGCCCTCAAAAGCCGGTATGCCACGGGCATCTATGCGCTGCAGATCGGGAAGCCTGAAGACGTAAAGCTTCTTTGCATCCCGGTCAGTGGCAACGGCAATGTCGACCTGCTCATCGCGCAATTGCAGTCCATATTCAACATCGACATTGTTCAAGCGCTGCATGTCCGGACTACGTACCCGGCGCACCTCCTGGCCCTCGAGGTTAAACGCGAAGAGAATCCCTGCTTTGTCAGTCCCGAGGATCAAAGATTGTTGCGGGTCCTTCTTGTTGATCCAGATTGCGGGATCATCGCTGTCCTTTTCAACCGTATCTGTAACCGCAACCGGTGCCACGCGGGTGCCGCCCTCACAGCCCCCAAACAGCGCAACAGCCCCCCAAAGGACTTCCAGACACATCAGCTGGAACACAGAACGTTGTAAAGTCAAGAGTTTCATAATAGAGCCGGAAAGCAGGCAAAGTGGCAGGAGAATACGCCCGGAAGGATTCGAACCCTCAACCTTCTGATCCGAAGTCAGATGCTCTGTCCAGTTGAGCTACGGGCGCGTCAAACAAGATGAACACAAGATAGCTGGGGTGCAGGGATTCGAACCCCGATTACACGATCCAGAGTCGCGTGTCCTGCCGTTGGACGACACCCCAATCATAGTCTAAGAAACAACTATTCTGCGCAGCAACTACACCGCTTGCAAGTGATTTTTCTCAATATATTCCATCGCCCGACGAATGCGGGACAGGACCGTTTCCTGACCCATCAGCGTCATAACCTCAAAAATTCCCGGGCTAACTGAGCCTCCGGTCAAAGCCAGTCGCAGGGGCTGGATCACTTTGCCTGCTCCAACCTCCAGCTCTTCAGCAAGCCGTCGAACAACACCCTCAATGGCGTCAATCGTAAACTCGTCCATCGACGCGAGGTCGCTGTACAGCCTGGTCAACTGTTCAAGCACGCCCGGCTTAGTCCAGAGCTTCGATACACTCTTCTCATCGTATTGCGTGGGCTCTGAGAAAAAGTAAGCACTCCGTTCATCGACCTCATTCAGTCGCTTCAACCTGGGCTGAAGCAGTTCCAGAATCCGCATAACATAACTGCGCTCCTGGTCGGAAGGGCTGTCCGGGAGAAAGCCGGCCTCCTGCAGTCTGGGCAAGGCCAGGTCATACAATTGGCCGAGGGAAAGTTGCATTATATATTGGCAATTCATCCATTCCAGCTTGCGCTCGTCAAAGACCGCACTCTTCTTTGAAATGCCGGTCAGGCTAAACTCGCGGACCAACTCGTCCAGAGTCAAAATCTCGCGATCCTCACCGGGGGCCCACCCAAGGAGTGAGAGAAAATTCCGCAGCGCCTCCGGCATGTACCCGGAGGTTTCGTATTGACCGACGGCTGTTGCCCCATGACGCTTGCTCAAACGGCGTTTGTCCGGCCCCAGAATTAATGGCACGTGCGCAAAGGTTGGAACTGACCATGCGAAGGCGTTGTAGAGCAGAACATGTTTGGGAGTGTTGGACAGATGGTCCTCACCACGAATGACGTGTGTGATCCGCATCAGGTGATCATCTACCACAACCGCAAAATGGTAAGTTGGAAACCCGTCAGACCTCCGGATAATCAAGTCATCCAGTTGCGTATGCCGGACCACTATCCTGCCGTAAACTTCGTCCTCAAAAGCAGTCTCACCACTCTCTGGAACTTTCAGGCGAATGGCGCAAGGCGCGTTTTGAGCCTCCAGTCCGGCAATCTCCGCAGAGGACAGGTGGTAGCAGGTACGCTCGTCACGATAACGGAAGTCCTTTTTTTTGTCCGCAGCACTCCTGCGCTTCCGGTCAAGCGTCTCTTTACTGCAGAAACACTTGTATGCCTTGCCGGCTGCGAGCAACTCATCCAGGTGCTTCTGGTAAATATCGAGCCTGGCGGACTGATGCACTATCTCCTCATCCCAGTCCAGGCTTAGCCAGCGCATGCCTGCAATGATCGCCGCTACCATATCCTCGCCGGAGCGCTCGGTGTCGGTATCTTCGATGCGCAGCAAAAACTGGCCCCCATGGCTGCGCGCAAACAGCCAGTTGAAGATGGCGGTCCGTGCGCCCCCAACGTGAAGATAACCTGTTGGGCTGGGTGCAAATCTGGTTCTGACTTGGCTCACTGCCTTAGCATTCAAAATAGACATAAAAATGCGGAGAGGGAGGGATTCGAACCCTCGGTAGAGTTGCCCCTACGCAGGTTTAGCAAACCTGTGCCTTCAGCCGCTCGGCCACCTCTCCGATACTGAACTTCATTAAAGATCTCTGTCTGCTTTCGGGTCAATGGTCCCCCAAAAGCGATGGAAATATACTAATTCCCTGGTAATAAGTCAACCGCTTTAAAGTCTCGCAAACAGTTTGCCGGGATGTTGCTTTACAACATTCTTAAGTTCAAGAGATAACAGGATCGACAATGCCTGGCCGGTGGTGTTATTGCTTTCTTTGGCGATCCGGTCGATATGCATCGGCTCATTGGAAAGCATGGCTACCACCGAGGCTTCCTCTCTTGTCAGCGGCACGTCGACAGGTTGCGACGGCGCTGCATGCAGAATTGGCCTGAGCTGTGGCGCCAGCACAGCTATAACATCGTCGCTGCAAGTCACGACCTGGGCGCCCTCTTTGAGGAGGTTGTTGCACCCTACGCTGCGGCGGCTGTCAATATTACCGGGGACAGCAAAGACCTCGCGATTTTGCTCCAAAGCCATGGACGCCGTGATCAACGCACCGCTTCTTTCGCCGGCCTCCACCACAATCACACCCAGACTCAGTCCCGAAATCAACCTGTTGCGGCGGGGAAAGTTAGGCCTGTCCGGCAAGGTGCCCATGGGAAACTCAGAGACAACCGCCGCGGTTTCCGCTATGCGGCCAAACAGGTGGGTGTTTTCTGCAGGATAAACCTTGTCAAGACCGGATCCGAGTACAGCAATCGTTCGTCCACCCGAATCGAGAGCGCTTTTGTGTGCGATGGCATCAACGCCGTGCGCGAGCCCGCTGACAATGGTCAATCCCCTTTGACTCAACTCGGATGCCAGTTTTGCCGCTGCGGCCCGTCCGTAGGTGGACGGACTTCTAGAGCCGACAACCGCAATTCCGAACTGGTCGCGATCCTCGATTGCTCCCTTGACAAACAAGGTAGGTGGGGCGTCATAAACCTGCTTGAGGTAGGGCGGGTAATCGTCGTCCCAATAGGTCACCATCCGCGCACCACTCTTCTCTATTAAATCTACCTGCTGCTCAGCGAAGCCGTTATCCTGGAATGCCGATATTTGAGCAGAGGTGGTTCTATCGATACCGGGTACCCGGGAAAGCTCCTTCGCACTGGCTGCAAGCACAGCGGCCGCCGAGTGAAAATGCCCCACCAGGGCACGCAGCCTTTGCGGGCCGACGCCGGGAACACAGGAAAGTCGCAATAGATCTAGTTTTTCACCCACCATGAGAATCCCAAAGCCCCTATTCCACTATCGTCTGCAGCGCACTCCAAATTTCATCTTTTAGCTCTGTAATTCCAGCCCCTGTGACACTTGAGATGTGCCGAACAGGCACCGGTAGCTTGCTTACCAGTTCCGAAAAATCTGCCTCCGGTTGCAGATCGGATTTGGTCAAAAGTACCGAGTGAATCCGGCCCGGAAGCCCATCCTGATATTGCTCCAACTCCCCCTGTAGCAGAAGATACGTTTCGTAAAGGTCGTCAGCGGAGCAGTCCAGGAGAACGAGCAAAAGCTTGGTCCGCTCGATGTGTCGCAGAAACTCATGCCCGAGCCCTTTGCCTAGATGTGCACCCTCGATTATGCCCGGGATATCTGCAACCACATAGCTCCCCACGTCCCGATATTTGACAATTCCAAGATTTGGCTTAAGGGTGGTAAAAGGATAGTCCGCGATTTTGGGTTTAGCGTGTGAAAGTTTTGAAATCAGAGTAGACTTGCCCGAGTTGGGCAAACCCACCAGGCCGACATCGGCGATCAGTTTCAATTCCAGCTCAAGAATCTTCTCTTCGCCAAACTCGCCTGATTCCCAGTGCCGCGGTGCCTGATTGGTAGAACTGGCAAAGCGGGCATTTCCGCGGCCACCGTGACCGCCCCTGGCTGCGACCACCGATTGATTGGCGTCCGTTAAGTCGGCGAGCAGAGTGCCGTCTGCCTGATCCCTGATGACGGTACCGAGCGGAACCTTGACCAGCAGCGGCTGCCCGTTCTTGCCGTGACAGTTGCTGCCCTTTCCGTGCTCTGCCCTGCCGGCCTTAAAGTGCGGCTTATACTTAAAATCCAGCAGAGTCGAGAGGTTCGGGTCTGCTTGCAGGACAACGTTGCCACCATTGCCACCATCACCGCCATTGGGTCCACCCTTGGCAACATACTTTTCCCTGCGAAAGCTAACGCAACCGCTACCGCCATTGCCAGCCTGAACTTTGATTACAGCCTTGTCTATAAACATGTAGTTTTAAACTTGTAAGGCGGGTGAGGCAAGAAGAGCTTTCATATCACTTGTCTGTGACATGGGGTAAATCAAAGGGAGTGCAAGCGCCCATGCAAAAACGAGAAAAGCAGCTAACCGGCGGCCCTTTGATTAAAGTATGCCATTCTCTTCTTCTTAGAGTCCAACTCCAGGCGCTTCAAATATTTACGCATTTGAAACCAGCCTAGCTTGATATTTCCAAAAGGCGGGCTGTCCAGCTCCTTGATCAGTTGCCTGACGCTCAAATCCGGCTTTTCAACAACTAGCTGCTGCAGCTTCTCATCGATGGGATCAGCCGTAGCACCCTGTTCCGGCTCAACTTCAAAGTCGGACTGTGGCTCAGTATCTACATCATTGTTGAGGGAGGCTCCCGGCTCGGCTACCCCGCCCATGGCTGGCTCCGGCTGCTGATCCGTTTCCAGCCGCGCAGCTACTGTTCCGCCGTTCTGGTCAAAGTCAGCTATCGCCTCCTCCAAAGTATCAAAAGCCTTCAATATATAGTGAAACTCAAGAAGCTCAAAGACTTCAAAAACGTCCGGAATCATCCGCACTAACTTGAGATCACCGTGCCGCTCCCGGATCCCTTTGATTTCACTGATAAAAATACCCCACCCGGCGCTGCTAATGTAGTCGACGTTACCCAGATCGATTACGATATTGTAGGTACTCGCTTTCAAAAGTGAAGACAACGAATGTTCCAGCTCAGCAGAGGTGGTCGTATCGATGTACCCCCCAACCTTGATCACAGAAATGTTCTTCTGCGGCCCGACCTTTTCCAAGGACACTTGAATGCCTTCCATGCACAGCTCCTACGTTCAGATTTAAAAAACGGTGAAGAATATAAGAGAAAGTAGTAAAAAAGTCAAACAGAAACCAAAGCCAAACACTCTTGAGCAAGCTACGCCGCAGTTACATCATCCGAAGCGCCTTACGGATCTTGTCCTGGATGTCTGTCCGATCCGGGTTCAACTCGATTATCCTTTTCCACTCAAAAACCGCGTCTTTAAAGTTGCCGCGATTGGCGTAAATGACACCCATATTCTCATAGGCCGTAATATCGTTGGGATCAATATCCTTTACGCGTTCATACTCAACGGCTGCTTCGCGGTACATTTTGTTCCTGAAATAAGCGTTCCCCAGAATGCTATGCGCTTCTTTGTAGTCGGGATATATGTCTATCACCCGGCGAAACTCTTCTATGGCGCGCTCATAATCATTGTTCTTATAGTATTTGATACCATTAATCAGGACCATTTCCTTGCTGACCGTATCATCCTGGTATTCGTCGGCATCATGACCGGCATCGGCCGTGACGGGCGGATCTGTCTTATTCCCGGCGGAATTGCCATTGCCATTCAGGCCGGCGCTCTGCGGGCTCTCCTCTTCACTTTGAGAATATGACTGTTTCCGCGGCGTGTCCGCGAAGCGGCTTGGCGGCTCGGCTACGTAGACCAGGTCGTCGTCGATGGCACGAATCAAGTCCGAAAAGGAAACCAGATCCGTTTCCCCAGCCTGTTCCTCTTCCAGTTCAGGCTCTGCAGCCGACTCAGGCACCTCGCTCTCGCTTTCCTCAGACGGAAAAAGGTCTGTCCCGGCAAAATGGTCCTCGCCCAGAAGTTCGTCGGTCGATGAAGCCGAGACCGAGTCGTCATCAGCTCCTGTCTCCACAAACTCATGCTCGTTCTCATCAGTGACAGCACCGCCAAATGGCGCCTCCGGATCCTCCACCAAAAGATCCTCGAGGTTTTCGACGTTTTCTAACTCACCGCCGGATTCTTCCTCAGGGAACTCAGCTTCGCCCGCTGAAACAAACTCCTGCGACTCCTCCTGCTCCTGCGGGGCGAAATCGTCTTCAACTTCCGGCTCTGCATCGCTGCCAAACAAGTCTTCAAATGAAATATCTGCCGTCAGAGACTGTTCCTCCACTTCTTCTTCCCGCTCCCGAGTTTCAGTTACAGCCTCGGTTTCAGCTTCAACTTCAGCAGTCTCGACATCGTTGAATTCAAACAACTCCTCAAAGCCATCGTCGTCAGCCGGTGGAGCTTCCTGGCTTTCCGATGGATAATCAACTGATACGACACCCTCATCCTCCTCAGGCAGGGGTTCAGGCTCTACCCGGTTGGCAAGCACATCCTGCAGGTCTGAAGTTAACAGGTCGTTGGCTTCGAGGTCATCTATTTCCTCTTCTACTATTCCAGAAGCAGGCTCCGTCGTAACGACATCGATCGAAATGCCGCCCGGGCTTTCGGCTGGTGCACCTTCATCGCTCGGGACATCACTCCTGGGCTCAGGGCTCGGCGTTTCTTCTGGCTCGGGTAGAATACCGTACTCTTTCTGCTCCAGCTCCTGCACAACCAGTTGTCCGTCCAGGGTCATAAATGGCGTACCCGGAGTCTTGATACGTCGTTTCCCGCGCTTCGCCTTCCTAAGGTAAGCCTCACGTAGCGCGCGCGTGTTGAGTCGATTTCGAACAAGCTCTTCGTATATTCGGCTCTCCAGAGTTCGGGTAAACTGGTACTTCTCCGTGTTGAGCTCATCCCGGATTCTCCCGGCGCCATACTCCGGATGATTCTGGATAATATCGAATATCTTCGTTTTGTCCTCGATGCTAACGTGCTTGGACTCGACCGAAATGGACTCATCGACCTCATAGGCATCAGCGCCTTGCTGCTCAAATACCTTCTTGTATTTGTTATAGTAGGCGTGCGTCGACAGGTTCGCGGACTCGCATGCATCCTTGACTGTGAGTCCACCCGTGATTAGCTCATAAACTTCTTTGGCACGCCTGAGCTCGTCTTCCTGGCGCGTGTACTCTTCTTTTATCGTTACCAGGGTGATGTCATCGTACTGCGGTGCCCCCTCGGTAAAGGAATAAATCGAATCCTTTAGCTTTTCAACAAACTGGTTCGCCGACAGATCGCCGTGCTCACGAAGAACATGCTGCAGCCTTTCCTCACCAAACAGTTCGCGCCGGGAGTTCATCGCCTCGGTAATGCCATCGGTATAAAGCAACAGGATATCATCTTTGGTGAGTTGGATCGTATCCGACTGGATATAATTCTTAAAGTAATCCTTGTCCGGTAACTGCACGCCGATCGGGAAACCTTTCGGGTTTAGGTAATAAGTCTTTTCGGTACTCCCTCTATACAGGATCATCGGGTTGTGGCCGGCGCTGGCGTAATTCAGGCGGCGTTTTTTGGAATCGATGATCAGATAGAAAACCGTGACAAACATTCCCTTCTTGATGTCATTTGCGACAAACGCGTTGACGCGGGAGAGTACCTCGGCGGCATCCTTGAGGCCCCGTGCTTCGGTCCGCAAGGCGGTGCGGATCATTGTCATAACCAGTGACCCGGGGACACCCTTTCCGGACACGTCGGCGACCGCAATGCCGAGAGTGTCTTTATCTACCTCAACGAAATCATAGTAATCGCCACCAACTTCTTTGGCAGCCTCGTAAAAGGCAGAGAGCTGATATCCTTCCAGCTCCGGAAATTCCATCGGCAGCAAGGTTTGCTGAATCTCCTGCGCTACCTGCATTTCTTTCTGCAACCGTTCCTGGTCCGCCAGGTTCTTCTGTGAATCGCGGAATTTATGAGTGATCTCGCTGAACGCCTTGGCTATTTCGCCAATCTCTGTTGAGGCATCAATGTCGACGTCATCCCCAATCTCCCCTTCATTGCCCATATTCTTGACCCATTCGGACAGCTTGCGGAATGGGTTCATCACCAGGTATATCAAGATAACAACGCCGGCACAGCTCACGCCCAAAATCACCAAAGCCAACTGCAAGTCGGCCATTCTCTTGGCAACAACCCTCTCTTCCGCGTCCTGGGCAGAGAAAAGAATGTGGGCCTTACCGTAGTATTCCCCGGTCTCCTTTATAATGATCGGACTTTCCAGTTCGTAGAAAGTCTCGCCATCAATTTGCTGATACTTGTAGATGCCCCTAAAAACCTCTTCAAAAGCCTTTGGGCGTTTAAACTCCTCCAAGCCGATTTCGTACGGATTTGAGCTATAAACAATAAACCCGGTGCTATCTTCGATGGATATCCGGGACACCTGCTCCTGGTACTCTTCATTAATAGGATCAGCGATGACATCGATGAAGGTAAAGTTGTCCTTGGAGGCGGAACTGATCAAGTTGACTATCTGGCGCCCGGTGAGCTGAGATTCGGAAAGAAACTCGGAGAGAATTTCATCATCCGTTTTCATAAAGAAAAAAAGATAGCCAGTGGCAATTGTCGCCGTAATAATCGTGATGGCGCGGAAGAAATATTTGGCTTTGATTGAAAAAGGAATGGTCGAAACCGAGCGCAGGAACCCCTTCTTGTCCTGAGGGTCGCGGCTTTTGCTGATGCGAAGTTCGTTGCCCTCATCCGTGCGCCGGTAATCGATATCGTCCATGAGCTTGCGCATGATGAAAATGCCAAGCCCACCTTTTTTGCCGATATCGATGTAGCGGTTCAGGTCGGGATCCTTGACCCGCTTGGGATCAAAAAAGGTGCCCTGATCGATGATTGACAACGTCAGGCTGTTCTTTTTGGCGATGGCCCGGATCGTGATGAGGCCTTCTTTTTCGCGATAGGCATGCCGAATTATGTTGGTGGCTGCCTCGTCAACGGCCAGCTTGAACGCATTTACGACCTTGTCGGAGAATCGGTGCTTATGCCCGATCTGCGTCACAAAGTCCCGCAAGTCGCCCAAATAGTCGATATGGGCCGGGACTTTGATTTGTTGTTTTTCTACGCTTGCAAACACCTGCTATTCCGAGTCATTTCCTAGCCGCTCTCGCAGACCGTCGATGCGGTCCAGAATAATTTTGTTGTACGGCTGCAACTGCCTGATCTCCTCCAATACGTCAAGCGCCTTTTGGTATTCACCCGTCCGTAGAAAAATGACCGAGCGCGCGAGCTTAGCCCGAACATTGGCAGGCATGGGCTGAACCGTTGCGATGGCGCGCGCTTGCGCTCTGTCACGGTACATTATTGCGTCGGCATCATCGGGGCGACTCCTTAGCGCCTGCTCAAAAGCAGTAACGGCTTCCGGCCAGCGTTTGCTGCGATAATGGCGGAGTCCTTCTTCGTAACTTTGGTTATAACTGAGCTGCGCTTGTAGCCGCTGAATCCTTCTCTCAATGGACTGGCGCTCAGCCGTAGTCAAACCACTCCCGCGTACCTGGTTCAGCTCATCCAGAGCCTGGACATACTGTCCGCGCCGCGCCAGAGATTCGGCCCGGCGAATCGTCTCCTGTAAGTTGCCCTTTAACTGTCTCTCGGCTGTTGCAATGTTGTTCTCCAACTGCGCTTTCGTTTCGCCGACCCAATCCGGCAGGGCAGTTCCTTCACTGGCTGTACGGTTGATGCGGTCAACCGCCAGTTGCCACTCCCGGATTGCCCTGCTATAGAACTTCGCTTTAAAAAACTCTATGCCCTTTTCCTTGTGCTCTATCAGGAAGTCCTGCAATTCCTGTTCAAGCGCGGACTCTCTCGCCTGCAGCACGATGGTCTTTTGCTCTTCGCGCCGAACGGAGTCACTTCTGGCGTTCGCCAGCTCTAGCATCGTCCGCGCTTCCTGTAACGAGGAGTTGGCGGTTTCGACACGCATGTTGGCCTCCGGGTTGTCGCCGTCCTGGCCGCGCAACCGCATGGCTATTTCCTGCAAAGAGCTGCCTGCCTCAAAAGCGTTGGAAAAAGCCACGTATGCCCCAAGATAGTCCCTGTTGTAGTACTTTTCCCGGCCTTCCTCCATACTATTGTTAAACTCGCTCTCGCCGTTGAACCAAAGTTCATTCTCTAGCTGCAGGCGGAACTCCCTCTCACGCCTCTCCTGTGCAAGCCGGATACGTTCCTGTTTGCTCTTCCCAATATCTATTGTAACCGAAAATCGATGATTTGCAGAAAAATCAGAGCCATCTGCAAATTTCCCGAAGTTGTAATCAAGGCGAATATTGTTATAAGCCGCACCTGCTCCAAAGGCAACCTGCCCGTCGTTTACGCCGAAGCGGACGTTGGCTTGATCTCGAAATGAGTACTCGCCGCCGGCATGAACAGTCAACGAAGCATTTTCACTCTTGTTCACATCAAGCAATAGTCTAAACAGATTGCGTTCCTCCCCAAGGACGAAAAGTTTAGCTATCCCCGCCTTCAGGTTCAGCGGTGATGACTCTGTCACGCTCTCCAGCCGGGCGCGCGGACTTATGAGATTCTGTGCATTCACTCCGACGGATACATCGCGCAACAAGGCAGCATCGAACTCCGGCCGGTAGAGCACTCCCAGATCGAACCCAACGCCGGTGTCGGACAAACCACCATCCAGGTCAAAATTGGTTCGCTCCAGCTTGGCGGTTATGCCAAGGCTAAACGTCCTTCGCAGTTGCTTGCCATAAGAAAAATAGAACTGGTTCGCTCCAAAGTCGCCGGTCCCCGTCTGAAAGGCCTCGGGGTCAGTCTCGCGAATATCGTTGGTCGAAAACCGGGTCCAACCAATCCCAAAGCTGCCGAAAGACAACGTCGGGAACACAGCCCCGACGAAATTGTAACTGGTCCCAAAGTCCAAACCGGAATAAAACGAACTGGCGCTCTTTCTCTCGATAAAGTCAAGCCCGGCCGGATTCCAGAAGACCGCGGTCGGGTCGTCAGACAAGGCTGCGAACGCCCCGCCCATCGAAAGAGCCCGGGCACCCACACCGGCGTCACTGAACAAACTGGTCGTACCGCCGCTGCCCTCCTGAGCGCGCACCTGGCAATGCGCCAATATTAGAATAAAAATCAGAAACTTGGGAGTCAACTGCTTTGTTTTCCTAAATAGATTCTCGTTCATGATTCTTACTTCGCAACTGCTATCTTGGTTACGGCTGTTCCGGAGCTGGTCGTGAGAATCGCGATGTAAACTCCGTTCAACACTTTTTGGTTTTTGTCATTTCTGCCGTCCCAAACTATCTCGCCAAAGTGCGTCCGGGCTTCTCCCTCCAGGTCAGAGGCCTGACGCGAAAAGGTGCGGACCAGCTTGCCGAGCAGCGTGTAAATTCTGATCGTAACCTCAGACTGCTGCTGCAAGTGGTAGTTGAAACTCGTTGTCGGGCGATTCGCGCTCCCGAACGGATTGGGATAATTGAAGAAGCTTTCCTCCAGAGCAGCCTCCAGCAAGATTGAAATGCCCGGACTGATGGACGTGATAATGCTCTGGCCGGAAACGTCGTCCAGAATAGTCACCAGCTCGCCGGATGCGGTATCGCGGGCCTGGATATCATCCTGTGGCGCTCTGATCGTCAGGCGCAGACTGTTCTGCTCGGTCTGCTGCAGGATATCCACCCGGAAATCCACTGAACGGCTCTGGTTAGACGGAATGGTCAAGGGCGGAGAAAAGACAATGCCCACTGCGTTGCTTGCAGGCACCGAGGACAATGTCGCGAACACGCTCGCCGGGTTGTCATAATCGACGACGGCAAACCGCGCAATCACCGAGTTGGGCGCGATCTCCTCCCCCTCATTGTTGCTCACCGTCAGGTTGACGCGCTCCAGGTTTATATCATTGTCGCTGCTGTTGTTGAATTGCAGGCCAAATATCGAAACATCCGTCGCCCCGAGGACGATGGTGATTGGCCTACGACCTGCCAGCACACGCAGGTCCAGACCGGTTGCCTGAGTCAACACCTGGATGGTTACCGGGGACGGAATCGTTGGCGGTGGCAGCCCCGAGTTTTCATCAGTTGAGTTTTGATCGGCGATGGAAACGACTATGTCCTGCAAGCCGTTCGTAGGGTTGTTCGGAGCCCGCACGATCCAGGAAACCGAGTTGCCGGGAGTGACCGCCTGAACCAGAGGGGTACTGGTGGTATATAAATTGTTGGTTGGCAAGGTCATACGCAGGCTGTCTTCCCCGACCAGACCTGCTGTTCCGGTGTTTTGCAGGGTACCGGTCACGGTAAACGTCTGCCCCACGGTTAACACCCGGTCTTGGGCTGAAGCCGGACTGGTGATAGCTGCGGTCAAGTTCAATGCGGCGCGCTGCACCAACACAAAAGGCAGGGAGTCCGGCGCCGCGTTTACCTGCCGGCTTGCGTCATTTTGGTCGGTGGCCCTTGCGTCAACTCTAATGTGGTGCAGTGGCACCGGGCTTGGTGGCGCTTGCAGACGCCAGTCAGTCGTAGTGATTGCACCCTCCTCGTCGGGGATCGTTCGGATTGTCGAGACATCAACCGTGACATAGCCGGCGTTTCCCCAACTTATTTCGACCTGACGCGCAATCACATTGCTCCACTGCACGCGCGCTTGCACGACTAACTCCTGGCTGGTGGAAATCTCTCCGTTCGCATCTGCGGCGCCTGGCGGAGATAGCACGGTGACACTTTGAATCGTTGCAGATCCAGCGTCGGTGGTGGCGATGGAGCGTGTTTTTACCAGATCATTTTCATCGTGTTCTGCGGTCGAGTTTGTGTTTTCGTCAAGCGGGATGTCCGAAATCGTAACCGACAGCAGTTCCTCCTGGGTGGGTACAGCGGGTGCCGTAAGATTCCAGACCACTTCGGTGCCGGGCACAAACTGGCGCACGACTCCCTCCTGGCTGGTAATACCCGTGTTGCCCAAATCCAGACGCAACTCCCCGGGAGCCTCCACGCCGGCGGCACCTGTGTTCCGTACCAAAGCGCGCAACTGGAATTGCTGTCCGAGAGAAACCGTATTACCGGCATCGGATAACAGCTCCTCAAAATCCATAAAGGCCCGCGTTTCGGCAACGACCTCCAGTGTCCGGATCGGCTGCGGATCTTTAATTTGCCCACCGGCAAGTGCGGTCACCTCGACCTCAAAGGCACGCGGCGATGAATGAGCCAAACCGGACGCATTTACTTGCCAGGTTGCGGGAGACTCATCATTCGCAAAGCTTTGTTCCGCGTCAAAGCCGGGGGCGAAGGAATAGTCCTGTGGCAGCGTGAGCCTTACCCGAATTTCATCAACATTATCCGATGAGGTAAAGCCTGCCTGAAATGTAAGCAGACTGCCGGTAGAAATCACGCTGTCTGCCGCCCCAAGAGGAGCGATTATTCTGAAGTCGTCAATGGTGATACCGGTTGCCAACGTTTGCACGGCCCGCGTGTCGTTGATACGCGTGACTTGTGCAACATTCCCGGTATTGATATCCAGAGGCGTCCGGTTTATGGTAACGACGAAGTCCTCCAGCGCGGTCTCGACACTGGGCGCGATCACCCGCCATAGCACATCGGTATCTGCGAGAAATGATTGTACCTGGTTGCCGGCAAAGAACCCATACCCTGACGGAATGGTTAGTCTTAATTCGCCGGAGTTGTCAACCTCAGCATCGCCCAGGTTTGTCACGCGTGCGATAACGCTGAAGGTATCGCTGGCCGTTTGAAACGTGTCGAATTCGGCATCAAAGCCTACCCGGAGATTTGCCCGGTTTTGGATTGTTACCAATACATCGTTGTCTAACGGAGTTCCGATTGTAGCCCCTAGCCCGGTATTTTCACCCGTGGCCGTGTCGATTCTCGCCACAAATAGTTCGCCTGCTGGAATCGGCGTCGCCGAAGCGTCCACAACAAATGTCGTGCTGTCGGTGGCGTTAGCTTCAATCCTCGGAATCGTTTGCGGCGTCTGGTTGATATTGGAGCTGCCCAGGGACGAGGATAACGCTACTTCAACATTCAGAATGGGTTCGTCGAAGTTATTCTGGATCGCCACGGTTACCTGAAATTGCTGGGAGGTATTGACAGTCGCCTGCTCGTCGCTGCGATTGGGCACGCCGGCCGGCTTAACACTCTGAACGATGACATCCCGGTCAGCTCTAATGTCAACTTCGCCAAAGCCGGAGTCATCAATAGCAGCACCGGAACCAACTACCGTTCCGCTAATCGTCCCGGCAATTGTCAGCCTGCCCGTGGTTGTCCCGGTCGGAGAAATCACAAAGTCAAGCGAGTCCTGAGATCCGGCCACGAGCCGGTTGCCACCGGCGCCGAGCAGCGTATCGGGCTGGGTAATGCCGTACTCACCCGTCTTGTCTTCCTGGGCAAGGCGGAACTCTATAAAGGTCTGAGCAAGCGCGAAAGAAAGATCGATGGCATCGGAACTATTGTTCTGAACAACGGCTCGTACCCGCCAGGGGTCTGTGCGGCCGGCCCGGTAAGCGGGGAGGGGCACCGGTGTCAAAGAAACGAGTTGGAAGTTCGGGGCAAATTTAACCCGCCACTCATCCGTCGTTGTGGCTCCGGAGTCCCGCAAAACAATGTTGGTTGCGTTGAAATCATGGGCAAATACCACGGCGTCAAGGACGTACCGGCCGGTGTCCGCAGCAGCATCGACATTAACACTGAAATCGAACCCGGAAGTCACGCCGGGTGCAATGGTCCCGGGGTTGCCAGGATCTGGCACAGGCCGGGAAAAGCTGTTGTTTGATAAAGTTACGCCATCCTTCAAAAAGTTTATCCGGAAGCTATCGATCACGGCAGCCGCCGACCCGAGCGCCGCCTGATTCCTCACTGAAATGGCAATCGAGCTGGACTGCTCGCCCTGGCTTACTATCGTGTTTGCGGCGGCTACTTCGTTTAGGAGGATTTCTGCGGGTGTCTGTACCGACCAGGAATCTTTGGTTAAGGCGCTGTCGGCCGTCACCGGTGTGGTGCCGCCGATCAAGCCGCTGACATTGCCATCGATTGTTATGGTATCGATAGTTGCCGCTGCATCGACATCTACACTAAACCCAAGCGTGCGCTGACCGCCTGCCGGGATATCGTCAAAAATATCTGTACGACTTATCGAATACTCGCCGGTACGGGATGTCTGGCTGCGGTCTGTGAAGGTCAACGTTGAGTTCGCACCGGAAATGCCCGTGATCGCCGAGCCGCCGATATTCTGAACCACCACCTGTACCGCAATGCCCAGTTGTCCTTGCGAGACATTTTGCGGCGTGGTTGCCACAGAAATAATGCCCAGGCTGCCCAGTGTCAACGAAGTCGAACCGCTCGCGCTTCCGCTGTCGCTTTGCACGTCCACGTTGACGATTCCACCAACATTTCCGGCCTGAAAAGTAAAGTCGAGCTGGCTGCTCGCATTGGTCTGCACCTGCGGGCCGGGCCGGACCAGGTCAGCATCGGTGGTAATACTGCCCTTGTCCACCGTGACCGTAAACTGCCGGCCCACGCCAACCAGGTTTCCGTTCGCATCAAAAACCTGGTCTGAAGTTACTTGCGCCGTAGATATCCCGTCGGCTGGGAGAATCGCCTGGTCCGGCGTCAACGTAACCGTGCCGACCGGCAAACCGGCGCGCACATCGAAGGGATCCGACGCCCCGGTGATAAGCCCGCCATCATCGACCTGCAGCACTTTTCCGACGGAATTACCCGCAATCGAAAGGACCGTCAGGTTGTCTATCCACTGACCATTGGAAAAGGTGCCGCTTTGTGCCTTGTCAAGGGTGCCGCCCGTTCCACCTAATGCCAGATTGACCGTCCCCGCAAAAGAGGTGACCGTGTTGCCTGTGCCGGCCGGACCATCTTTGGCCGTAACCGTCACCAGGAATTGTTCACCGGCAACTTGCGGCGAAGTAATTGGTGCTATTGCAAAACTGGCAACACCGGTGGACGTAACGTTGAAGACATTGGATGAGTCGGAAACGGCGCCAAAAGTGACGGCGACCTTGTTGTCGGTTGCGGATTGTGTGACCGTTACCGCCTGTGTGGCAACCCCGGCAACAAAGGCGCCGGATTGCGTCGGCGTCAAAGTGCCGGTATTATCGGCCAGGCCCACCGGCCCGGTGAAACTGGTCACGGTATTGTCGAACGCGTCCTTCGCGGTCATCACAACATTGAAGGGGGTGTTGGCCACTTGCGGGCTTCCGATCTCATCTATAGTAAAGCTGAGCAAAGGCCCGGGATTGACATCGAATGGCGCGGAGTCACCCGCCCGTCCGACTCCGGTGGCGGTGATCACGTTTGCGGCCTGGGCTTTATCAATCGTGACCTGTAGGTCCTGTAAGACCCCTGCCACAAAATTAGTGGTAACTTTTGGAAAAATCCGCCCGGTGATGTCGTTGATGCTGACCGGGTCAACAAAGGTGTCCACCGTATTGTTGCTTGCATCTTGTGCGGTGATTGTGATGTTGAAAGCCGTGCCCGCGGTCTGCGGATCAGGGATAACGCTAAACGTGAAATGATCCACCGTTGTCGAGCTGACATTGAATGCGTTGCTTGTGCCCGTCTCTGCACCACCCGTTCTGGTGGCCGTAATCGTGTCGTTGGTCTGCGACTGGGAAATGGTGACGCTTTCAGACAGGAGGCCGTCCGAAAAATTGCTGCTTACCGTCGGAGAGATGCTGGTCGTGGTATTGCTCAAATCAACCGTGCCCGCAAAGCTGGTCACTTTGTTGTCGTTGGCGTCAAGAGCCGTGATGTTGATCACAAACGGTGCATTGGTCGCTTGTGCCACAATAGCCCCGATAGAGAATCTTGCCAATGCACCATGGCTGACGTTGAACGCATTCGAGGTGCCGGTCGCACCGCTGCCACTCACATCGATCGTGACAGCGCTGGCAGCGGTGTTGACCGTTACACTCTGTGACGACAGAACGCCCGC
>JAJDAD010000050.1 GCA_029262055.1 Candidatus Zhuqueibacterota bacterium
CCAGTGTCAGTGCGGGCGTCATCAGTTACACGCCTTCCGCCAATTATAACGGACCGGACACGTTGTCTTACACGATAAAAGATGACCTGGGTGCGGTCTCGAATACTGCCAGCGTTTTTCTAACCGTAACCGACCAGAACGATTTCCCGGTGGCGAGCAATGATACCACGAGCACGCCCGAAGATACACCGGTGGTGGTCGATGTCTTGCTGAACGACAGCGACAGCGACGGTTCGGTAGATGCAAGCAGTGTCAGCATCAAGACCGCAGCAGAGCATGGCACTACTTCGATAGACGGTACGACAGGCAAGATTACCTACAGTCCGGCGCCAGACTTTTTCGGCAGCGACAGTATAGAATATACAGTAAATGACAACCTGGGTGCTGCGTCTAATACCGCAAAAGTGATTCTGACGGTTACATCGGTCAACGATGCACCGGTGGCGAAGAATGATACTGTCACCACCCTTGAGGATACGGCCATCGCGATTGCCGTTCCCGACAATGATGAGGATGTGGACGGGACAGTAGACAGTCAGACCGTTAGCATCGGGACGCAGCCCGTGAGCGGCATAATTGCCCTTGAAGCTGCAACCGGCGTCGTAACCTATACACCAAACGCTAATTTTTCAGGCGCGGATTCTTTCACTTATTCAGTAAAAGACGATTCGAGTCTGCAGTCGAATACGGCCACCGTTGTTGTCAATGTCAGCGGGCAGAATGACTTGCCGGTGGCGGTGAACGACACGACTACGACCGACGAGGACCAGGCTGTCGTGATAACAGTCCTGGCAAATGACACCGACCAAGACGGCAGCTTGGACCCGGTTTCGGTGGTGGTCACCGTCCAGGCCGGTCATGGGACAACATCCGTAAATACCAGTACTGGCGCCGTCACTTACCAGCCAGAACCTGACTTCTTTGGCGCAGACAGCCTCGATTATAGCGTTGACGACGATCTTGGGGCCACCTCAATCCCGGCCCGGGTTTTCGTGTCGGTTCTTCCGATAAACGATCGACCGACCGCGGTCAACGATACGGTCGCGACCCCGGAAGATGAGGGTCTGCAAATTGCAGTAAGTCTTAATGACAGCGATGTCGACGGCACGCTCGATTTGGGATCAGTCTCGGTTGTCAATCCACCGACTAACGGCACCGGTCTCATCGATGGAACCGGAAATGTAACCTACACACCAAATACGGATTTCAACGGACCGGACACGTTAGCGTATACGATTCTGGACAATGATGGTACTGTCTCGGACACGGCGCAGGTCTTCATAACAGTGACCCCTGCTAACGACGTACCTGTGGCAGTCAACGACACGACCAGCACCTCCGAAGACGTGGCGGTCACCATAACACCTCTGAGCAATGATAGTGACACGGATGGGGTGTTGGTTCCGGATTCGCTTTCAATCCGCCAGCATCCTGAAAACGGGACTGCCGTCGTTAAGCCGTTGACCGGTACTATCGTCTATACACCTGATTCGAATTTCTTTGGGATTGACTCACTCAAGTACATCGTTCAGGATGACCTCGACGCCGTTTCCAACGAAGCCTTGGTCCGAATTGAGGTGAAGGCAGCAAACGACCTTCCGGTCGCCATTTCCGACACAAGCGTGTTTGCCAAGAACAGTTCCGCACTGCTTGACGTTGCAGTAAACGATTTTGATGTGGACGGTAGTCTGGATCTCACAAGTGTAACCCTGGTCACGTTTCCGGCTAATGGTATTGCTGTGGTCAACTCTGGAACTGGCTCTATCTCCTACACGCCGAACACGGATTTTACCGGAAACGATGTGTTCAGCTATAGCGTGGCAGATGACAGCGGTGCCGTTTCATTGCCGGCTACAGTGGTCTTGACCGTCTTCGAACCCGGGTTGAGCAGCTTGACTTTTGTTTCGACCCACGATGGTCAAGTCAAACTGTCCGAGCCCTTTAGCGTCTACGGAAGCAAGGGCACTGGCAAAGTGGAGGCCGGAAAATTCAGAACGTATCTCAAGTTCGATGTTAGCGGTGTGGTGGGAGCGGTCTCCGGGGCGACACTCAGGCTACGGGTCGCGACGGGTGCTAACGATGGTAGTGTGTCGGGCGGATCGATTCACCTGGTGTCAAATGACTTCCTTGGAACGAGTATCCCTTGGGTCGAAACGTCCCTGGCCTCATCAAATGCCCCTGAGTTCAGCGGCACACCTCTGAGCACGCTGGGACCTGTGAGCCCCGACACTTTTGTTGAATTCGACCTTGGCTCCGCAGTGACAGGGAACGGGACATTCAGCTTTTGTCTGAGCAGTTCCTCAGGCAATCAAGTGAAATACATGACAAAAGAGGGGGCGATTCCGCCGCTGCTAACCGTGAATTTGGCAACCGGCAGTGGGAATACTGCGCCAGTCGCTGTAGCCGATGCTGCGGTTACGACAGGAGTTAATCCGGTCAACATTGACGTAACCACAAACGATTCTGATCGTGATGGCAGCATTGATCCGACGACGGTCTCAATTATACAAACGCCTAACAATGGCATAACGACGGTTGACGGCACAACCGGCATCATCAGTTACACCGCCAGCGCGGGCTTTGCAGGTTCAGATACTCTCTTCTACACGGTTAATGATGATCTTGGTGCGACTTCGAACAGCGCACCTGTTGTCGTGACTGTCAGTCCCGGGAATTCGTCTCCAGTGGCGGCGGCGGACGGCGCGTCGACGGGCCCGGGTGTCAGCGTTGCGGTAGATGTGACGGCCAATGACAGCGACAGTGACGGGACAGTGAATGTGACGACAGTACAGGTGGTGAGCAACCCGGCCAACGGGGCGGTTGCAGTGGATGGTCTAACCGGAATAGCGACCTATACGCCGGCGGGCGGATTCGCCGGAACGGACAATTTTACTTACACGGTAGCTGACAACGATGGCGCAGTCTCCAATGCGGCGACAGTGACAATAACAGTAGGCAGCCCAAATAGTGGCCCGGTTGCGGTTGCGGACAATGCGTCGACCGCGTCAGGCGTCAGTGTTGCGATAGATGTCACGGCCAATGATAGCGACAGCGATGGTACGTTGGACCTGAGCACGGTGGCGGTCGTTTCCGGGCCGGGTAGTGGCACGGC
>JAJDAD010000006.1 GCA_029262055.1 Candidatus Zhuqueibacterota bacterium
CCGTCGCAGGATATCTGCCAGCTCAAGGCCGCCCTTCCTGCGCATCGATTTCACATCATGTAACCTGCAAACACCCATCTCTTCAAATCCCCTAAGTTACATCTTTATATAGACTTGCAACTCGTTGCTTCGTTCAACTAGGATTTCTATAGTTTTCTTCATAAGAACGTAAGATTGAAGAATTATTATTGACTCGCAACAAAAAGTTGACTAAATACTAAATAAATCTAACTGTATAAGATCCAAATTACGCGTGATAAACAATTCTGTATAATTCTCATGCTTCACATTTCCACACAATTAAAAGACAGTTACTCCCGGTTGTTGACGCAAAGACAGATCCCGCCATATAGTCACAACTACTACCTAAAATGGCTGCGCTTCTATCTTGATTTTTGCAGGAAGTACAAGCATGCTTCCGCAAACCCGGCTGCACTCCCTCTTTTCATAAAGAAGCTGCAAACAAAAAACCAAACACATCGGCAGCAAAATCAGGCTGCTCACGCAATAAAGTTGTATTATGTCATAAATAGTGATGCAGTAAATGCTCAAAAAATAAGCTCCCAAACATCCGCAGATAGCCCCGCGATCCAAAAAGCTGCCGGCGCTCCCAAGCCGAAGCAGGCTTCCTGGCAACGTATTTACACAGATTTGGATGCTGCTATAAAGGTCCGCAACTATTCACCGAAAACTTACAAAAGCTATGCTTCCTGGGTACGAAAATTTCAGGCTTTTACCTCAGCAAAGTCTCCCGAGTTGTTGACCGGTGATGATGTTGCGTCTTTTTTGACAAACCTGGCAACGAAGCATCAGGTTTCTGCTTCCACACAGAATCAAGCGCTTAGTGCTCTGCTCTTTATGTTCCGTCATATTTTGAAACGGGACTTTGGACGTTTGGAGGGTATCGTTTGGGCAAAAAGGAGCCGTTACATTCCGGTTGTCCTGTCTCGTGAAGAAATTGATTCCATTCTTCAACATCTCGTTTATCCGTATGATTTGGTCATTAAACTCTTATATGGCTGCGGATTGCGGCTTTTCGAGTGTTTGCAACTGCGTGTCAACAATCTCAATTTCGATACCATGATCCTGACCGTGCATGATGGTAAAGGACTGAAAGATAGAACTGCACCAATTCCTTCCGTTATTCTGGATGACCTGAAAGAGCAAATTCGCCGGGTGCAGAATCTACATCAAAAAGATTTGGCTGCCAGGTACCATGGCACATTCATGTTTGGTGCAATTGAGAAAAAATATGTGAATGCTGCTAAGGAATTCATTTGGCAATGGCTCTTCCCGGCCAAAGAATTGAGCGTAATTCCTGAAACCGATGAACGAAGACGCTATCATCTGCATCCGACACATGTTCAAAAAGCCTTGCGGAAAGCAGTCTACAAATCAAAAATTACCAAGCGCGCTACAGCCCACACCTTTCGCCATAGTTTTGCCAGCCACCTTTTGCAAGCTAATTACGATATACGAACCATTCAGCAACTTCTTGGACATGGTGATATCAGAACCACCATGATTTACACACATACCGTACCAAGTGAAACCGTTAAAGAAGCAAGGAGTCCCTTGGACTTTACTAAAGAATCTGACAGAGCCGTGAGCCAGCAATTGTAGCGTGGGCTCATCTTCTCGAACCCAACCTTCACTCCCCAAATGTATTTTCATTGGCAAAATAATTATCGTTGCAACCCCACTCTTCCGGATAATAACCCAATCTGAGATAACGACGAAAGCTCGACCATCTCCAATCGTAGGACTTGCTGACATAACCATGTTTTACCGGATTGAAATGGATATAATCAAAGTGTCTGGCAAAGTCAATGTCATCCCTAATCATGTGTTCCCAATAACGTCGTTGCCAAACCGCGACTTCTTTTTTCTCTTGCCGCGATTGATTTCGTGTGCCTTCGCGACCACCGGCTTTTAGATAACGCCGGCTGAACAGCCCTTTGATTAGACGCCATCGTTTGGGGTAATCACAATCGTCTGGTGGCATTCGCCACATACAATGCATGTGGTCAGGAAGCAAACAAATAGCCTCTACTTTGAACGGGTATTTTTCTTGCGCCTCTTTCCAGGCCTCCCGTAAGATGCGTCGCGCAAGGTCTGAGGTTGAGAATTTGTGCCGGTCAAATATAATCCACCGGGTTGTTTTGCACGAACATAATTCGACATGCAGCGCCTTTGTTCATTTCACGGGATCGTTGGGTTCAAGAAGACGAACCGAACCACCATAGATTACAAAATCGTGTAAGTTAGCGGGACGGGTATGAACATCTTCAGTCACTTGCGTTCACACCGGGGGTACATCCCTATCACAAAAATTGCCAAACCGGCAATGCTTCATCAAAAGTTGCAGGAGAAACACCGAGTAAATATTAAATCTTTGCGAATTTAGTAAAAAGACTGTGATGTGTCAAGCAAAAGGTCCTGGCCGGGGAAGGAAAAGCTGCTTAGGCCGAACCGTCTGTTCGTCTTTTCGGTTATTTGTGCCTTTTCCGAAAGAATTGGGCCGTTGCAGGGGTGCAGGTAGGTTCAACATCTGCAAAATATTTTTGCACCGCATGAGTGGATGTGTTTGACGCGTTGAATCGATCCATTCAAGGCGTCAATTGTACTAAAAATACGCTTGTTTTTGAGGTAAAAGAGGTGATTAAACAAAAAAGGCCTGCGGAATTGTCGTCCTGGTCCGCAGGCCGCAGGTTGTTACCGGGGGAAAGGGAAAGAGCCGGGCTAGTTGGCCTTTTTGTAGTCGATGTTGTTGAGCGCTTTTTGGATCTCCTTGCCGGGGCGGAAGCGCAGCTTGTTGCCTTTGATATTGCTTGAAGTCACCTCTTCTGATTTTTCCGAACCTTCGCTCTGTAAGGTCAGGCGAAAATTGCCAAAGTCTCCCAGCCCCACCACCTTGCCCTCAGAGATATTCTGCGGGATGACCTGCACCAAAGCTTCCAATACCGCCACGGTGTCGATGGTGCTGACCGTGGAAATATTGGAAATTTGGTTGGATAGGTCGCGAATCCCGACTTTCCCTGTGCTCCTGGCGTTGGTATAGAACTTCCTGGGAGCATCAGGGTCGCCAGGGTTCTTCTTTCCGACAACGGTATATTCTACCGACATAACACACCTCCATTGTTAAATGGGTTCACATCATTTGCTGAGGGTGTCGGTTGGCAGGCAGGCTTTCTGTAATCCGTTACGGCTTTTTAATGGGTAGAATGGAGGGTTCGCAGGCAAGCGGCAATGGAAAGTCCCGCTTGCCTTTCTTGAGCCGAAAGTTAGATCCGCGCCTGGTAAGTGTAAAGCTGGTGATAGCGCCCTTCCTTTGCAATCAAGTCCTCGTGCTTGCCCCGCTCCACGATTTCGCCGGCCTCGATCACCAGGATTTGGTCGGCTTGCCGGATGGTGCTGAGCCGGTGCGCGATCACGAAGGTCGTCCGTCCTTGCATCAGCTTGGTCAGGCTCTCCTGGATAAACAATTCGCTTTCCGTGTCAAGGTTTGAGGTGGCTTCGTCCAGGATCAGGATCCCCGGGTCCGCGAGCAAAGCGCGCGCGATCGCCACGCGCTGCCGCTGTCCGCCGGACAGTTTCACGCCGCGTTCGCCGATCAGCGTGTCGAGGCCGTCATCAAAACGGTCGGTGAACTCCTGAACGTGCGCTGCCGCCACCGCGGCCAGAACTTGTTCTTCAGTGGCATCCGGCTTGCCGAACAGGATGTTTTCCCGGATGGTACCCTCGTACAAGAAATCATCCTGCAGGACCACCCCCAGGTTTGACCGGTAGGAGTTCAGGGTGACGGTTGCCAGGTCCTGGCCATCGAGTTTGACCGTGCCAGAACTGGGCTGCAGGAAGGAGGCAGCCAGACCGGCGATGGTGGTCTTGCCTGAGCCGGAACTGCCGACCAGGGCGGTGACGCTGCCCGGCGGCGCTTCAAAACTGACATTTTTGAGAACCTCATTGCCTTTTTCGTACGCAAAGGAAACGTCCTGAAACACAATATCGCCGGTAATTCCGTCGAGTTTGTTCGTGCGTGCCGGGTCATCGTCCTCTTGCGCCACGTTCAGAATTTCCTCGGTCCGGTCCAATCCGGCAAACGCCTCGGTGATTTGACTGCCGATATTGCCCATTTGCACGATAGGGGCGACCAGAAAACCCAGGTAAAGCGTAAAGGCAAAAAAGTCGCCGATGGTCATCTTGCCCTGTAAAATCATGGATGCCCCCAGTCCCATGATACCGAGGCTGGCCAAACCGAGCAGCAGAGTTGCCGCGCTGGTCACCAGGCTGGTGGTGGTGAGCGATTTGCGCACATTGTCAAAAATACGCGCCACGCCTTTTTCAAAGACGTTGACTTCCTGCTTTTCCGCATTGAACCCTTTGATGACCCGGATGCCGCCGAGCGACTCCGTGAGCCGGCCCGTGACCTCAGCGTTGATCTTGCCGCGCTCCCTGAAGATAGGGCGGATGTAGGCGAATGCTTTCAGTGAAATCAGGGCAAAGGCGACGAGCGGCAGCAGGGTGTAGAGCGTCATGAGCGCGTTGATGTTCAGGAGCAGCACTAGCGAAGCGATAGCGGTTAGAACGCCGCCGAACATCTGCACCAGGCCAGTGCCGACCAGGTTGCGCACGCCCTCGACATCCGACATAACGCGCGACACCAGCTCCCCGGACTTGGTGTTGTCGAAAAACCGTATCGGCAAATAGATGATGTGCTTTTGCACCTTGGCCCGCAGCAAAGAAATGAGGTGCTGCGCCTCGACACTAAGCAGTTTGGTCAGAAAGAAGGACGTTGCGGATTGCACCAGAATGGCGATTCCGACAACGACCAGGAGAAGTTTAAGCAGCTCGGCATCGCGTTCTTTGATAACTTGGTCCATGAGAATCTTGCTGGAGTAGGGTAGGATCAACCCTGACGCCCGGTTAAACAGAATCAACACCAGCCCGAGCGACAGCAATTTTCTGCGGGGCCAAATGATATTTTTGAAGGCATAGGTGACAGTGCCGAGTGAGGCTTTCTTTTTTGGTTTGTTTCTCATTTATCTCTCTCTGTTTTTGTACTGACGAATCCTGGCCTAACCTTTGAGCGCAGGATTATTCATAAATCGCTGTGTTTAGCCGGGCGTGGAGTGCGGTTACTGTGTCACCGCAGGCATTGACACAGTCAATGCACTCCATGTAAACAGGGAATATCAAATGCAACTTGGGCACCCGTTAGACGGTTGCCGTTTCACTTTAGCCAATATCCGAAAGCAACCCCAATAAACGTAGCCACCGCGTAGCCGAGGGTCCCACAAAGAATTGCCGGAATGACGAGGCCATCCCAGCGGCGGGCTACGGCCATGGCTGCTGCAGTAGTCGGACCTCCCATATTCGCATTTGAAGCAACCACAATCTCGGCTAAATCCAGCCGAAAGACCATTCCGGCGAGCAACAGAAACAGCAGATGGGTTGTGAGAATAACCGCCGCAAACACAAACAGTACGGGACCGACCTTGAGTACCGTCGGGATGTTTGCGCTGGCGCCGATTACCACAAAAAAGATTTGCATGAAAAACGTGCCGATTTGATCGGCGCTGCCTAATTTTCCGAGCTTTTGCGGCAACGCCGTTGCCAGGACCACTACCATCGCGGTGATGATCAGAATTCCAGTGCCTTTGATTCCGGTTAAATTAGCCAGGGCAAATCCAATTGCACAGATGGCCGCGCTCAAGGCCAGGGACGTAGCAAAATTGAGTAAGGTCAATTGCCGCGGTTCCCGTCCGGCAGGAGAGCCGGAACTCATCCCGGCTTGCGCGCCGTGCTCATGATCGGTCCTGAAGAATCTCTTCAGAAACGTCATGGAAGGCAACGCAAACAGGACCAGGAAGTAAACGGTCATGATCAAATTGTCGGCGGCCACCGCAGCGCTGAGAATATCACCGGCCCGAAGCTGTACCGCCTCCGAGGCGGCAACAAAATTCATGGACCCGCCGATGTAGGTTGAACAGAAGATCCCGGCCAGCTTCCAGCCATCGGGACCCAACGGAACAAGTTTGAACGCTAACCAGGTGCCGAGCACCGTACCGAGGGCTCCCAGGGAGAAAGCCGCCAGCGTGGGACCCGCCTCTCGGATAATCCGGCGCAGGTTCGCCTGAAACAACAGCAGAGGAATGGCCAGCGGTACCACGTAAGACCAGACAACATCGTAAGCCGGGGCCGCCACGGGAATGATTGTCAGGTTGGACAATAGGAAAGCAGCAAGAATGGAGATCACGGCACCGGACAGGCGCGCGCCCCAGCGGGTTTTCTCCGCCCAAAGACCGAAAGTAGCGATGCTCAACATGATGGCCCAGAGGGCCCAGTGATTATCTGCAGGGATTAACGTGCCGTCCAAAGTAATGGGCTCCTTATCTCAATGCCAGACAAACAAGATAGTGATCCCACAGCCAGGTTTCAAGAAAAAGGACTTCGGTTGCGGGAGAGTTATGATTTCAGTCCGAGGTAGCTCTTGCCCTGTCAGGATTGGCCATGATTCTCGTGCGACTCAGTTCTTCCCAATTTTGTACAGATGCTGAGCGCTGCGCAGATAAATGTCATCCCCCGCTACGGCCGGAGATGCGTCGAACCGGCCATCGAGCTGATTGGTTGCGACCACATCTAGTTCAGGCCCGTGCTTTAGCACAGTTGTCAGTCCGTCCCGGCTTAGAAAATACAGATGACCGTTTGCAGCGACCGGCGAGGCGTACAACACCTTCATCCCCTTCAGCCGAACCGGACCGAATATCGGTTGTCCGGTGGCAGCGTCGAGGCTGGTCAAAATACCCTTCATGTGTTTGGTGAAGTAGAGCGTGTTTTGGTAGAGCACAGGCGAGGCAACATAGGGCGTGTCCTGGTCATAACGCCAGGCAATCGCTCCTGATTTTTCAAGATCGCCCTGTGCCTGCTCCAGGTTGACTGCCAAAAACGCCGCACCTCGGTAGCCACTGGTTAAGAAAGCAGTTCCACTGGCAGAAATGGGCGTTGGAATGCAATTAACCGTCAACCCGGGGCCGCTCCAAAGCAATCTGCCCGTTTCAAGTTCATAGGCGCGCGTGTGGTTGGCCCCGGTCGTGATGACCTGAGGTTTGCCGTCAACTTCGGTCACCAGTGGCGTAAACCATGAACTGCGCTCATCGCGCTCCTGTCGCCAACGTTCCTCGCCTGTCCGTTTGTCCAGAGCGAGGATGAAGGACTCGCCTTCGTGGTCCCAATTGACAACGATCTTGTCGCCATGAACCGCGGGTGAACTACCTTCACCCCAGCCCCGGCGGGTTTCCATATTCCCCAGGTCTTTCTGCCAGACAAGGTCTCCTTTTGTGTTCAAGACGTAAAGCCCGTGTGAACCGAAGAAGGAAACGATATATTCTCCATCGGTGACCGGGGAGGCCGAGGCCCAGGTGTTGCTAGGATGAATCCCCTCATGTGGATGCACAGTGTTCAGGACTTTCTGCCAAACTTTGTTGCCATTTTCGCGGTTAACGGCAATCAGCGCAAACTGCTGTTTTTTCCTGGAAAGAACATAGCTGTCGCCTTGAAAAATATCCGTGCCGTCGCGTTGCCATTCCTCCAATTTCTGATCGGTCTCAAGATTTGCCCCTGTCACAGGAATGGCAGTCTGCAAAAGCACCAGATTTTTCCACACAATTGGGGTCGAAGCACCCAACCCTGCTACTGCAATTTTCCAGGAGATGTTTTCGGTTTCACTCCACTTCACCGGGGGTTGGCCAAACGGCGAAACGCCATCCATATTCGGGCCGCGCCACTGGGGCCAGTTGCGCAGGCGCTCGCTGTTTTTCTTTTTAGGCTCAGATGGCCTGGCCAACAGGAAGCTAACCTGCGAACCAAAAACCAGGCTAAACAACAGGACCAAAACGGCTAGCTTGCTTATCTTATGCATCTCGTCTTTCTCCTTGGCGGTAATTCAATATGTTTGCCGTGGGTAGAGACGCATAATCATGCGTCTCTACGATTTGATCCATGTATTCCATGACGATGAACATCTCATCATCGTTTTCCTCAATGGCGTGAATGCTGGCGATGTTGGCATGGTTCAGCGCCGCCGCTGCCGGCTTGCCGTCCAATCAAATGCGCGCCGGCAGAACCCCCAACCTTCCACGAGGTCGGGGTGAATAACGGGCGTTTTTTGCATCGGGAAATGACCCCAGCTGACAGACATTCGGCGATAGCTGCTTGGTTCAACTTCACGGCCTTAGCAGCGCTGCCGCCGATTCCAGATGTTGACTAAACTTCTGCAACACGTCCGCAACTTTGACGATGTTCGGATCGACTTCCGACCACTTTCGCTGCTCGATGGCCTCGCGCACCGCCGGTAAGGTCTTGACTCCGTAGCCGGTATAAAAGCCGGGAGCATACATCTGATGCTTGAACCAGGGGCGGTCCGGCAACCCTTCGGGCAACGTCAGGGCCTGTTCAGCCTGGATGAGTTTTTGATTCAGTCCTGCGGGTGATTCGCTACCGGATTCCCTAAACCTAGTCACAGCCTGCTCATAATGACTTGCGCTGCGTTGGACATTCGCCATTGCATTTTCCAGCGGGGCGAAATTCAGAAAGGGTGGAGGGTCATGCTTCTTCGGCGGTCCAGGAGAATCGCCTTTTGGATCTTGGATCGCTTCGAAAACTCCGTCTGCTATTTGACGATTTGTTTCGGCGGTATCGTCGCGCATTTTCTCGGCAAGCTCCTTCAATTCATCGAGGTAAGTGGTGACGGTTTCGGCAAAATTCTCAAAATTAAACGGCAGCACCTCCGCTTCAGCCAAACGCATGACGGCGGTTCCGGTAGTCTGCGCCAGGGCGCGGCCATAAACAAAGTCGGCATCGCCAAAATTCGTGTACCAATGAAAGCTGTCATAAGCCGAATGGTAAACGCCGTATCCTCCTTCACCGGAAAAACCGAGGTGCAACGAAGCGATGCCCAAGTGATCGAGAAAAGCGGTGTAGTCTGAACCTGAACCGAGGGCATTTATCCTGAGATCTCCCCGAGTGCGCAGCTCGGCGCGAGCTTCCGATGACTTGGCGGCCGATATCTTTTTTCGCTGTACTCTTTCCCATACTGAAAACCTGGTTTCCGGGTCGTCGATGCTTTTAGCAACGTTGTTGATGAACCTCTCCAATGTGTGCGACCCCAGCATGGTTAGATAACCCCTGAGATTGCCGTCGGTATTTATGTAGACCGCCGCCTTGCTCCGCAACTCAGCAGCATGTTCTTCCGCCCATTCAGTCGAGCCAATCAATCCTTGTTCCTCGGCATCCCAGGCACAGTAGACCAGCGTGCGTTTCGGCCGCCATCCGGCCTTGACAAGTTCGCTCATGGCACGCGCTTCCTCCATCAAGGCAACCATTCCTGAGATTGGGTCGGTGGCACCGCTGACCCAGGCGTCATGGTGGTTGCCGCGAATGATCCATTCATCCGGGTACTTGTGGCCTGCGATTTTAGCGATGACATTGTAGATTTCCTTCATGTCCCAACTGGACTCGACTTTGAGACGCACCCTTGCCGGTCCGGGCCCGATGTGGTAGGTCAAGGGCAGGGCCCCGCGCCACGATTCAGGCACGACTGGTCCATCGAGTGCAGCCAAAAGAGGCAGCGCATCCGCATGTGACAATGGCAGGACCGGAATTTTCGTAAATGTCTCGACTTCGCTGCGCTTGAGGCGCTTTGCATTTTTGGTCGCACCCACACCCGGCGTAAGCGGGTCGCCCGGATAGAGTGGCATGTCCATTACGCTACCGCGCTGTACGGCATCCGGCGTCCGCCACGGCCCGGCTGGATACTCATCGCCTTTAACATAACCGTCGCCTTGCGGGTCGGAATAAATGAGACAGCCGACCGCTCCATGTTCCGCAGCAACCTTAGGTTTGATGCCGCGCCATGAGCCGCCATATTTTGCTATGACTATCTTGCCCTGGACAGAAATCCCCAGGCGGTCCAGGTATTCGTAGTCGGCGGGGATGCCGTAGTTCACATAAACCAGCTCGGCCGTCACATCTCCATCGGCCGAGTACGCATGGTAGCCGGGCAATTGCTCGTCCTGTTGAGCGGAAGTTGCATCCTCGGGAATAACCGGCTCCTGTAGTCCGGCCGTGAAATTAGTGGGAGAAACGAGTTGGACTATCCTCTCTTTAGGAGTGGGAAACAGGACGTCGTAGCTTTCGATTTCGGCATCCAAACCCCATTCCTGAAACTTTGCCAGAATCCATTCAGCGTTCTCCCGGTCGTAAGCAGAGCCGAGGTGATGGGGTCGAGCGGTGAGCTTTTGCATGTAGGCGCGCAGATTTTCCGGCGCCGGAATTGCCCGAAATTTTTCTTCCCAAGCCTCTGTTTCACTATATAGAGGCTCAGGTGCGGCCGAATTTTCTTCGACTTGTGCGCGGGCTATGACCGCATGGGCATTGCCGCTGATCAGGTTGGGAAAGAAACACAAGGCCAGAACTACACCCACAGAACAGAACTTCATAGTTGTACCTCCCTAAGTTAGGATGCCGGGTCGTCTTGACGCAACACGGTCTTACGTCCCGCTGCCCCCGGCGTCCGTTCACTTTGCTTCAGGGGTCGTCCAGATGATTTTGGTGTTGTGTTTAAGAGCGGTTGGCTGTTTACCTGGAATCTTAACGCTAAGATAAGAGAATTATCATAGCTGTCAATGGAAACAGGCCAGGCGCCAGTGTGAGTTGAAACTTGTTTTTCGCAAGCAAAGTACGTAGCTTAGACTTTTCATAAGAAGTTAATTCTGCATGAGTGAAAAATCCCAGAGAGTATTAGAGTTAGAGGCCGCGCTTGCGCAGCTTTCTGATAGCCAGAAAAAGGAAAGAGTAGACATCCTCGTTCAGTTGGCATGGGAGTCAGGGTTCGAACGCGTCGACAGAGGCTTTGACTTAAATCAGGAAGCTGTGGCCCTGGCGCGCGAGATATCATATGAGCATGGCCTGGCCATGACCGATCATAACCTGGGCTTTTATTACTATGCCAAATCAAGGTTTGAAAAGGCCCTTGAAAAAGCGACTGCTGCCGCGGATGCGTTCGAAAGGATGGAGAATCCCGACATGCGGGCCAACTCTACAATGGTACTGGGCCTAATCTACTGGAGCCTGGGAAACTTCGAGCTGAGCCTCAAATATCTGCACGAAAGCGAGAGACATTTCAAAAAAGTCAAGAATACCGACCGGCTGCCATGGACACTCACAACTCTTGGCGGAGTGCTGGAGAATCTGCAAGACTATGACAAAGCGCTGGCTTATCACGGCGAGAGCCTGGATTTCTTTCGACAGAATGAGGATGTTTTGGGGGAAGCACGGGCGCTTTCCGGGATGGGCACGGTTTATCAAAGCCAGGGCAATTACGCAAGAGCACTCGAATATGAACGCAAAAGTCTTGCCCTGTTCCAGAGGGTTGGCAGCAGATTGGGTGAAGCCCGGGCTTACAACGACCTGGGCATGGCTTTTCAGGGCATGGGTAAACTTGCGGACGCGCTCGATTATCACAAGAAGAGCCTGGGGATTCGTGAGGAACTCGACAACAAGAACAGCGTGACGACCAGTCTTCTCAACATGGGCCGCGTTTACAACCTCATGCAACAACCGGGAAAGGCGCTCGAAGTTTTGACACAGGCGCTGTCATACACCCAGGAACTCAATGCAAAATCCAAGATGTATCAGGTCCATATGGCGCTGTCCACCACCTACGAAAATTTGGGTGATCTGGACAATGCCCTGGCACACCTCAAGTTGCAGCAGTCTGTGCGGGAAGAGGTTTTCGGCGACGAAGCGAGGACCAGGCTGCAGCACCTCGAAATTCAATTCGAAGTGGAGAAGGCTCGCAAGGAGGCGGAAATCCATCGTCTGCGCAATATCGAACTGAAACAGGCCCTGGATGAATTGCGGGCCACCCAGGCGCAATTGATTCAGGCCGGCAAGATGGCGCTCCTGGGTCAATTAACCGCGGGCATTGCCCACGAGATCAACAATCCCATCAGTGCGGTTAAGAGTGCGGCCGACTTGTGGCTGCGTGGCCTGCAGAGGTTGCAGGAAGAACCGGGAAGCGGCTCTTCAGGAAACGGTGACGCCAGAGCAAAGACCATCGGCATATTACAGCAGAACAGCCAGACCACGTTGGCGGCGGTTAAACGCATCGATAAAATTGTCAAGAGCCTGAGGAATTTTTCGAGACTAGATGAAGCTGAGTTTAAAAAGGTCAACATCCATGAAGGTATCGAAAGCACACTGACTTTGCTCGAACACAAGCTTGGACCTCGTATCAAGGTGAACAGGGAATATAGCGAGCTGCCCCTGATCGCGATATTCCCGAACCAAATGAACCAGGTGTTCATGACGGTGTTGAAAAATGCGATCCAGGCCGTTGATGGTAGCGGCATGATCTCGATCGTGACGGCGGTGAACGGCGACCATGTGGTCATCCGGATAGCAGATGATGGCAAAGGCATGTCGCAAGAGGTCGTGCAATCCCTGTTCGACTTGAGTTTCAAGACCAAAGCAAGACGTGTTGGCGTGGGTTTGGGGCTGTACACTGCCCACGATATTGTCGCCAGGCACGACGGCAAGATAGACGTCAAGAGTAAGGTCGGGCAGGGGACCGAATTCACCATTCAGCTCCCGATGCGCTAGGTCCCGAGAGCAATCGCGGCGACGGTGCTTTCTTGCCAACGAGGGAATCCCCGAGCAGCGTAAACCGTTGACAAATTAGAGCTTGCTTTTATGGCAGCAAATCTCAATATTACGCGCGTATTTTAAGTGAAATGAGCGATGAAGTTTAGATACAGCGAATGGCGCGAAGGCCAGCACAAGAGTGGCCTGACCTTTGATGATCTCATGGGATTGTTCAGTCAGCTCCTGCTGCACACCAGCGGTAATGTGTCAGAGGCGTTGGAGTGGATGACCGACCTTGACAACGAGTATCGTTTTTTCGATGAAAAAGACGGCGTCGGGTTTGATGAGTTCCTGGATTGGCTTAAGGACGAGGGGTATCTTGATGAGTTTAATGATATTCTGGCACTGACGCATAAGGGGTCACGCCGCATCCGGCAGGACGCTCTCAAGGAAATATTTACGGCGTTAAAAAAGCGCCGGTTCGGTGAACATGAATCTCCGTACTCGGGGCAGGGAATAGAGCGTCTGAGCGAGACAAAACCATTCCAGTTTGGCGACCAACCGAGTAACATCGATTTTTCCGCTACCATAAAAAACGCAATCCAACGTGAGGGATTGGACAATTTCAATCTGTGCGAGGATGATTTTGAAGTCTACGAGTCAGAGCACATGACCTCGTGCGCGACTGTACTGCTGCTCGATATCAGCCATAGTATGATTTTGTATGGTGAAGATCGCATTACCCCCGCCAAGAAAGTGGCCCTGGCCCTGGCAGAAATGATTCTGACGCAGTTCCCCAAAGACAGCCTGGATGTGGTCGTCTTCGGCGACCGCGCATTTGAGGTCAATTTAGAGGATATTCCGACGATCGCCGTCGGGCCTTTTCATACGAATACGGCAGATGCGCTCGAGCTGGCACAGCGAATTCTGAAGAGAAAACGCAATGTCAACAAACAGATTTTTATGGTCACGGATGGCAAGCCGTCGGCGGTGTTCCGGGCCGGCAAGTTGTTCAAGAATCCGTATGGCCTGGACCGGGTAATTGTCAATCAAACGCTGAATCAGGCGCGCACCTGCCGGAAGAACAACATTCTTATTACAACTTTTATGGTTGCCCGGGATCCCTGGCTGGTGGACTTCGTTAAACAGCTAACTGAAGTCAACAAAGGCCGGGCCTACTACTCGTCCCTCAACCGTTTAGGAGAATATATTTTTGCGGATTACATCCGTAACCGCAAGCAAAGATTCAAATAGGGGAATAGATGAACAAAGCAAAAACCATTGGCGAGCTAAAGAAGTCGAGCTACCGCTCGCGCACAGTGAAGCAGGAAATTCGCGAAAACCTCGCGCGCAAACTGCGCAATCGTGAGACGCTTTTTCCGGGGATCATAGGTTACGATCAGACTGTCATACCGGCATTGTGCAATGCAATCTTTTCTTATCACGATTTCATCCTTCTCGGCCTGCGCGGCCAGGCCAAAACGCGGATCATCCGCTCACTGCCGGCGCTTCTGGACGAGTTCATCCCGACTGTAAGAGGTAGCGAAATACACGATGATCCGTATGCGCCGGTCAGCAAAATGGCTAGCGATTTGCTCAAAGAACACGGCGACGAGGTCGAAATTGAGTGGCTGCACCGCGATGAACGTTTCGGTGAAAAGTTGGCAACGCCGGACGTCACGATCGCAGACTTGATCGGAGACATAGATCCCATCAAAGCCGCCTCCCAACGCCTGCACTATGCGCATGAAGGTGTCATCCATTTCGGCATCATCCCGCGCAGTAACCGCGGAATATTTGCAATCAACGAATTGCCCGATCTGCAACCCAGAATCCAGGTAGGTCTGTTCAACATCATGCAGGAAAAAGACATCCAGATTCGGGGGTTTCCCATCCGGATTCCGCTGGACATCGTGATCGTTTACACCGCTAATCCGGAAGATTACACCAATCGCGGCAGCATTATTACGCCGTTGAAGGATCGCATCGGTTCTCAGATAATCACACACTACCCACGTACACGGGAAGAGGGCATCGAAATCACGAGCCAGGAAGCGCTCGAGGCCCGCGACGATGCTCCGGAAGTCAACGTTCCTTATTTTCTGCGTGAAATCATTGAGCAGATTGCGTTCGAAGCGCGTGCGAGTGAGTTTGTTGACCAACAATCAGGCGTGAGCGTGCGCATGACCGTGACCAGCCTTGAAAATCTCATCAGCAATGCAGAGCGCCGGTCAATCATTCACGGTGAAAATGAGATTGTCCCGCGTGTGTCCGATCTGTACGCCGCGCTCCCGGCAATTACGGGCAAAATAGAGTTGGTTTATGAGGGAGAGCAGGAAGGCGAAGTCAACGTCACCCGAGCCTTGATCGGCAAAGCGGTGAGGTCCATATTCTTGAATTATTTCAAAGATCCGCTGACCTCGATGAAGAAGGGGGAGCAGACTTATAGCCAAGTGGTTGATTGGTTCAAAGGCAATCGCGCCCTGGAAGTGTCAGACGACATGAGCACCGCGGACTATCTTGCTGCGCTAAACGGCGTGACCGGACTGGAAAAGCTGGTGGATGACCAGATGCAGTTAAACGGCAACGCCGGAGCCGCATTCAAGGGGGTGGCGATGGAGCTTGCGCTTGACGGACTGCACCAAAGTTCGATGTTAAGCAAGGATGTGCTCGATGGCGCAACCTCGTACAGCGACATGCTCAATACCATGTTCAGCTCGATCAGCTCTGACGATGACTTTACAGACCGCGGATAAGAGGCCCTCAATGCTCCCGGATTCCAAACAAGATTATCCAAAGACCTCAGAAGCAAAACAGCAAGTCAAAGCTGAAGAGCAGATCGACAAGCTTAACAAGATTGGGATAGCTCTCTCCAGCGAACAGAACCTCAATAAGCTGTTGGAAGTCATCGTGGCTGAGGCGCGTAGCTTTACCCATGCCGACGGTGGCAGCATTTACATCATCGAGGATGGCCGGCTCAACTTTGTCGTGGCGCAGACGGAGTCGTTGCAGCGCCGGGGGGGCAATAAAGAGCCGTTCAAGTCGGTCTATCTGCCGTTGACCACAGAGAGTATTGCCGGCTACGTGGCAACCACGGGCGAACTGCTCAACCTGGCGGATGTCTACCGTGTCCGGCCGACCGTGGAGTACCGGGTCAACAAGCGCTTCGACATCCAGAACAACTATCGCTCGAAATCAATGTTGGTGGTTCCCATGAAAGATGCGGAGGGGAACACCACCGGCGTGCTGCAATTGATCAACTCCACGGATGCAAACGGGAAGGTCGTGCCATTTTGTCCTGAGCACGAAAGCCTGATCCTGTCTTTAGCATCCCAGGCAGCAGTCGCGATCCAAAATGTACGACTTATCGAAGAAATCAAGAATCTGTTCAAGTCACTTGTCAGATACTCGGTAAAGGCGATCGATGCCCGGAGCCCACATACCGCGGGTCACTCCGGCAGGGTGGCGATGTATGCCGTGCGCATCGCAGACGCCATCAACAGGGAAACAAGCGGAAGGTTTGCCGATGTTGGCTTCACTCCTCCCGAAATCGAGGAGCTGCGAATGGCCGGCTGGCTGCATGACATAGGCAAGATCGGCGTCAGTGAACGGGTCCTGGAGAAAGAGGCCAAGCTGACTGATGATCAATTGAATTGCATACGGGAGCGCTTCGAAAGCATAAAGCGAGCCATGGAAAACGAGTTTCTGGAAAGCCAGATCGAGTGCCTTCTGGAGAACAACAAACGCCTCGGCCATATTGAGCGCTACCGGCAGGCCTCGCGCAGCCGCACCAGCGAAGTTGACCGGGATTTTGAATTTCTCAAGCGCATTAATGTCCCAGGCTATTTGACCAAAAAAGATCGAGCCCGGTTAAAATCGATCGCTGAAAAAACATACCGGAGCATAAAAGGGGAGACCTGTTACTTTCTACTGCCCGAGGAATATGAACACCTTGCCGTCGTTAAGGGTAATTTAACTAAAGCAGAATATGTTGAAGTTCAGGGACATGTCGCGCACACTCTGGATATACTGGAAAAGATACCTTTTACCCGGGATCTCGCCAACATCCCCGCTCATGCGGCGGGTCATCACGAATATCTGGACGGAAGCGGTTACCCGAGAGGCTTGCACGGCGATGAAATCTCAATTCAAAGCAGAATTCTGTGTGTCGCAGACATCTATGATGCATTGAGCTCACCCGACCGACCGTATAAGCAGCCCATGTCAACCACGGAAGCGCTTGTGGTCCTTGACAAAGAAGTCGCCGCAGGCAAAATAGACAGTGACATTGTGCGGGTTTTCATCGAGAACAAGCTCTATCAGGCGACCCGTTGTGAAGATGATGATTGAGCTGTAAGATTGCCATGTCCACATGCAGATCTAAGTTGAGTCTGCATTAACCATCAACCACCCGATCGCAGTGGCCCATTCAATTCCACAAGATAAAATCGACGAAGTCCGGGATGCTACCGACATCACAGAGTTGGTTTCGGACTATGTGACTTTGAAACGCAAAGGCCAGAACCTCTTTGGCCTTTGCCCATTTCACAACGAAAAAACGCCGTCTTTCAGTGTCTATCCCGAAAAGCAGATTTTTCACTGCTTTGGATGTGGCGCCGGTGGCAACGCCTTTACGTTCCTTATGCGGCTGGAGGGCATCGGTTTCCCCGATGCCGTGAAATATCTGGCACGCAAGATCGGATTGGAACTGGACTACGAGCCCGTTGACACCGAAGGGGCCAAGGAGAACGAAGCCCTCTACCACATAAATGAATTCGCGGCAGATTTCTTTCAAAAGCAGCTTTTTGATAAAACCGGTTCCCACGCACTCAAGTACATCACGGCGCGCGGCTTTGACGAAGAAGATGTGCGCCGGTTTGGCCTGGGATACGCCCCTCCGGGCTGGGACACTCTGCTCAAGGAAACAAAGAGGACAGCCAACGACGAATCGGTTCTCCTGCGGGCGGGGCTGATCATTGAAAACGAGTCCGGCAGGAGATACGACCGCTTTCGTGATCGACTCATCTTTCCCATCAGGAACCTCTCCGGCCGCGTAGTGGCATTCGGCGGCAGGATTCTGCAGCAAGATCCGGATTCACCGAAATACATCAATTCGCCGGAAACAACGGTCTATGAAAAGAGCAAGATCTTGTACGGCCTGTACCAGAATCGCGACGAAGTACGAAAGACGAAAGAAGCGGTGTTTGTCGAAGGTTACATGGACCTCCTGAGTTTGACCGCAAAAGGCATCAAGAACGTTGTTGCGACATCAGGAACGTCCTTGACTGAAGATCAGACACGCCTGATCAAGCGGTATACTGACAGAGCCGTTTTGATGTACGACAGCGATGCCGCTGGTGTGGCCGCCACCATGCGCGGGGCGGATATCTTGCTGGCCGGGGGCCTGGATGTGCGCCTGGTCACGTTGCCGCAAGGGCAGGACCCTGACAGCTTTGTGCGTGAGGCCGGCCCGGCGGCTCTTACCGATAAAATAGCCAAAGCGCCTAGCATTTTTGATTTCAAGCTCAGTCAGGTTGTCGAGACGGCCGTCGACAAAAGAGGAGAGGGCATCAACGATATTCTGGGATCTTTGGCCAGGGTAAAAGATCAGATTAAACGCAGCCTGCTGGTGTCATCCGTGGCAACCCGGCTGGGCCTGGAGGAGAAGCTGCTTTGGGCGAAGCTGCAAGAGGTTGCTCACAAAGAGCGCCGGCCTGTGGCACGAAGAATGACTGTGGAAGGCGATTCAAGGAAATCCCGAAAAAGAACACTACTGGAAAAAGCCACCGAAGACCTTATTGGTATTCTGCTGCGGGATTGGGAGTTGGCAGAGTTCGTCTTTGAGAACATCGACGAAACGGAAGTTCAGGCCTGTTCGAAAGTTGAGATCTTTACCTATTTCAAGAACCATTTCAAAGGAGGAAAGCGTCCGGTCGAGTCAGCGCTGCTCAGTCATTTCAACAATGTAGAACTGTCGGAATTTCTCGTGGGTGAAATCAGCAAAGATATGCAAGACATCAACCTGATGCAATGTGCTTTCGACTGCATGAAAGCCATCAAAATCGAGAATTTACAGCGCCAGATCGAAGCGACAAGACAGCGCCTCAAGGAAAATATTAGCAAGGACCAGACGCGCTCGGATCTGAAAAAATGCAAGGAGCTCGAAGCGCAGAAGCAACGAATCGCCGCCCTGCAACCCGCCTAATACCATTTTCTCGCACAACCGCTCGCCGAAAGTTTATTTTTTTTAAAAAAAATCTTGACAAACGTCTCACTGATTCTTACTATGAATCAGGATTTGGAAGCCCTTCCAGCGAATCGGTGGATGTCCCCTGGAAGGACTTCCGTCAGACACGTCTTCTGTTTCTTATCCAAGTCATTCTCTTAAACCCAAGCCTTTGCGTTGAAATTGTGCCAGTGACAATTTATGATGTTGCCAAAAAGGCAGGTGTCGGAATCGGGACCGTATCGCGTGCAATCAACGGCAGCGCGCAAATAACGGAAAAGACCAAGCAGCGTGTCATGCAGGTCATTGCGGATCTTAACTATCAGCCGCATTCCGTTGCCCAGAGCCTGGCCCGACAAAAGACCAACACAATCGGGTGTATTATCCCCTTTTTTACTGGCTATTTCTCTATCGAGCTGCTGCGCGGTATTCAACGCAAAACAACCGACTGCCAGTACGATTTGATCTTGTACAGCGTTGATATCATGGACAAACGCGACACCTTTCTAGAGCGTGCGTTGCAAGAACGCAGAGTCGATGGCATCTTGCTGGTTTCTCTCGGGATTTCTGACCAGTTAGCTGAAAAGTTCATTGCGCACAAGCTTCCGATCGTGCTCCTGGATAGTTCGCATTCGGCGCTGGACTCGATAAAAGTAGACAATATTGAAGGCGCCTACGCAGCTACGCTGCACCTTATAGATCTCGGCTATGAGCGACTTGCGATGATTGGCGGAAAGACGTCCAGCGTGCCAACCAAACTTCGACTGCAGGGCTATCAACGAGCTCTGTCAGCCCGCGGGCTGCAATATGATGAAAAGTACTTTGTGCCGTGTGATTTTGCCCTCGACAACGACGGCTTTAACAAAGAATCCGGCTACGTCGCCATGCAACGCTTGCTCGCATTCTCCGATGGCCGGCCGCGGGCGGTTTTCGTTTCCAGCGATATTCAGGCTATCGGGGCCATGCAGGCTATTCGCGAGCGCGGACTGCGCATTCCCGACGATGTGGCGATTGTAGCTTTTGACGACATTGAGTTGGCTGATTTCGTCCGACTCACCACCATGAAGCAGCCAATGGTCCAGATGGGCGAACTTGCCATGCAGAGGTTGATGAAGAAAATCGAGGACCCCGACGACACGATCTTGGATAAACACTTTGGCACAAGCCTGGTCATTCGAGACAGTTGTGGTGCGATCCATGTCTAACTATATCCTGAAAAGTTCGCTCGTAAACTATACTGGTTTAGTCCTCTGCGGCCTGTTTTTGTCATGCGGCCAAGCCGAGGATACCGCTCGCTTGACCGAGAATAGCCTCGCTCTGATCGGTAACCGAACCATCGAGCAAAGAGCCTTTGTCGATCGTTACAACGATTTCCGAAAGCGCACTGGCGACGGTGTACCCGACACGTACGAGGCCCGGCGCCAGGTGCTGAATCTCTATGTCGACGAGGAGATCCTCATCAGCGAGGCGGAACGGCGTGGCTTCAACCGGGATGGTGCAGGCAGCCTGGAGCAGCGTCGGATTGAGACGCAAGAATTGTTGAATCTGTTCAATCGCGAGATGATTGCCGGTAAGGTCACCGTCAGCGAGGATGAACTGAAGGAGCTTTTCATACGACTGAACAGTCGCCTGCGTGTGCGGCACTTGTATGCAGCAACCCGCGCGGAAGCCGACTCGCTGCATGCTTTGGTCGAGAATGGTGAAAGTTTTGATGCCCTGGCCAGGCAGATTTTTCAGGATGAAAGACTGCGCGACTCCGGCGGATTGCTCGGCGAGATTACGGTTGATGAGATGGAGGCGGGTTTCGAAGATGCCGCCTTCGGTCTGGCGGAGGGTGAGGTGTCGCAGCCGGTCAGAACCTCCGACGGGTACAGCATCATCCGGGTCGACCAGCGCATCACCAAACCGCTTCTGACCGAGCACGAGTACGCCAAGCATAAACACAAACTGTTTCCATATCAAAAGAACCGCAAAATCAAACAAGCAATGCAGGCGTTCAGCGATTCACTGAGCGAAGCTCTGAATATTTCATTTGATCCTGCCGGCGTGCGTGCTATCTATTCGGTTTTTGCACGCAACAAGAGTACCATTACCAACGAAGGTGCGATATCTAAGGCCGTTGCCGCAATGGAACTTATGCATTCGGACTTGGGCACCTGGACGGTAGGCGACTTTCAGGAGCGCGCAGTATTCACCGCGGCTGAGCATCATGCGCGCATCCAACGCGTGCGGGACTTTGAGGAGTTCGTCAAGGGGCTGGTTGTGCGTGACAAGATTTTGCAGTTGGCCAGACGGGCCAACTTGAATTCGCGCAGTGCGTATGCCGACGCCGTCAGAAGCAAAATGGACGTGTATCTTCTGACCCGCATGGAAAAGCAGCTCGACGACGACATGGTTATTTCCGAGGATTCGATTCGGGTTTACTTTGAACGCAATGCCTCGAGGTTTGTGGCGCCGGCGGCAATCAACTTACGTGAAATCGTGGTTCAAACCAAAGAGGATGCGGACCTTGTTGCGCGCAAACTTGCCGGCGGTGCTGATTTTGCGCAATTGGCGCGCACGCACTCCGTTCGCGACTGGAGCGCAAAGCAAGGCGGGGAGATCGGCTTGAAACGCAGCGCCGACTTTGGCCGCTGGTCAGATTTGGTTTTTTCAATGCAGGTGGGTGACAGGAAGGGACCGGTCGTGATGGACTCGATGTATGTTTTTCTCGAGTGCATCGCCAAACAAAGTGAGAGGCAACTGAGCCTGGAAGAAGCAAGGGCAGATGTAGTGAAGGCCGTAAGGTACACTTTACATGACGAATACCGGCGCGCGAAAATTAACGAGATTCGTCCTCATATCGAAAACATATCAGTTCTAACGCCAAGGTTAAAGTCGCTCAAGTTGATGTAGTATTCACTGTCCTTAAAAAGTAGGCTTGTTATGCACAGACAAATGCTCTTCGTGGTTCTGCTCATACTTGGAGTAAGTTCGCCCGGCAGCGCACAAAAATTCGGTAAATTGAGCGGGCAGGTCATCGACGCGGAAACCGGAGATCCGCTTCCGGGCGCTAATATCGTTGTTGTCGGCTCGTCGCTCGGCGCTGCAAGTGGCCTGGATGGTGCCTACACAATCCTACGCGTACCACCGGGGACGTACGAACTGCGGGCGGACTTCATTGGGTACCAGAAAGTGCTGACCCGGAATGTTGAAGTTCTGACTGACCTCACGACCAGAATCAACTTTTCTCTAAACACAGAGACGGTTGAACTGGGGGAGGAAGTGGTGGTGATAGCCGAGCGTCCCATTATCCGCAAAGATCTTACCTCGGCCGAGGCCCGCGTACAGGCGGACGAAATCCTGCGGCTGCCGGTGCAGGAACTTGGGGACATCTTGAATCTGCAAGCCGGGATCAGTCGCGACAGCGGCGGCGGTATTCACATTCGCGGTGGCAGGTCTACAGAAGTTGCCTACATGGTAAATGGTGTTCGTATTACGGATGACTTTACCAGGTCGCAAAGCTTTCAAGTGGAAAACGAGTCGATTCAAGAATTGCAGGTTATCAGTGGCACTTTCAATGCCGAATATGGCGAGGCACTCAGTGGCATTGTCAACATCGTGACAAAGGCGGGTGGCAATAATTTTCACGGCAGTTTTGAAGCCTGGTCGGGCGATTATGTTAGTAACAAGGACGATTTCTTTTTCAATATTGACGACTTTAGTGCTACAGCTAACCATAATTTTTCCGCTTCTCTGAGTGGCCCGATCATCAAAGACCGGCTTACGTTTTTTGTAACGGGTCGGCGTTTCAACAATGATGGCCACATTTACGGCGTCAACGCATTTAATGTGAATCCTTTCGCGCTTACAGACACTTCCATAGCGTTCGCAGATCCGCCGGACAGCAGTGCATTTGGTTTTAATTTCAAAGAGCGGTGGAGTGGCCAGGCAAGCCTGGAGTGGAAAATAGCAGGTCCACTGAAATTTAAGGTGGATTTCTTAGGCAGCAAAGAAGAGCGCGGAAAATATGACGAAGGCATTCACAAAAACAGACTGATACCGGATGCTGTACGTGGCGATGACGAGCGTGGATTTACGGTAATCGGAAACCTTACCCATGCGATCAGCGCCAACACCTTTTATGAGCTAACCGGTTCATACAAAGAGAGCCAACTTGAATCTTTTCTCTTCGATGACCCACTGGATCCCCGTTATGTCCACCCTGATTTTACTCGTGCTTTGATTTCAATTATTTTCGGCCTTTCGCCACAGGACGCAGAGGCAATTGAAGCCGCACCCGATCAATTTAATTTGTTTGGCCAGGACATGGGGAGGTTTGAACGCAAAACCAAGAGCTGGATCGGCAAGTTCGATTTGACTAGCCAAGTTACCAAAAGGCATCAGGTCAAGACCGGCGTCGAGATTAAGTCTGATGATGTGTTTATGGACGACTTTTCTTTGCAATTTGACGGGACAGCGCCGAACGGAATCGGCGCGGCATCTATCCGTACGCCGGAGCAGTCGGGGCGCAATATCCTAAACCGGGACCCATTTACATTTGCTGCATATATTCAGGATAAAATTGAATATGAAAGCCTCATCATCAATGCGGGTCTGCGCTTTGACCTTTTTGACGCCAATGGCTTTGTGCCTGCGGATCTCAGCGATCCGAATATTTTCAACCCGGCCAGACCGACAAATATATGGAATGACACCAACGGCGATGGCATAATTAGTTTGGCAGAGCAAACTGATGCTAATGTCAAAACCGTGGCAGAGCGTGAAGCTGGTGGCTGGTATCGCAATACCAGCGTAAAGACCCAGCTTAGCCCGCGGCTTGGCATTGCTTACCCTATTACAGACCAGGGAGTCATTCATTTCTCGTTCGGAATTTTTACGCAGATTCCCGATTTCGAACAGCTTTTTCGTGAAGATCGCTTGAAGATCACGACCGGAACCGGGCTGCAGGGGGAGAGGTTTGGCAATCCGGACCTAAAACCGCAGAAGACGACAATGTACGAATTGGGTCTGCAACAGCAGCTCGGAGAAAATCTGGGGGCAGACCTGACGTTCTTTTACCGGGACATTCGCGACTGGGTTGGCGTGACAGCGCCGATCGATGCTTTTACGGCCGGCGTCGCATATACCCGTCGAATAAATCGAGATTTTGCCAATGTGACCGGTTTCACGTTGGCACTGAATCGCCGCTTTGCCAATAGCTTTTCCTTTAATGTGGATTACACATTCCAGGTTGCCGAGGGAACTAATTCGAATCCGGACCAGGAATTCTTCACTCAAAAAGACGGTGGGGAACCGACGAAGCAGTTGACACCGCTCGATTGGGATCAACAACATGCCCTGAATTCGAATCTGTTTGTCGGTGGCGACGATTGGGGTGCAAGTCTTATCCAACGATTTAACAGCGGCCAGCCTTATACACCGGACGTGAGCACAGCCCGGGAGGGCGGTGCAAGCGTTATTCAGGGGTTGGAAAAAAACAGCCGCAGGAAGCCCATAAATTTCACCCTCGATTTTAATGCGTTTAAGCAATTTCACTTCGGTGATTTTCGGGTCAAATTTTTCGGTAAGGTGTTTAATCTTCTTGACTCCGATAACGCCACCGGCGTTTTTGGTGACACGGGCGAGGCCGACTTTACTTTGGCACAGCTCATCTCCGCAAATGCTGATGAAGGATTTTTTGTCAGACCAGATTTTTACTCCGAACCAAGAAGAATTCAACTCGGGATGAGTGTTGGCTTCTAATGGTCATCTCAGAAAGAGAGAGGGAATTGTTAGGATGAATACATCGACGTTGAGGAAACACGTTGGAGCGCTGACGGTAACCGTCTTCATGCTTCTCGGCAGTGCACTGATGGCCCAGGTAGAGAATCATGTGCCGTCAGATAATCGCGGCGTTCCGGTGTTTCGACGGAAGTCAAATATGGATGGCAACAACCTCAGAGCGACCGTGTTCAATTTCGGTTTCAGTGGCCGGACGTCGGCCCGGCCGGACGAGTTCCCGTACGAGTGGCCGAAAAACACCGGCCGCATTTATATCGCTCTAGTGGCCATTTGGAAAGCCGCGGAGGTAACGGATGAAGATGGCAATATCATTCAAATTGTGGATTTCCCTACTTTTCGGGATAGTCCTAGCGGTGGCTCCTGGAGTCTCGAACCGGTGGAGGGCTTCATCAATCCCGAGGCAAATTCAATCGCACGCAGTGACAAACCGGATAGCTGGCCCGGTGCCTTGCAACAGGGCTGGCGGGACAAGCGTGAAGATCCAGTAGATCCGGGTTGGGTTGGCTCATGGAACGGCTTCTTCGGAAAGAATATTTTCAATGCCGATCAGGAAATGTTTTACCGAACCTCGGACGACCTTTACGACAGATTTGATTACATCCCGGATGAGACAGATCCCACGCGGGGCGGCCTGGGAATGATTATGGATGTGCGCGGTTTGGCCTGGTCGCAAATTTTGATCAGTGATGTTATCTTTTTTATTCATGACATCCTGAATGACGGTACCAAGCGGATCCCCAAAACAAGTTTCTTGATTTGGCTTGCTGATATCGTTGGCGGAGATGCTCAGGATGATTTACCGTTTGTCGATTTGCAAACCAGTGTCACCTTTTTGACGGATGGCGATCGGGTCGGCATTGAAGCCTTTGGCGGTGAACCCGTTGGGCTTGGATCGGTGAAATTTTTGGAAACACCCGGCAATCAGGTTGATGGCATTGACAACGATGGTGACGCCGACAATACTCCGGAGGTTTTGACGCTCTTTCCAGGTGATATTGATGAAGTCGTGCCATTGTTTACTGCGGACGATTTTTTGCCCAGGACTATCGGTCCGGGCGACAAGATTGTTCTGATCGATTCTCTGACTTTCGAACGACGGGTCATAGCCTATCCTGCAGGGGGCGGGCTGGTACAAACATTGGGCGGCCGCGTGAACCTGCCACCCGGCGGCATCACAGTGGTGGAAGATACGTTGGCGGATTTGATCGACGACGATCTGGATGGTCTTATCGACGAGCGCGAAACAATTCATTTGATGCGGTTTGACGAGATTACGGAAACCGTGCGGCCAGTGCGGTTTATCAACTACCTGTCTTTTGCGATCGGCGACACCATCAAACGAGGGTTCGCTGTAGCAGGAAAATCAGCCGAACCGTCTTATCAGAATGTCGCGCCAATGATTGACGAATCACGTGATGACGGATTTGACAATGATAATGATTGGAATTCTTTTCAGGACGATGTCGGACTTGATGGCGTGGAGGGTTCCGGTGATCCGGGCGATGGTGACGGCTTGATAACCAGCGGTTCCGGAACCAACTTTCCGGGAGAGCCAAACATAGATAAGACCGACGTCAGCGAAACGGATCTGATCGGTTTGACATCCGCATTGCAGGATCCGGAAGGTGGGGTCCAATTCAATTCAGTTCCGGACGCCACGATTTGGCGAAAGTTTTTTACGCCCGGCAAGTTTTTTCTGACTCGACAAATTGGTCAATTCGACATGTACCTTTCGTCGGGTTTCTTCCCGATTGAACCCGGGCAGAGGCAGCGCATGGCGATTTCCGTCGCGATGGCCGGAGGCGGCCAAAGCGCAGCTGTAGATATTGCCAGCGCCATCAGAAAACAGGAGCAAGCCCGCACAGCATTTGCCACGGATTATCAATTTGCCCAGGCGCCTCTGCAAGTAACCGTCGAAGCAGTGCCTGGAGACAAACGGGTCACGCTTTACTGGGACGCCCTTTCTGAACAGTCGGAAGATCGATTCGTTAAACGGTTGGGTGGTAATCCAAAGGACTTTGAGGGCTATCGTATCTACAGAGCGACTGACGCAGCTTTCCTTGATTCACGCACCATCACAGACGGCAATGGTGTTCCCACGTTGCTGCGGCCCATCGCTCAATTCGATTTGAAGGACGGCATTAGCGGCTTTCATCCCGTCGACATCAATGGCGTTAAGTTTGAACTGGGCACTGATAGTGGGCTCAAACACTCATTTACCGACACTAATGTCGTAAATGGGCAACGTTATTTCTATGCCGTAACAGCCTACGACTTTGGCCTTGCGTTCGGGGATATTTCTCCAACGGAGACCTCTGTCAAGGTAACCATTGGCCCGGAAGGCGACGTTATTGAGACCGGTACTAATGTCGCAGTGGTTCGGCCTCGTGCTTCGGTGGCAGGTTACTTGCCGGCTGGAGTTGCCGCGCTGGAGCACCCACAGGGGACGAGCACAGGCCAGGTTGGTTTCGAAATCCTGGACCCCAGGGCTGTTCAGGATGGTCACACATATCAGATTACTTTCGAGGATACTTTGGTTCGGGGTCTTGGATTCAATAATGTTGCCACCAAGAATTTTACAGTTACAGATCTAGACGATGGTGACAAAATAAAGCTGTCGAAAAGCAAACTGTTTAATGTCGGCGATGAAGTGCCCCTGATCGATGGTTTTAGGCTTTCCTTCATAAATGAAGATAGAGTTAAGTTGGACGAGTCTCTTTCAGGCTGGAGCGATGACAGTGTATTCGACTTTCAGTTTGCGCGGGCACAATTTCTTGACGTAATCGGCGAGGAAATCCCGAACGATTATCAAATCATCATCGGTGAACCGGGTGTGGCTTCCTCCAAAGATACTTCAATCAGTTTTCTGCCTTTGCCTGCAGTATCGGTTAATTTTCAAATAATAAATAGCATAACCGGGGCCCCGGTGCCGTTTGCATTTGCCGAAATCGATGGCAATGACGGACGCTTCACCATTGACCCAACCAATGCTAATCGCACAGACACCATCTATCTTTTTGAGCGAAATCCGACTGGCGATTTGGTCTATGCATGGCAAGTTACTTTGAATACCCAGCCACCAGATGGTAGAAACCCGGAGGTCGGGGACACTTTGACAGTCGTATTGCGCAAACCGTTTTTATCAACTGATGTTTTTGAATTTACCATGCGTGGTGAGAGCGCTCCGGCGCAGCAAGCAAAGGAACAATTGCGCGAGATTCGAGTTGTTCCCAACCCTTACATTGCAGCCGCCTCATGGGAGCCGCGTAATACCTTTAGTTCCGGCCGCGGTTCGAGGGAACTGCATTTCATTAACTTACCGCAACAATGTACCATCCGCATCTTTAATGTCAGTGGCGTTCTGATAGATACGATTGAACATGACTCCGAGCTCGATAACGGCACAGCAATATGGGACATGCTGAGCCGGGACAACCTAGACATCTCATACGGTTTGTATGTTTATCACGTAACAGCGCCAGGCATCGGCGAACGAACCGGCAACTTTGCCATTATAAAGTAATCGAACCTGGGAGAGTAATGGCTATGCGATACATGAATTTTGTCAGAGTCCTTTTTTGCCTGGTCTTGGTTGTTTACGGTGGCGATTCGGCGTTAAGCCAGGTTAGGAAGGTGGGGACGTCGTCGGCAGCGTTTCTACGGATTCCGGTCGGCGTCAGGGCCGGGGCCATGGGCAGTGCCTTTGTCGCAGTCTCCGACGATGCATCTTCGATGTTTTGGAATCCGGGCGGGTTGGCGCGGGTGCAAGACATCTCGCTTATGGTAGACTATTCCCCATGGCTGCCCGGTGTTGACTTCAGTTATTTTGGTTTAGTTATCCCGGTACCCTCTTTCGGCACGGTAGGTGTTAATGTCACGGCTTTAACCTCAGATGAAATTGAGGTCACGACCGTGCAAGCGCCCCTGGGAACGGGCGAGAGCTTCACCGCAAATAGCTTTGCGGTCGGCATTGCATACTCGCGTGGGCTCACGGATCGGTTTTCTATCGGCGCCAACTTTAAGGTGGTAAACGAATCCATCTTAAACTCAAGTGCTACCGGTTTTATGTTAGATATTGGCACTTTGTATAACACACCGTTCCCGGGTATTACTCTTGGCGTGAGTATTTCCAATATCGGCACAAGCATGCAAATCACAGGCGACGACTTGAACATCAGGGCCGACATCGCACCACAGCAGCAGGGCGACAACCAGAGCATCGTGGCTCAGTTGAGTACGGATGACTTTGATGCGCCAATTATCATGCGCGTTGGGCTCGCCTGGCAGGCATTTACCAGCGAGGCGGGCTCGCTGAGGCTTAGCGCTGATGGACTGAACCCGAATGACAATGCGCAGAGTGTCAACTTTGGCGCCGAATACAGTTTGTTTGACAGATTGCTTGTATTGCGTGGCGGCTTTAATGACCTTTTCCTTGACGAAGGAGAAATGGGCCTGACTTTCGGTTTTGGAGTCAATCTGACCACAGCTAACGGCATTGGTTTTTCAGGTGGATATGCGTATCAGGATTTTGAGACCCTTGATGCAGTTAATCGATTTTCTTTAGAACTTAAATTTTGATTAAAATTGACTGAGCAACAAAATGAAAGGAGGTCTTAAAGCCAACATTTGTGCGTTACGAGTAAAAGTCACTAATTCAAATCTCGGAGGCGTTATGAACAAAAGTGTTTTCAAAGTCGTTGTCTTAACCTGCATGTTTGGACTGGCAATGTTCTCGGTTGCGCCGGTTACGGGCCAAACAGTCAACGTGACCTTCACCGCAAACACGTCTACAAACCTCGACACGCTAGGTGAAGGCGGCGTGATCCAAATCCGTGGCGCGGTCCTCGGCAGCGACAACGTTGAGGGTGAGGGCGACATCTTACCTGGTGGCGGCAACATCAGTTGGAGTTCCGCCTCTTCACTTGTGCTAAGCAATGTCGGTGGCGACTATTGGCAAGGAACATTCGAGCTCACCGTTGGCGACACGCTTACTTACAAGTATTGGACTGATCACAACTCCCTCGATGGTGGCGGTACAAAGCCGGATGGCGGATGGGAGGGCCCGTTTAATGATACACAAAACGTCAGTCGCGATACACGGATTCTGATTGTGGGTTCCAACGACACGACATTGCAAACGCAATACTATCAGCCGGGTGGCGGCAGTGCAGCAAAGGACGAATTTACAGCGCCGTTTGCCACGAAAGCAGACTCTGTCGCGATTTACTTCCGCGTGAATCTGGCCGGCATAGAAGAAGCGCTGCAATTTGATCCCGTCAGCAACGGGCCGGTTGGAGTTAGAGGAGATGCAGGAACTTCTGGCGGTTCGATTGATTGGGGTGAAACCAGAGTGCTGTTGACCCGAGAGGAGTTGATAGACTCCGACGAGAATATCAGTTCTTTCTGGTCCGGAACTGCGTATGTGGACAAAGACTCAATTACGGTTGGTAGCACTCAGGCCTACAAGTTCTTTATTGAGAACAATGGCGGCATTGATTGGGAAGGAGCGGTTGATCCCAATGGTCCGGATAATAACAGGTTCTATATTTATAGTGCGAACCTAACTGCAACTATGGACACGACTCTACACTGGGTTTATTTTAACAACACCGCACCAACGGGTCTCCCCCCAGTTGACCCGGTTGCGAGTCAGGTGACGTTTCGCGTCAGCACCGAAGCGCTGGAGACTTTGGGACTCTTTGATCGCGGTGTTGGGGATGAAATCAAGGTAATCGGCGCCAAAGGGTGGGGTAGACCGGATGAGTTCATTGACCTGGCGTTTGTTCCCGCACTGCAAGAGTGGGCTGCTACTGAGCCGTTTTCAGTCATACCTGACACCGAAATACGGTACAAATATTTCGTGGTTTTTGACACCTCTCGCACCGATCCCAACAGTCCTAACTTCATACCTAACCTGAAGATTCAGGGGGTAAATGATAACAACGAGGATAGTGGATGGGAGGAACCCTCGGTCACCGGAGGTGCAGACCGTAATTTTATCTACGCCAATGCTGCTACGCAAGCGCCTGCTGGCGACTTCGGTTTTGACCGTCAATTTTTCAACAGTGTGCCCGCCAATGCCGGTATTCCCCACGGTGTGGCAGTGACGTTTAGTGTGGATATGACTCCGGCAACCGATGGTGCTTCCAACTCTCTTGCGCTGTTCAGGCCCGGTGTCGATTCAGTCTATATTCAACCGGACGGATCTTTGCTCGCTTTGTCACAAGGTTTTGAAACCGTGGGTGACCAGGTTGTTCTACTGGAGGACCCGGACGGCGACATGATCTACACCGGCACATGGAATATTCAGGACCACGCCTGGTATCAAATCGGGTATGTTATTGCCTACGGAAATACTGCAGATGGCTTTAACACCAACGGTGGTGGCACCACGGCCGGCCGGCGTTATTATCAGTTCATTCAACCGACCAGTGTTGGCGCAGATGGCAGTACGACCTGGCCATCGGAATTTACGCTGGCAACCGTAACGTGGGTAGAAAGAGATCTCCCATTTGAACCTCCCCCGGACCTGACACAGCCCACCAGTGTGTTCGACGACAGTGGACAGCTACCGGAGAGATTTGCGCTGGCGCAAAACTATCCTAATCCGTTTAACCCGGAGACCAGCATTGAATACCAAATCGCTTCAGCCAGCGATGTCAAGATCCAGGTGTTCAATGTTGTCGGCCAGTTGGTCAACACTCTGGTCGACGAAAAACAAACCCCCGGCAGCTACACCATCAGCTGGCGTGGTGATAACGTTCGAGGCTTCCAGGTCTCTTCGGGAATTTACTACCTGAAGATGGTCGCCGGCGATTTCAACAGCGTCCGGAAAATGACTTTGCTTAGGTAATCTCCGCATCATCTGAACGTTCAAGAGTGAATTCTTTAAGAGGGGCATGGGTTAAGCTCATGCCCCTCTTTACTCTTGCATAAGCGAGAGACAATCGAGTTCAGGGTCGAACCGAGTTCTCTCAAGGTAGTGCAGCGGCGCCAAAAGTGAGCGTTCCAGCATTTCTTCGAAAGGCAAGGTTAACTCGATAAGAGTGTCTAAGAAAATCAAGAAGACACCCGCAAGCGTTGCTCCAGCACGCAGGAAGCTGTTTGCACTCATGGCGGCAGCAATCCCGGTTCTTTTCTTCGTGCTGCTCGAGGGCGGACTGCGCCTTCTGGACTACGGCGGCAATCTTGACCTGTTTATCTCCGCCCCGGGGGCTTATTCGGATTACTTCCTGTGCAATCCGAAGGTGGGACGCCGGTACTTTTTCATGCAAAACACTGTGCCTAACCCGCCTAACGATCTGTTCCTGAAAGTCAAACCCTCAAACGGCTACCGAATATTTGCTTTGGGTGGTTCCACAACCGCGGGATATCCGTACGGCAACAACATCATGTTTCCGAGAATCCTGCAATCCCGGCTGGCGGATATCTTCCCGGACAAGCAGATCGAGGTGGTAAACACCGCCATGACCGCAGTCAATAGTTTCACCATGCTGGATTACATGGATGAGATTCTAGCAATGCAGCCGGACGCCATCCTCATTTATGGTGGACACAATGAGTTTTACGGCGCTTTGGGCGCTGCGTCAAATGAATCTCTGGGCCGGTTCCGTGGATTTGTCAAACTTTATTTGAAGCTGCAACGCGCCAAGACATTCCTGCTGATGCGCGACCTCATCGGCGGGATCAAGAAACTTGTGAGCCGAACTTTCTTCAAGGGTGATATTAGCCATCCTTCCGCCACCCTGATGGAGCGAATCGTCGGCGAGCAAACCATAGCGCTAGGCAGCACGCTATACGAAATCGGAAAGCGGCAGTTTACGTACAATCTGCGCGACATCGTTCAGACTGCACAGGCTGCCGGCGTCTCCGTCATCCTGAGCGAGTTGGTCAGCAATGTCAGGGATGTGAGTCCCTTCGTATCAATCGCAACGGACTCGCTGCCGGCTGCGGGTGCCGTCTTTGAGCAGGCGCAGCAGTTGGAACAGAAGGAGCGGTACGAAGAGGCGCGGCGTGCGTATCTCCGCGCCAAAGATTTGGACGCGCTGCGTTTTCGTGCTTCCGAAGAGTTCAACGCAATCATCCGGGAAACTGGTGCCGAGCATGGCGTTCCGGTTGTGCCGATGAAACAACGCTTCGAAAAAACGTCGCCGAACGGTTTGGTTGGCAACAACCTGATGCTGGAACATCTGCATCCGAATCTGGAGGGATATTTCTTGATGGCGGATGCCTTCTTGCAGGTCATGCGCACGGAAGGCATGATCGCAGGCGCCTGGGAAACAAACCGGATACAGCCGGCCGAGGACCATCGCGAAAACTATGGTTTTACGGAACTGGACCGGGCGTACTCGGACATTCGCATCAAGATTCTGAAAGGCAGCTGGCCGTTTCAGCCGAAAGCGTTGCCGAATCGAGCTCTTCTAAATTACCAACCGCAGGCGAAAATTGACTCTCTTGCATTCAAAGCCTGGAAAGATGATGAATTTGGCCTTGAGCACGCCCACGTTGAGCTTGCGGAATTTTATGAAAGAAAAGGCATGTTCCTGCAGGCATTTGATGAGTACAACGCGCTCACTTGCCTGACGCCGTTAAATGATTCGCCTTATTTACATGCAGCGGATATGCTGATTAAAGCGCGGCAGCTCGGTCGTGCATTACCTTATTTGCATGATGCGTTGGCACTCGAAGAAAACGCGTTTTCCAACAAGTGGATCGGCCAAATCTATCTGGATGGCGGCCGGACGGCGGAAGCGTTGCCGTTCCTGGAAGCTGCCGCCAGAATGAATCCTAAGGATGCCCAGACAATATACAATCTCAGCGGTGCGCATGCACTCAGTGGCCATTATGAAGATGCAAAAAAGTCATTGGACAAACTGTACACCCTAAATCCAAATTTTCCGGGTGCAGATGACTTGAAACGGCAATTGGATAAACTCTGATGGTGAACTTTGCACCAATGCAGGCAGAGAAGGAATATGAAACGGCTTGCCCGTGCCTAAGTTGGAAGCAAGTCCAGGAACATCAGATGAGCACATGGCAACCTAACTAATCATAGCGAGACATCCATGAAGGCATTTTCCACACAAATCTGTCTAGTTGCACTGACCCTGCTCATTGCCAGCACGGGCTGCGGGCCACAAGGTGCTCATGAGCCGGATCAGACTTCGGAAGCCCTGTCCTGGGCAAAAGGCGCGGTCTGGTACCAGATTTTTCCGGAAAGATTCAGGAATGGTGACGCAGCCAACGACCCGGTCAAATCTTCCGTTGTCAAGGACAACATCAAGAGTTGGCAAGTCCAGCCGTGGACATCGGACTGGTACGCCCTCCAGCCCTGGGAAAAGGAAAGGGGGCAGAGCTTTTATGAAGTCGTGTTCGATCGAAGGTATGGCGGTGATTTGGTGGGCGTCATCGAAAAGCTGGATTACCTGTCGGAGCTTGGCATTGACGTCATCTACTTTAACCCGATTTTTGAAGCTCATTCCCTGCACAAGTACGACGCCAGTACCTACCACCACATCGACAACAACTTTGGCCGGGACCGCGCAAGGGATCTGCAGGCCATCAAGAGCGAAACCGAGAATCCCGATACCTGGTCCTGGACGAGTGCCGACAAGGTCTTTCTGGAGCTGATTGAAAAAGCGCATGCAAAAGGAATCCGCATTGTCATCGATGGTGTTTTCAACCATTGTGGCACGGAGTTCTGGGCATTCCAGGATGTGGTACAGAACCAACAGGCTTCGCGCTACAGCGAGTGGTTCGATGTGCTGAGCTGGGACGATCCAGCCACTCCGGATACCAATGAATTCGATCACAAAGGCTGGTGGGGTTATAAGCCGCTACCCGAGTTCAAAGAGGATGAGCAGGGTCTGATACCACCTGTCAGAGACTACATTTTCAACATTACAAGAAGGTGGATGGATCCAAACGGGGATGGGGATCCTTCTGACGGCATCGATGGCTGGCGACTGGATGTCGCGAAAGATGTTAGTGTGGTTTTTTGGGAGGATTGGTACAGATTAGTGAAGTCAATAAATCCGGCAGCGATTACGGTTGGGGAAATCTGGGAAGAAGCCGGCGAGTGGATTGAAAAGAAGCGTTTTGATGCGGTCATGAATTATCCGTTTGCGTATCCGGCCATTGATTTTTTTGTTGACCGAGAGACTCAAATCGCAAGTTCTCAATTTGATAAGGAACTGGCGCGAGTGCGGCAACTCTACAGCGCGGAGACAAATCTGATCATGATGAATCTGGTCGACGGGCACGATACGGACCGAATCGCCAGCATGATCATGAATCCGGACCGAAAATTCGATCGTGACGCCGGGCCATGGCACAACCAACAGTACGACCCAACCAAGCCGGATGCCAGGGCGCGCAAGATTCAAAAACTCATTGCGCTGTTTCAGATGACCTACATCGGGGCGCCCATGATCTACTACGGCGATGAGGCCGGCATGTGGGGAGCCGATGATCCCGACGACCGCAAACCCATGTTGTGGGGAGACTTAAAGTACGAAGACGAAACTTACTCATCGGTTTTACCCGACAACACCGTGCGCGACAAAGTCGAATTCGACGCAGTGATGTTTGACTATTACAAGAATCTCATCCGGCTCCGGCATGAAAATCCGCCCCTGCAGCTAGGCACGATGCGGGGCATCCTGACGGACGATGAGCGCCGCATCTACGGCTTTTCACGAGCACATGACGGCGAAACGCTTGTCGTTTTGCTGAACAACAATGAAGAGAGCCAGGACGTGCGGGTGCCGGTGGGTTTTCCTGCGGCGCAAGTGCTGGACCTGCTGAGCGGAAAGCAATATCCGGTTAGTGACGGCGAGGTTCATTTATCTGTCGGGGCTTTTGCCGGTGCAGTTCTCAAGAAGCTTTAGGTGCGAACCGGAGCGCCGTCCTGTGCAAATGCTGGTAAAGACCACACACATTATGCGAATCCTGTTCGTAACGCTGCTGTTCTCGTTTGCCACCGCTTCCGCCCAGCCAGGTGCAAGCACGCCGCGCGCAAGTGAGCTGAACCTGCACGTTCCGTCTCCCGACTGGCGCGACCAGATTATCTACTTTCTGATGATCGATCGTTTTAACGATGGCGACCCCGGCAACAATGATCAGGGCGCGAACGAATTCGATCCCGGTGACAGTCGGAAGTTCAGTGGTGGTGATCTCGAAGGCATCATCGAGAAAGTCGGCTACATCAAGGATTTGGGGGCCACGGCTGTCTGGATCACGCCGCCGGTGGCCAACCAGTGGTGGGATCCGCGGATTGCATACGGGGGCTACCACGGCTACTGGGCCGAGAATTTTAAGAAAATAGACGCACATTTCGGCAGCCTGGAAACCTACCAAAGACTGTCACATACTTTGCATGAAAATGGCATGTATCTGATTCAGGATATTGTCATCAATCATACCGGCAACTTCTTCGAATATCTGGGCGAGTTTGATTCGTCTGATCCAGCCAGGAATTTTCATCTGAAGGAAGGACCGGCGCCGAGCCAGCATCCGTTCAATATGAATGATGTGCGCGATGAGCGCCATCGCCGGGCCGCGATCTACCACTGGACGCCGGCCATAACCGACTACGGCGATCCGGCCCAGAAACAGCGCCACCAGTTGGCGGGGCTGGACGACATCAATACTGAGAACCCGGAAGTCCGCCGGGTTTTGCGGGACTCTTTCGGGCATTGGGTTCGGGAAGCCGGGGTCGACGGGTTCAGGATCGACACCATAATTTATGTAGAAAAGGATTTCTGGCAAGACTTCTTCTACTCCGGGGAAACCGGGGCGCCTGGCATCAACTTGCTGGCGGACTCCACCGGGCGGGAAGACTTCCTGAGTTTCGGCGAGGCTTTCATTTCCGCCGACCCGATGGACAATACCACCGAGCGCGAAATCGCAACTTACGTGGGCACGAAAGGAGCGCCTGCGCTCAGCTCCATGCTGAACTTTCCTCTGTTCTTTACCATCAACAAGGTCTTCGCCCAGGGTCTGCCGACGCGCTATCTGGCGTATCGTTTGAATACGATGATGGACCCGGAAATCTACGCAAACCCATTCGTGTTGACCAACTTCCTGGACAATCACGATGTGCAAAGGCTGGTCAGGGCATCGACTCCGGTGGCACTCGAGCAGGCTTTGCTTTTTTTGATGACGATTCCAGGCATTCCCGTCATTTATCAGGGGACGGAGCAGCTTTTCGAGGAGGATCGTGCATCGATGTTCGCGAGTGGCTGGGGGGCAGATGGCGTAGACCATTTTGAGCAAGACTCCAGAATGTTTTTGTTCGTGAAGAATCTTTGCCGGATTCGCAGGGAAAATAGACTCTTTTCGCGCGGCGCGCTGACCGTTCTCGCGGATTCGCCGGACGGTGCCGGCGTTCTGGCGTACCAGCGCCAGTTGGGAGATCAGCGCGCTCTGGTTCTGTTTAATACCGCGGACCAGGCAATGCTTCTGGAAAATATGACGGCCGGCGTTGCGGCAGGAACACGTTTGCAACAGCTTGCAGGGTTGGGCCTGTCCGGCGATTTGATTGCAGGAACAGGCGGGAGAATAACCGAGGAGCTGCCGGCGCGCGCGGCCGGGGTTTACCTGATTCGTGGCGAGATCGCGCAGCCCGTCAACAACGACCTGGAGCTGACCGTAGCAGCGGACCTGGCCGGCAATACGTTCACACGGGACTTCGTCGTAACTGGCTGGACATCCGATAGTAGGGCGTCCCAGCAGCTTGTGATTGACGGAAAACTCGAGCAAGCAATTGCTCTGTTTCCGAATAGCGCCGGGGACTGGGAGGTAGCGGTTCCGATCGAGCGCTTTCCGTTTGGGTGGTCAAGCCACTCGCTAACGGCTTATGCCGCCGGCCGGAAGGTGGCGTCAGAGACCCGGCGCTTTATGACGGACCTGGCTGTTCAACAGGGTCGCCGGACCAGCGTCGACGATGCCGCGCATGACGACCACGGCCCGGCAGGCGACTATCTGAAGCCCAGGCACCCGGGTTTCACCGGACAAATGGATATCCGTCGTACCGAGGTCATCTCGCTGGGCGGAAATCTGAGGATTGAATTAACTGTGGGAGAGATCAGCGATCCCTGGCTGCCCCCGAATGGATTTGATCATGCGGCGTTTCACATATTCATCGATCTTCCTGATAAGACCGGGGCGTCGGTTCTGCCCAAGCTGCACGCCGGCGCTCCGGAAGCGTTCGCCTGGGACTACTTCTCATACATCGGCGGATGGAACAACATGCTTTTTTCTTCCGACGGCGCCGGTGCAGACGAGTTTGGCGCGGTGATCACGCCTGTGCCGAAGATTGAGGTCAATAAGGAAGAGAAGAAGATAACGCTGGAATTCTTGCCCGCGTCACTGGGCAACCCGGTGACTCTGGCCGGCGCCAGGATTTATATCACCACCTGGGACAACACAGGCGCAAACGGCCTGCACAGGCCGATCGGGCCAGCCGCCGGCGCTTTCACTTTTGGTGGGTCCGACGATCCGCAGGCGCCGCTGATTCTGGATGACACGGTGGTCATTACGCTTGAATAGACAGCTGGGAATTCGTGCGTGTCCTGAGCTGCGGTTCTCTGTTTTATTTGACGCAATAGAGGCAAGGTAAATCACTGGAGGGAGTATGTCCACACTAGATTATGGCATCGTTATCACGTACATTTCGGCAATGGTGGGCGTGGGGTTGTTTATGCAAAGACGGGCTTCGAAAGGCATCGAGGGTTACTTTCTCGGAAATCGTAAGCTGCCCTGGTGGGTGCTCGGGGCGTCCGGCATGGCGTCGAATCTGGACGTCAGCGGTACCATGATCAACACCGCGTTTATCTTCGCACTAGGCGCTTCCGGTTTCTTTGTAGAAATCCGGGGCGGCGTGACGCTGATCATGGCTTTCCTGATGATTTTTCAGGGCAAGTGGAATCGCCGCGCAGAGGTCATGACCCTGGCTGAATGGATGCATTTCCGATTTGGCAAAGAAAAGGACGGCGATGTCGCGCGTATCATTGCGGCAGGCTCCATCATTATCATGACCATCGCCATGATCACCTACTTCGCCATTGGGTCCGGCAAATTCGTCAGCGAGTTCCTCGGCATCCCGGGTTTTATGGGGCTGGAGCCGCAATTTTGGGCCGCGGTCATGATGATCGTCCTGGCCATGGTGTACACGGTCGCCAGCGGCCTTTATGGCGTGGTTTGGACAGACGTGTTCCAGGGATTCTTGATTTTTGGAACCATCATGTATGTCTGTGTTTTGGCCTTTACGCAGTTCACCTTGCCGGACACATTCATGGTTTCCGTCCCTCTGCGCGACGGTGGCTTCCAGGCTATCGAAACCACCAAGGAAGCCTGGACTTCCCTGGTACCACCGTGGGAAATGAATTTTGCCCCTGAGTCCGCTTATTCGATCTATAATCTGTTCGGAGTCGCGATTCTATTTTACTTGCTGAAAGTGATCATCGAGGGCAGTGGTGGTACCAGCCAGTACATGATTCAACGCTTCTTTGCATCGCGCAGCGACCGTGAATCAGGTCTGCTCTCCCTTTTCTGGACGTCTTTGCTAGCATTCCGCTGGCCGTTCATTATGGCCATTGCCATGATGGGTGTCGTGTTAGGCACGCAACAGGGAGTGATTCAGGACCCGGAGAGGGTGTTGCCGGTCGTCATCAACCAGCTGGTGCCGGTAGGCGTGAAAGGATTGCTGGTGGCAGGCCTGATGGCAGCGGCCATGTCAACCTTTGATTCAACCGTCAACGCGGGGGCCGCCTACTGGGTGAAGGATATCTACCAAACGTACATCAACCCGCAAGCCAGCCAAAAAACGCTGATGCTGCATGGCCGGGTATCCTCTGTGATTCTTGTCGTGCTTGGACTGTTGTTTATGCTGGTGATCAAGAACATCAACGAAATCTGGGGCTGGATCACTTCGAGCCTGGGCGCCGGATTGTTGCTGCCGACTCTGGCACGCTGGTACTGGTGGCGCATGAACGGCTATGGCTTTGCAGCAGGCACGGTTGCAGGCATGGTGGCTGCGGTCATTCAAAGGCTGGTTGCTCCAGACATCCCCGAGTACTTTGCCTTTGTGTTTACGACCCTGGCCTCTCTGATCGGAATGCTGATTGGGACTTATTTAACCAAACCGACGAACGAGGATGTCTTGCTTGCGTTTTACAAGAAGACCCGCCCATTCGGATTCTGGGGACCGGTCAAGAAAAGACTCGATCCGGCTATCCTCAGTCAAATCGATCGTGAGAATAGCCGCGACAAGTTGGCAACCTTTTTTGCCGTGCCGTGGCAGGTTGTTTTGTTCTTGACGGGTATGGCCTTGATCATGAAAACGTGGACGCAGTTCGGCTGGCTGCTCCTGATTCTCATTGGACTATCGACCGGGCTCTACCTAACCTGGTTCCGGCATCTGTCCAGTGAAGTCAAGGTGGATTGAGCACTACTGTTGACAATCTTTAAGGAAAACCCATCAGGAATTCATTTGAACATGTTGAATAGATTTGTCTTGTGTGGGGTACTAGTGTGTGCTGCTGCCAATCTGAAGGCCGGCATATCCGACCTCATCAAACCGGTTTCTTTGATTGCCGGTCGAACCAGTACGTTTGAGATCAGAAATTTCTTCTTTGCAGAAGAGTACGACGGTTTCAGTTTCAAGCCGCAGTCAGACTTAGAGGCACAATTCGACAACAGTACGGGTAAAATAACTCTGCGGGCGTCCGAAGGGTTTGCAGGGTTTACGCTCCTGGGATTCAACTTTGCAGGAAGTGATTACGAAATCCCCGTCTTTTCCAGGGCGCTTCAGAAGGCCGTCATCCGCTTTACGCCGGAGCGGCAGCCGCAGAGCAGGCTGAACCTGATGGGGACGTTCAACGACTGGAATCGCAACGGCACGAAAATGCAGGACGACGACGGCGATGGCACATACGAAGCAGAGCTGGCGCTCGACCCGGGGCAGTACCTGTACCAATTTGTTTTCGACGACCGGGAGTTTCCCGATCCCAACAACCCGCAACGGGTGGACAACGGCTTTGGCAGCTACAATTCGGTTCTATCGGTTCCGGATCCCGCCGGTCCTGATTTGTTCCTGCATGCCCCGCAGGAACGAGGCGGGACCCTGTCTTATGTTTTGCAGGCGACCCGGGAACTGGACAGCCCTGAGTTGTTCTGCTTGTTGGACAATCGCCGGCTTGACAGGTTCAAGCCGGAGCGTGCTTTTACCGGCAAGGGCGGCGCTTTCTTTTGGGAGTTTACCGTGCCTGCCGAGGTTGCAAAGGGGGCTGGCGGCCCCACTCTGCGCGCAATCGCAGTGCACAACCGGCATGCCTCCAACCTGCAAACGCTTCTTGTGAAAGATGCGGCAGGGGCCTCGGATTCAGGAGAACTCCGGAGCTGGCGTGATGCGATTATCTACGCCATCATGATCGACCGCTTCAGCGATGGGGATTCCGGCAACACGCAACCGGTGGAAAACGATTCGCTCTTGCCGCCGGCAAATTACAAAGGTGGCGACCTGCAGGGGGTTTTGGACAAAATCGAAAACGGGTATTTTGACGCCCTGGGCGTAAATACACTTTGGTTGTCGCCGGTTAATGAGAATACTGACGCGGCATTCAGAGAATGGCCGGAGCCACACCGCTATTTTTCCGGATACCACGGCTACTGGCCGACGCACCACCAGAAAGTCGAACGACGCTTTGGCGATATGCCTCTGCTGCGCAAAGTGGTTGCAGCCGCTCATGATCGGGGTATGAAGGTCTTGCTTGACTTCATCGCAAACCATGTTCACCAGGGTCATCCATACTTCGACGCGCACCGTGACTGGTTCGGTACCTATGACTTGCCTGACGGGCGAAAAAACATGCGCCTTTGGGATGAGTTCCGGCTGACGACCTGGTTCGAACCATTCCTACCGTCTTTCGACTTCGTGGGTTCTGCCGAAGCTCTGGACACAATGACTGACAATGCAATCTGGTGGCTTAAGCAGACCGGTGCTGATGGCTTTCGTCACGACGCGGTTAAACACATCCCAAATCGATTCTGGCAGGTGTTGACCAGGAAAATTCGCTCTGAGATAGAAATCCCGCGTAATCAGGAGGCGTTCCAGATAGGGGAGACCTTTGGCAGCTACGAATTGGTCGGCTCTTACGTCAACAATGGACAATTGGATAGCCAGTTCAATTTCAATTTGTATGACCGGGCGGTGTACACGTTTCTGACGCCGGAGGCGAGTTTCGAAACCGTGGCTCAGGAGCTAAAACGCACCCTGGCGGTCTACGGAACAAACCACCTCATGGGCAACGTGATGGATAGTCATGACAAGGTGCGTTTCATGGCCTATGCCGATGGCGACGTTCCTTTCAACAGTGGTGAGGCTAAAGAAATCGGCTGGAACAATCCACCGGTGGTGGACAATCCCCCTAGTTATGAACTGGCCAAACTCTACCTGGCCTACATGATGACCATTCCCGGCGTTCCGGTTCTTTATTATGGTGACGAGATCGGCCTAACCGGAGCAGACGATCCGGACAATCGCCGCATGATGCGGTTTGACGGAGATCTGTCCAAACTTGAAACTGCTATGCTGGGCGATGTCCGAAAAATAGTGGCGCTGCGGCGCAAACATCCGGCATTGCGCTACGGTGATTTTCGCTCCCTGGTGGTGGACCACGACGTGTTTGTCTATCAGCGCTCTAATGTCAATGAGCGTATCCTTGTGCTTTTGAACAAGGGAAAGAAGATACAATCTGTTTCTGTCGACCTGCCGGAATTTTACTCGGTGCAGGTGGCCACGGATCTCGTAAGCGGGGAGCGTTTTGAACCGGAGGGCAGTACCCTGGCGGTTGGCCTCCCTGCGCTTGGTTGGCGGGTCGTCAAACTGGACTGAGGGCGCTTGCACACGTTCGGCGAATAGGGTTTCTTCAGCCCTGAATATCTGGATTGGCTCAAAGCCTGTTTTGAAGCGGCAATGCCGCAAACGTAATTCTCTGACAGCGTGTCTGTCTTAGTTTTGATGGAGTTATGGTTATGATGATGAATTTCTTGAAATCGAATGTGTTGAATATTCGCATTCTGATGGCCGGCTTTTTCATTCTTGCCCTTGCCGCAATATCCAGCGCCCAGGTGGTTACCTCGATTCCCAGAGCAGCCACCATAGATGATTCCATTCTGGTTATCTTCGACGCCAAAGAGGGGGACGGCGGGCTGGCCGGCTTTACCGGCGATGTTTATGTGCACACTGGTGTGATCACGGACCAGAGCACCGGCCCCGGCGACTGGAAGCACGTCATAGGCAACTGGGGGGAAAACAACATCCAGCCGCAATTGACCAGTTTGGGAGACGACCGGTGGCAACTGACAGTAGGTGACATCCGGTCTTTCTACGGTGTGCCGGAGAATGAAAATGTCAGACAACTGGCTTTCGTTTTTCGCAGCGCTGACTCCCAGATAACCGGCAGGGACGTCGGCGGAGCAGACATATTCCTGGACATCTTAGAATCAACCGGCGCCGGGCGCGTGGTCACTACCACTCCGGAAGTGCCATCAACCCGGGATTCGGTCCTTGTTTTTTTTCATGCAACCGAAGGCGATGGCGGGCTGGCCGGATTCACCGGAGATGTTTATGTCCACACCGGTCTCATCACCGATCAGAGCAACAATCCCAGCGATTGGAAACACGTCATCGGCGACTGGGGCGACAACCTTGTGCAACCGCAATTGACAAATGTCGGACCTGATTTGTGGCAGCTAACCATTGGTGACATACGGACATTCTACGGTGTCGCCTCAAATGAGAGGGTTCTGGCGCTGGCGATGGTGTTCAGAAGCGCGGATAGCAATCTGACCGGGCGCGACGTCGGTGGCGCAGACATCTTTGCCGACGTTCTGGATCCGACCCCGACGGTCACACTGATTTCGCCCAGGATTTCTCAAACTCTTGGCGACCCGCTGCGCGAACCAGCGTTCGTGGCCCGCGACGACACGCTCAGGTTCGTGGCCACTAGCACGGCCCTGGGCGCGGAATTCTTGTCCCTGACGCTCTTGCTGGACGAGACTCCGGTGGCACAGGTCACGGCGGATACCTTGCGCTACGATTTTATTGCGGCGCAGTCCAACGCAGGCATGCACAATTTCCTGCTGTTGGCGGAAAGAGCCACCGGCGAGACGGATACAACCGGCATCGCCGTCATGGTAAATCCGGAAGTCTCGGAAGCAGCGCGTCCGGCCGGCATCGTGGACGGCGTGAACCTGGTGGACAACTCAACTGTCACGGTTTCGATCTTTGCGCCGCGAAAGGAATTCGCTTACGTCATCGGTGATTTCAACGACTGGACTATCGACCCAGCCTATTTCATGAACCGTGAGACCATTCGAGAAGATAGCGTGCACTACTGGCTCAACCTGACCGAGCTAGATCCCGATGCCAGCTATGGTTTTCAGTATTTCATCGATGGCGAATTACGCGTGGCTGACCCGTACACCCGGCTTGTTCTGCAGGCATTCGACGATCAATTCATACCGGCAAGTGTCTTTCCCGACCTTAAACTCTACCCGGATGGCAAAACCACGGACAACGTGTCGGTGTTCAGGATCAGCGAAGAGGCCTTCGACTGGCAGGTAGCCGAGTTTCAAAAACCGGAGAAGAGCGATCTGGTTATCTATGAACTGCTGGTGCGTGACTTTATCGCCGCGCACGACTATAGCACAATGGTCGACACGCTTGACTACCTGGACCGGCTGGGGGTGACCGCCATCGAGCTGATGCCGGTGACAGAGTTTGAAGGCAACAGCAGTTGGGGCTACAATCCGGCATCCTATTTTGCCCCGGACAAATACTACGGTCCGGCGGACGACCTGAAGCGCTTCATTGATGAATGCCACAAACGTGGCATTGCGGTTATCCTCGATATGGTTTTAAACCATTCTTTCGGACAGCATCCGCTGGTGCGTTTGTACTCGTCAGGGAACTTCGGGCCGCCCACTGATGACAATCCGTGGTACAATCGTACGGCGCGGCATCCGTTCAATGTCGGCTTTGATTTCAATCATGAGAGTTCCGTGACCAAAGCGTTTGTCGACCGCGTCAATGCCTACTGGTTGACCGAATTCAAGGTAGATGGTTTCAGGTTCGATCTTTCAAAGGGGTTTACACAGAAATTTTCCAACAATGACGGACAGTTCAGGTTGTTCGACCAGTCGCGCGTTGACATCCTGAAGCGCATGGCGGACCGGATCTGGGAGGTAGACTCGACTGCTTACGTCATTCTGGAGCACTTTGCCGAGAACAGGGAAGAAATCGAGCTTACCGATTACGGCATGATGGTTTGGGGCAACATGAACATCGCCTACAGTCAATCCGCCATGGGTTGGTTGTCGGATCCGCAGCAGCGCTCAGATCTTGCCGGCGGGTATTACAAGAACCGAGGGTTTTCAAAACCGCACCTGATCACCTACATGGAGAGTCACGACGAACCCTGGTTGACGTACAAGAACCTGCGATTTGGACGCCAGAGCAGCAACGGCTCCTACAATGTGAAAGAACTCACGACCGCGCTGGAGCGAATAAAACTGGTGGCAACCTTCTTCCTGACCATTCCCGGCCCAAAGATGATGTGGCAGTTCGGGGAGTTAGGTTACGACCAGGAGTTGCCGGAAATCGGACGGACCGATCCGAAGCCGATCTTGTGGAACTATTTTGAGAACGAGGAGAGAAGATCACTGTACAAATTTATGTCCGCTCTGCTCAAGCTGCGCAAAGAGGTAGAAGCCTTCCGAAGTCCCGTGTCGAACGTACAGATGCGGGTTGGACAGAGCCAGTTCGATCGCCGCATCCAGATTTCACACCCCAGCACAAACGTGACCATTATTGGGAATTTTGACGTGTTTGAGCGTGACGTCAATCCCGCGTTCATCCACAGCGGCACCTGGTACGATTATTTCTTCAGAGACAGCGTGAATGTGGTAAACTCCAACGAACCGATGCGACTGAAGCCCGGGGAATTCCATCTTTTTACCGATCGGAATGTCGGTTTTCCGGAGGAAATTCTGGTGACGAGTGTTGTATCTTCAGGGCGGTTGCTACCGGAGGAATTCAACCTCTTGCAGAACTACCCAAATCCATTCAATCCCGAGACTACTATTCGGTTTGAGTTGGCTAAAGGTTCGGATGTGAAGATCGAAATATACAACATGCTCGGTCAAAAGGTGAAAACACTGGTTAACCGGAAGGAAGTCGCCGGATCTTACAGCGTCACCTGGGATGGAAAGAGTGCCCTGGGCAATGATGTCGGTTCCGGAGTATATGTTGCCCGCATGGTGGCCGGCGACTTTAACAGGTCGATCAAACTCTTGAAATTGAAGTAACATAATCCGGCTACAGGAATTACGCTGCGCCAGTTGCGTCAACATAAGAATTCATTCAACCAAGTCAGAGGAGGGGGCACGAATTGAAAAAAGTAAACATCGCATTCGGCATCCACAATCATCAGCCGGTGGGCAATTTCGACTTCGTTTTTGAAGAAGCGTACAACAAGTCGTATCTGCCTTTTCTGGAGCTTATGGAAAGGCACCCGGGTGTCAAGATGGCGCAGCATTACACCGGTATTCTCTTTGAGTGGATCAAAGAGCACAAACCGGATTTTATCCCGCGCCTGCGCATCCTGGTCGAACGCGGTCAGGTCGAGATGATGACCGGCGGCTATTATGAGCCGGTCATGTCCGTGATACCGTACGCGGATAAGGTCGGACAGGTCAAAAAACTGACCGACTTCGTGGTCGGGAATACCGGTTACGCACCGCGGGGAATGTGGCTTGCCGAACGCATTTGGGAACCTCATCTGCCGAAAGCATTTGCCGAGGCCGGCGTCGAGTACGTTGTCCTGGATGACTCGCATTTCAAGAATGCCGGCCTGCAGGGCGGTGAGCTCCACGGTTATTACGTGACCGAAGAGGAGGGACATTCGGTTTTTCTGTTCCCCGTGAGCGAGCAGCTCAGATACACCATCCCGTTTCAAATGCCGGAAAAAACCATCGAATTTCTCGATTCGATAGCCACGGAAGACGGCCAGGCCCTCGTCGTCTTTGCCGACGACGGTGAGAAATTCGGCGTCTGGCCGGAGACATACAAGCATTGCTACGAAGACCGCTGGCTGGAACGCTTCTTCAGTGCACTCGAAGAGAACTCGAGCTGGATAAACATCATTCACCTGTCACAGGCCCTGGATGAGATCGAGCCCAAGGGGCGCGTTTACCTTCCCACCGCTTCCTACCGCGAGATGATGGAGTGGGCCATGCCGGCTCAGGCAATTACGGACTACGATGCGTTTGAAGATGTGTTGAAGCAACAAGATTTACACGAGAAGTACAAAGTCTTTGTTCGCGGCGGTTTCTGGCGCAACTTCATGGTGAAGTACCCGGAGTCCAACAACATGCACAAGAAAATGCTCCATCTGAGCCGTCGCTTGCAACGACTGCAGGGAGACTTTGGATCCGACTCTGTGTTTCTGCGAGCGCGCGACCACATTTGGGCCGGTCAGTGCAACTGTCCCTATTGGCATGGCGTCTTTGGCGGCCTTTACCTGAACCATCTCAGATACGCTACCTACCACCAGTTCTTGCAGGCTGAGGCCATTCTCGACCAACTGGAGAATCCCGGTTCAGGCGACGACTGGGTCAAGCTGGCGGAAGAAGATTTCGACGGCGACGGTTTTCCCGAGCTGCTCGTATCCAACCGCCTGCTGAATCTCTACATTTCACCTAAAGTCGGTGGCGCGATCTTCGAGTTGGACTACAAACCACGTGCGCTCAACCTGCTTGACACCATGGCCCGGAGAAAAGAAAGCTACCACCAGAAACTTGTCGAGCACGCAGCGTCTCAGTCTGACCAGACAGGCCAGGGCAATGCGGATGAACACGGCGAGATCGCCAGCATTCATGACATCGTCGTTGTCAAGGAAGAAGGGCTGGAGAAACAACTCTTCTACGACTGGCACCGCCGGAGTTCGCTGCAGGAGCACTTCCTGGCGCACGACACTACGCTGGAGAGCTTTGCCCAGTGCTCCTACCGGGAGCTGGGTGATTTTGTCACCGGTCAATTTGAGCAAACAGTTGTGCGTTCAGATAATCAGATCGACATCCGCCTTGAACGCCGGGGCGCACTGCACGATGACGGTACCGCGAGTCCGGTACACCTGGTCAAACGCCTGACCCTGTCCGGACGAAGTTCCACCCTGCGCGTGGCGTACGAGATACGCAACCTGTCGAACAGTGAGCAGGACTACTGGTTCGCTTCCGAGTGGGGCTTTGCCTTGCTGGCTGGGGACGCACATGACCGCTACTACGTCTTTCCCGGCACTGAGCTGGAGGATGCGCGCCTGCGCAGCACCGGCGAGGTCGCAGGCCGTGAAGCCGGCGTCGTCGATGAATGGCTCAAAGTTGCCGCAAACCTGAAGATGGACCAGGATACCAGTTTCTGGCGCTTCCCCATCGAAACAGTGTCGCAATCGGAATCCGGTTTCGAGCGCGTGTACCAGAGTTCCGTGCTTCTGCCCAACTGGAAGTTTCGTCTGGCAGCCGGCGAAAAATGGGAAGTAGCGTTCGAACTGGAGATAAAATAATCTGACGCCCCCGGTTTGGACTTTCGGGAGTACCCGCTAAGCAAGCCCGGCCGGGCTTGCTTTTCAATTAAAATGCCCTATATTCGTGATTTGTGCCCGGGATCGGTATGCGTCGTTTTGTTGCGCACAACACAATCACACTTGTTAGGCTGAACAGGAGTCTGCATGTACGCCAGAAGAATAATGCCATTGTTGCTCGCAAGCGCATTGCTTGTCAACCCGGCGCCCGGTGCGCCCGGTAATAAGAAGCTCACTCTGCCTGAAATCTTTGATTCGAGCAGGTTCGACGGTAGAAGTATTTCTGACGTCCAGTGGCATCCCGGTAGCGCCAGGTTTACTTTTTCACGCAAGAACCCGGCGACCGGCAAACGCGACGTTTTCCTACATGAGGTCGAAAGCGGCGCGGAAGAGCTGCTGATAGCCGGCAGCAGCCTGAAGTACGGTGAGCAAACCATTCCTGTCAGCAGCTACAGTTGGACAGACGATGGCAGGCACCTGCTGGTGGCCGGCAAACAAGAGCAAATCTGGCGGCACTCAACCCAGGGCCCTTACTATCTTTACGAGCTTGCGACGCAAGAACTGCGCGCTCTGGCCGGGGGCTCCGCCAAATTACGAAACGTCAAACTGGCGCCGGACGGCAAGTCAGTCGGGTTTGTCCGCAACCACAATATTTTTGTGCATCATCTGCTTACTGGCGAAGAACGCAGGATCACCGAAGATGGGACGCCGGACGTTTTGAACGGCGAGTTTGACTGGGTGTACGAGGAAGAGTTTGGTCTTGCGGATGCATGGCGCTGGTCACCGGACGGCAGCAGAATCGCCTTTTGGCAAATCGATCAAAGCCGGGTCAAATCGTTTAACCTGGTGGATGAGCTACCGCTCTACAACACTGTCACGAAGCTAAAATACCCGAAAGTCGGGGAACAGAACGCACTGGTAAAGATCGGCATAGCCGATCTTAAAACCGGCAAGATAACCTGGGTGGACATTGGCGAGAATGAGGATATTTACATCCCGCGTATCTATTGGGCAGACTCCGGGCAGCTCGCGGTTTTGCGGCTGAACCGGCTGCAGAATCACCTTGAGTTGCTGCTGGCTGATGCGCACACCGGTGCCGGCAAAACCATCATTGAAGATGAAAACAGCACGTGGATCGATGTGGAGCAGGACTTGTTTTTTTTGCGTGAAAAAAAACAGGTGGTGTGGCTGTCGGAGCGGTCGGGCTTCAAACACGCATACCTGTACGATTTTGCTGGTAACCTTCAGAACCAAGTCACCAGCGGAGACTGGGAAATCAGCGCGCTGGCAGGAGTAGATGACGTCAACCAGTGGCTCTACTTCTACGGTAAAAAAGATTCGCCAATTGAACAGAATGTCTACCGTTCACAATTTGACGGCTCGAAGATCGAGAGGGTTTCACAGAGAACCGGGTGGCACACAGGAAGTTTTTCACCCGACTTCAAGCATGTGGTCGGCGTCTTTTCCGACATAAACACCCCAACCCAGGTGATGCTGCGCAAGACGGACGGCACCCTGGTTCGGTTTCTGGAAAAAAACAACATCGCTGCGCTGCAAGACTATGACTTGCCGCCGGTGGAGTTCTTTTCGTTCAAGACTAGCGATAACGAACTGTTGAACAGCTATATGATCAAACCGTTGGATTTTGATGCCGGGAAAAAGTATCCGGTGATCGTCTACGGTTACGGCGGGCCCGGTTCGCAGACAGTCAAGAATCAGTGGGGTATGGGGTCGCGCCCATACCATTTCAAGCAACGTATTCTCTGGCAGCAAATGATGACTGAGAAAGGATTCATCATTTTTTGCGTCGACAATCGCGGCACCGGCGGGCGAGGCAAAGCCTTCAAGGATGTCTGTTACGAAGATGTCGGCAAGTGGGCGGTCAACGACCAGGTCGAGGGCGCGAAGTATCTGCGTTCCCTGCCTTATGTCGACGGCGAGCGCATCGGATTCTGGGGCTGGAGCGGTGGCGGCTATTTAGCGCTCATGCTGATGACCCGCGCCGACGAGTACTTCAAAGTGGGAATCTCGATAGCACCGGTGTCGGACTTTCGCTTTTACGACACAATCTGGACCGAACGTTACATGGGGCTGCCGTCGAAGAATACGCAAGGCTACCGGGATGGAAATGTGCTGACTTACCTGGACAACCTGAAAGGCAAACTCTTGCTCGTGCACGGCACCGGGGATGACAATGTACATGTACAAAACGCCATGCACGTAGCAAATGAGCTGCAGAACCGCGGACTGCAATTCGACATGATGTTCTACCCAAACCGTAACCACCGCATTTCCGGTGGAAAAACGCAATTACATCTTTTTACCAAAATGACGGACTATTTCTTGAGTCATTTGTAGATAGAATGCAAGAACTCTTAACACAGCTTAAGACGTGGTTTTTTGGTCTTGGTGAGCAGTACAATGTGAATCCGGTTATTTTCGGCGCTATCTATGTGGCTGCGATTCCTTTCTTCTCCGCCTCGATTGCCTGGCTGGTGAGGAATATTCGCTCGTCAAAATCGATCATCCTGCCGGCACTCTCGGCAGGTCTCTGTTTTGTCTCCGCATATCTCTACCTGATCGTGGTCGGGAGGAATGTCCCTCTCTGGGTTTATTTCTTCATATTGGCCATGGTTGTTTTTGGCGCTTACTCGACCGTCCAAAAAGTACGGCAACGGAGTCAGGCCGAGAACTGAGTGCCACCGCTACGGAATGCCAGCAGAGGTCTTGCCACCGAAACGGCTTTGTAGTCCTTACAATGGACAACGAGCACTTTTTGTGCACACGCTCGAAAAGTTCTTGATAAACTGCACAAACTACCTTATACTTAAAGTTGTTTTATTGCGGACACAAATTGAGTTTAACGCTCTGTATTTAGACACAGAGATTTTCAGGAGTTTTTTTTCGAATGCTTAAAGCCCAAAAGAAGCTAACCCGCAGGCAGATTAAAGAAGACAAGTTTGTCACCTATTATTTCAAAACACAGGAATATGTGCGCGAAAACGGCCAGACCATTCTCTACGGAATCGGCATCGTCGCCGCGATTCTGATCGCTTCTCTTATTTTCTCCAGCAAGAGCGCGGAAAAAGAACAGTCGGCTGTTGTCCAGCTTACACAGGCAAAGCTAGAGTATTTTAACAACAACTATGCCGCCGCCATACCGATTCTCAACAACCTGATCTCATCCTATGGTGGAACGGCAAGTGGACATGAGGCGCGCTACTACCTGGGCAATTCCCATTTCAACAATGGCGACCATGCTGAAGCTGAGAAGTACTTCAAGGAGTACCTCGAAGACGGCGGCGATGAAGTCCTGCAAGCCTCGGCCACTGCCGGCATAGCAGCAAGCCTGGAAGAGCAAAAGAACTACGCTGCAGCCGCTGAGTTTTACAGCGAAGCCGCACGCAAGTATAGTGAGGTATTCCTGGCAGCGGAAACCCTGTACAATTCGGCCCGGTGCCATGTTTTGGCCGGCAACACCGAACAGGCGCGGAGCGTACTGTCACTACTACTAGAAAAATACCCGGACTCCAGCATCAAGAACGAAGCGGAAATTTTTCTGGCAGAGCTGATGTAGAGTTGAGAGGAGAATTTCCTTGCAAAGGGCAGATAAAAGTGTTATATTTTTGTTCTAAAGTGGGTCAATTGGCCCACTTTTTTATTGTATGGACTTTTGGTTTTGAAAACGGTACTTGACAAGGTCACCCAAATCGTCACAGCTGCTCTCGTCCGGGAGCAGGTAGAACTAGTGGATCTACAACTGAAGGGTCGTTCCGGTAGTCAGGTTTTGAAGGTTTATATCGATGGTGAGGCTCCGGTCACACTTGACAGGTGCACGCAGGTGAGTCGCAGTTTGTCGGATGAATTGGACATCGCTGATGTCATTCCGGGTAAGTACCGTCTGGAGGTTTCATCTCCGGGCGTGGATCGTCCTTTGCAAACAGAGCGAGACTTCCAAAGAAATTTGAACAAGGATGTCGAAATTCTGCTTGACGGAGAAGAGCAGGGTAGCTTTAAGGGCAAGGTTGTGTCTGTTGGTGACGAGGGTGTGTCTGTGCGTAACGGTGATGTGACCAGAACCATCCCATTGTCGTCCATCAAGCGGTGCAATCTAAGCCTTCCGTGGTAGAAAGCATTAACAGGAGGTACGTTTAATCTCATGAAAGCTGACATTGTAGAAGCTCTGTCCCAAATCGCCAAGGAAAAGAATATTGAGCGGGAACTGCTCGGAGAGATTTTGGAGAGCACCATCCTTTCGATCATAAAGAAGAAATACGGCAAGGCAGATAACTTTGATATTTTTGTTAGCATGGACAAGGGTGAAATAGAGATCTACCAGAACAAGGTGATCGTGGAAGAGGTTATGGATGAGGTCGAAGAGATTGAGCTGGAAAGAGCCAAGCTGATCGAGCCTGATCTTGAAGTTGGGGACGAGTTCATTGAGATCATCGATCCGATGAGTTTTGGCAGGCGGCTGATTGTTTCTGCGAAGCAAAATCTGAATCAGAAACTGAAGGACGCGGAAAAAGAGATTCTGCATGCGGAATACAGCAAGAGGATCGGAGAGATCGTCATCGGCGATGTCCGTCAAATCAGCCGGCACGAAATCTACTTGAATATCGACCGCACCGAGATGATTTTACCTAAATCGGAGCAAATCCATAGCGAGCGTTACCGGCGCGGGGACAATGTACGGGCAATCATAAAGTCGGTAGAAAAAACGAGTCGTGGACTGGAGATTATTGTGTCGCGGGCAGACCCGCAAATCCTTATCCGCCTTTTTGAGTTGGAAGTGCCGGAAATATACGACGGTATAATCGAAGTCAAAAACGTAGCCCGTGAGGCAGGGGAGCGGGCCAAAATCGCGGTCCTCTCCAACGACAAGCGTATTGATGCACTCGGCGCTTGCGTCGGCATGAAGGGTATTCGCATTCAATCCATCAGCAAAGAGCTCAACAATGAAAAGATAGATGTTATCAACTGGCATCCTGATCCGGGCATTTTTATTTCAAGGTCGCTAAGTCCTGCCAAGGTGTTCAAGGTCATTGTTGATCCAAACAAGAGGAAAGCGATCGCAGTGCTTTCCGACGATCAGATCTCGCTTGCCATCGGCCGCGGCGGGCAGAACAGGAGATTGGCATCACGCTTGTCAGGTTTTGAAATTGAGATCATCAAGGAGTCGGAATACAAGCGCATCCTTGCCGACCAAATGGGAGGTGCACCGGAGGAAGAGGATTATGACGAGCCTGTCCGCCGTCTCCAGGTTTCAAATGATGGCGGGCTTGACAAGATTTCGGCTCTAACCTCCGCGCAATTGCGGAAACTGCTCGAGGGTGGGCTTGAATCTGTAGCACAGGTCAGGCAGGCCGGTCTGGAGGGCTTGATGAGCTTGCCCGGTGTCGGCGAAAAGACGGCGCAGAAGATCCTGGAGATCGTCAATGAATCTTCCTGATCATGATCGTGATTCTATAAAATCAATCTTGGAGTAGCTGTTTTGAGCAAGAAGCGAAGAGTCTTTCAAGTGGCGCGTGAGTTGAATATTTCCAACGAGGCGGTATTGGAATTCCTCGGCAAGAAAGATAAGGCGGTCAAGACCCAGATGAGCGCCGTAAGCGAGGAATTGTACGACGAAATCTGCCAGGAGTGGCGTGGCGAGCCTGCGCCCGGCGAGCAAGCTTTGGACTTTCGTGCTCAGCTTAAAGAAAAGCACATCCTTGAAGAAATGCGCCGCAACAAGGCGAAACAAGAGCTTGAAGAGCGCCTGCGGTTTGCCACTCAGTTAGCTGAAGAACGCCCGACCCGCCTCGAGGAGGCGCGTAAAGCCAAGGAAGAAGAAGAGGCACAAAGAGACGCGACGAAGCGGTTGGCCGCTGAAGAGTCCGCCAGAAAGAAAGAGGAAGCTGCCGCAGCCGAAATGTCTGTGGTCGATATGATCTCCCAGGCTAAGAAACAGATTGACGCGGAGGAGAAGTCAGCAAAAGAGAAGCGTGGGCACGAGTCCAAGAGCGCTCCACCACCGGCAGAGCCGAAAGTCGAAGCAGAGGAAGTGGTCGCGCCGAAGGAGCAACCCAAAGCTGAAGATAAGGCTGCCGCCAGCGGAGTTGAAGAGGCGAAGAAGAAGGAAGTTACACCCGTAGAAAGTAAGCCGGCGACCCCCGAGAAAAAGCCTGCCGCCGATACGCAGAAAGACCGCCGCCGCAAGGGCAAGAAGAAAAAGAAACGCAAGATCAGCGAAGAGGAAATCCAGGCCAACATAAAACAGACGTTGGCCGCTATGGATGAAACCAAGCCGAAGAGGCGTCGCCGCAAGTCCAAGGATGTGGACGGTGAGATGATCGAAGAGGAAGTCATGTCAATCCGTGTCAACGAATATATTTCCGCGGCTGAACTGGCGGAAGAGCTAGGAGTTGAGTCAGGCGAGATCCTTAAGGCCTGCCTGGAACTGGGCATGATGGTTTCGATAAATCAGCGTCTCGATATGGACATCATAGAGGCCGTGGCTGATGAATTTGGCTTCCAGGTAGAAAAACTTGAAGAATACGGCACAGATATCATCGATCAATACGAGGACAGTGCTGAAGATGAAGCTAAGGCGTTGCCGCGGCCACCGGTTGTGACGATCATGGGCCACGTCGACCATGGCAAGACCTCGCTTCTCGACTACATTCGCAGCAGCACAATCATCTCGGGAGAAGCCGGTGGTATAACCCAGCACATCGGAGCATACGAAGTCGAAGTTGGGGGCAAGGAGATAACGTTCCTCGATACGCCTGGTCACGAGGCTTTTACGGCCATGCGCGCCCGCGGGGCGCAGGTAACGGATCTTGTGGTTCTGATTGTTGCGGCTGACGATGGCGTGCAACCGCAGACTGTGGAGGCTATCAATCATGCGATGGCCGCCTCTGCACCGGTTGTTGTCGCCATCAACAAAATCGACAAACCAACCGCAAATATCGAAGCGATCAAAAAGCAACTGGCCGATCACAATGTCCTGGTGGAAGAGTGGGGCGGTAAGTATCAGACCGTCGAAGTCTCTGCCAAGACCGGACAGGGCATTGACAGACTGCTGGAGCTGATTCTTCTCGAGGCTGAACTCCTCGAACTTAAGGCCAACCCCGACCGCATGGCCTCCGGCATTATCATTGAGGCCCAGCTGGACAAGGGCAAGGGGCCGGTCGGGACTGTCCTCGTGCAAAAAGGAACGCTCAAGGTCGGCGATCTGTTTGTGGCCGGCAGTTTTGGCGGTAAAGTACGGGCCATGTATGATGAACGCAGCAAAGCGGTCAAGAAGGCTGGGCCCTCCACTCCGGTACAGGTCATCGGTTTCGATGATGTGCCGCAAGCGGGTGATAGTTTTACGGTGCTGGACAGCGAGCGCGAAGTTCGTGAGATAAGCACCAAGCGCCGGCAGTTGAAACGCGAGCACGATTTCCGCAAGACGCGCCACATGTCGCTGGACCAGTTGTCGCAGCAGATTAAGCACGGCCGCGTCAAGGAACTGAATATTATCCTGAAGGCAGACGTGGACGGCTCCAACGAAGCGCTGAGCGATGCACTGATGAAGGTTTCCAACGAGGAAGTCTCGGTCAATGTCATCCACAAAGCTGTTGGTGGAATTTCAGAGTCTGATGTCTTGCTCGCTTCGGCCTCGGAAGCAATCATCATCGGCTTCCACGTGCGACCGACTACGCAGGCACGGGAGCTGGCCAAAAAAGAAGAAATTGATATCAGGCTTTATGACATCATTTATGCCGCCGTCGAAGAGGTTAAGGCGGCCCTGGAGGGAATGCTCGATCCGGAGATCACCGAAGAGCTAACCGCCACAATCGAAGTTCGTGAGACGTTCAAAGTCCCCAAAGTGGGTACCATCGCCGGCAGTTACGTGGTTTCAGGGAAAGCTTCCCGTAACGATTACATTCGTATCTACCGGGAGGACAAGTTGCTGCACGAAACACGCCTCAGCTCACTGAAGCGTTTTAAGGAGGATGTTCGTGAAGTAGCGTCCGGTTTTGAGTGTGGTGTCGGCCTTGAGGGCTTTGATGACATCAAGATTGGCGATGTATTCGAAACCTATCGCCAGGTTGAAACTGCCCGTAAGCTTTAATTGTAAAGGCAGTGCCGGTGAAAAAGAACAATGCTTGTAGCTGTTTGTCAAATTGAGATGTTTTTGCCCGAGAGCTCTTCTTTGAAGTCAAAACGCAGTGTCTTGAACAGTTTGAAAACGCGCATCCGGAGCAAATTCAATGTGTCCGTGACCGAGGTGGCACATCATGACAAGTGGCAACGCACGACCATGGGCATTTCGATGATCTCTAATGAAGGCAAATTCCTGGACAAGACTGTTTCTGCCATCTTGCAGCTTGTCGAAGAGGAGAGTCGCGTAGAAATTCTGGACCACTCAGTGGAGTTGTTTTAATCGTGGCCGACTTCAAGAGAGTTTCCAGAGTAGCGGCCATGCTCAAACAAGAGATAAGTCGGCTTATTACCATGGACGTGAAGGATCCAGCGGTCAGGATGGTGAGTATTACCCGAATAAAACTCACGGACGATCTCAAGTTTGCCACTGTCTACACCAGTATCCTGGGAGATGAGAAGGCACAAAAAACTACCATGCAAGGGTTGGACCGGGCAAAGAGCTTTATTCGTGCCGAGATCGCCCGCAAAACCGACCTGCGCGTTGCTCCTGATTTGAAATTTGTACACGATGATTCAGCAGAATACGCTCAAAATATTGAATCCATCATCAACCGGCTCAAGGATGAGGAATAGTCCGACGCCACCTGCCGACGTGTTTGCGGCAAATCATGCCAATTCCTTGCTTCTGTTTGAGCAGGGACAAACCATCAACATAAACAAACCGGCTGACTGGACTTCATTCGATGTGGTCAAGAAAATTCGAAGCGCGATCCGCGTGAAGAAAGTCGGGCATGCCGGCACCCTTGACCCGTTTGCAACCGGCGTCTTGCTTGTCTGTACAGGAAAAGAGACAAAGAAAGTTGACCGGCTTATGGGGCTGGAGAAGGAGTATCTCGCAACAATCGAATTGGGGGTCAGCACCGATAGTTACGACCGTACCGGGGCCACTACGCACAAAGGGCACACGGACAGCCTGACGCGCGCAGACATAGTGGCTGCATGTATGCGATTTCAGGGAGAGATTCTGCAGACACCGCCGATGTACTCCGCATTGAAAGTCAATGGCCAACGGCTTTACAAATTAGCAAGAAAAGGAATCAGCGTGGCGCGCGCACCGCGCAAAGTGGTGATTCACCAAATGAATATTTTGGCAGTCGATCTGCCGCATGTAACAGTGTCGATCGTCTGCTCCAAAGGTACATACATACGTTCTCTGGCACATGATATCGGTGAAGCATTGGGCTGTGGCGGACACCTGAGCGAGTTGCAACGAACGCGTATCGGTGATTATTCCATCGAGGATGCCACTGCCGTTCCAGCCTTTTTGAATAGCGTCAGGAGGTTGCAGAGTACAGCTTAATGAAAGTCTGTTTTGGCGCAGATAACATGGTCAGAGATCCTGACTCGGTATTGACAGTGGGGACTTTTGATGGGATTCACCTGGGGCATCAGTTCGTTTTAGAAAAGTTGACTACGCGGGCTATGCAGCAGGGCGTAAGTTCTACGTTGGTGACATTTGAACCCCACCCCAGAACCGTTATCCCATCGACGAACGCACAACACGGTTTCAAGCTCCTGACAACCATTGATGAGAAGCTGGCATTGCTTGAATCACAGAACCTTGACCGTGTGGTGGTTTTGGAATTCACGCCTGCTTTTTCAGAGATTCGGGCGAGCATTTTCATAGAGACGATCCTGTACGAACGCGTCGGGTTTCGGGAAATACTGGTTGGCTACGACCATGCTTTTGGAAAGAACCGTGAGGGGAGTGTCCGCACATGCAAGGAGGCTGCCGCGAAGCTGCACTTTAGCGTGAAAGAACTGGGTGAGTTCAAAGATGACTACATGCATCTGAGCAGTTCGACCATCCGCAACTATCTGCAACAGGGTCGACTCAGTGACGCCAATCGTGCTCTTGGCAGGAAATATACCGTCTCAGGCACGGTGGTCTCTGGAGACAAGCGCGGCCGCTGTTTGGGTTTTCCGACGGCAAATCTGTCTGTCGAGCCCGCTGAAAAGCTGCTACCCGGTAAAGGAATCTACGCCGTAGAGGTCACGCTTGGCAGCCGGAATCTGTCCGGCATGCTAAACATAGGCGTGCGTCCAACGTTTGGCGAGAATCAGGCGTTGACTGCGGAAGTCCATTTATTCAATTTCTCAGAAGAGATTTATGGGGAGAAATTAACCATACACGTCGCGGAGAAAATCCGTGATGAAATGAAATTTGCAAGTCCTGATGAACTCAGAAATCAATTGCATGAGGACAAAAAAAAGAGTATTCACATTTTAACACGCAAGAAACAGGAGGCCTAATGGCAGTCGCAAAGGAGCATAAAACCGAAATAATATCAAAATACGGAGACAACGAGCAGGACTCTGGTAAAGCAGAAGTGCAGATCGCGCTGTTGACCAGGAACATCAACGAGTTGAACTCGCACTTTAAGGAGCACGCGAGAGACCATCACTCGAGAAGAGGCCTGCTCAAAATGGTTGGCCAGCGCCGCCGCCTCTTGGACTATTTGGCCAAGAAGGATATCGAGAGATACAGAGCGATCATCAAAGAGCTCGGGCTTCGACGGTAATGGCAATCGTTCAACGAAAAAGCTGTATTTTCCTCATTTGTTTGTCATGGTGAGTCGGTTCTTATTGGGAACCACCCCGGTTACGGTTGAGAGTAACGAACGCAATTCGTGACGCTTACGCCGAGGCGAATACTACAGTATTTAGGATAATTTAACGGAGTTATTTATAGAATGATGCATATAGAAAAAGTAGATTTTGGGGGCAGGGAATACTCCATCGAAACCGGAAGAATGGCAAAACAGGCCGACGGCGCAGTGCTTGCCCGTCTCGGTGACACGATGGTTTTGGTCACGGTAGTGGGCGCCACGGAGCCAACCGCAGGGCTTAGTTTTTTTCCACTTACGGTGGATTATCGCGAAAAGGCCTATGCGGCCGGCAAGATCCCGGGCGGCTTCTTTAAACGCGAAGCACGCCCAAGCGAACATGAAATTCTCAGTGCCCGGGTCATTGATCGGTCGATACGACCACTTTTTGAGGACGGTTACAAAAACGAAGTTCAGGTATTGGTCTCAGTCTTGTCAGCAGACAAAGACAACAATCCTGATGTTGTAGCCATGACCGCCACCTCCGCCGCGCTGGCGATTTCGGAAATTCCTTTTCACAAGATTGTGGCCGGCGTGCGGGTTGGGCGAGTCGGAGGAAACTTAATCGCAAACCCGACTTTCAGCGAGCTTGAGAACGGTGATCTGGATCTGGTGGTTACCGGAACCGAAGAATCTATCGTTATGGTAGAAGGCGAGTCAAATGAAGTCAACGAAGCAGATATGCTCTCCGCTTTGGAGTTTGGTCACGAACAGATCAAAGTGCTGGTCAAACTGCAACGCGCTCTGCAGGAAAAGGCCGGAAAACCCAAAAGAGAATGGGTCGCTCCCGAAGTTAATGCAGAGCTGCTGCAACAGGTCTCTGATTTGGTAAAGGGACAATTGCCCGCAGTGTTTAGCACGACTGATAAGAAAGAACGAAAGTTGGCCTTTAGCGAGCTCAAGGAAAAAACTCAGGAAGCCCTGGCGGAAGCATTCCCTGAGTCCGAGGGAGAAATTTCGTCAATGATCCATGACCTGGAAAAAGATTTTGTCCGCAACCAGATCGTCACGGAACAGAAACGGATCGATGGCCGCGGCCTGGACGATATTCGTGACATCACATGTGAAGTCGGTATTCTCCCCAGAACGCACGGCTCTGCGCTTTTTACCCGCGGACAGACCCAGTCACTCGGGGCTGTGACGTTGGGTACCAAACTCGACGAGCAGAAGATGGACAAGCTGGAAGGCGAGTACTGGAAGAGCTACATGCTGCACTACAATTTTCCACCCTCATGTGTCGGCGAGATCCGGCCCATGCGCGGAACCAGCAGAAGAGAAGTCGGGCACGGAAACTTGGCGGAAAGAGCTATCAGGCCCGCCATGCCGGCGTTGGACGTTTTCCCGTACACCGTGCGCGTGGTTTCCGAAGTACTCGAATCAAATGGCTCGTCTTCGATGGCGAGTGTTTGCTCCGGAACACTTTCCCTGATGGATGCCGGTGTCCCGCTGAAAACACCCATAGCAGGTATCGCCATGGGCCTCATCAAAGAGGGGGACCAGCACTGTGTCCTGACCGATATCCTCGGTGACGAGGACCATCTCGGCGACATGGATTTCAAAGTAGCCGGTTCCGAAGCAGGTGTCACGGCTTTTCAAATGGACATCAAAATCAAAGGCATCCCGACAGATGTTCTGGCACAAGCTCTGGACAAAGCCCGAGAGGCACGCCTGAAGATACTAGAGATCATGAAGGCGACCATCGCTCAGCCCAGGGACGAAATGTCCTCGTACGCGCCCCGCATCACGACTATCAAAGTAAAAGTCGACCACATTGGCGCCATCATCGGTCCGGGCGGCAAGATGATTCGCGAGATCACCGAAAAGTCCGGCGCAACCATCAACATCGATGATGACGGGACTGTCCTGATCGCTGCCACCGAAGCAGAAAGCAGCAAGCTGGCCAAACAGATGATCGAAGACCTGGTCCGGGAACCCGAACGGGGAAAAGTCTACAACGGCAAAGTGAAGAAGATCACAAACTTTGGCGCGTTTGTAGAGATTCTGCCCGGCAAAGAAGGGTTGTTGCACATATCGCAAATAGCTCACAACAGAATCAACAGGGTGGAAGATGTGTTGAAAGTCGGCGAACAAGTCGAAGTCAAATTGCTCGACATCGACCCGCAAGGCAAGCTTGACCTGAGCCGCAAAGTCCTTCTGCCCCGCGAAGATGAAGTGTCTAACTAAAAGGGATGGGCCACATTAACAAATGACCGGAGGACACCACAACAAGACACGGCTGGACAACGGGATTAGGATTGTTACCGAAAGAATCCCCCATGTTCGGTCCGTGTCGATCGGTGCCTGGGTCATGGTCGGTTCCAGGCACGAGAACAGCGAAAACAACGGTATCTCGCACTACATCGAGCACATGCTGTTCAAGGGAACCCGGAACCGGACGGCTGCCGAAATCGCGCAAAGCCTTGAATCTGTCGGCGGCCATCTGAACGCCTTCACCGGTAAGGACCTGACCTGCTACTACGCCCACGTTCTGGACGAGCACTGCCCAAGGGCCGTTGACGTGCTGTCGGACATCATGGCCAACTCTGTCTTCGAAGAAGAGGAGATGGCCAAAGAAAAACGCGTGATCATCGAGGAACTCAGCACGATCGAAGAAACCCCGGAGGAACTGATCCATGATCTCTTCTGGGGCGACTTGTTTCCCAGGCACCCTCTTGGATATGCCATCATCGGCCGCCGGGAAAGTATCGATTCAATCAAACGTGCAGATATCTTTGAATATCTGAAAAGTAATTACACGGGCGAGAGGATCGTAATCTGCGCTGCCGGCAATCTGGAGCATGACTCGCTGGTGGATATGGTCCGGGAAAAGTTTGGGTCTTTCAATGCCGGGGAACAGCAGTTACAAAAAAGCCCCGACGGTCCGGTCTCCGGCAAGCACATCATCGAGAATGGCGCGATCCAGGCGCATGTTTGCCTGGGAACGCATGCTTATGATTATCGTAACAAGAACAAGTTTGCTCTGTTTGTCCTCAACACTCTGTTCGGAGCCGGGATGAGTTCACGATTGTTTCAGAATATTCGTGAGCAACACGGTCTGGCCTATTCCATCTATTCGTTTGTTGAGTTCTTGTTCGATACCGGTATCTTCGGGATCTACCTGGGAACCGATAAAGGGAATGTCGATGCATCGCTTGCACTGATCGACCAAGAATTAACCACGCTTAAAGAAACAAAAGTCCCGGAAGACGAGTTGGAACGCACCAAATCCCAACTCAAGGGCAACCTCATGCTTGGCCTGGAAAGTACTTCAAGTCGCATGAACCGGCTTGCACGGCTGGAGATCTTTCTGGATGGCTACCTCTCATTGGACGAGACGATTGACGAGATTAACAAAGTTACAACAACTGATCTGAGCAATGTGGCGAATGAGCTCTTCGCCGCTGACCGAATTCAAACGACGATCTTGAAGCCTGGATCCGTGGTCCAATAGGAGACTGTGATTATGATAGTCGGTGTACCTAAAGAAATCAAGGCCAACGAAAACCGTGTCTCACTCCTGCCGGTTGGTGCCGAGCTGCTGAAGTTGCACGGGCACAGTGTTCTGGTTGAAACCGGCGCCGGTGTTGGTAGCGGTTTTTCCGATGATGATTATAAAGAATCCGGTGCAGAAATAATCGAAAGTCCCGCCGAAGTTTACCAGAGGGCGGATATGATACTGAAGGTCAAAGAACCCCTGCCTTCTGAGTTTGACTTGATTCGCGAGGGGCAAATACTCTTTACCTATTTCCACTTTGCGGCGTCGCGGCCATTGACTGAGGCGATCATCAAGTCACGCTGCATCGCCATTGCCTATGAAACGGTGCAGGATGATGCAGGCAGGCTACCACTGCTCGAACCAATGAGTGAAGTGGCGGGCAGGATGTCGATACAGGTCGGTGCTAAGCATCTTGAGAAACTGTACGGCGGAATTGGCATTTTGCTGGGAGGCGTTCCCGGTGTTGAACCTGCCAACGTTGCGATTCTTGGTGGTGGTATCGTCGGAACCAATGCGGCAAAAATTGCTGCCGGCCTGGGCGCCAGAGTCTCGATTCTCGATATCAACCTGGAGCGGATGCGTTACCTGGATGATGTCATGCCCAGAAACGTCATCACGATCATGTCAAATCCGGCAAACATTCGCACTGCGATAGCCGAAGCCGATTTGGTGGTCGGTGCAGTCCTGATTCCGGGAGCCAAAGCACCGAGTCTGATTACGCGCGACATGCTGAAGCTGATGAAACGCAATTCCGTCATCGTCGACGTTGCGGTCGACCAGGGCGGCTGCGTCGAGACCATAAGAGCCACGACCCATGAAGAACCCACCTATCAGATAGACGGGGTGATTCATTATGGCGTGGCAAACATTCCAGGTGCCGTCCCTATGACCTCCACAAAAGCGCTGACCAATGTGACGTTGCCCTATGCCATTCAGATTGCCAACAACGGCTTTCCGGATATTTGTAAGGTCAATGCAGCAGTCGCCAAGGGCGCAAATATCGTATCCGGCAAGTTGACGCACCGCGGTGTGTCCGAGGCGTTTAATATCCCATATACCCCTCTGGAGAGCTGTACCTGAGAGGTGTTTGCAGACCGAAATCCATGAGGGATTATGTCTGTTCCGATTCTTGCATACCATCACATCCAGGCTGAATTTGGTGGGTGCCTGCCATATACCACGCTGACCCAGTTTCGTCGGCAGATAGCATTCCTGCACGACCAGGGGTTTCGTTCTATCTCCATTGCCGACTACGTTAGTGGTGCAGAGCTGGGCCCCAAAAATGTCATTATAACTTTTGATGACGCCTACCGATCCGCCTACACGGACGCCTTGCCGGTACTGCACCAGTTTGGATTTGTCGCCTCGATTTTTGTAATCACCAAATATGTGGACGACTGGAATCGCTGGGAGGATCCCTCAGCGCGATTCAAAGTACAGCATTGCTCCTGGGAAGAACTGCGGGAACTGGCTGAAGAAGGGTGGGAGATAGGCTCGCACACTGTGACACACCCCAACTTGAAAACAACATCCAGCACAGCGGCATGGCACGAAGTGCGGTACTCAAAGGAGGTGCTTGAGGACAGACTAAAGCGCAGGGTGAAAGTGATCTCGTACCCGTTCGGATGTTTCAATGATCGCACCATTGCTCTGGTCAAAAAAGCCGGCTATGAGGCTGGCTGCACACTCGGGTATTCAGCAAAGGGTCCAGGCGACCAAGAGTACGCGCTCTCCAGACACGGCGTCTATTTCTTTGAGCCGTTCGGGCTATTTCGGGTGAAGCTACAGGATAATTTGTTGTCCTCTCTCGACCAGGTCAAGCAAAAGCTCATGGCTGCGGCCGCACAGAATGCGCTGCTACGCTTTGTGTGGACTAAACAAAAATTCCTTTGACAGCGCGGATATTAGTTCTATATTATACCGTTCAAAACAAATGCTCTCTTCAACATTAATCTACCAGCATAGTCATGAAGGACTTGGCGATTAAGAAGTTGTATTACTCCATCAGTGAAGTGAGCGGGATGACAGGTGTCAAGCCGTACGTCCTCAGATATTGGGAAAGCGAGTTTTTAGAACTGAGACCAGCAAAGAACCGCGCAGGAAAACGAATCTACAAACACTCCGACATCGAACTCATTGAGCTGATCAAGAAACTGCTTTATACCGAACGGTTTACCATTGAAGGCGCAAAACGGCAGGTCCAGGATTCCAGACACGTTACCGCCCACATTGAGATCGAGTCTGACGGCAAGAGACGGGAACGGCTTATTCGCGAACTCAAGCAGGAGTTAAGAGTCATTTTAGAGCTGCTTGAAAACGACAAGCAAAGCACGGCCTAAGGAACACCCGGTCCAACTGAAACACCTGGCAGCACCAGGAGCAAAGCAACACTTGCACCTTAAGCTGTGACGCATTATATTGGCAATCTTAAACATCGGGGCGTAGCGCAGTCCGGTTAGCGCACTTGACTGGGGGTCAAGGGGTCGGAGGTTCAAATCCTCTCGCCCCGACTGTATCTAAGGGTTGTAATTACTTACTTGAATAAGTGTTACAGCCCTTTTTTGTGTCTAAAATGAACGCTGCTCATTGGGTCCTGATAGGTCTGTTTTGGTATCGTTTTGGGGCACCCAAGCTAACCTGCAACTCAGAGTTTACTTGCACGCCCGACAGACTCCCGTAATCATGAGCAAAAAAAGACCCTCTAAGCGGAGGGTCTTTTTTTGCATATTTGTTAGGTAACCCCGACAGGGTTGGTCATGAACCGAACGATGAACCCTGTCTGGGTTGGTGAACGCGCTACTTGATCAAAGTCATTCTCTTTGATTGAGCAAAATCACCGGCACGAATGACATAAACATAGACGCCGGTTGCCACACGCACGCCGGATTGATCCCGGCCGTCCCAGCGTATTTCATGACTTCCTGCAGGCATTGACTC
>JAJDAD010000051.1 GCA_029262055.1 Candidatus Zhuqueibacterota bacterium
TGGCTGAAATCCGTGTCGTCACCGAAAAGGATGAACGCGTGTTGGTGACGACCCTGACCAAGCGCATGGCGGAAGATCTGACCGACTACTTAGCCGGGATGGATATTCGGGTCAGGTACTTGCACTCGGAAATTGATGCTCTGGACCGGGTCGAGATTTTGCGCGATCTGCGTTTGGCGGAGTTCGATGTCCTGGTCGGAGTAAATCTGCTGCGGGAAGGACTTGACCTGCCGGAAGTTTCTTTGGTTGCTGTGCTGGACGCTGACAAAGAGGGCTTCTTGCGCTCTGCGCGATCGCTCATGCAAATCTCAGGCAGGGCCGCCCGCAATGTCGGCGGACGCGTGATTTTTTACGCGGACAAAATGACGGACTCCATGCAGCTTACGGTCGATGAGACCGACAGGCGGCGCGATGTCCAAAACGAGTACAATGAGCAAAACGGCGTGACGCCCCGTACCATTTATAAATCGTACGAGCAGGTGATGAACTCAACGCGGGTCGCGGACGTCAAGGCGCAAAAGTGGGGGAGAGGGCGGGCCTTTAGTGTCGATGAAAAAAGCTGGAAGAAAATGTCCGCCATCGAAAAAGAAGATCTGGTCGAGCGTCTGGAAAAAGAGATGTTGGAAGCGTCCCGGGTCCTTGAGTTTGAGAGGGCCGCAGAACTGCGTGATGAGATAGATCGACTTACTGGAAAGAAAAAATATGCATGGGGCGCAAACCAATGATTGATGCCAACGGAGCTGGTTCGGCGATAAGCGATGTGGTTCATCCCACAACCATCAGCATGACAGGAAAGATTGGCTCCCGGACAGAGGTCTGCGCGCGCCCCGGGAGGTGCAAGTGATGGCTAAGATGAACATTCTTCTGATCGGGGGTGGTGGACGAGAGCATGCATTGGTCACTCAGATGACTCAAAGTCCGTTGGTGGGCCGGATCTACTGTGCGCCGGGCAATGCAGGTATCCGGGAGCATGCGACGTGCCTCGACATCGCGCAAAACGATGTTGCCGGCTTGCTCGACTTTGCACAACGTTCCGAGATAGATCTGACCGTGGTCGGCCCGGAGCAACCTTTGGTCGCCGGCATTGTGGACCGGTTTCAGGCCGAAGGTTTAAACATCTTTGGTCCTGGCGCCCAGGCAGCCGAGATAGAAGGAAGCAAAGCTTTTTCCAAGGCGTTCATGCATAAGTACAAAATCCCTACTGCCACGCATGAAACGTTTGAAGACCACGTAGCAGCCTCCGCTTCTCTCGATAAAACTGATTTCCCTGTTGTAATTAAAGCCGATGGCCTTGCGGCCGGTAAAGGTGTTTTTGTCTGCCACACCGAAGAACAGGCCAGAACGGCGTTAGCACAAGTGATGCAAAAACGCAAATTCGGGGACTCCGGCAATAAGGTCGTGATCGAAGAATTCATGACCGGCGAGGAGGTGTCGGTCTTTGCATTCTGCGATGGAGAGAATCTTGTTTACCTGCCTTCGGCACAGGATCACAAAGCCATTTTTGACAATGATGAGGGCCCCAACACCGGTGGGATGGGCGCATATGCTCCCGCCCCGATTATGACTGAAGAACTCCTGCAGCAGGTCGATACCGAGATCATGAGACCCACAGTCAGCGGCCTGGCACGGGAAGGGCGGCCGTACCGGGGTGTCCTCTACGCCGGCTTGATGATAACCTCCGACGGGCCTAAGGTGGTTGAATTTAACTGTCGCCTCGGCGATCCCGAGGCGCAGGTTATTCTACCCTTGGTAAAGTCAGACCTGGTAGAAATCATGTTCCGGATTGCGAAACGCAAGCGGGTCCGCGACCTTGAGTTCAGTGACGATTGGGCCATGTGTGTGGTCCTCGCTTCCGGCGGCTATCCCGGCAGCTATGAAACAGGCAAACAGATACTCGGGCTCGAAAAGAACCTGGGCAGCGACATCAGGGTCTACCACGCGGGCACCAAGTCCGGCCCGGCTAATAGAATCGTTACCGATGGCGGGCGCGTCCTGGGCGTGACGGCGCTGGCCGGAAACTTCGACGCAGTGCGGGAACGTGCTTATTGGGCAGTTGGAAAAATTGCGTTTGACAACGCCTATTACCGCAAGGACATCGGTATGAAAGCCTTGTCCTACCTGCGAAAGTAAGCCACAATTGAACCTAACCATGGAGAAGGAACTCACATGAAGATATTAGTTACGGGCGGAGCTGGATTTATCGCATCGCATATCGTAGACGCCTATGTGGAATTGGGGCACCAGGTTGTCGTTCTCGACGATTTGTCAAGTGGCCGGGAATCAAACGTCAACCCGAATGCAGAGTTGATCAAGCTGGATATTCAGGATGAACGAGTGGGCGAGTTGTTCGCGCAACATAAATTTGATCTTGTCAATCATCATGCGGCTCAAATGGATGTGCGGCGCTCCGTAGCTGAGCCAAAATTTGACGCCAAAACCAATGTGATCGGGACTCTTAACTTGCTGGAGAATTGTGTCAGAAACGATGTTAAGAAATTCATCTTCGCATCCACGGGCGGTGCGGTTTACGGTGAGCAGGATTGTTTTCCAGCCACTGAAGAACACCCAACCTGGCCTTTGAGTCCTTACGGGATTACCAAGTTAACCTGTGAGAAATACTTGTTTTATTACAAGACCGTTTACGGGTTGCAGCACACCATATTCAGATATGCCAACGTCTACGGACCGCGCCAGAATCCGCACGGGGAAGCAGGCGTGGTGGCCATTTTCATCGAAAAGTTCTTTGCAGGTGACACCCCGATCATCAATGGTGACGGCAGCCAGACCCGTGACTACGTCTTTGTCGGAGATCTTGTGCGCGCAAATAAGGCTGCTTTGGATCTAAACTCCAGCGACATCTACAACGTCGGTACCGGACGAGAGACGGACGTCAACACCATATTCAGAATCCTAAATGAAGCCACCGGCGCGAATATTGCAGAGAATCACGGCCCGGGGAAACTCGGTGAACAACTGCGGAGCTGTCTCACGTACGCGAAAGCTGAGCAGCAGTTTGGCTGGCAGCCGGAAATCGATTTGGAGACAGGCCTGCGCAGGACTGTGAAGTCTTTTGAGAAACAGGACATATAGGCGGTAACGGCCAGCATGGATTTGTCAGAAAAGATGCAGCAACCTGTCGACCAATTCGGCATTATCGGTGAGTCCCATGCGTTCCGGCAGATCATCGGAACCATACACCAGGTTGCCCCGACCGATATTTCGGTGCTGATTGTCGGGGAAAGCGGGACCGGCAAAGAGCTTGTCGCGAATGCCCTGCACCAGGCAAGCCATCGCCGTGAAAAACCACTGGTGGTGGTGAATTGCGGCGCCATCCCCGAAGGGATTCTGGAGTCCGAGTTATTTGGCCACGAAAAAGGTGCTTTTACCGGAGCTGTGGGCGCCCGCAAGGGTTATTTCGAAACAGCGGATTCCGGCACCGTCTTTTTAGATGAAATCGGCGAGATGCCGCCGGCAACCCAGGTAAAGCTGCTCAGAGTTTTGGAGAGCAAGGATTTTATGCGTGTCGGTGGCACCAGGATGCAAACAGTGGACGTTCGTGTCATCGCTGCCACCAACAAAGATCTTGAAGCGGCTGTCACCGCCGGCGAGTTTCGCGAAGATCTGTTCTACCGGTTAAACGCCATTCACATTCGCGTCCCGCCTCTGCGTGAAAGACGGGAAGATATTCCATTGCTGATAAAAGTGCTGGCGGCAGACTTCTGCAGGCGCAATCACATCGAGTTTCAGGGCTTCACAGAAACCGCGATCCGGGTGCTGGCGAACCAGCCCTGGCCGGGCAATGTGCGGGAGCTGAAGAACTTTGTTGAAAGTATTATCGTGCTTGAAAGGGGCGACTTGGTCGACGAGACAGGACTTGCCAACTACCTAAAAACGCCCGGTCAGGGGGCAAGAAATCTGCCCGTTCCTACCCACCGCTCTTCAGAGCAGGTAGAACGAGAGTTTATATACCATGCCCTGCTGGACTTGAAGTCTGAAGTGACAAAGCTCCGCGAGGATTTGTACCAATCTTACGATACTGGTCTGCCCAAGAGTTTGCCCTACTATTCAGAGGTTATTCCCAGTTCTTACAAGACCGATGACAGCGACCCCGGGAGCGAAGGCTTTGACCTGGAAAACAAGAGCCTGGAAGACGTTGAGCGTTTTATGATCAACCGAACATTGGAAAGCTATAATGGCAGTAAGCGCAAGGCTGCCAAGGCGTTAGGTATCAGCGAAAGAACCCTCTACCGCAAGATAAAAGAATATGACTTACCTTTCTAAACAAGTAAGCAAGATTCAGGGCAACCGGCACTGCTCCGCATTCTGCTGCGGTCTGTTGGCATTATTGTTCCTGTCGGCCTGCGGAGCGTATTCATTTTCCAGTTCCGGCGCGTCCCATCTGAAAACCGTTGCTATTCCGATTTTCCAGGACAGAACCTCCGAGTTTGGCATCAAAGAGAAACTCACCAACCTTGTGATCGCAGAGTTTACCCGTGACAACACCCTCAGAGTCACTGACCGCCGAAACGCCGACGCCATTATCGAGGGTAGCATCACCAGAGTCGATGACCAGGCCGGAGCATTCACCCGGGATGAAACGGTGCAGGATATCAAGGTCTTTGTCACGGTTGCTGCCAGCTATCGCGACCTGAAGAAGAGAAAAACCATTTGGGAGGAGGAAATTACTCAGTGGGGTACTTTTGATCCGGACGAAGGTACGCAGAGTCGCGACGCCGGAATTGACGAAGCTGTGGAGAAAATTGCGAACGAAATCCTCAATAAAACGGTTTCCGGATGGTAGAAAAAAAGTTGTTGCGTAAAGCTACTCACTTTTATACATTTAAACTGGTACATTCGAAATACACAGGATAATAAAATGTCCATGGAAAATGCATCATCTGCAGGAAGCAGCGGTAATACCATAGATTTTTTAGAAAAGCGCATCGCCGAAAACCCCGACTCTATGCTGTTTGCACGGCTGGCGGACTGTTACTTGAAAACGGAGAGGATTGACGACGCCATTCGTGTCTGCGAAGAGGGAATCAAGAAACATCCTTACTATGCCACCGGGCATTTCGTGCTTGGGAAAAGCTATTTGGCCTCCAAGATGTTCGAACAGGCTGAAAAAGAATTCAAACGTGTGCTCCTTTTTGATTCAAAATTCCTGGCAGCTCACAAGATGTATGGGGATCTGATGCGGGAGATTGGTTGGGAAAACACCTGTGAAATGAGCTACAAGAAGATCCTGAAAATAGATCCTTTAGACGAGTCGGCGCGCAGGGAAGTCGAGCGAGCTTCACGGAAAACGCAGGTCAGTCCCGAACCTGCTGCTGCCGAACATCCCGGCACCGCACCGCAAACCAGCACGGAGCCGGGTCAAGCAGGTGTGCGAGAGACACCTGATGAAGTAAAGATCTCGGACGAGACCCTGAGTCCCATAGCCGTTTCGCCGGAGGAAGAGGAAATACTTTTTGAAGAAGGGGAGTCTTTGCCGGTGGAGGCTACGGCGGGTGAAGAACAGGTGGAGGCTGATGTCAGCGGAGATTTAGATGAAAAGCAAGCCGAGGAGTTCTCCTACATCCTCGATGATATTTTTAAAGATGAGGGAGATGAAGAAGACAGTGGTCCGGCCAACGGCGATCTGTCCACCCCCCAAACCGTTTCCGGTAACGGACAGGAGCATGCGACCGAGCCGCTGGCTACCGATACCGCAACCGAAACCGCAACCGCAACCACCACAACCGAAACCGAGAAGCCAAAAGTGGAACCCGTAACGACAGTCGAGTCCGGGCCCATAGCTCCCGACACACCGGTTACCACGCCGGAACTGTCACCGTTTGATGACGCTGAAGAGGAGATGCCGGTGGCACCGGCGCCGGCAGCAAGACCGGCAGTTGACCCTGCTTCCGTTATGGTAAAAGCCGGCAAGAAAAAGAGTGACAAGATTGTGACGCCAACCTTGGGCGAGATTTATGCAGCCCAGGGACAATACTCTAAAGCTATCGATGTTTTCGAAACGCTCATCAAAAAAAGCCCGGAAAATGAGTTTTATGTAAAGAAGCTCGAGCTGCTCAGACAAAAGCTTGATGAATCAGAGAATTGAGCGGGTCCGGATCCGGATCCGCCGCCATCAGCTCGACGCTCTTCTCGTATCTTTTCCTGCCAACCTTAGATACCTCTTTGGATTTTCCGGGTCAAGTGCAACCGCGCTAATCTCACAAGACTCCTGCCACTTCATCACCGATCGTCGTTACGAGATACAATCCCAGCAACAAGTCACGGATGCGGAAGTAATCATCGCACAAAGTACGCTGCATTCTGAGTTTGCCAGGTTTAAAAATTATCTCAGCCAAAAAAGAGTCGGGATCGAAGCGGAGCATCTCAATCTGCGCGAATATCAGCTTATCAGGAAGCAGCTCCCTGACACAAGGTTGGTGGCAAGTGAAAAGGTCGTGGAGAGTATCTCTGCGATCAAGAGTGCAGAGGAGATCGCGTTCATCGAAGCTGCGGCAGATATTTGCCGGAGAATATTTCCCGGGATTCTGGAATTGCTCAAACCGGGCTTATCCGAGCTCGACATTTCCGCCGAAATCAGCTATCGTGCCATGAGAAACGGTAGCGAGAAAGATCCCTTTGAGCCCATCGTCGCAAGCGGATTGCGCTCTGCGCTCCCACATGGAATCTCCAGTTCAAAGAAACTTGCCGCGGGCGACCTGATCGTCATCGATTTTGGCGCAATGGTCAACGGCTACGCAGCAGACTTTACCCGCACCGCGATTTTGGGCAACCCTACGCCATCACAAGCTGGCATCGCCAGGGCGGTAAATCAGGCACTGCAGGCTGCGGAGGCTGCGGCGCGTCCGGGAATCACGGGTAGGGACCTCGACAAGGTGGCACGTGTGGAGCTTGCTGCACACGGATATGCCGGATTTTTCAAACATTCGTTAGGACACGGACTTGGGCTTAACGTGCATGAACTGCCGCGTGTCGGTGAAATGAGCGACGACCCGATTATGGCCGGCAACGTGATCACGCTTGAGCCGGGTGTCTATGTCCCTGAGGTCGGTGGCGTCAGAATCGAGGATGACTTTGTCATCACACAGGAAAAGCCCCGGAACCTGACCCCGGTTTCAAGGGAATTGGTTAGCGTAGGGTAGGGCCCCGTGGATATTTCGGCCATCATTGTAACCTACAATAATGCCAGTCATATCAAGCCCTGCTTGCAGTCTTTTCTGAGCGCGAGCAAAGACCTTTCCGCGCAGATTGTCATCGTCGACAATCATTCCACTGACCAAACACGTCCCATCCTCATGCAATTCGAGTCCATGCCTCACTGTCATCTTGAATTAGTCCTGAACGACCGCAACATCTTTTTTACCAAAGCCTTGAACCTGGGACTTACGCGCGCTCGTGGAGAGGCAGTTCTGGTATTGAACCCGGATACGGAATTACAGGGTGGCGCCTTACGCAAAATGCTCGACATTGTGGCACGGGATAAGCAAGTGGGCGTTGTTGCGCCGCAGCTCTTGAACGCCGACGGGACGGTACAACAATCATGCCGCCGGTTTCCCCGTCGCCGCGACGTCCTGTCCGAAATCGCTGGTTTGAGTCGACTGTTTCCCGGCAGCGACAGGTTCAACCGGTGGAAGATGGGGGACTTCGATCATCTGTCCCAAAAGTCGGTCGAGCAACCGCAAGGCGCTTGTCTGCTTTTTCGAAGAAGCGCATTGGCAGAGATCGGTTACTGGGACGAGCGCTTTGAGATGTTCTTCAGCGATGTGGATTGGTGCAAAAGGGTCAAGTCAGCCGGATTGAACATTCTGTTCGAGCCGTGCGCACAGGTGCTGCACCATAAAGGGGCCAGTGTCAGGCAGGCCCGGGCCCGGATGATCTGGACTTCACATCGCTCATTTTATCACTTCTTCAAGAAGCATAGACGGAAGTTTCCTGTTGCAAATGAGATTTTTGGTGCTATTTTGTTTCTGACTGCTGTAGCAAGGATTGCTGCGCAATCAGGTCTGGACATCTATGGTGCGATAAGACAGGCTGGTCATTCACAACCGGGAGATGGTAATGCAGGATAACACCCAGGTGCAGATCCGGGCCAGGGAAAACGTCGGGATAATTGACATCAGCGGAGAGGTAACCAGTTTTTCCGAAAAGGTGTTGGCGGAGGCCTACGAAGATCTCTCATCAAAGGAGCACACCCGGATTGCCCTTAATTTTGAGCAGGTGTCCTATATCAACAGCGCGGGCATGGCAATTATTATTGGCATCCTGACCAAAAGCCGGGAACGTAAGCAGACATTATCCGGCTGGGGTCTAACTGATCATTTCAAGAAAATATTCGATATGGTCGGCATCAGTAAGTACATGCAGCACTATGATGACGAGGCGTCAGCGTTAACCGGCGCTACCGATTGAGTCTCCTCATTCCCCCGTTAGCTGCAAGAAAGTAAGTGCTCATAAATCAAGAAGATGTGTGTGGGCAGAAAGAAAATAAAACCACGAAGAACACGAAGGGCACGAAGTGGAATTTGATGAGCTGTCGAATCGGGTCATTGGCTGTGCGATTGAAGTCCATCGGGCTTTGGGGCCGGGCCTTTTAGAGTCGACATATGAACAGTGCCTGGCCAGAGAATTTGCGTTAGCAGATATTTCTTTTGAAGTTCAGGCTCATTTACCAGTGGAATATAAAGGGGTTCGTTTAGATTGTGGTTACAGAGTTGACCTGTTTGTCGGGAAGCAGCTCATTATTGAATTAAAAGTGGTCGAAAAGTTCTTGCCCATTCACGAAGCTCAAATATTGACCTACATGAAATTGGCCAATGTTTCAGTAGGTCTGCTGATGAATTTCAATGTCGAGCTTCTCAAAGACGGTGGGATTAAGAGATTTGTGCTTTAAAGACTTCGTGGACTTCGTGACCTTCGTGGTAGAAAAAAAACAGCTTACCTGCATCAACCTGACGCTACCGAAAGGGCGTGATTCTAAGTTTTGGTGCTTTGTTGTAAATGATTTCTGTTAATCAACTTTAGTGCTTTGAATGACAGCGCAGGTTATGCTGTCGATCACTTCAGGAACAGCATCCGCTTTGAAAGTATCCGTCCGTTGACCCGCAGTTGGTAGATATAAATTCCAGACGCCAATGCCGCAGCATCAAAGACGATTCTGTGGTCGCCGGCATTCTTGTCTTCCTCCAGCAGCGTACCCACTTCACGACCGAGAAGGTCGAAGATCTTAAGTGTTGTGAAACCATTCTCAGGCAGCTCAAATGCAATCGTGGTGGATGGATTAAAGGGGTTGGGGTAGTTTTGCAGCAGCCGGTATTGTCGTGGCAGTTGCGGGTCCGCACCGGTCACGCTGACCGGGAATGTCGTCTTGCGCACCAGTCGCAAGTTGTCGAAGAAGATTCTTCCCTGCGTGGCATCGCCGGCCTCATGCGTGAGCTGGAAGCTGTCGAAGCGCAGTTGTCCTGCAAGCACGCCATCACCAAGCCATGTGCCGGCAGCACCGGGGTCGTTTAGCTGCCACTCCACCAGTCGCCAGCCGAGCCAGTCGACTGTCGTCCACTGCGACACCTCATGATTCTCTGCGGCTGCCACCGGCAGGTTGTCGTCAACAGCAAACCTGAACTTGTTGTTACTGCCGTCTCCGAAAACAAAACACTGCAAAATGTACGAAGCATCGAATTCAACCGAACGCGGAGGGCCGGTCGAGAGAAACACCCTGATCAGAAAACTCCCGGCAGTTTCGTCCCATTCGTATTCTAAAGCCGGACTGATACGTTGTCTGCTGGTGACAAAGGGCAGGTATGTGTCGGTAGACATTGTGAATGACGTATTCGGCACTATTATACCCTGCGTGGAGCCGCTCTGGTTGGGTTGGAACCAATTTACCGTTGACAAGAATTGGTCGATCAGGACGACTTCGGAATAGCGCTCTGGCGCAGTCCTGAAGCTGATCGCTGTTTCGTTGCCTACTTCGTTCCCCAGTGTGTCGGATAGGGTTGACGCAAGCGTGACCTGGTACTCTTGATCCTGCTCCAAAGGTGCGAGCGTCTGAATACTCAGCACCGACTGGTCCTGCACCCGCGCAATTTGAAAATTGAAGGGAATGTCTGCCGTACCTTGCCTAAAAGTAATTTCAGCCGGTGCGACGCTGTTTTCATCCAGCAATTCATCAAAAACAAAGGTGACAACTTCATCAATCGCAAAAACTGGCTCCAGGTCATCGGTCGTCGGGTAGGTGCTGATTACAACCGGTCCAGCCTCGTCTGCGCCTAGTGTGGTGAAAGCGAGAATAAACGCGTCGCCTTCGACGCCGTCCCGGTTGCCGTCGATTGCACGGCCATTGACATCGGTGAGCTGCGGGCTAATGGTTAAGGAGTAATCCGTCGCAAATTGTAATGCCCGGGAAGGAGTTACGGTAAGTGCTTTGTTGTTGTCCGACCAGGATAGGGTACTAATCTCGACCGCCGGTGCAAACTCGATTGTGGTTTGCGCGGAATTAGTCGCAATCGTTTTAGAGAATTGTAGGACGAAATCGCTATTGACCGGAATCGTGTCGCCTTCGGCAGGGGAGGTTGCGATGACAATTGGCGCCAGGGATGGGATTGCATCCGAAAGGGCCGAATTCGATTCCGGCGATTCATTCCAATACCGGTCAAGAGCAGTAGAAAAGTAGGTGTACGCTCCATTGAAGTCCTGAAGTCCCGAGATCGAGTCGGTGAAAGTATAGGACTCTCCTCCGAAATGAATATCGATGATTTGGTCATTCTCAGTATTTAAGATGTCGTCCTGCGAGCGATAGATTGCAAACCAGTAACTCGGTTCACTTGGGTTGTTAGGGGTGATGTTAATCTGGTATTCGAGTGAGTCAAGCTTGCTGAGGCTTAGCGAAGGTGCAGCGGGAGGTGTGCTGTCGACCAGCCCAGTGGCGCGTATCTTGCTCTTTCCGGGAAACGCCTTCTCCCCGGCTTCATCCCAATACCGGTTGTCACGCCAGGAAGCGTAGCTGAAAAATTGGACGCCGTCTACCCACGGTACGCTGCGCACAGTGGTGATGAGCGATGGGTGCCGGCTGAAAATGCCGCGCTCGGAAAAGTCGTCGGAAAAGAAGCCCACAGTATAGAGGCGGCCGTCCGCAATCGCCGGTTGAATAAATTGGCTCCAGCAGTTAGGACAGCCATTACTAAGAACGTTGAGAAAATCCGTGGAGGAGCGCCAGTGATAGTGCATGCCGACAAGTTGCTCAATATACCCTTCGTTGAGCCAAAGCGCCGCATCCTGGTAAACTACGTGAAAGCCCTGCCAACCGCCCCAGTTGTAACGCCCGAGCGCCGCCGGCGACAACCGAACCCACGGCTTCACTGCTTGTACTGAATCATGCAGAGTATGCACGAAGTCGGTGACCGTAGCTCGCCACCAGTCTTCCCAGGTTGCGAAACCCGCTGGCACGCCCGCGCTGAACGGATGCTCGGTATCATACAGAAATCTGCCGGACTGGTTGGCACTCAATGCTTCCATTTGCGCTGCAGAGATCAAACCCTCGGGCACACCGGCGGCCAGCTTGTCCTTCTCTAGCTGCACTGCCTGGCCGGAATTCGTATGTTCATTCCAGCGCACAAAATCCAGGTGCAGGCCGTCGATGTCGTAATTGCTGACGATCTCCATGGCAACGTTTATCAAGTACGTGCGGACCGCGGGCAGGCCGGGAGAGAGCCAGGCGATGTCGTCCGGCATGGCAATGCCGCTCTGGTCACGGCAGACCCATTCCGGGTGCACTGCGGAAGGACTGCCAGGTAACTTTAGCCTGCTTTCGAAGGTGTTGAACCAGGCGTGGAATTCCAGTCCGCGCGCATGCGCTTGTTCCAGGGCGTACTGCACTGGATCATAGCCGGGATCGTTTCCGCCAAATTGCCTGCCCCAGGGCTCGATATCGGAAGGATAATAGACGGCCCCCCAACGCCGTATCTGCCAGAGCACCGACGTCATATTGGCAGCAACGTGGTTGTTCAGAACCTCCCGTGTAAGCGCCTTGTTTTCTTCAACAGAATTGCCCGACAGCAACCATTGCGAATCAACTATCCAGGTTGAGCGAAATTCTTCATTGCTCTGGGACCACAGGTTGCCTGCCAGGGTTAAGGCAAACAAGAATGAAAGCGCCGTTTTCATACGTATCTCCGAAAGATTCATGTACAGTTCTTACACGGTTGCGGACATAGGTCCTGATAATGTGAGTCAAAAAGGCCGATGGGACAGTTCCCATCGGCCTTTGGCGAATAGCATATCGGTGGGCGATGAGTTATTTAGTCAAAGTCATCTTTTTCGTTGAAACATTCCCGCCTGCCGTCAATTTGTAGTAGTAAACTCCCGAAGCAAAATTAGCCCCGTCGAATGCTACTTCATGTAGACCGGCGGTAACCACTTTCTTGTCCAATAGGGTAGCAACTTCCTGTCCCAAGTTGTTGTAGATCCTCAATGTGACGGGACCTTGTTGCGGAACTCTGAAAGAAATAGTGGTCGTTGGGTTGAATGGGTTCGGGTAGTTTTGGATTAAGCCAAAACTTTCTGGCGTTACTTGCGGTCTATCTTTAACACTCACCGGCTCTCCGGCAACAAAGCGAAGCATACGAGTGTTCGCGCCTCCTGCCCAGGTTGGCGTATAGAGGGTATCGCCGGTTGCACTAAAAGAAACCCCTCTGGGTCCATTGCCAATTTCCGCCCCGGACTCGTCAGTGCCGACAGAAGGCATTGCCAACGTCCAGTATCGCTTTTGATCCAGATCAAGGACCAACAGCATATTCTTGTCATTGTCCGGGGAAGTTGCCAAGGCATGGTCTATGGACACCCAGAGGTAGCCGTTTGGACCCCAATCAAATGTCTGGATATTGGTGTTGATGATCTGCTCGCCCTCGGTGTTGGTCCAAACACTGTCTGTCATGGGATAAGTGAGACCTCCATCTGACGAACTCCAGATGCGCAGTGGTGCACCGCTGCCCGCCAAATCGGGTGTAAAGAGTGTCAGTCCGTCCCCTGAAACTGCCAGGCCGCGGCCGAAGCTGGGGGGGGTGTCCAAGGTGATTGTCTGAGTCACTCCAAAGAAAGTCGGTTCTAGGACATTAATCGGACTGATCCCTGAAACTTGTCCTGTGTAAATGAACCCATCATCATCAACACCCACTTTTAGCTGGCTAGTGCCTTGTGAGTAAAGGCTCAGACCTTCGCCGGTTTCAGCATTGATTCTAATAACGTTACCACCTGGGCCAGTAGACTGTGAAAAAAGAATATTGCCATCAGCCTCAATTTCTAGGCCACGGCAATCGTTCATAGGGATGGTTTGAGCGCCAATTGTCACATCATTAATGGGTGAGAAAGGGGCGTCTACACCGTTCACATCGACGACTCTTAAGACATCAAAGAAGTTGCCGACCCAAATACGATGGTTCTTGTCAACCTGCACCCCGTGGCCACCGCTAACAAGTGAGTCGCCACCAAAAAAGTCGTCAAAAACGTACGGAGCTGCTCCTGCAAAGACCCACTCGCCGATCGGACCGGAGGTTTGATCCTCTAGCGTCTCCGTGGTCCCGTCCGCATATGCGACCAACAGAGCGACCTCCGGACCTCCTTCGTTGCTGGCAGGATCCGAAAAGCCCGAGGCGCAGACGACTGCAGTCCCGCCCGTCAGGCCCGTTAGGTCCGCCTCAAAGGTACCGAGAATAGTCGTGTTGTCATTTCCGGGCGTTACATCTAATTGGAAAATAGCGGGAGGAAGGACTTGATAACCTGTGGATTGGCCGTAATCCAAATCGTCGGCCAGGGTGGCGGTGGAGTTAGCGATAATGTCGACAACCTCCGCATCCGTGGCGCCATGATGGATAAACAGTTCGACCGAAGTCGTGCTGTTTGCAGTCTCACGGGCGTCCCCAACAGTAATAATCGTCATTTCAATATCACGCCCATCCGGGACTACATAGGCACCCCTGGCCAGGTTGAGTGGAGAAATGCCATCAATAATGCCGACATAACTCGTTCCGGCGGTCAGGTTTACGGAAACTGGGCCAACTGCTACAGGGCCGGCTCCGGAAGGATCCTGGACAATGAACTCGAAATCATGAGCACCTCCGGCAATATCCTGGTAAGGCGTCGCATTTCGGAAGTTGATGGACGTTAAAGAGTCACCATCCACATTGATCTGCATGTTTCCCGCATCCAGATCTGCGGAGTTGTGAATGAGCTGGATTCTTGCATTCTGCGCCATAAGCGGCAATGCAAAAACCAATGTAAAAACTAAGACTAATAGTACCGTTCTTGAGATCATTAGAAACCCTCCGTTATGTTGGTTAATGGTAGTGTCCCAAAACGTCAAATGTTTTATCTGCCTCCCATAAGATTTCCTTTCAGTTGGTCTAAATTAACAAGTATTAGGCGAATAGAGCATAGCTTTTGAGTTGATTGAATCATTCGTGCATGGTATCCTTCGCTACCGGCTGGTGCTATCTTCCGAAATATGTTGCACTTCTGGTCGGCATACTTATCCGAAAAACCTGGGATAGGTCGAAAGTACTTGGTACCTCAACCGAACGCCGCTGTCTTACCGCATACAAAACTTGGCCATCCACGATGGGAGTATCTTCCACACTCCAACTGAATGCGTATACTTCCGGCTGGAACAAGCCCGGGAATAGTGTCTCCACAGAACCACTTTGGCTAACAATGAAAATCCCGCTTGGGTGTGTCGTACCGAGAACCATATCTCCGCCTTCTGAGAAAGTCAGCGCCTGAACCACGGCCCCCTCTAATTCCGGCGTGGTCGCCAGGTTCAGGACCTCCTCGATTTCTCCAACGCCATCGGTCTGAATTGGGGCACGCCATATCCTGGACTCACCAGTTGTATCATCGTTGCCAACTGTGTAAACGAAGTCGCTGAAGATCCTAATAGATAGCAGGTTGCCCGGAAAAGTTGCAGCCTGAGTCACGGTCAGGTCTGGCTTGACACGAAAAAGGATTTGCCCACCCACGACCCAAAGATTAAGACTGGAATCGAAATCAAGATCTCTGGGTTCTTGCAGAGTCCGAGGTCCCAGCGAGACATACAGAGCCTGAGCACCATCCTGCAGTGAAACGGTCATTATGATTTTATTCCTACCGGACGGGGCCACATACAGCAGATTCCCGGGCCCCAGCTTCATGGCATTTGCGCGCAGGAAAATGGTTCTGCCGGGTGTCAGGTCGCTGGTGACATTGTCTGGAGTGACTTTCTTGATAGGTCCACCTTGAACATGGAAGTAGACGTTACCATCGAGATCTGAGGCGACGCCATAAGCAATATCCCCTTCGAAGATTTTTCCAAAGTCGGAGACAGCGGCCAGAAGTTTGTAGAACCGATCTTCGCTGAACAACTCTGCCTGTTGGACGGCCACGCGAATTCTTATCGAGTCGGCCACTAGGTTTGGCGGGAGTACCTGGATCTGAGTTTCAGAGGCTGACAGAACTTGTGCTTTTACATTGTTGAAGAAAACTTGGTTTTCTGCCAAAACAGGGGAGAAGTTCTGACCGTTGAGTGATAAAACTCCAGCGCCAGCAAAAGAGCTGTCCGGCGGGTCAAAACTAGCCACGACAGGTCTGGGCGCTAGTTGTTCGTTTGGATCAAACAGGCTATCGGCGGGATCTTCGCTACAACCAAAGAGTAGGGAAAATAGCGGAATGCCGAAGAGCGAGAAATGAGCTAGCGTGAGGCCGAATCTTTTTTTGACCATTTTTTTGCCATTTGGAATAGTGGTTCTATGTCGATTTCAGTGAGTAAGGGTGCCGCTTCGAAATGAATTAGCGACGGATTCACACTGACGAAACACTGATTCTGTTAATAAATGAACCGCTTGAATTCCATTTTTTGTTTTCCGAAATTAATAAGTAACCCTACTCTTATTTGTGTTGCTTTCAATTCATTGAGTAACTGCGGTTCATCTTTTGGGTTATATTCATTTGCAATCTCAAGTTCCACGATGACCTTTTTATCCACAAGCAAGTCCGCTTGATATTCACCTACAATTGCACCTTTAAACTCTACTTTTATGGGATGTTCTATTTCAGCAGAATGACCTCAACGCGATAATTCAACCTGTAATATCTTTTGATAGACTTTCTCCCAAAAGCCATATCCGAGGATATGGTGCACTTCATAGGCTGAACCTATAATAGCTTCTGTTATGTCTTCATATCTTAAATCCACTATCCGTGTACAATCTGTGTAAATCCGTAGCTCTATTCTTCCTAAGACTGAACCACCCGAAACAACCTAGCCTCTTTGCGATCTTACCAAAGTGACTCCCTCTAGAAGGTAAGTCTTATAGAAAAACGATGCACATCATCCAGGATATCAAACGGTGTGTAGGAATAATCCACTACCACATTTCGCGCATCTATGCCCATTCCCGCGGAAAAGCCGTAGTCATCCTGGTTTGCAGCATAGCCACCTCTAAGGGCAAGTGTGTTGTAGAACTTGTATTCGCCTCCAATACTAACAAATTCTTGAAAGGATCGCGGGTTGATCGCGTCAACAGAAATGAGAAACGCCTGGGACTCCGGGCGTACACCCAGAAAGTCAAAAGCATCCATGGAAAGCCCGACCTTGAAAGTTAGCGGAAGTTCGAAATCCTCGCGGGCGAAATTCGTTTCCTGAGCAAAATTTCGGATCGACATACCGAACGTAAGGCTCTTAAAACCGGTTCTATACAATGTCCCGAAGTCAAAGGCAATGACACTGGTTGAGAAATCAATCCGGCCTTGAGTACTGTCCGTTTCCGGTACCAACGGCTCTCCCAGCGACTGGCGTACAAATTTTACCTGCCCGCCAACTGAGAACTTATCCGAGAGCGCCCTTGCGTACGATGCCCCAAACATAAACGCGTTGGGCGATATGTCCCCGGTTTCAATGAAACCTTGTTCGTTGCTTGCCACAACGGTTCCGATAATATTGCCGTAGTCGACATACAGAAAGCTGAGTCCCACAACACCATAGCGGCCTTGTTGTAGACTAAAGGCGATGGCACCTGTGAAATAGTCGATATCTGCGATCCAGGGTGTATGATTGGCCACAAACTCTATGGAAGAATTCATCCAGGCCATGCCTGCGGGATTGTAGAACATCGACATGGGTGAGCCTTCGATGGTGGTGACCGCTTCGGCCATTGCCGTCGCGCGCGCATCGGTACCAACACTGAGGAACTGAAATCCTGTTTGGGCAATTTTGTTTTGCGCGAAACCTCCGTTCGGCAAGACACAAAAAAGAAGGAGTTGAGTAATAGCAGCGTATTTAACGATCTTCATGAAACTTCTCCGGGAATCGGAATTGCAATTTCACAAGCGTTACCTTACAACCATGAACTTCTGGACGCCTCGGCGTCCATCCGGCGTCTCAAGAACCACGATATAGACACCGCTAACAATCGTCTGTCCGGCATCGGTTGTAGAATTCCATGTTTCATCACCGCTGCCGTCATCATGCTGAATTGTCTTGACCAGGTCACCTCGTTCAGTGAAAATTCTTATGGTGCACTCACCGGGTATGTTGAAGAATGCCAGCTTGTCTGGCTCACCCAGGAATTGCTGGTTTCTTGCTTCAATATAGAACGGGTTTGGGACTATTCGGAATTCGCTAACAGAATCAACCGCCTGCCGCTTTAAGTTTGCTGGTTCCTGGGTTCTGGTCCAGAAAGAGCTGCTTTGCAGTTCGCGCCCGGTACGGCCATCGTCAAAAGATACAACATAATAGTAGTAGTTTTGGCCACGTTGGGCCGTTGTATCCAGAAATTCATTCACGATAGCCGGGTTGTCGGTACCGGCACCTGTAGCAAATATTTCAGTGTAAAAGGTATCGGGCCTGGAAATGGCCCGGTATACTCTGTATCCTGCAAAACCGGGCCAGTCCTCTGCGTCACTACTCCAGGTCAGCGCAATACGATCGCCACCGGAATTGACTTCGAAAATGCTCGGTGGCGGCGGCGGTTGCTCTATTTGGAAGTCGGACTCAAACATCCTTCTTGCCAGGCCAAACGTTTTGAAGAGAGAATCTTCGCCAGTTAGAACCCAGGCGTTCTTGAATTCGTCGGCCTCATTGGTGGTCCCACCGTCCGGCAAAGTGAAAGGAGATTCATCGTTTATCCACTGTCGCCCCAGGTCCTCGGCAAGCCGCCTGTCGAGGCCGTTTACTCCTTCTGCAACTACGATCCTGACGCTATCTCCAGGCGCCAGGGTGTAGGGTCCGTAACCATTCGAATTTGAGAAGCCGCCGGTGGTTCCTTCCAAAGAATTGGCAAAGTCGTCACCGACTCGTTCGGCATGACGTGGTAGCTTGTGGCCTTCAATGATACTATCCCATTCGAGCGACATGCGGGCCGGATCGAATTGGTCATTCGGCCTGTTTATGGCGTCATCAGAATCGATGTGCGTCGTCGTCGTCGGTTGTTGTGGATCGTCGCTGTCATCAAGAGAAGACCGGCTGGCATGCAGCGTAGCCACCCCGATAAACTGCGGGGCCATAAAGCGTCCCGTACCCTCTTTAATATCGGGGGCGCCAATTATGTCGATTGAGGCTTCCGAATGCAGGCCCATCCAGGCGTATTGTGCACGAATCGAGTCGGCGTCTGAGTCACCATTTAGCCAGTCTTCATAGTCGCCGGTGTATTGCGCCCCATCCGACTGTTTGGCCTCGCCAGTGGTGCTTAACATTGTGTTGATGCCCCACCTCGGCGAATTGAGGTCGGTGAAGTCGGCGCCTTCGCGACTCACTGCGTAGCGATATTGATAGAAGAAGTAAACGTCTTCCAATGTCTTGGTTTGTTCGATTTCCGGATCACCGTCGACATTGCCGGTATTCTTGAAGGTGTATTCCTGGATAAAGTAATTTTGATGGTCCGGGTGAGTGAATCCCAGGATCTTTCGGGTCATCGTAATCCCGATAGACGTATTTACGACCGTCAGGATCATTCGGTCAGCTGCAATATCAGGGTCAAGCTCATCGACATTATCATTAAACATAAGGTCGGTGCCCGGTAGACCGTCGACAAATACCTGCGGGTGATCGAATTTTCCAATAAGTTTAAAATCAATTGGGATGAACTCTCTTTCAGTATCCGATCCACGCGGGCCAAGGTGGACGACTTTGTGTTGATAGGTCACGCCGCCGTATTGCTCTGCATCGGTGTAATTCGATGTTGCGATCCAGAGCGCCTTGCCGGCGACGTTGTCCACCTGGTGGTCCGGCGCGCCGTGAAACTCCGCTGGCCAGCGGAACCCATCCTGCTGGTCATCTTGCAGGTTGGTACGGCCAACCTCTGGTTCCCCACCGTCGGCGCGAAACCAACTGTGCAACGAACCGATTTTTATCCATTTCGTTTCTTGCGCCGCTGCATCGCTGAAGTGAAGTCCGGCAACGATCAGGAGATAACCGAGAACGTGGCAAGTATGCCTTAGCGTGCCAATTTCTATGTTTTTCGTTAACTCATCTTGCGTAACCATTCAGGTTCCTTTTTCCTGGTTATAGGTTAATTTGAGTGGTTAGCGGTCGAGTTGCCTAATACTCCCACTGTAACATATAATTCCTCTTCATTCCTGCGAAAACAGGAATCCACTGTTCATCATCATGCTGTGCTTGGCCGAAAACGGCCTCTCTGCCATGCCCCGCAAAAATCGTGAGATTAAGCACTGGCATTGTGTTTGGCCTGCATTTTCTGCGTAAGCCCACTGGATTCCGGCTCAAAAGATTACCGGAATGACAGAAATTAATGAGTTCTCGGTCAAACATGTATTACAAATCAAGTCGAAACCCAACATGAACATCTCTGGGATTCAAATAGTAGAGCCACCTGAGGTTTGGGTTGTCAATATAAGATTTGGTGTCTCTACGGACCTGGTTTCTATCCGCTATCCCGGGATCATTGTTTGGGTTCGCTTCCAGTGCATCGAATTCAACTCCCTCAGGACGCAGATCCCCGATTCTGTCATTGCCAAATTGAGTATAACCGAGTGGCTGGCCGATATCCTCTGGCCAAAGCAGAGAATCCATATAATCTCTGAAGTCCTGTCCGTCGGAAAACGATGAATCAAAATTGAAGATCTTGTTGTTGAGCAGGTTGTTGATGTCCAGGAAAAATCTGACAGTCCGTCCTCCCATCCGAAAGGATTTTGACATGCGTAAATCAACATTGAAAATGTCCGGCCGCTGCACATTATTTCTAATGCCGACCGCCGCCGGGTCACGGCCGCGGGTCCAGGTTGTGTGAGCACCGGCCCGCCATGCTGTCAGAAAGTTGATCTGCCAGTTGTTTAACAATCCCAGTCCTCCCAGTTTTGGGCCAAAATCTCTGGGCGTCCTGATAGTGACGTTGCCGTTAAAAAATGGCCTGGCCTTTGGCCGGTCTGATTTCTCTTTGGACTCATTGCTCTGCCGGTCGAAAGCCCGCTGTTCGGCCGGGTTTTGAAAGATGCGCAGCGGATCGAAGAACCCTTCCTTTTCAACCAGGAATGTATAGTTGAGAAACCCGGTCATCCACCGCCCCATTCGCTTTTCCACGGAGACTTCAAGCCCTCGAATATCCTCAAAGAAGTTGTCTTCTGCAAGGAGGTAGTTCACCCGGCTGTCGGAGCTTAGAACCTGAACCTGGGTTTCCTCGCCCTCATTTGGCTGATTATCGATGTCTTTGTAAAAGCCAGCCACGCGTAGCAAGAATTTGTCGTACAGGTTTTGCTCAAAACCGATCTCATACGCTTTGGTCCGGCTCAATTTGAGATTGGGACTACCTATCTCCTGAACGCTGGCGTCATTGGTTCGCTGAACTAAGAAAAGCCTGTCTGCTCGCGGGGTTGAGTAAAAGTGGCCATAGTTGAAAAAGAGCTTCGAGTTATCTGTAATCGGATGCGAAATGCCGAGACGCGGGCTCAGGTAGAGCTGCTTGTCGGTGCCGACCTGAGTGAACTGGTTTTCAGTTCCCGTTACGAAACTACTGGTGAAGAAGGGATCGAAAATATCAAGGTCAAACCACTGACCACCCGGATCGGAATAGTCCAACCGAAATCCTAGGTTGGCTATCAATCCCTGAAACTCTATCTTGTCCTGAAGATAGGCGGCAGCCCGAACCGGTTTTCTGTCCCAGCGCGATTGTGGCCGGCCGGCCGGTAGCGTAATGTCGACACCTCCGAATCTGGCTTTGTGGTCGTTTACGATGAATTCCGCGCCGGTTTTCAGGAGGTTGTTGTTGTTGACCTGGCTGGTCAAGTCGAAGCGAAAAGAGGTCGTGGTTATTCTCGTTGAATCTCTCGCGCCGCTCATGCCCACGCCCATGCGCAGGCCATCGATGCCCGAGCTTGGGAATGGCATAAATCCGAACGGTGCCTCGTCGACTGCGAAATTGTCCCCAAAGATGCGGACCACTGTTTCAGTATCCCGCAATCTTTGCGGTCTGGTCTTGTAAGAATTCCAAAGTCGCTCGACCTGAACGTCGTAAAATGTCCTGGAGCTAAGTGTATGGGTGAATTTGGCCGCGACGTCCACCCTCCTGATCCGGGTTGGCGCATAAAAATCGGGCACAAACATAATAGAGTTAATAAAACTTCTCTGGCTTAGCTCGTCCGCCACACTTTCCGGGCTGAAGTAGATGCTTGGATCGCCTACTTGACTGTTTGTCACCGCCCTGATCTGACCGTAAAGCCCTGAGAGCGTTAACTTCATGTTGCGAGCAATATTTGAGGTCAGTTTCAGTTGAGTTACGCGGTCGTTAAATCCATTCCTGGAAAGCCGAATCAGGTACGAGTTTTGTTCCTGGCGATGTGCAAAAAAGAAACGAAGGTCGCCAAGTTTGCGGCTGACAATTGGTACGGGCCCGCCAAAACCAAAATCAAGTGTATAATCCGGATCCTGCAGGTCGCCTTGTCGTCGATGCTGCCATTTGAACAACTGTTGCGCCGCTTGTGGGCTGAGATCATTGTCCGGATTGTTGTCCTGTAGCAGTCGCTCAGAGATGGCGTTCCATCCCTCAAATTCCGGAAACTGCTTCTTCATGTTCTCGCTCCAGGCGCCGTTGTTGGTGCCAGTCCAGGCTACTTCATCATCCAAAAATGGTCTTAACCAGTAGCTGTCACGAGCAAATCCTGAGGGGCCAAAGTGTTTCGCTTGGGCTGGACTGTAGCGCAATGTGAATGTGCCGCCGTACTGGCTGAGGCTACCTTCTTTGGTTACAACATTTATGATACCGGAGCGAATATTGCCATATTCAGCACTAAAACCGCCCGTTTGAATTTGAATGTCTTGAATTGAACTTAAGGCAATCGCTGTATATGGGGTGTTGTTTCGTTCATCGCGCAGCGTAAAACCGTCGACCATGAACGCGGTTTCGTCCTGGTCCCCGCCTCTGATTTGAATCCCATCGTCAAGCGTGCCGATAATACCGGGTTGCAGGCCGACGACATCCTGCACACGCTGCACCGGAAGGACTTCGACTTGTTCTGATTGAATGTTTGCCTGACTCGCCGAGATGTCTTTAACAACCACCGGGCGTTCCGCGACCACGGTCACCTCATCTCCCAACTCTACCACACTTGCTTGCATTTTGTAGTCGATTCGTGTGGTCAAATCAATATTGACTCTTACATCTGTTACCGCAGAGGGTGTATACCCGATCATGCTGGCAGTGAGTTTGTAATTTCCCGGAGGAACGTTCAAGATAACGTAGTTGCCTGAAAGATCGGCAGCAGCTCCAAGCGAGGTGCCTTGCAGAACTATGTTCGCTCCCGGCAGGGATTCTCCGGTTTGGGCATCTACGACTTTTCCCGTAATCTTGCCGGTAGTTCCAGCGATGGTGAGGGAGAAAAGCGACAACAAGAGAAAAGATGTGAAAAGGGAGGTTTTCATCGTCCTGACCATTTGTTTGTCTGCTTGGAATGTTGCCTCGATTGATAATCCCCAACCTCTAATCAAGATGCAACTGGATTGAAGGTATTACTTGACTGGTGCTAAACCAACAAGGACCTTAGATCGTCAAGGTGCGGAAGAGGAAGTAGATGCTGGCTAGCTAAAAAATCAGGTATAGAAACGGTATGATTGTACAGAAAACAGCACTGCGTCAGAACTCTATGGCTATATTGGGAATCACATGTAACAAGATCAACACAAATTTTGCCAATAGTTGGTACTTTTTTGCTGGCTGTCTGAAATAGAGATGCCCGTAAGTACGCGGAACCCGACAATCGAGCTATAAAAACAGGAAGAACCCCTTTAATTAAGTGGCCACAGACCTGATTTTCAAATCTTCCCGGAGTCCGGAATCCTTACTAGGCCGCCAGATAAACTGATCGACGAAGTAGTGATGCATTGAGAAGCCGAGCAGAAGTCCGGCGAGCAGCTCTTTAGTAGATAGAGTTCCAAATAGTATTTGTTTGCTTGGTGGCAGCGAACTGTACAGACCAAGAATTGAGCGCGCTTGCGGGTGGCGAATCACAAAAGCGACGGAGGGCGAGATCAAAGATCTTGGCCATCGTTCGACCCTGTTGGGCTGAGCCGGTGAAACTAGAAAACGTAATGCCTTACCATCATCAGATGACAGATTCCAGCCTTGGTCCGGATATCTTCCGGATATCCGCGCCTAGCTCGCTCAGGCGCTCTACCAGATTTTCATAGCCGCGTTCGATATGCTCAACGCCCAGAATGGATGTTTTGCCCTGCGCCATCAGGGCGGATTGCATCAGGCCTGCGCCGGCCCGGACATCCCTCACCACGACCCTGATGCCGTGCAACTGCGTCGGCCCGTGCACCCTGACGGCATGACCGTATCTGCCTGGATTCGATTTTAGCTCAAAATTATAGACCTCTTCCGGCCGTTGCACCTGCGGATTGAACTGCTCAATCCTGGCTCCCATCTGATGAATCTCGTCGAGGTAATCGAACCTGCGCTCAAACACAGTCTCATGGACAACACTGGTGCCATGCGCCTGGGTGAGCAGGGTCGTCATGGAAGGCTGCCAATCGGTCATGAAGCCCGGATGCGGGCTGGTGGTGACGTTCTGAGCTTGCAGGGGTGTATGGTACCAGACATGCAACGCCGTATCCCTGACCTCGATGCCGGCATCCATTTTTCTTAGCAGGTCGAGGAAGGCCGTCAGTTGCTCAGGCTGGGCCTGTTCGAGCCAGAGGTCACCCCTGGTGGCTAAAGCCATACACGAGACCGACACTTGCTCATTGCGGTCGGGCATGATCCCGAAGTCGACTCCGTTTAGTCTGTCTACACCCTGGATGTTGATGCTACGCGGATGTGTGCGCTCTATTCTCGCCCCCATTCTGTTCAGCATCAAGATCAGGTTGTCGACCTCCGGTTCCTGGGCTGCGTTTTCCAGTGTCGTCAAGCCGTCCGCGAGAACAGCGGCCATTATCAACGTTTCTGTCCCCGTGTGAGTATTCTTGGGGAAACGGTAGTGGGCGCCCTGCAGCCGCCGGGCTTGCAGGAGCACCGTATCATGGTGTTGTTCAACGCAAGCGCCCAATTGTCGCAGGCCATCAAAATGCCATCCGAGCGGCCGGTCGCCAATCGGGTCGCCACCCGGTAGGGAGATACTGGCTTCGCCGCCGCGCGCGAGCAGCGGCCCGGCAAACATGGTCGAGGCCCGGGTCGCTTTGGCCAGCTCAACCGGGATATCATTCCTTGCAAGCGCCGTAGCGCGCAGTCTGATGGAATTCGGCCCATCCTTCTCGACCTGTCCCCCCAGGTGCCTAATGACGGCTGACGTTGTATCCACGTCCCGCACCATGGGCACGTTGCTCAGGCGAACTTCGTCATCCGTCAACATGCCCGCAATCATCGCCTTGACGATAACGTTCTTGGCGCCGGCAATTTTTATTTCACCACGGAGCGGATTGCCACCGTTGATATGCCACTCACTCATAGGTTTTCGCTACGACCATTTGCCAAGATATTTAATCTCCTCCTCCAGAAGGATGCTAAATCGTTCCTTCACCTTCGCCCTGGCCAATTCGATCAAATATCTGATATCGCTTGCGGTCGCTTCCTTCTTATTTACGATGAAATTTGCATGCATCGGCGAGATTTCGGCACCACCTTTTTGCTCGCCCTTCAGTCCGCACGCTTCGATCAGGCGTCCGGCAAAGTCACCCGGCGGATTCTTGAACACCGAGCCACCGCTCGAACCGCCGGGTTGGTTCTTGCGCAACCCGAGATAATCCTGCATTCTGGCCTCGATCTCGGCGTGCTCGCGCGCGTGCCCGCGCAGAACAGCGCTCAGGACGACGTCATTCCCTCCTTGGAGTTCGCTGGCCCGGTACGAGAATGTCAGCCGGCGGGCTTCGATCCACCTTGATTTACCATTCTCCCCCAGGAGCTCGACACGCTCCACAACTTCGCTTATCCACTGCTGGCGCGTACCGGTGTTGCCGAAGACAGCGGCCCCGACAGTTCCCGGAATGCCGATCAGGAATTCCAATCCTCCAAACCCTTGTTTTGCTGCCCGGCGAGCCAGGGTAGCCAGGTTTGTTCCCGAATCAGCTTCAACCAAATAGTCAGGCATGAAGTGAATCCTGTCAGCCCGATTGAGGATAACCAGTCCGTCGACGCCCGCGTCAGACACCAGGCTATTGGCCGCGAAACCGATGATTGTTGTTTGTAGTGCATGCTCATGTGCTATGCGGACGGCCGCGCTCAGATCGCGCTTCGATTTGGCCAACACGAACAATTCAGCCGGCCCGCCAGCCTTCCAGTTGCAGTATCCTGAAAGCGGTTCATCCCGCAATACTGTTGTGGCGGGCAGGGCTTTAAGGAGGCGCTTGTGAACGATGTCAACTCTGTCGGACAGGGTACTCTCCTGGTCGGTTCTTTGTACGAGAACCGGTCCACAATGTCAAGCAGGAATCGCTGAACCCTCCGCTCGCCGGATTGCGGGTTCAGACAACTACGTGGGAGATCTGTTGCACCGGAAACGTGGCAGATACTCTTCGGTTAGAAAATGGCTGGCGTCCCTCGTTCCATGTTGCACGGATGCAGCGCAGAAGAGCGGACGCGGATAGCCGTGACTGGCCGTCAATGTGGCGATTTTTGGCGCCAGTATCAACCGAATTCTTGGCAGGTTTGGTCGGGGTGGCCTCCCGACCGCAGCGTGACTGGCATTGCCACAAGGCGCAACTCACGATTAAGAACGGCGGTGTGAGCCGCAGAGGGAAAGTGAGCACACCGCATCGATGCTACTTAATTCCTTCCCAACCGCCTTGGATTGTTCAGATCGCCTATGCCCTTTTGGTCGGCTTGACACACAAGTTAGCGCCTGACCGACGCCACCAAGCTGCCGACTCCCTCAGAGGCCGGACACCGCAAAGCGTGAATCCGACACCAAGCTGGGTTTATGAAACACGCTCCAACCGGCTTTTCTGGAATGCTATCGCTCTATCTCCGCCGCGCGCGCTTCACAGAGGGGCAGCAAACCATGACCTTCAGGATTTCATGATTTTCCCTAATCGGGTCGTCGGCTTGCCTTCCTCTGTATATATCTGGCCATATAGACTCTTGAGCATCTCGAAATACCGCTCCGTTTGGGCACGATCCCAGATGATGAATTTTTTGGCGTCCCCGTTGACAGTTTCAATAATAATCTGATTTTGTGCCTGACGAATCTTACCACAGATGCTTTTAACAGCGGCAAGCTCAAAGTCCATCCGACGAACCCTACTCGGGATAGTGACTCCCGAGCCTTCATTTACACGATTCCTAAAACCCAAATGAGGATCTTTGGGAAAACCAAGCTGTTGATTGAAACCAAACTTTATCGAATCCTTTGCGCTATAAGCAACTGCTGTCAATCCCTGTTGGCCAAGCAACATTGTCCATGTATGCCAGCCGCCGCCAAACGGCCCGATCGCAGATTCATATTCCATGGTTACCAAGATTAGAAGTTATTAGATGCCTCGCGAAAATCTCCAAGTCTAAGATTCGGAAGCATTCAGCAATTCAAGATACGCGCTAACGAATCCCTCTACAGTCAGGCTGACGCAGGTTTGATTTTTAGATCCTGCCTCAATTCCGAGTCTTTGCTGGGTCTCCAAATATACTGATCCACGAAGTAGTGATGCATTGAAAAGCCGAGCAGCAGGGCTGCCAACAGCTCTTTTGTCGACAGCGTTCCGAACAGTATTTGTTTGCTGGTCAGAACCAAGACACCGCAACCCGGATGCAGCTCCAGCGAACATCCGAGCAAGCGGAAGATGGCACCCATCAGGATCGCGCATCCCATGAAGGTGAAGAAATTGCGACTGATCTTGCTGGCAATACCGTATTGGCTGGCGCTGGCCCCGGCTTTGTGATATCTGTTCTTGTTGTAGAACCAGACGATGGCCAGATACTGCACATCATGATAGATGGTGACAAACGCTGAGAAAGTAATCAGCGGCGCCGTGAACACCGCAGGGTGGTAACAGATGAAAGCGTAAAGCGGGACCAACGCGGTCAGGAAAAGTAACTTCGGGAGATTCAGGGTGGCGCCTTGCCGCCAAAGCTGGACCTGGCGCGCGAAGAAGACCAGCGTTACCGCCAGCACAGCAAACATGGAGATCAGGACCACGATATGCTCCCAGTTGAGCTGTGCCCAATAGGAAGCGGAGAGCAGCGAGGTCAGGCCAAAGTCCGCCGGATACGGTGGCAGCGAACTGTACAGGCCCAGAATCGTACGCGCTTGCGGATGCCGAATCACAAACGCGACGAAGGGTGCGATCAGCCCGACGTAGAGCACGGCCTGATCAATACGAAGATCCAACGGCTTGAAGTCTCCGTTCTTGCGCTTGTACAACGCCATGATGCCGTAGTGCTGGCGCACCACATGCCAATACGCCCACAGATTGAAGAAAACGATAAAGATGACATACGGCACCCGGTAGTTATCGGTGCCGCTTTCGAACAAAAGGTAGGAGAAAAGAATCATGCCTGGTCCGACCAGAAACCATGCGAGGCTGCCGATGTACAGCCTCTTTCTGTGCTGCCACTCTTCTTTGTCAAAATAGGTGCGGGAATAGGTTCCGAAGAAATGCGGTGTGTCGATGAACATGATCCAGAGAAACCAGACCGTCAGCATGTCTAACTGCATGGCTGCATGCATCAGGAAGATCGCATAGCCGAACAGCGCTCCGCCGATGAACCACATGATATCCGACTGTTTGTTTACGATCCAGTTGACGTTAAATCGAGCGCTGATAGAAGTGGGTGCGATTGCGGTCGGATAAGCCATTTTCCTCTCCCGTTTGCTTCTTGTAAGAGATGGTTGAGAACCGAAAAGACTGATTGCGAGGTACGACACTTAAGAGGATGCCCGTGTCTGATTTCAAAATAGCGCGACGTGGCGGGAATGTCAAGCGGAAATCTGAATTGAGTTGCCGAAGTAGAGAATTTATTGATGTAAAAGAGGAGGCGCGGTTAGACGTCCCCGACCCTGGACAATTCTTCAAATCGTGGTTGCAGTTCTTCCAGGCTCTGGTACCCCCGGCAGAGCACGAATTGCTCCGGGCCATTCTTGAACACAAGCGAGGGAAAGCCGTTGATACCCAGCATGCGCGCATCACGGAAATCCTGCACGGTCTCTGCTGTTGCAGCCGGCGATTCAAATGCCGCCATGAATCGGTTTTCGGCGATGCCAAAGCGGCCGGCAATCTCTGCCAGGAGCGCTGGTTTCGTAATGTCCTTTCCTTCGGCATAGAAAGTCCGGTGCAAAGCTGTCAGGTAATCGAAGACCGCTGTTGGCGCCAGCTCACGGGCCACGACAAGCGCCCGGCTCGCAGGTTCGGTGTCGTAGATAAAGTCTTCACGATTGAGGGATTGGAAACGAAACGGCTGGCTGGTCCTCTGATGGACTTCATGCCAATGATGCAAAATGTAGGCCCGTTCCTGGTCATTCATGGTTTCGGTGCTCCCAGGTCGCAAGCCACCGAGCACCAGGTGAAACTGCAGGTTGGCAGCAAACTGCGCCCGCAGTTGCGCCAGCACCGGCGAGAATCCCCAGCACCAGGAGCACATGGGGTCGGCAACGTAAAGAATCTGTTTCACAGGCTTAGTCCAATACCTCCACTGGATATTTCATGAATCAGAGTATTGTGCACATATCTAACCAACCACAGTCAGGAGGAATCCTTTTTGAACAGGTCCGATAGCGAAAAACGAGCACAGGCTTTACCAAAAAAGATCCTTCCAGGATGACAATCAAGGTGTCTATGAATAGCGCAGGCTAACAACAATTATAAGTGGCAGCCGGCAACAGGCTCTGCTATTCCGCGGTCCTGCTATGGCAACTGGTCCGGCAGCCGGTGCGCGATGGGCTTAGCGTCACTCTAATTCAGAACAACTTTCCTCGTCTGTTATTCCAGGTTTTGCCAGCCAGGCGCCTGCAAAGGTGAGCGGGACGGTCAGCAGCAAAGCGATGGTCGAAGTGACGCCCGGGTTGGCGAACGCAAGTCCGGAGTCCGGGAATAACCGGCTGCCAAAGAAGAAGAGGAGGAAATGTCCGGCGAGACCCAAAACAGAAGCCGTCCAAACCAGTTTCAAAGGGATGTTTTCGAACAGGATGCCACCGAGGATCGGCGGGACTGCCGCTACCACCATTCCGTAAACGCCGACCTGCCCGAAAATGCCGAGCAATTTGGGCGGATTGAGACAAATGAGGAAAGCCGCGGCGGCGATGGCCACCAGGACGGCATGACTGATTTTATAAGCATAGGCGAGCTGCTCAGCTTCGGAGAGTCGCTGTTTGCCGAAGCGTTTTATCAGGTTCATGACCAGGTCGTTGGCGCTGATGGTGGAGAGGGAAACTAGGATGCCGTCCAGGGTCGACATGCCTGCGGCCAGCAGGACGATGCTCATTACCGTAAAAAGCCAGCCCGGAAAGACATTCTTCAGGTAAACCGTCATAACCAAATCCTGCCGAAATAACCCGGTGGTGGCGTCGAGGAATTGCTCCGGGTTGACCGCCAGCCGGGCGTAAAAACCGGCTATGGGCAGCAGAAAGAAGACGACCAGCGCCAGAATGGCGATAGTCAGGTAGTTTCTAACGGCCTTATCTGTTTTTACGTAAAGTGCCTTTGTCAGGATGTGGGGTTGAATGACCAGCGCGGCCCCAACGATCCAGCCGCTGACATAGATGGAAAAGACGCTGTTGAACAAGTTGCTCTGCGGGTTAACCCAGGCGACCAGGCTCGGGTCCTGCCGGGCTATATGCTCGAACAGGCCTGCTGGCGCCTGCCCGAAGTACTTCACGCCCGAGATAATAATAATCAGGGAAACGATCAGCATCAGCGAGCCTTGCAGCGTGTTAGTGAATGCGTGCGCGTAGGTACCACCCACGAAGACATAGCCGGTCACAAAACCGATGATGATGACCAGCGCCACCACATTTGAGACACCGAGTAGTTGTTGCATGACGATGGAAAGCCCACCCACGATCAGCACGACAAACGCCAAAGCGAAGAGATTTATGACCGCAAAATAGAGGGCAAAACCACTGGCCTGGTAGCGCGTGCCGATCCAGTGCGGCATGGTCAGCGCTTTGTTGCTTGCTCCGATCTTGCGGAAGCGGAAAGACAGCAAGACCAGCATTATGCAAAATCCGAAGCCGACCGCCACCACAAAATGCATGAATCCGGCCAGGCCGTGCACGTAGATGAAGCCGGGGTTGATGATAAAGGTGGCCGCTGAGGCAGTGCTGGCGGCCAGCGTGATCCCCACCACGAAGGGCGACATGTCGCCTTTCCCAATGGCGAAGCTATCGAAGCCCCTGGTGCGTTTGTACCCAAGCCAGGCCAGGTACGAAGTCCCGAGCAGATAGACGACAAAAAGACTCCATGCGAACGTCATTTCCGGATCCCCGTTGGTGAATTTGCGATCTTATCCCCACGCAATTGCGGCTGCCCCCCAACTATAGCCGGCTCCGGCTGAGGCCAGTACGACGAAGTCGCCGTCGCTGACTTTGCCGCAAGAGACAGCGCGCTGGAGAGCGAGGATGGTATCCAGGGTTTGAATGTGGCCGTAGTCCCAGGCGTACAGGATCTTGTCTTCCGAGATACCGCACTCCCGTAATACGGACAACGTGTACGAGCGCTTGGCGTGCAACAGGGCAATCAAAGCCAGATCCGCGGGTGTGTACCCCGACTTGCGAACAACGTTGGTGATGACTTCCGCAAAATTCGTAACTGAAACCGGGTCCAGCTCTGCCTTCATCTTTTCGGGTTGACTCACTCTGAACGCGGGCTTGCCAGCGGACGAGAACTGTTCTACCTTACCGAAAGCTTCTGTTCCGATCGTCGGTACCTGCACGCATCTCGAAAACCGGCCGTCGAATTTGAAGTCGATGTCCAGAATTCTGTTGCGGGCGTAATCTCTGCGAAGCAGCACTGCGCCGGCGCCGTCGGCAAAATTAAAAATAAACCTGGAGAGAGGATCGGTATAATCCAGCAGGTCGGATTCACGTGAAGCGCCTACCAGAAGCACATTATTCAGAGCCGGGTTACCACGCTGCATGTCCCGCGCCATTTGCAGCGCGACAATCAGGCCGGTGCAGGTCGCGTACATGTCAAACCCGAACGCACGACGCGCCCCTATCTGTTCTATCAGCCAGGTTGATAATGCCCAAACGTAGTGGTCTTTGTATTCACTGCCAAAATAGATCACGGCATCGAGTTCAGCACCGGCAATGCCGGCGGACTTCAGGCACGACCGGGCCGCCGCCAACGCCATTGTGGAAGGCATTTCCCGGTCGTTTGCTTTCGTCTTCTGATGAATGCCGAATTTCTCGCGGATGACCGCTTCGGGTATGCCGCTGCGTTTCGCGATTTCAGCGCTGGTAATCCTGCCGGCCGGAATGTAGGTCGCGATCCCGGCAATGCCGACGTCTAGCATGCCTTCCCCGGACGCTTACGCATACTGCTGCCTCAGGACCCTTTTCAGGACCTTGCCGATATCATTTCGTGGCAAGCTTGGGACAAAGACAACGGATTTCGGAATTTTGTAGCGCGCGAGTTTATCCTGCATAAAATCGATGAGGTCCTGTTCGCTTGCTTCCACTTCCGGCTTGCAGACCACGACAGCTTTGCCGACTTCCTGCCATTTCGGGTCAGGCACGCCGATGACCGCGACCTCGGCGACGGCAGGATGTTGGTACAGGATCGCTTCGATTTCGGCGGGATAGACATTTTCCCCGCCCGAAATGTACATGTCTTTCCACCTGTCCACGATGTAGTAACAGCCGTCGTCATCGTAGCGCGCCGCATCGCCGGAATGCAGCCAACCGTCGACAATGGCTTCGGCCGTGGCTTCCGGACGCTTCCAGTAACCGCTGGTAACGTTGCCCCGAATGCAGAGTTCGCCTACCTGGTTGGGGCCGAGCTTGTTGTGCGCCTCGTCCATCAGACAAACTTCGGTGTGCAGCACGGGCTTGCCGACCGACCCTGCCTTGTCGACGGCATCTTCTTTTGAGATTAAAAAAACGGTGGGGCCGGTCTCAGTCATGCCAAAGCCCTGGCGGATGATGATGCCTTTTTTTGCATAATCTTGAATCAACGACGCCGGCAGTGGCGAACCACCGCTGCACCAGACTCTGACGCTGCTGAGATCGAAGCTGTCGAATCCTGCATACTGCTGCAAGGCGAGATAGATGGCGGGCACCAGCAGGACCACCGTAACGCTGTGCTGCTCAATGCTGCGCAGCAGCAGGGCCGGATCGAACTCGCGCATCACCACTACCGTTCCGCCGCAATGAAAAGTGGGGCAGGCGAACAAGCCCAGGCCCCCGATGTGAAAGGCCGGCAGAACCACCAGATTGCTGTCACGCGAGCTTAAGTCGATGGCCTGCCCACTGCCGACGGCGTTGTAGAAGAAATTTCCATAGGTAACTTGCGCGCCCTTAGGCTGACCGGTGGTGCCGGAGGTATAGATGATCGCCCAGGTGTCGTCATAGGAGAGCTGCGGTCCGGCAAAGTCTGCGGGAGAGCCTTGTGCCAATGCGGTGGCATAGGGCAGGGCGTTCTCTTCCGAAGGCTCGTCACCTATGACCAGCGGATGTTCGATCCGTATCTTTTTCTGCAAAACTCGGGCGGCTTGTGAAAACTCGGCGTCATGGATGAGCACGCGTGCTTCGCAATCCTGCATGATGTAAGTGAGTTCCGGAACAGCCAGGCGCCAATTCAACGTATTGAGGATCGCGCCGATCTTGCTGCAGGCAAAAAGCGCTTCAAAGTACTGCGGAGAGTTTTTTGCTAAAATCGCAACGCGGTCGCCCGGCCTGATGGCGAGATCGCTCTGCAGGAAGGACGCGAGGCGGTTCGCGCGCCGGTTGAACTGGCGATAGGTCAGCGATCTGCCCGTCCCCTGGTCAAATATGGCTGGTTTGTGCGGATTGCGCTCGGCGTGCCTTTTTAGCCAATCAAAGTGATGCATCGGAGTGTGGGGTTAAGCAAAGAATCCCGGAGTCGCAGGTACTCCGGGATTCCTTGTCCTGTAGGTCTAGTAGATGGTGTATTTCAGTTCGGCTGCAAACAAGCGCCCGATGGACGGTGATGCCACAAAGTCCCGCACTTCCGAGTCGAAAATATTGATCACCTGGGCAGAAACAGCCAGGTTGCGTGTGGCCCTATAACCGACGCTGACGTCGAAGTTCACATAGCCGCCGAGCGGTCCTTCGTTGAAATCTCTACCCACGCGTTGGCCTTCGACAACCGGATCGCCGCCCACAATCAGGTCGGTGTTGGTTGCGGCCGCAACGTTGATGCCTGAGAAGAAGTCATACTCGTCGACCCAGCGTGCGCCGAGCATACCAAACCATTCGTCCCGGTTTGCGGTGAGTGCCACGTTGAGTTTGTGCTTCGGCGCGTTGATCGGCAGGTCGGTTTCCAGCACCTGGCCGTCGCGGTTGCCGTCGTTTTTGGGGTCATCGGAATCCAGGTCAAAATCGAAGAAGGAGTAGTTGGCCTTCACACTGACATTCTTGTTGACGAAATAATTCAGGCCGAAATCAAAACCATAAGTCGTGACCTGCCCGAAGTTCAAATAAGTCAGCAGAAAGGCGGCCTGGTCCTGGCCGGGCAGAACATCACTGATGGGACGTCCGCCGCGTTGCGTCACCGGGCTGGTTCCGGCAATGTTAATGAGCGGGCTGATGAACTCCTCGTGAAAATTGATGTAGGCATTGCTGTCGATGAAGAGTTTGTCGGACACGATGCCTTTGTATCCGGCTTCCACGGTCTGGATGGTTTCCACCTCCAGTTTCGGGATGGCGCTGCCGTCCGCCAGCGTAAAGCCTTCGCCATTGCCCAGCAACAAGCCGCCAAAGATATTGGCGCTCAGGTTCAGAATCGTGGGCGCTGCGATGCCCTTACCATAGGTCAGGCGCCAGGTTCCGCTGCCCTGAGTATACAGCAAGCCGCCCTTCGGGATGAAGTTGCTGCCGTAAAACTCATGGTCATCCACGCGTGCCGCGGCAATTGCCCGGAACCCGCTTTCGCCCAACGCTTTTTCGACCTGGGTGTACACGCCGACCTGGTCCAGGTCAATCGAGCCGCCATTGTCGATCAGAAAGGTACCTTTGCTGTCGGCCATGTCCTTTTGATACTGCACGCCGCCAGTGACTTCAAATCCTTCCCAGGTGTTGTTGTACTGCGCTTCGGCATTTACGCGCCGGGAATCATCCTGGAAGTTGGATTCACGATTTAACGGAATACCGAAAGTCGCATTCCATTGTTCATGCAGAGAACGTTCCACGGATTCCTGCTCCGAAAAGCCAGCATTGATAAAACTGAGGTAGTTTTGCGTTCTTTGGTTCATGGCAAAAGTGTCATCAGTGATGCTCCAGGAGTGATAGACCTGGGCAAAGAATCTCGGAGAGACGTATTGCGCTTGCCCGAAAAAGACGCGCCAGTCTTTGATCATGTTTCTGCCTGCGTTGGTGACACCGATGTTGTTGCTATTGCTGGCGCCGGCGGTGATGATAAAATCGGACTCGGGATTGGGACTGAAGTAGAACGACGCCTCGCCACGGATGGAGTCAAAGTCACGATCCAGCAGCAATTCATTAAACGCTGCCCCACCGACGTAAACAGAATCCACGAAGTTGAACTCTTCCCCCTGGGTGTATTCGCCGCTCACCTTGTACCTGAAGGTTTCATTGACGACTTTGGCGTGCCTGACCCTTCCGGAAAATGTGCTGTGACTGCCGCCACCGCCGGCAAAGGTCGTGCCCTCCGATGTGCGCGGATCCTTGGTGATGGTATTGATGAGACCGTTATGCGCATTTGGACCGTAGAGAGCCGCGTTGGGTCCCAGAATGATCTCGATTCTCTCGACATCCTCTTTGACAGTCGTACCCAGCGCGCCCAGTGGCAGGCCGGTGGCGATCAGGGTTGACAGGCGATTGTCATTCATCTGCAGGTTCTTGGAATTAAAGGCGCTGTTGAAGCCCCGGATGTTCAAGCCGGTACCGAGGACGCCGGTGCGGATATAATCTACGCCCTTTTCGTAAGCCAGTAGCTCTCCCAGATTAGAGGAGGGGTGCTCATCGATTTGGCGCGCAGAAATCACGTCGATTGTGGCCGGAGCTTCGGTGATTTTTTGCTGCCGCTTCGAAGCTGTCACCACCAGGGTTTCCCCGAAAACGGAACCTTCCTGCAAGGTCAGGGCCAGAGTCGTGACAGCATCCCCTGTAATCGTGACTGATGCGGTCATTTCCTGAAAGCCGATGTAAGTAGCTTTGAGCATGTACTCGCCCGCAGGCACGTCCTTGATGGTGTAGGAGCCGTCGTTTTGTGTCGCCGCTCCGAACTGAGTACCGACCAACTGGACATTCGTGCCCGGCAGGGCTTTGCCGTTTTCATCTGTCACTGTCCCCTGAATAGTTCCGGTTTGTGCCCATACCAGCGAGGTACTCAGGAGCAAAACACAAACCAGAGCAAATAAGATTTTGAAAAACTGCATGGTATCCTCCTACGTTATGTTTGTTAACACACTCTTGCTTCAGAACTGTTGCCTCGGGCCTGGGCTATCACCTCCTACCTGGTGGCTGTTAGGATTGGTTTGTTAGATATTCTTTCAGAAGCACTTTCTTGTCTATTTTGCCTATTGCTGTCTTGGGTAGCACCGTCAAAAAAATGACGGAATTCGGAACTTTGTATTTCGCGATCCTTGCCAGAAGATAGTCTCTCAGTTCCGCCTCAGTTAAAGATTCATTTTGCTCTGGCACCACAAACGCCCTACCTACTTCACCCCACTTCTCGTCAGGCATTCCTATCAGCGCTGCTTCGGAAACCGCTGGATGAGAGTGCATGACGCTTTCGACTTCAGCCGGGTAGACATTTTCGCCGCCACTTATGAACATGTCCTTGCTCCGGCCAACTATGTAGTAATATCCTTCAGCATCCCTTTGAGCCAGATCCCCGGTGTGCAGCCATCCGTCTCTAATCGCGGCTTCAGTTTCCTGTGGCATGTTCATGTAGCCCGGCGTAATGTGCGGCCCGGCAATAAGGAGCTCCCCCGCCTCCTCACCACCGCATTCACTGCCGTCGTCCCGGATGATTTTTGTTTGGATGTGGAACAAAGGGTACCCCACGGATCCTGGCTTGCGCTGCACATCTTCAGGCGGAAGCCAGAAATTGTTGCCCGACGCTTCGGTCAGGCCGTAGCCGAGCTTGAAGTCGACCCCTTTGTCCCAAAATTTTTCCATCACCGGGTGCGGACAGGGTGCGCCGCCGCTTATCACCAACTTAAGTCCCGAAAAGTCCGTCGCATGCCAGCGTGGGTGCTGCTGCATCATGATGTACATGGTCGGCACGCCGACGAACATACTCAGACCGCCGTCGGCAATCAGGTCAAAGGTTTCGTCGACATCAAATTCCTTGCACAGGATGGTTTTGCCACCAACGTGCACCAAGGGCAGCATGAAGATATTTGGACCGCCGATATGAAACAGAGGTAGTTGCAGGGCGGCCACGTCCCCGGCTGTGAGCCCCCAACTGGTCACGGTGTTAATGCTGTTCCAGGTCATATTGCCGTGCGTCAGGATGGCTCCTTTGGGCAAACCGGTGGTGCCGCCGGTGTAGTAGATGCCCCAAGTGTCATCCATGGTCAGCTCCGCTGCTGGCGGTTGCTCACACGATTGCCTTGCCCGTTCTGCCAGGAGAAGATGAGCGTTGTCTACCGCCTCCTGCATGGCGACGATTGTCTTAATCGTGGTCAACACCGAGCCTAACTCCCGCACTTGTGCCAGCCATTCCGAAGAGTAACAGAGTACTTTGGGCGCGGCAGCACTAATGATTTTCTGTAATTCCAAAGCCGTAAGGCGCCAGTTCAGATTGTGCAGAATTGCTCCCAATTTGCCGCATGCAAAAAAGAGGTCCAAATACTCGATGCAGTTGCACGCGTAGACTGCCACCAGGTCGTCCTTGCCGACACCGAGAGCGGCCAGGAAGTGAGCGCTCTGATTTGCTCGTGCGTTCCATTCCTGAAAGGTAAGTTGCTGACCCGTGCCGGCATCCTCCAACCCAATGCGCATGGGGGTCAGTTGTGCCCGCTTGTGCAACCAGTCTGTGGCGTAGTGTGATTTCGCTGCTGCCATGAGCTTTTCAGATTTTCACCTGTGTGCACAGCTTCATTTTTTCGCTTTGCCCCATTTTATGCAGGCGGCGCCCCAAACATACCCGATGCCGGCTCCGAGCATGATCATCAAATCACCTTCTTTGAGCTTGCCCTGTTTTTGCCCTTCAACTATCGTGATGATGCTGTCCTGCTCACCGATATGGCCGTAGTCCGACAGGTAAACCGTCTGCTCCCAGGTCAGCCCGAGCCGCTGCAGGATGTCGGCATGGGCCGAGGGCTTGACCAGCACCATATTCAGGAAAGTCACATCCGCGCGCGTGTAGGGCCGGCCATCCTCACTGCTCCCGCTCTTGCGCAGCGCTTCGTCTATGCAGTGCATCCAATTATCCATGGAAACCTGGTTGAGCCGGTTTTTCATCAACTCAGGTTCGACCAGGTCGAAGAAGAACTGCTTCTGCTCGACAGCGGCGTCGGTGGGATGCTGCATTGTGCCGCTGGCCGGTACAATGACGTGTTTGCTCATGGAGCCGTCGCTCATAAGGTGGCTGCCGAGCACTCGATTCGCAGGCCAGTTTTTGCGTAGAATCATGGCGCCTGCTCCCGCACCAATGTTGAACAGGAAGCTTGTACGCTGGTTTTTCAGGTTGATGAAATCGCCTATGGTGTATCCACCTGCAATCATGACAGTGTTGACGTCCTCATCTGCCAGCATCATGTCCCTGGCCTGCTTGATGGCGGCAATGGTTGTGCAGCAGCGCATGTGAACGTCCATGGCCCAGGCATTGCTTGCGCCGATCTCGTGGGCCAGGTGGATACCGGCGGTCCAAAGAAGGTATTCCTTCCATTCTTCCGTGGTACAAAGCACCACGTCGATTTCCTTCGGGTCCAGGGCGCATTTTGCCAGACAGTCCTTGGCTGCTTTGATGGCCATCTCATTGGGGTGATCGTCGGGACCGGCCATGAATTTTTGGTTCAGGCCCAGTTTGTCGCGCACCACCCACTCCGGCAAGCCACTCTGTTCGGCGACCTCGGTTGCGGTCATAACTTGCTCTGGCACATACATGCCAACACCGACAATGCCTATGCCCGGTTTCTCGCTAGTCATTGTTCGTCACCAGTTTGCGCAGTTCTGTTTTCAGGACCTTGCCCGCACCCGAGATCGGCAATTCTGCCATGACCATCACCTTTTTCGGAACTTTGTATTTGGCGAGATTATCCGCCAGGAATGCGATGACTGCGTCCGGGTCGACGTTTGCCCCCGGACTGGCGGTTACGAACGCGCAGCCGACCTGGCCCCACCTGGCATCATCGATGCCGATGACCGCGCACAGACTGACACCCGCATACCGGTGCAGGACGGCTTCGATTTCTGCCGGATAGACGTTCTCGCCGCCACTGATGAACATGTCTTTGAGCCGGTCCACAATGAAGAAATAACCTTCGTCGTCAACAGAGGCCAGGTCGCCGGTGTGGAAGTAGTTGTCGCCGTCAAAAGCCGATCCGGTTTCCCCGGGGTTGTTGAAGTAGCCGGAACAGGCGGATGGGCCACGCAATAGCAGCTCTCCGACTTCGCCCGGCCCGGCAGGTTCGCCGGTGGCCGACACGACTATTTTTGCATCCACAAAAAAGTTGGGCTTGCCTATGGATCCCGCTTTGCGGACCGCATCCTCACTGGCCAATGAAAAGACATCCGGACCGAACTCCGTCATGCCGAACCCTTGCCGGAAGACTACGCCTTTTTGCTTCCTGTATTTCTCGATGAGGTCGACGGGCAGGGGCGCGCCACCACTCAGGCAGTACCTGAGCGAGGTGAGGTCGGCCTTCTCCCAGTTGTCTGCCTCGGTCAGCATTTGAAAAATGGTCGGCACGCCACCAAAGATCGTTACCGCTTCTTGGGCCATCAGAGCGAGCGTCCTTTCCGGTTCAAACGTACTGGTTTGCACGATCGTGCCCCCCAATATCAGCATGGGAATCGAAAACGCGAACAAGCCGCCCGCATGAAACATTGGAAAGATATTTAAGAACGTGTCTGTGCCGAGCACATCACCGAGCAGCGCGTTAAAAGTATTCCAAACGACCTGTTTGTGGCTGATTTGAGCTGCCTTGGGCGCGCCGGTGGAGCCCCCGGTAAACAGCAGGCAGGCCGTATCGTCTTCGGTGAGCGTTTCACATTTTTCAGGGCGGAGATCGTGATTTGACAGCGGAGCGTCGCCATCCAGTGGCCAAAAGTCGGGTCTGTCAGTGCAGCCGCGCAGGTGTTGCAGAATAGGCTCAAAGGTAGCAGCGTTGCTGTGCAGGAGAATTTTTGGGGCAGTCAGGCTGATCTGGTCCGCAACTTCCCGTGGATGCAAGCGCCAGTTGTAGGGCACGAACACCGCCCCAATCTTGCCGCAGGCAAAGAACGCATCGTAGAAGTGTGGCCCGTCGTGCGCCAGCATCGCCACCCGGTCGCCCTTTTCGATTTGCCGGGCCTGCAGCGCGAAGGCCAGGGCATTGGCCCGCAAATTCATCTCCCGGTAGGTGTGCCTGACCGTGGCATCGGCGGTCGCGTCCACAATCGCGACCTTATCCGGTGTGTAAACACAGCGTCTTGTCAGGTAGTCACCGATGTACATGGTCAGACGGACCTCTGGTCCAGCTTGGGTGCATGGGGGCTTTGCTTGGCTGCAATCCTGTTCTCGGAAAGGAACTGGAGTAAAGCCCGGGTGAACGGGATGTTGTTTTCGTAGAAGAAAAGATGTTTTCCTTCGAAGACCCGTAACGTGGCTTGCTCTATCTGATGTCCCAGCGCATAGACATCCTGCAGCGGCACCAGCTCATCGTCTTTGCCGGCACAAATCAGGGTCGGTGCGCTGATGTCGGAACTGGAAGTTGACCCGTCAAAACAATTGCCCGCCAGGAGCTGCCGGTAATAAGCCAACTGGGGTTGCGGATAACGTACCCGCCAGGCAGTGATCGCGGCAAGCTGCTCCGGGTTGTCCGCCACGAACGAGCTGGTGAAACTGAGATCGTAGCCGTCTTCCAGACGTTCCTTTTTGGTTTTTCCTTTGGGGCGAATCAATCTGCTGAGGACTTCGCCGCTGGGTCCGATCTGTTCGTCACCGCCGCAGGAAGTAGAAACGAGGGTGAGAGATGCCACGAGTCCCGGCCATTTTGCTGCCATCTGCTGAGCTACAAACCCACCCATTGAAACGCCGAGAAGATGAATTCTGTCCACCTCCATCTGCTGCAGCACGTCCTGCAGGTCTTCGGCAAAGAGCTTTACCGAGTAGCGCATGTCCGGTTTATCTGACCGGCCACTGCCGCGCAACTCCGGCATAATGAGCTGATGATGTCGAGCAAGCTCATCCTGGACACTTGACCAGAGCCAGGCGCCGGCACCCAGGCCGGGAATGAGCATCAGAGGTTCGCCGCTGCCTTGCTGTTCAACAAAAATGTGGGTTCCGTCTGCAGCTTCGCATAATATCATTAGGTCATCCGTCTTAAGGTCGGTAGTTTCTGTACCCCTAGCTGACAATGCCGCCATCAACCGACAACACCGTGCCGGTAATGAAGGAGGCCTCTTCTGACGCCAGAAAAAGGTAAGCGTGCGCGATGTCTTCAGGGCGACCCATTCTGTTCAAAGGCGTTTTGCTGACCATCATTTCGATTACCTTCTCCGGCATCTTCTGCAGTATTTCCGTGGCGATAAAACCCGGGGCGACGGCGTTCACCCGAATGCCGTGTTTCCCCAGTTCGCGCGCCCAGGTTTTTGTCATTCCTATGACGCCGGCTTTGCTGGCCACATAGTTGGATTGTCCAAAATTGCCGTACAAGCCGACCACGGAGCTGGCGTTTAAAATAACACCACCCGACCCTTGTTCGATCAGCGTGCGCGCCACCGCCTGGCCACACAGGAAAACACCCTTCAAATTGACATCCAGCACCCGATCCCACTGCTCCACTGCCATTTTCACCAGCCGGGCGTCCATGACGATTCCGGCATTGTTGATCAGAATGTCGATCCTGCCGAATTCTTTCAACGTGGCGGCTATCATTTGCTCAACGCCGGTTACGCTTGCAACATTGGCCTTTTGGAAAATTGCCCGGCCGCCCGCCGATGTGATTTCGTCTGCTACTTTCTGGCCCGATTCACGGTTGATGTCGGCGGCCAGGATACTTGCACCTTCTTGCGCAAATGTGAGGGCGGTTTGTTTACCGATACCGCACCCGGCGCCGGTGATAATCGCGACTTTGTTTTTGAGTCTCATTTCGATTTGTCCAGTGTTTTACCTACACGATCCACGCCTTACGTTTTGGTTTCAGGAGGTGCTTACCCGAGTGTCTTAACGCCAGGCAGCGTCCTGACCCTGTCAAAAGCCAGTCACGCTGCGTTCAGACCGACCGACGCCGCGTACTCGTCGACAGAGGGGAGCGCATTCTTGTTCGTGCGCCATTCAGATATGAACCTCTGGTAGGCCTGCACCTGCCGGAAGTGGAATTCCCGCATACGAATCAGTCTTTCGCAGATGGCCTTGAGCGCCGCCTTATCCGGGCCGTCAGCTTCAATGTATTTTGCCAGCAAAGCCTGCAGATGACGTTCTGCTACCTGGATGTTATCTTCATAAAGGCGCGACTGGTTTATTCCCGCCTGCAGGAAAACATCATTGGAGATCTCGTAGTAGTATTTCCGTTCGCCGCTCTTTCTAACCCTGCGGATAAGCTTGAGGTCTTCCAGTCGTCTACATATTTGGTTGACGGGCGTCTTGGTCACTTTGAGTTCGCGACAGATGTCGTCGACGGAGCTGGCCGATGTGCAGGACAATAAGAATCCAATCACCCGTCCCATAAGCTCACTATGGCCGAACTTCAAGTAGCCGATGCCGAAATCCTCTACTATTTCTTTGTAGAATGTCTTCATTTCCTTACCTCTTGCTGGGGTACCCGTGTCAAAAACTCGATGACATCCCGGTTGAAGATGTCCGGGATTTCCACGAAGAACTGGTGTCCCAAATCTTCGTAAACTTTAAGCTCACTGTCAGGTAGTTTGCTCTGCAAATTGTGAGCGTTGGCGATAGGCACGAGCAGGTCTGCGTCACCGGCTGTAACCAGGGTTCTGGCGGCGATGGTCGCGGCCTGTTTGGAAAGATCAAAGCTCGCCCCGGCCATGACCTGTGCCATGTAAGCGTGTTGCGGCTGCGGATCCTGCAGGCGCAGATCGATGAGGTGGTCAACGTCGGCTTCTTGCATGAATTGTTTGGAGTACGCCAGCCCGAGTCGCTTCCGAATGAGTTGGCGCGGTTCCCCTTGCCGCTGCATCAGGAGGGCCAGCGTCTCCTGTGACATGGGAACGTGGTCCGCTCCGCCGGCACTGGTGGAAACCAGAACCAGCCTGTCCACTCTTTGCGGGTAGCGTACTGCAAAATCCAACGCGACAAAGCCCCCCATCGAGACGCCGAGAATGTGCGCCTTCGGGATGTTAAGTTTGTCCAGCAGGGCGGCCAGGTCGTCCGCAAACAAACTAATGCTGTACGGCCCCTCAGGTTTGTCGGATTTTCCGGCACCGCGGTTGTCGAACACGATGGTGGTGAAGTGTTTGGAGAAAGCGGGTACTTGTTTTTCCCACAGCCAGGTCCCGACGCCGAGCCCCTCAATCAGCACAAGAGCCGGGCCTGCACCATGACGCTCGTAATACAGGTTGATGCCGTTGGCTTCGATCTGGTCCATTTGTTGAGCCTGAAGGGTGGCACTAGTTCCTGCCGGCATGAGCGGCAGAATCGCGAATAGCAGCGAGTAAATGAAAGTGATCGTTCTTCGCATTGCAGGCACTCCGCATTGGTTTGGTTGACCTTTCTGCAACTTCTCACAGCTGCGGAACAAAACAAATCAAATAAAGGGAAAAGCGGAAAAAACTGTTTGAAAAGTTATTTCGGGATATTTGAAATAAAGCAAATTACTGGGTTCAATGTCAAGAACATTTTACAGGACTGGAACTTTTTTGATCAAACGAAAAGGGGGGAGTGCGACTCAGGAAGGACCGGACGAGACCTCTGCGAGATACTCATCTCTAATCGAATCAAGCATTTGCAGCAGGAGTTTCCGCTGCCTGCGCATCCTGCGAATGAGGTTCTTGTTGGTCAGCAAATAAATCGCAAATAACATATTTTCTTTTTGCTCGCGTACTTTTTCCACGAACGACAGGGCGAAGAAGCCAAAAAACGGAAGCGTGAGCAAGTAAAGGATACCCCAGGTGAACCCGAACATGGCGCTCACCGCGGCTGTCTGCACAACATAGAAGAAGTTAAATGCCAGGCCACCGCCAACGAACAGTGCGGTCAGGATCTTGGTGCGTTCGTAGACAAAATGTCTGGCAAGATAGTTTGAGATACGATAGGGGATGTAGTGATTAATGATGCCGTACAGAGCCGGAATCAGTCCCGGCAGCAAGATGAGGTACGCTTTGCCGATTTGCAGCCAGATGCGTTTTTGCGAAGCGGGATTTGCGCGCAACATGGTGTCGCGCAGTCGCAGGTGCTTGAGTTTGCGGGTGTAGTCCTGAATCGCTTTTTGTACCTGAGCCAAGCGTTGCGGTTGCTGTCTCAGCAGAAACTGCGCACACTCCGCCACCGCCTGGCTGATGAAAAACTCCTCGCGCATGGATTTGCGCGCGGGCGGGCTCAGTTGCGCGAATGCGGCCCGCAGGCTGTCGCTGTAGATCTCCTCGATTTCCCGTGCCAGGGAATCGAGTTCTTCATTTTCGACATTGACCACCAGGGCGCGCAGTCGGGCCTCGATTTCCTTAGTCAGCGCGCGCACCGCCTCAAATCCGGTGGCGGCATGTTGTTGGCTGAAGGGCGCGAGCTCGATGGGCTCGCCGACGTTGATCAGGACACGGCTGTTGAACCGGGATCTGGAGTAAAAGTGCAGGCCGATGGGCACCAGCCGGATTCCGAGTTGGTAGTCATGTTTGGCCTCTGATTCCAACACAATGCGCGCCGCGCCGGTTTTGATTTTCTTTACCTTTCTAAGTGAATCACTGACACCTTCCGGGAAAACAAAGATGGTCTCTCCGCGTTCCAGGGTCGCGGTGCATTCGGCAAACATATTGACGTTCTGTTCCATCAGCTCCGGGTCGTTTCTTTTGACGAACACCGGAATGTTGCCGGTTTTGCGCATACCCCAGCCCAGGAACGGCTGGTTGAACAGCCCGGCATGCGCGATAAAGTTCACCTTGCGTTTCAGCAGCCCGCGGACGACGAACCCATCCATGATCGAGTTCGGGTGGTTGGCAACAAAAACCACCGGCCCGCTGGCCGGGATATTCTGCCCGTGCCGGATATCGATCTTGTTGAAAAAAATCTTCATCCAAAATCGGAAAGATATGCTGGCGATGCGATAGAGAAGGGATTTGCGATCTTTGAATTCAGGCATAGGCCATGTCTAATTGTGGACTTCTCTAAGGTACAAGCTGGCAATTACGAGTCAAGTGGCTTTTGCGTGCGATCGTCTAAATCTTGAATCCCATCTGTTTGACACCTATTTTGAAACAGCCTGCGCTCGTGGGGTTTCAACTAACCTGAATGATTCATGAAACCTGAAACTCGGAGTCAATCCGTGGCCGTGGGACCAACATCCCTCTACTTTTCACTCCGGACGAACGATAATCGGTCTCCCCTCCGCGGGAGGCGACAGATTCAAACTCGTAGAGAGTTTGAATCAGGGGTGGGTACGTGACCAGCGCCTGGCGCTATTCGGGGACGAAGTGTTCTTCATCGCCAAGCCGATCCAAAATGAACGTCCGGTTGCGTTTGGGCTAAACAGCAGCGCCGGCGGAATGCTCGTGTTCGAAAATCACGACCATGATTTTCCGCAGAGAATCATCTACCGGCACGACGCCGGGGACAACCTGCACGCCAGAATCGCGGGGCAAAACCAGGCCAAAGCTGCTGCAGTAGATTTTAAGTTTTCCCGGGTGCATTAGGCCGGGAAAAGAGGTTCAAATGCGGGCTTTCCTGAGACGGAGGGAGTTGGTGACGACGTTCAGGGAGCTGGCCGCCATGGCCGCCTCGGCCAGGGCGGGGTGCAGCAGGCCAAGCATGGCCAGCGGGATCATGACCACATTGTAGAAATAGGCCCAGAACAGGTTTTGCTTAATCTTGCTGAAGGTCGCGCGCGAGAGGTTGATCGCCCTGACCACACTCAGCAAGCTGCCGCTGACCAGCGTCACATCCGACGACTCGATGGCGATGTCTGTGCCGGTGCCGATGGCCATGCCGACGTCAGCCTGCACCAGCGCCGGCGCGTCGTTGATGCCGTCGCCCACCATCAGCACGTGCCTGCCCTCCGCTTGCAAGCGTTTGATCTCGTGCATTTTTTCTCCTGGCAAGACTTCAGCCATGACCCGGTCCACTGCCAGGTCCTTGGCCACAGATTCGGCCGTTCGTTGATTGTCGCCGGTCAGCATCACGGTGGTCAGGCCGAGCGACTTAAGCTGCGCGATTGCGTCCTGAGAATCATTCTTCGTGCCATCCGCGAGCGCGATAATGCCGGCCGGATCCTTGCCCCGAACTACGGCCACTACGGTTTTCCCTGTTTGCTCGAAACCCGCGATCGACTCCGCGAGATCGCCAAGGTTGACCGCCAATTCACTCGCGGCCCATTTGGGGCTTCCGACAAACACGGGTACGCCATCGATATTGCACTGCACGCCTTTTCCCGGAATCGCCTTGAACCCTTCTGCTTCGCGCAGGGCGGGAGAGTCCGGGCCTATACTTGCCACAATCGCTGCTGCCAGGGGATGCTCTGAGTTGCGTTCCGCGCTGGCTGCCAGACGCAGGACTTCCTGCCTTTCGAGGTTGCCGGTTGTCAGGATATCCGTGACCTCTGGTTTTCCACTGGTGATGGTTCCGGTTTTGTCCAGCACAACGGTATCGATTTCCTGTAGGGATTGAATGGCGGCCCCGTTTCGGATCAAAATCCCGTTGCCGGCGCCGCGGCCGGAGGCGACCATGAGCGCGGTCGGAGTGGCCAGTCCCAGGGCGCAGGGACAGGCGATGACCAGAACCGCCACCGCCGCGAAAATCGCCATGGACGTGACGCCGAGACCGGAATCAACCCAGGGCAGGAGCGAGCCGGCCCACTCGGTCATGGGCGCGAGTTTTTCAGGAATTGCCAGCCAGGCGACCAGGGTAGTGACCGCGAGGAAGATGATCGCCGGCACAAAGATGGTCGTGACCCGGTCCGCAAACTCCTGAATCGGAACCTTACTGCCCTGGCACTCCTCGACCAGGCGGATAACCTGCGACAAAAAAGTTTCCTGACCAACCCGGGTCGCCTTGACGTGCAAAGCGCCCTCCTGGTTAACTGTGGCGCCGATCACTTCGTCGCCGGTTTGCTTGCCGACGGGCAGGGATTCGCCGGTGGCCAGCGATTCATCGACCGTGCTGTGTCCCCAAGTCACAACCCCGTCCGCCGGGATTTTTTCACCGGGTTTGACCAGCATGGCGTCATTTATCGCCAGCGCTGCTATGGGGATAACGCGTTCTTTTTCGTTTATCAGGATCGTAGCCGATTTAGCTTCGAGCGTCAGAAGTTTGTGGATCGCCTGCGACGCCCGCCCTTTGGCGCGGAACTCCAGAAACCGGCCCGTGATGTGAAAGCAGATGATCATCGCTGAGATGGCCGCGTAACTCGCCACCGGCAGAAACAGGGCTGCCACGCCGGTACAAAAAGCCGCGATCGAACCCAGCGAAATCAATACATCCATGTTGGTCGTGCCATGCCGCACGGCCCGCAGTGAACTCCCGTGAGTTTCCGCACCAATGAGGAAGACGACCGGCAGGGCGCCAACCAGAAAAATCAAATCGAGAAACGCAATGTGCACGCCCAGCAGCATGTGAGCGAGCATGAGCGCCATCATGGGTCCGGTCAAGCCCCAGGCCCAGATCATCTGGGTGCGGTAGTGCTGTACGCGCTCAGCCTGTTCGCTGAGAATGGCAGTCTTGTCCGTGTCCTCGTCGAGCACTTCGAACCCGGCCGATTGCACGGCGGCCAGCAGATCCTGCCTGTGGCCATTTGCCGCGGCGTGGGTCACAACCGCCTGTTCGCTGGCAAAGTTGACGTTAGCCGAGTTAACCCAGTCTATTTTCTGCAGCGCCTTTTCGATCGAGTTGGCGCAGCCGGTGCAGTGCATCCCTTTGATTCTCAGGACGGTTCTGTCATCGGGAGGCTTCAAGTCCATTTTAACATTTCTCACTTCAGCGTGGTAACGAATTCTAAGTTCTGTTCAGCTCGGCAGACTCCCATCCTGGGAGGGGACAGATTCGAGCTCGTGCAGAGTTCGAATCAGGGGTGGGTTCGTAGTATGCGGTTAGCGGTCGCACCCACCCCGGTTCAAAGCGCTGAACGCGATTTGAACCTGCCCCTCCGCGCGCGTTGCGCGTTTGGAGGGGATTTTACCTGCGCATAGTTGTTTGTGCATGCAAAATGTCATTCCCGAGTGCTTTGGTCGGGAATCCCGATTGTCGCTCCGCATTGTAACGCGATTCTAAATAAAAATCAAGCAGGCGGATATGGCGATTGGTGATCTTGTTTCCGTTGATGACATTGCCCAAGATAAACCCGACTCTTGACTGCGGGCAACCATATTGCTAGAGCTGACGACCTTACTCTTGCTTTGGCACCGGGACGAATGTACTTGAAGCGGATGCGGGTATTCAGTACATTCGTGGGAAGATTTAGCGTGGGTTGATATCGCAAGCGCAAAATATTTGAGAGTACCATGCAGACGACGTGGATCTACCATCGAACAGACACCCATTCCGCATTGCTGTTAGCTACTAAAGGCCTGTGTTGCCGGCGGCAGAAGGGAGCGGTCGTGCGGTCTCCTCTTATCCCGATTGGCCATACGTATCGAACAGATTGCGAAGTAGTTGAGTGAACGCACGACTTCATTAACGGTCACAAGACGAGCGAATTAAGTATCTGAGGAATAGATGGCAAAAGCCAAAAACAACAACACCGAAGAGCCGATTGAAAAACAGCTTTGGAAAGCAGCCGATAAGCTCAGGAAAAATATTGATGCCGCAGAATATAAGCACATTGTCCTGGGATTGATATTCCTCAAATATATCTCCGATGCTTTTGAAGAACTACATGAAAAACTGAAAATGGGCGAAGGAGATTATACCGGCGCCGACCCGGAAGATAAGGATGAATACAAAGCCGAGAATGTGTTTTTCGTTCCGCCGTCTGCGCGCTGGCGTTTTCTGCAAAGTCATGCAAAACAACCGACTATCGGGAAAACCGTTGATGAGGCAATGGATGCCATTGAACGGGAAAATGTTTCTCTCCGGGATGTGCTGCCGAAAGTGTTTGCCAGGGGCAATCTCGATCCCACCAATCTTGGCGGTTTAATTGACCTGGTGGGAAACATTGCCCTGGGTGATGCCAAAGCCCGAAGCGCCGATGTGCTGGGGCATGCATTTGAATATTTCCTGGGTGAATTCGCTTTGGCGGAGGGCAAAAAGGGCGGCCAGTTCTATACTCCGCGCAGCGTTGTTGAGCTTCTGGTGGAAATGCTGGAGCCCACCAAAGGCCGGGTGTTTGACCCCTGTTGCGGCTCCGGAGGCATGTTTGTGCAATCGGAAAAATTTGTGGCTGACCACCAGGGCAAGGTGAATGATATTTCCATTTATGGACAGGAGAGCAATCAGACAACCTGGCGGCTCGCAAAGATGAATCTGGCGATTCGGGCCATCGATAGTTCTCAAGTGAAATGGAACAACGAAGGCTCTTTCTTAAATGACAGCCACAAGGATCTAAAAGCTGATTATGTGATTGCCAATCCGCCGTTTAACGACAGCGACTGGAGCGGCGATCTCCTAAGAAAAGATGGCCGTTGGCATCACGGCGCACCGCCAACCGGGAACGCCAACTATGCCTGGATACAACATTTTCTGTATCACTTGAGCCCCGGCGGTCTGGCCGGTTTTGTGCTGGCAAAAGGCGCGTTGACGTCCAAAACATCCGGTGAAGGGGATATCCGTAAAGAACTGATTGAAGCCCGCCTGGTGGATTGTATCGTCAACCTGCCTGCCAAGCTGTTTTTGAATACGCAAATTCCCGCCAGCCTGTGGTTCTTGAGCCGCAACAAAGCCAACGGCACCCATTCGGCAGGCTCAGGGCAGGAGTTCCGCAACCGCACGGATGAAATCCTCTTTATTGATGCCCGCAATCTGGGGCATTTGATCAACCGCAGGACGCGGGAGTTTTCCGAGGAAGATATTGCCACCATCGCCGGCACCTATCACAACTGGCGCAATCCGGAAGGGGATTATGAAGATGTGAAAGGGTTCTGCAATTCTGCCTCCCTCGAGCGGGTCAAAGAACTGGATTACGTGCTGACGCCTGGCCGCTATGTGGGCTTGCCAGATGATGAGGATGACTTTGATTTTAATGAGAGGTTCACCAAACTGAAGGCTGAGTTTGAGGCTCAGCTAAAAGAAGAGGCGCGGCTAAATGCCTTGATTGCTAAGAACCTGGCAAAGGTGAAGGTGCATGGATGATAAATTGAGTATACCGAAATGCGACTGGGAGGAAGTAACACTGCAAGACGTCGTATCAATCTTGGGAGACGGCTTGCACGGTACACCTGAGTATGATGATAGCGGTGAATATTATTTTATAAACGGCAATAATCTTAGCAATGGTAAAATTGTCATTAAAGAGAACACAAAGAGAGCCACTAAGGAAGAATTTGAAAAATACAAAAAGGATTTGAATGAACGCACAATTCTGGTGTCAATTAATGGGACTTTAGGAAATATTGCACTTTATAACAATGAAAAGTGTTTCTTAGGCAAAAGTGCTTGTTATTTCAATATTAGGGATGATGTTGAAAAATCCTTTATTAGGTATACCGTTACTAACAAGAAGTTTCAGGACTACATCAGTAATTTTGCTCATGGAACAACCATAAAGAATGTATCTCTCAAAACCATGAGAGAATATCCGTTCTTACTCCCTCCTCTCCCGGAACAAAGAGCCATCGCCGCAGTCCTTTCCAGTCTCGACGACAAAATAGACCTGCTTCACCGCCAGAACAAAACCCTCGAAGCCATAGCAGAAACGCTGTTCAGACAGTGGTTCGTGGAGGAAGCGCAGGAGGATTGGGCTATTGTAAAAGTAGGTGATTTTGTTAAAACGAATGTGTCGAGTATCAATAAAGGCTTCAATATTCAGACTATCCAGTATCTGGACACTGGTTCACTTACAGAAGGTAAGATAGAAGGATTTCAAAATTTAGACATTGGTGATGCGCCAAGCAGGGCACGTCGTATTGTACAACACAATGATGTTTTGATTTCGACGGTCAGGCCGAATCAAAAACATTATGGGGTATTAAAGAATCCTGCTGAAAACGTAATAGTTTCAACAGGTTTTTGTGTTATATCGTGTGATAAAATTGACCCTCATTTTATCTACCTTCTTTTAGCTACCGATGATATGACTGAGTATTTACATTCAATCGCAGAAGGTTCAACGTCAGCATACCCATCGTTAAAACCATCAGATATTGAAAGTTTCTAATTTCAGCTTCCGCCAGAGGAAAGGCTTCAAGCCTTTTCTGAATATGCTGACAATGCATGGAACAAGATTGAATACAACCATGCCCAAATCCGCACCCTCGAAAAACTCCGAGATACACTATTGCCAAAACTGATGAGCGGAGAAGCGAAGGTGACGAATTAGGTTGGAATAAAAATGAAAATCAAAAAAGCCTCAATAAAAAATTTTAGACTATTTTCAGCTGATACCGCTTTTGAAGTAGGTGACTTTAATATTCCAGATGGGGAAAATGAAGGAAGTGGTTTGACAGCCTTTGTTGGCGAAAATGGCTGCGGCAAAAGTTCCTTACTTGAGGCTCTGGTTCTTCCACTGTTATCCTATAAAGCAGATAGTTTTTCCATCAACGATTTCAATGATACTTCTCAAAAGACATCAATCGAACTGTTTGCTGATAATGACTTCAATGTTGATGGCACTATGCCCAAAGGCACTTTTCAATCGAAGGGTTTTTTGTTTGAAGCAGGACTACGAGCGAGAGAGAATAAAGCGTATCTATCATCTGTCGTAGTAAGCGATCAAAGATATATCAAAGCAGATGGTCAAGAAAAACCGAAAGACGGAAGTCCCGATTTGAGGGTAAATGTAAATAACCCATTCAAGGGGAAAAGGTTTGATGAAAATGATATATTGTTCTTGGATAAGAACAGGACTTTTCAAACTCGCGGAGGAACATATAATCCAACAAGATTTGATCGATTGATGGAAGACTTTGACCACCAATATATTCAAAAGCAAGAATCCGTTCAGAATCTCAATCGAATCTTCGATAGGAAAATCAAGACCTGTATCGAACATGAGTTTCTGGAGGCAACCATCAAGAAATTCAAGGAAATGAGCAACTCTGATGTCAGACTAAATCTAATTGATAATTGGCGACCATTCAGCAAAGGTTTTTTTGCAGAGGTAAAAGCTAACAATCAGCAGGTTAGTCTCGGAAGGCTGGGCTCCGGATATGAAATGATGTTTTCGTTAATCTACTCGTTTTTTCTATCAAGACAGAGCGGAAAGCAACTAATTGCTTTCATAGATGAACCTGAACTTCATCTACATCCATCACTGCAAAGTGATTTTGTAGAATTTTTATTGGGAATATCGAAGGAGTCACAGGTTATTCTGACTTCTCACTCCCCTTTGCTTATCAAGCAACTCACATATAACGAAAATGTTGGGATTCAAATTCTCCAAAAGAGCAATGGTAAATTAGAATTGGTGGAGATGGATAAGAGGTCACTGCCTTATGTGTCAGCTAATGAAATCAACTTTTTGGCTTTTGGCTTGGCGACGGCAGAATTTCACAACGAGCTGTATGGTCATCTACAGGAAAACACTGAAAATTACAACGAAAAAGATTTTGAAGAATGGTTAAGTGAGGAAAAAGGTATCTGCAAAGATAGGACATGGCAACGAGAAAAGAATGGGGAAATAAATGGGGATTCATATGCTGTAACCCTACAAACATTTATCAGAAATAAAATCCATCACCCGGAAAACAAGACCATGCAAAACTACACTTATTCTTCGGAAGATTTGAAGCAGTCCATTGATGAAATGATTAAGATTTATGACTAAACTATTTGAATCAGACATTGAGCAATTAACCATCGAACTTCTTGTAAAGCAGGGCTACCAATACATCTACGCCCCTTCCATCGCTCCGGACAGCGATATACAGGAAAGGATTGTGCAATGAAAAACAAATCGCCTGACAATCAATCTAATTTCCTTCTCTACACCGGAAACGATGGAAAGGTGAATATTGAGGTCTTTCTTAAAGATGAAACCGTCTGGCTTACACAAAGGGCCATGGCAGAACTTTTCGGGGTCAAAATTCCGGCTATCAGCAAGCACCTGTCAAACATATTTGAAAGCAGTGAATTAGACCAGATTTCAGTTATTTCCATTTTGGAAACAACTGCCGCTGATGGAAAGAGTTATAAAACAAAATTCTACAGTCTCGATGCCATCATCTCGGTTGGTTACCGTGTCAATTCTTACCAGGCTACACAATTTCGCATCTGGGCTACCAGAACTCTTAAAGAATACATAATCAAAGGCTTTGTTCTGGATGATGAACGGCTCAAACAGGGCAATCAGGTTTTTGGCAAAGATTATTTTGACGAACTGTTGGAGCGCATCCGGGAGATCCGCGCCAGTGAACGTCGTTTTTACCAGAAAATCACAGATATTTATGCCCTCTCCGCTGATTATGATAGGAACGCGCCGATTACCAAAGAGTTTTTCTCCACAGTCCAAAACAAGCTGCATTGGGCTATAACAGGAAAAACCGCTGCTGAAATTATTTATGATTCAGCGGATGCTACTAAAATACACATGGGCCTGACCAATTGGAAACATGCGCCGGAAGGCAAAATTATAAAATCCGATATTGCAGTTGCCAAAAATTACCTGAGTGAAGCCCATATCAAAGAGTTGAATCAGATAGTATCTGCCTATCTTGATTTGGCGGAAAACAGGGCACAGCGGCAGATTTTAATGAAAATGACGGACTGGATTGAATTTCTGCACAACTTTTTAGAGTTGTCTAACTACCCCATTCTTCAGGATAAGGGCAAAGTCAGTGCATTGGAGGCCAAACTCCAGGCTGAACAGGAATATGAGAAGTACCGTATTCGACAGGATAAGAATTATATATCAGACTTTGATAAAGAAATAAAACGAATTACCGGAAAAAAGAATGACGATCAATAAAATAACAATATGGCGCCTCAAGCAACTGTCAAAGAATTTTTGCCAGTTCAAAAAAAATAGATAAAATGGTTGAATCAGAAATAGAAAAATTCGCCATCACGCTTCTTGAAAAGCAGGGTTATCAATACATCTACGCCCCTGCCATCGCTCCGGATAGCGACACCCCGGAAAGGCAATCGTTTGAAGATGTGCTGCTCATGGAGCGACTGCAAACAGCCGTCGGCAGGATTAACCCAACTATTCCGACGGACATCCGGGAAGACGCGATTAAACAAATCCAAAGGCTCAATTCCCCGGAACTCATTGCCAACAATGAGGCATTCCACCGGATGCTGACCGAAGGAATAAAGGTTACCTATCAAAAAGACGGGCATAGCCGGGGTGATCTGGTTTGGCTCATTGACTTCAAGCATCCGGAAAATAATGATTTCATTGTGGCCAACCAATTCACCATCATCGAAAACAATGTCAACAAACGCCCGGATGTGATTCTTTTTGTCAACGGCCTACCCTTGGTGGTCATAGAGCTGAAAAACCCGGCAGATGAAAACGCTACCGTGAGGTCAGCATTTAAACAGCTGCAAACTTACAAGCAAGCAATTCCCAGCCTGTTTACCTACAACGGTTTGGCGATTATTTCCGATGGCCTGGAAGCCAAAGCCGGATCCATCTCCGCCGGATTGACCCGTTTCATGGCCTGGAAAACAGCGGACGGCAAGGTGGAAGCCTCGCCGCTCATCGGCCAATTGGAGACTCTGATTAAGGGACTGCTGGATAAGAAAACCGTGCTGGATCTGATCCGGCATTTCAATGTTTTTGAAAAATCGAAAAAAGAGGATAAGGAAACCGGTATTATCACCATTCAGACGGAAAAGAAACTCGCCGCCTATCACCAATACTATGCGGTCAACCGGGCGGTAGAATCTACCATAAGAGCTGCGGGATATTTACCCAACCCTAACCCTTCCCGGGCCGGGGCTAAAAAATACCCCGAAGGGGGATTAGCTCAACGTGAAAGAGTAAAAGAATCGCCCGCAAGCTACGGTGTGCCCGGCGTAACAGAACAGCCCGCGGGCGACCGAAAAGGCGGCGTGGTCTGGCATACCCAGGGCAGCGGCAAATCCCTGTCCATGGTTTTTTATACGGGCAAGATCGTCCTGGCAATGGATAACCCTACCGTTCTAGTTATTACCGACCGAAACGATCTGGACGACCAGTTGTTTGATACCTTCGCCGCCTCAAAACAATTGCTCAGACAGGAACCGGTGCAGGCGGAAGACAGGGGGCACTTGAAGGAGCTGCTCAAAGTCGCATCGGGCGGCGTGGTGTTTACCACCATCCAGAAGTTTAGCCCGGATGAGGGCAATGTTTATGAGACCCTTTCGGAGCGGGAAAATATCATTGTCGTTGCCGATGAAGCCCACCGGACGCAGTATGGGTTTAAAGCCAAGACCATCGACGCCAAAGATAAAGACGGCAATGTCGTCGGCAAAAAGATAGTGTACGGCTTTGCCAAGTATGTGCGGGATGCCTTGCCAAATGCCACCTATCTGGGATTTACCGGCACCCCCATTGAAAATACAGATGTCAACACACCCGCCGTATTTGGTAACTACGTTGATGTTTACGATATTTTGCAAGCGGTTGGTGACGGCGCAACGGTCAAGATTTATTATGAAAGCAGACTTGCCAAAATAAGCTTAAGTAATGCAGGCAAAAAACTTGTTGCTGAGCTGGACGATGAACTTGATCAGGATGAGCTGACCGAAACCCAGAAAGCCAAAGCCAAGTGGACCCAACTGGAAGCGCTCATTGGTAGTAAAGACCGGATGAAACAGGTGGCCCAGGATATTATCGGTCATTATGAGCAGAGGCAGGAAGTTTTTGAAGGCAAGGCCATGATTGTGGCCATGTCCCGCCGGATTGCCGCCGATTTATACAAGGAAATCCTAAACATCAAACCTGAGTGGCACAAAGACGACTTGAAAAAAGGTGTCATTAAGGTGGTGATGACATCCGCATCCTCTGACGGCCCTGAAATCTCCAAACACCATACATCAAAAGAACAGCGCAGAGCATTAGCTGACAGAATGAGAGACCCGGAAGATGAGCTCAAACTGGTGATTGTGCGGGATATGTGGTTGACCGGTTTTGATGTGCCTTCCTTGCACACCCTTTACATAGACAAGCCCATGAAAGGCCATAATCTCATGCAGGCCATTGCGCGGGTGAACCGTGTTTATAAGGATAAACCCGGCGGTCTTGTGGTTGATTACCTTGGCATCGCATCAGACCTCAAAAAAGCGTTGTCGTTTTATTCGGACAGCGGCGGCAAAGGCGATCCCGCCATTGCACAGGAAAAAGCGGTGCAACTAATGCTGGAGAAACTGGAAGTCGTTTGCCAGATGTTTCACCAATTCGCCTATGAAGAATATTTTGAAGCCGACACCGGGAAAAAGCTCTCTCTGATACTGCTCGCGGAGGAACATATTCTGGGACTGGAAGACGGCAGAAAGAGATACATTAACGAAGTAACCGCCCTATCCCAGGCTTTTGCCATTGCCATCCCCCACGAACAGGCAATGGATGTTAAGGATGAGGTCTCCTTTTTTCAGGCGGTAAAATCCCGATTGGCCAAGTTTGACAGCATCGGCTCAGGTAAAACAGACGAAGAAGTTGAAACAGCGATCAGACAGGTGATTGATAAAGCGCTGGTGACCGAGCAGGTCATCGATGTCTTTGATGCTGCCGGAATCAAAAAACCGGACATTTCCATCCTCTCAGAAGAGTTCCTCCTGGAAGTCAAAAACATGGAGCATAAGAACATTGCTCTGGAAGTCTTGAAAAAGCTGCTAAATGACGAAATTAAAACGAGAACCAAAAAGAACCTGGTACAAAGCAAATCCCTTATGGAAATGCTGGAAAATTCCATCAAGAAATATCACAACAAAATCTTAACGGCCGCGGAAGTCATTGAAGAACTCATTGAATTAAGCAAAGAAATTCAGAGGATGGACAAAGAGCCTCAGGAAATGGGATTGTCTGATATTGAATATGCTTTTTATACAGCCATTGCCGATAACGATAGCGCTCGTGAGTTAATGGAAAAAGATAAATTAAGGGAATTAGCAGTGGTTCTGTTTGAAAAAGTAAAGGCCAATGCTTCCATCGACTGGACAATCAAGGAAAGCGTAAAGGCGAGATTGAAGGTCATTGTAAAAAGAACACTGCGGAAATATGGCTATCCGCCGGACATGCAGAAACTGGCCACTGAAACAGTTTTGAAACAAGCCGAACTGATAGCGGAAGAGATCACGCGTGGAGAATAGCCATTCTTACGATAGACTGTTGGTTCCGGTAAGGATGGCTTCGTTTTCTTGAAACCCACCTTTGTGAAGCCGGTCAGATTCATTGCATAGCAGGGTGAGGGCAGTCGGGTCAATCCCGTCTCGCCAACCAGGAGGCAAAAGCAGAACTCTGCAGGTCATTCGATACTATCGCAAAATCATCATCTTTCGGGTCGAAGTAAAGCTGCCTGCCGCGATGCGATAGAAATAGAGACCGGAGCTGACTCTTTTACCCTGATCATCCCTTCCGTCCCAGCGCACGGTGTGGCGGCCCGCTTGCCGCTCTTTGTCGACCAGGACCCGCACCAGGCGTCCACGCACATTGTAAATGTCGAAACGAACGTCTATCGCCGCACCCTCCGGGATTGTGTAATCAATTGTGGTCGCAGGATTAAACGGGTTGGGGTAGTTCTGCGATAGGAGAAAAGATTCCGGGACCGGAGTTTCCGGTGTGACTGCCGTTGGTTCGAACGGATAATTGAAGACCCACGCACCACCGCCGCCCGGAAAGCCGTACCAGGTGAAGACGTGAAAACCAGTTGTCACGAAATCCTCAATCGTGCAGTTGGTCTCCTCCCATGGCCCGAGAGAGTCCGGGAGGCCGGCACACGGCACGAGAAAGTCATCCAGCAGAAACTCCGCCCTGCGTAAATCTGCGCCGTCGTCGGAGAGATTGAACAGTCTTAGTTTAATGCACAAAGGTTGTTCGCAGGCGAGTAGTTCGAGCCCAACATTGCCGGACAGGTCTGAGATATCCGGCGGTTGGTATACGCTGATGCACTGGCCGATACGTTCGCCGTTGGTGGCGGCTTCCAGGGCCGGCCACAGCTCTCCCCGGTTGCCGGCCTTTATTTCCTCAAACTCCGCTTCACCGATAAGGTCCCGCATACACGCTTCCGAAGCCACGGCCTGCAGCGGCCACATATCCGTCGAACCTCCCAGAACGGCCGCTTCAAACTCCGGCTGAAAGGTGCCGCTCGAGGTCAAGGCGTCGAGCTGAAACCCGGCGGGAGGATCGACGACGTTGCCAAAACAATCCCCTTCCCTCTCAGGAGTGAGATGTGTGGAGAGGTCGATGTTGCCGGTCACGGTCCAGTCTTCCACACCGCTGACCACAAAGCCATAGGCCATGTGGTCTCCCATCAGAGTGTTGCCCGTGACGATCGCGCCCCGGCTCCTCAAGGTGTCCTCTTCCGGGTTTGCACAGCCCACAAAGGGGCCCATACCGATGCCTTCCCGGATCATGGCGCCCGCGGCGTCGATGACGTTGCCGGTCACCCTTGTGCCGGTAAAATTGCCGTCGGTGGGCCAGTAGTCCTCCATCGAGATACCGTAGAACATGATGCGGTTTTCAGTGCGGATGGTGTTGTTGGCGACCAGGGAACCCGGGGATTGGAAGATGACGATACCGCCATCGGTGGCGTCGACGATGGTGTTGTTCTCCACGATAGCGTCCGCGCAATCCAGCGAGATACCATCCGCCATGATGAACTCTGCCCGTCCCGCCGGGCCGAGTTCGTTGTTCCTAGCCACAGCGCCGACGCATGGGCCGCCGAGATAGAGGACAGTCCAGCCGCGCGGTTCATAGGCCTTGACCCATTCGACCACGTGGCCCCGGGCATCCTGGTCGAGAACGCCACGGCCAAAGTTAATCAACGCACCATCCGCGATGCCAAGCTGGGGTCGGTTGCCATCAATAATTAAGTTGTGCAGCGTCACGTAGTGATGGCCTTCGGCGGACACGGCGGTTGCGATCTCTTTGCCCGTGACTCTGAGGAGAGCCCGCGAATCGTCTTGTGGATATCCTTCCGTGTAAATCGACTGGCTGTCTGCCGTAAAGAAGATCGTATCCCCGAGCTCGAAGACCGCATCCGGGCACAGGACAGCCTCTGAGCCGGGACCGGTGAGCGCATTCTGAATGCTGCTGTGATCTCCGGATGGGATGCAAGTCCCTGTCTGCTGCGTGCCGGCACGGCTTGTGCCTGTCAGTGGTTGAGAGTAGGTGAGCGCGCGAGTCGGTGTAAAGATTGCCACAGGTGGGATGCTAAACAGTAGGCCCGTGACTACGGTACAGCAAAGCTGCCGTGCCCTGATCTGTTTGGATCCAGGTCTGCTCATTGTTCTACTCCAATCCCCTGAATATGATGTATTCCGTGGACTTGTCGCTGAACACACTGGAAAATAATCACCCCCTGAGGTGTAAAGCAATGACTATCCGTATCTGCGCCAGTAATTTAATTTTGTTTAGCTTAGCTTAACTTTGACACGAAAGTCGAAAAACGTGTTTCCCAACAGGTTAGCATAGGTTACTTTCTCACATTTTATGTTTACATATCTACTTGATAAACAAGTATTTGGATGTTGTTCTGAGCGCGCAGTCCCAAATTCTGCGCCTCTACCAAGGAGCGAGGGTGTGCGAAGAATCTCCCGGACATTCGAAGATTCTTCGCGCTGCAATGGCTTTCGTGGCCTCAAAATCAGTCACTTCGCGCTCAGATTGATCCTGAATCGAAGTGAGAAATGTAAGTTACTTTTCTTTACAGAGGTCCCGACCTATACAAAAAATCAGTTGCGTATCTCTCCCGATTTGTCTTAAATTGGACTTAAATATCCTAGTTGTGTGAGGGGCTGGCGTGGTACTCCCGACGTGCCATTCAAAAACCAAACACTCTTTTTCTGCAATCACAAAGCACCATAACTCGCATTGGGTGAGGATCAACACGCAGAGGCGCGAAGGTGGGAAATGCTCCTGCAACAACAATAACTGTCCATATTTTGACCGAGCTACTTGTCCCCTGCTTTCTTTCAGACAATTGATCAGCGATGAACTTGAATCGAATAATGAATCACTAACGAGAGATATCAAATGGCAAGCAAATCCAATCTTGTGCTCCTCTTCATGGTTCTACCCTTACTTCTCCCAAACGGGCCGCTAATCGCCCAACAGAATCTTTTTAGCCATGAAGGTTATGTCGTGCAAAAAAATGGTGAGAAGCTCCACGGTACCTTAAAGTTGCTAGACAGCCCGATTGGTTTTGGGACGACAGTTCTCGTCGATGACAGTAGAAGACTTTCTATTCATGATTTTGACTCCCTGCAATTCAACCATCACAAGTTCATTCTGTACAAAGAATCGCTTCACAAGAAGACAGAGATAAGGTTCAAATATCATTTATTACGAGAGTTAGAGAACGGACCTATAACGGTTTATAGCGTGGTCACGGATAATGTAAACGTATTCTCAAAGTCCACATTTGACTATTTCAGGACCAGTGAATCCCCGCTGAGCAAAATTAACCGTTCCAGTTTATCTGGTACTCTCCGTCAAAGGCCGGAGAGTACAATGCTGCTCAATAAGTCAAAAAAGTACAACCGTATGAGCAAGATAGCGTTGGCCGCCGGGGGGGCCGCCGTGATATATGGCATGATAAAATCAGATCTTAGACGGGTTGCTCCACAAACCACGCAACAGTCGATTTCTCCGCAGTTTCACAATTCGCTGTTTGTCGGTTTAGGATTCATGGTAACATCGTCCATATTCCAGAGAATCAGTGGTAAGTACTTCAGGAAGTCGATCAGAATGTTCAATCAGGAGTCAAGGTAGAAGCGTTTGAAGTGGCAAGTAGTCGCCGCCAACATGCATCCGCGCCTGGGAGACAGCCGCATAAATTGCGGCCTACTCCCTTCGGACATTGACAGCAGATCAAGCATGCCCTGCCGCTGATTCATTCACAATCTCGTCCTGGCAGAAACTCAGCCTTGAAATCGCGCCAACGGGTTGATCTTTTCATTTTAAAGCATATCTTTAGATGTCTTACCCGGCAGCAGGAAAGCTGCAAAGCACTGACTTTCATCCGGCTTGGTCCTATGAAGCGTGCACCCGTAATTACCTCTCTCTGCGTTTGCTTGTTGTGCCATGCACTGGCCGGCGCGCAGTCGCTGGACAGCAAGTTCATCGATGTGGAGGTTAAGAAAAAGAAGAAACATTTCGAGGTTTATGTCGAAAACCTCATGCCGTTCGATGTCACGGTTACGCTTGACATGACTTTGAGCAACATGGTGTCTTCGGATTCGTTGCCTTACACCGGTACCATGCGTGGGAAGGAGAGGCGCCAGGTTCTTAGCCTGCAGTCGAAAGACCGCCGCAAAGCCGGCAGTTATCGTAGCCAGTATTTCTACACCATCGGCAACATGCAGGCCGAGCATGACTCTACCTACGTCTATCAACTACCCTACAAAATCGGGGCCACTTTCCCGGTGTTGCAAAGCTACAATGACATGATGACGCACGATGCGCCTTCGCGTTACGCCATTGATTTCGGTATGCCCGGGGGCAGTCATGTTTGCGCGGCGCGGGAGGGCGTGGTCGTCGGTCTGTTTGAGGATTCTGACGAAGGAGGACCGAACGAGTCTTTTAACAAAAAGTCGAACTACGTTTTGGTGCGCCACGACGATTTGACCATCGCCTCCTACCACCATTTGCAAAAGGACGGAGTCATGGTCAGGATAGGAGAAGAAGTGGAAAAAGGACAGGTCCTGGCTTATTCCGGGGCCACGGGCTTTACGTTTGGCCCACATTTACATTTCGAGGTTTTTAAGGCCCTGGACGGCAAACACACCGCTTCGTTTCCACTCAAGTTCCAAACCCGGCAGGGTATCCTCAATGAACCTCTTGTCAATAAATCTTACCGAGCCGATTAGATTTAGTTTGTAAATGAAGCCTATTACCAAATCTCGTGTGCAGGTTTTTATCCAGATTCTCGCCAGCATTCTGATTCTGTTGTCTGGTCCAGTCTTGCCTCTTACCGGCGTTCACAGGATACTGGTCTTACTGAGTGCGTCCCTGGGCCTTTGGGCCATTGTCACCATGCGGCCCGGCAATTTCAATATCGGCCCTCATGTAAAGGAGGACGCCCGGCTCACCGCTAACGGCCCGTACCGTCTTGTCAGGCACCCGATGTACGCTGCTCTGCTGCTGTTCATGCTAACGCTGCTGCTGGCCCATTTCAACTATCCGAGGCTGTTGTTCTGGCTGCTGTTGGTGGTTGATATTCTCGCAAAAATTGCGTATGAAGAAGAATTGCTTTCCCGCCATTTCCAGGAATACTCAGATTACAAGCAAGTAACGAAACGATTGATCCCGTTCTTGTATTGAGCGCGAGAGGCGGCGAACAGGTACGGGGTTTGGGACGAACGCGTTTATCCCACATCTTTCGCCGCCAAAAGAATACGAGGAGTTGGAATGTCTAAAACGACAAACTCGCCCGCACCGGCAAATCTACGCCGCTACTGGCGCAAAAATCTCAGGTATGTGCTGAGCCTTTTGTCCGTCTGGTTCGTAGTGTCGTACGGATTCGGCATTCTGTTTGTCGACCGTCTCGACCAAATCAGGCTGGCCGGGTTCAAACTAGGTTTCTGGTTTGCACAGCAGGGCGCAATTTACGTTTTTGTCTGCTTAATCTTCATCTACGTCGCTCTGATGAATCGACTGGACAAAGAATATGATGTGCATGAAACCTAGTCTTCGAGCTTTCAAATAGCGAAGCGATTTTTTCCGAAAACTACTTATCAAGGACCACTGCATGGGAATCCAAGCCTGGACTTACACCCTCGTCTTTCTCTCGTTTGCGATTTACATCGGTATCGCCTTTTGGTCCAGGGCGCGATCCACCGGCGATTTTTATGTTGCTGCCAAAAGTGTACACCCGGTAGCCAACGGCATGGCCACTGCCGCAGACTGGATGTCGGCGGCCTCATTTATCTCGATGGCCGGCTTGATTTCATTTATGGGCAGAGACGGCAGCGTCTACCTGATGGGTTGGACCGGGGGCTACGTGTTGCTCGCACTGTTGCTGGCGCCCTACCTCAGGAAGTTCGGGAAATTCACCGTCCCCGACTTTGTGGGTGACCGTTACTACTCGCAAACGGCGCGCCTGGTGGCAGTGGTGTGCGCTATTTTCGTTTCATTCACTTACGTTGCCGGACAGATGCGTGGCGTCGGCGTGGTTTTCTCCCGTTTTCTTGAAGTGGATATTACTACGGGCGTCATCATCGGCATGGCGATTGTGTTTTTTTATGCGGTTATGGGCGGCATGAAAGGCATCACTTACACGCAAGTGGCACAGTACTGCATTTTGATATTCGCCTACATGGTGCCAGCGATTTTTATTTCTATCTTGCTGACTGACACCGCGATTCCGCAAATCGGTTTTGGCAGCACACTCAGTGACGGCAGCGGGATTTCTTTGCTGGATAAACTGGACCAGCTTAACCTGGAGCTTGGCTTTAACCAGTACACGGATGGCGGCAAGGGCATGCTTGATGTTTTCTGCATTACCGCTGCCCTGATGGTTGGCACCGCTGGCTTGCCGCACGTGATCATTCGATTCTTCACCGTGCGGAAAGTCTCCGACGCGCGTATTTCCGCGGGATATGCGCTGCTGTTCATCGCTATTCTCTATACTACGGCGCCGGCGGTAGCGGCATTTGCCCGCACCAACTTCATCGATACCATTCACGGCAAATCTTACTCTGACGCGCCGGACTGGTTCAGGAATTGGGAAAAGACCGGCCTGGTGAAATGGACCGACAAAAACAATGACGGGCAGATGCAGTATTACGGCACCAAAGCCACGGTAAACGGCGCCGTCTCTGCTAATGAAATCACGGTTGACCGCGACATCATGGTCCTGGCCAACCCCGAGATCGCGCGCTTGCCGAACTGGGTGGTGGCACTGGTTGCCGCCGGCGGCTTGGCTGCCGCACTGTCAACCGCAGCCGGCCTGCTTCTCGTGATTTCCACTTCCATTTCGCACGACCTGCTGAAAAGTGTGCTGCTTCCCAAGATTACTGAACAAAAAGAGCTGCTTTACGCACGCATGGCTGCGGGGGCCGCGGTCGTGATAGCAGGGTATTTTGGCGTGAATCCGCCCGGGTTTGTCGCGCAGGTGGTCGCGTTTGCGTTCGGCCTGGCGGCTTCTTCATTTTTCCCGGCGATCATACTGGGCATCTTTTATAAGAAGATGAACAAGGAAGGCGCGATCTCCGGCATGTTGACGGGGATCATTTTCACCGCAGGCTACATTATCTATTTCAAGTTCATCAATCCTTCGGCTAACAGCGCCGAGCACTGGCTCTTCGGGATATCCCCGGAAGGGATTGGCACTATTGGCATGGTTCTGAATACCATGGTGGCCCTGGCAGTGGCCAGATTCACCGCACCTCCTCCGCCCCATGTGCAGGAGCTGATCGAGAGCATTAGAGTGCCGCGCACTAGCTGAGTCGGGCTTCTCTACTTTTCGGGCCTTCGGTTCTTGCAGTCAGGTTGAATGGTCCGGTTCCTCCTGGATTTCGCACCGCATAGCACGTGCCTGTTTTTCATGGAAACAACCGCTTAGAACCACGGTCACCTGGCAATGCCCCCCTTTTTTGCTTGGAAAAAAAGACAGCGTTCTTTATACTTTGCAGCGCAAATATTTTTTGAGGAGTATTGTTACAGGCAGATGTTGTTTCTTAAGTTCATTGCGGCATTCGTTACCAGTCTCTTTGTTTTGAGCACTATTCTGAGCCCGGATGTTCTCGGTCGTAGCGAACGCACGCAATCGGCACGAATCGTAGGCCAGGTCGTGTCCGAAGAAGACGACTCACCGTTGGCACATGTCAATGTCTTTATCGCGGCTCTGCAACGGGGCGACGTGTCGAATCTGGACGGCGAGTTTGAAATAGATCGACTGCCGCCTGGCGATTTTCTGCTCGCTTTCAGGCTGCAGGGTTATGAATCGTATGACAGCAAGCCGCTCCGTTTGACCCCCAATCAAACCATTGAGCTCAAAGTCAGGCTGCGCAGCAAGGTTGTGGAGCTTGACCAAATGGTGGTAACCGCCAGGCGCAGCCAGGATAGAACCTCCGAAGTGCCCCAGTTGGTGACGGTCATTACGCCACGCAGGATTCAGGAACGAAATGTGGCTCAAACCCCGGAGTTGCTGCGGGAAGAAGCCGGCGTCGCCGTCCAGAAAACCAACCAGGGCGGGGGCTCACCGATCATCCGCGGGTTTCGCGCCAACAAGGTCTTACTGCTGATCGACGGCGTCAGGCTGAATAATTCTACTTACCGCGGTGGGAATACTCAGTACTTAGGCACGCACGATAGTGGCGCATTGCAGCAGGTCGAAGTTGTGCACGGGCCGCAGGCCGTGGCTTATGGCAGCGACGCACTAGGCGGAACGATTAACTTGATAACCAGAAGCCCGGCTCTGAACCAGGTCGCCAAGTGGCAGGCTTCGACCCGCCTCGCAAGCGCTGAAAACAGCGTCATCACACAGGCAGGCGTAGAGACCGGTAGTGACAAATTGGGCCTTCTGGTGCAAGGATCCTTCAAATCATTTGGGGACGTAAAGCGCGGCTCTGGCGGCGGCGGTGAACTGATGCGGCGGCTGCGAAATGATTCGCGCGTCACCAGGGTGCTGAACAAGACGCAAGCGCCAAACGGATACGATAGCTACGACCTGCATTCCTCTGTCCTGTTGAAGCTCAGCGAGGCGCGCCGGTTTACAGCGGTTTACCAACTCAGCCGCCAAAGCAAAGTGCCGCGCTACGACGTGATCGAAACGGGTAAAGATTCCGTCAGATTGTTTGACCCGCAGGAGCGCGACCTGGTTTATCTGAAATACACTGATGCCGACACGGCGCGGCTGTATGACCGGCTGGCTGCCACCGTTTCATTCCATCGCCAGGCGGAGCGACGCAAACGCATCAAAGTAGGGGGCAGCGTCGAGAGCCGTGACCGCTTCCGTACCGCGACCGCCGGCTTTCAGGTACAATTGGACAAGACCCTGGCAGGCCGCCACGAGACACAATACGGAGCGGAGTTTTACTTTGACAATGTCGCCACCTCGTCGAATGCCCGAAATCTGTCCAATAATGAAATCCGGCCGGCAGCTCCGCTGTTTCCCGATGGTTCGACTTTTAAAACACTTGGGTTTTATGGTCAGAATGCTGTTTTGTTTACAGACCGGTTGCGGGTTATCGCAGGCGCACGTCTGAATTTTTCCAGACTCCAAGCCCCCTTTGTTTCAGACGCGAACAGCGATGATATTTTTGGCAATATCGAGCAGACTTCGACGGCTGTGACCGGGAGCCTGGGCGCCCGTTACGCGGTGTCGGGTAGTCTAAACCTGGTGGGAAGCTTCGCGCAAGGATTCAGAACCCCGAACCTGGATGACGTCAGCAAACTGGGGCCCGGCAAGGGGAGCAGTTTTTTTGATGTGCCGAATCCGGATGTGGACCCGGAGCGGACATGGAGCGTTGATGTGGGTGTCAAGGCACATTCTCACAACCTGCGCATGGATATTGTCGGATTCTACACCCGAATCAACGATCTGCTCATCCGCCGGCCAGCGGAGTTTCGCGGTTCGCCTATCATCGTAGATGATGGGGATACCCTGGCTGTTTTTCACAAAGAAAATGCCGGGCGGGCTTACACGACCGGTCTGGCTCTGCACGGAGAGTTTGCGCTGTCCGGCAGTGTTGCCGTTTTCGCTGATGCCGGGTACACCTACGGTCAAAACCTGTCAGACGATGAGCCGCTCAGCGCTATTCCGCCGTTTTCCGGCAGCGTCGGCGCGCGTTTTCGCTCTGCCCGCTACGGATTGGAATTAAACACCCGATTCGCGGCTGCGCAATCCAGACTGGCAGCCGTCGACCGGGAGGATCTGCGCATCCCGGAGCGAGGGACGCCTTCCTGGGTGACGTTTAACTTTCGTTCGAATGCGCGACTTTTGAGTTTTTTGTCCGTGCACTTCGAGGTGGCGAATGTCTTGGATGCCAATTACCGGGAACACCTGAGCGGCTTCAATGCACCGGGGCGGAATTTTATCGTTGGGGCAAATCTGAATTATTAATCCCAAATCAAATGAGGGTACATCCGTGAGTTTTTTTCAATTCGGGAGTCCATTTCTGATGGTTCTATTTGGCGCCGCCAGCCTGTTCTGCTTTGTCTACGGTGTAATTGCCGGACAAGATGGTTCGGGATATATTGTCGCCGGTATCATGCTTCTTTTCGGATTCATAAGCAACATAAGGACATTTATGCACCGCAATCAAATGTCTGAAGCCGGTTCGTCCGCAGATGGTCCCATCCGGCAGGTAGGCACGGATGACGAGCTGGAGAAAGCTATCGCGGCTGAGAAAGCTCTTATTTACAAACACAGTCCGACCTGTCCTATCTCACGGGCGGCGTTTGACCAGGTCATTCGTTTTGCCAAGAAGTATCCGACCGTTCCGATCCACATGATCGACGTCGTTCGCCAGCGCGGACTGTCGCAGTCGGCGGCGAAAAAGCTGGCAATCCGTCATGAGTCGCCGCAGGCCATTGTCGTCACAAACGGCAAGCCGGTGTGGAATGCTTCCCATTATGAGATCACCGTGGACGCCCTGGCCGCACAGTTGGTTTAACAAAGACAAGGCAACCTGAATCCGGTCGGAAAACGGCAGGCGGTTTCCGCCGATGGGCGCTTGAAATCCTTGACAAAATCAGCAAAAATGACCATATTCATCTCTGCTTAAAGCCACCGTAGCTCAGCTGGTAGAGCAACTGATTCGTAATCAGTAGGTCAGCGGTTCGACTCCGCTCGGTGGCTCTTTCTTCACCTTTTCCCCCTCTGCGATAGGAAATCTGTCTTCATAGGCCATTTCAAACTTATCTTGCCGGCTGAGCGTTATTATTAAAATAATTTAGAATTACTGGACTCTTGTGCGGATTCTGCCGAAATCCAAAATACGTATGTAGTCATAGCATGAGAGTACACATGAAGATATTGAATATCCCGACCAATGTAGATGCGCTCAAAGTTATCGAAGCCCATAACGAAGAAGTAGATTTCATTTTGAAAGCATTCCTGCGGAGTTTTGCCGAGGCTGACCGGCAGGTGTTTATCTGCTTGTATGGGCAAATTGAGTTTGAGTTCCTCATGAATTAGTACCGCAATTTCCTACGCCGACCAGGGGCTCTCAGTTTGTTTCGTCCGTTTGCCAGCTACGCATAGAGAAATCGCTTGCTTTCTATGGGCTAGTTCTTTACATTTTTGCGCTTTTTAAGAATGCTAACCCAAGAAGTGAGTTAATGAAGAAGTTCCTGCCTCTCGCTGTAACGGTCGTCCTTGGCATATTTGCCGGTAATGTATTTTCCCAGAGTGCTGTTGGATACGATTTTTTGCGAACTTCCGTTGGCGCGCGTGCATCGGCCATGGGCGGAAGCTTTGTTGCTATTCCCGGTGATATCCACGCCTTGTTCTACAATCCCGCCGGTCTGTCCGGTTTAAACGAACGGCAAGGGACCTTTTCTTATCTGAATCATATTCTTGATTTCCAGTCCGGTTTTCTTGGGTATGCACATCCTCTTGCCAGTGGTACGGCAGGGCTGGCGTTGAATTTTTACGATTTCGGCCAATTCGATGGTAGAGACCAGAACAACGAGCCCACCGGCGAGTTCAGCGCCAACGGACTGGTATTGTCGGCAGGTTTTTCGCGGGAGGTTATGAAGAATGTCTCGCTAGGCGGCAATGCCAAATACATTCGTTTCAGCATTGATGATTTTACTCAGACCGCGGGCGCTGTCGATGCCGGCGTTTTGGTCGCCTTTCCATCCCAAAACTTGCATGTCGGAGTTGCCGTACTCAATCTTGGCTCGACCACCAGTGCATTCATCAACACCGAGGATGACCTGCCGACCAGTGTGCAATTCGGCGCCGCAAAAGTACTCGAGCACCTGCCGGTTATGGTCTCGGGCCAGGTAGTCAAGTTTCGGGATGATGGGCTGGATTTTCGGCTTGGCGGCGAGATAACGGTTACCGAGCAATTACAGATCAGGCTCGGCTACGATTCCGTTGGTCAGGACCAAAAGGTCGACTCAGACAAAGATCGTCTGGCCGGTGTTTCCTTTGGACTCGGTTTCAAGGTCAATAAATTCAACATCGATTATTCTCTCTCCTCTTTCGGCGAAGTAGGTTCCCTCAATAGATTTACCCTCGTTGGCAGATTCTAACCCCTCCAGCTAATCGGCCTGAGCCGGCACCGACACGTCGGTATTCCGCTCCTCGTTCCTTCCAGGGAGTTCCATCGACTTTGGAGAACCGGAGCTTTCAGCGACTATTCTGTTGGAACTCTTTTAGGAAATAGATAATTTGTCCACTTTGGCGGTCAACCTTGGTTGCACCAATTCAGGAGTTCTGATCCAAATGACGGAAAATATCGTTGTCCTGGTTACGGTTGCGTCACCCGATGAAGGTGAAGCTATTGCCAGAAAAGTTGTGCGTGCGAAGCTCGCAGCCTGCGTGAACATCATTGCCGGCGTAAGATCCATTTTCAACTGGCAGGGAGAAATCTGCGAAGAAGCTGAGTGCCAGCTTGTCATAAAGAGCACCATCAAGGGTTTCGATAGACTCGCAAAGATGATCAAGGAAGCACATAGTTATGATGTCCCGGAAATCATCGCTTTGCCCATCGTTACGGGCGCAGCGGACTATCTTGCCTGGCTTAGCGGGCAGGTCAAGCCAGGCGAACAGGAATAAGCAGGGGAAAGACGAAGTATAACTACGAAAGCGCCGGCCGGAACACGGCACCCGGGATGGACGTTGACAGATATAGTCTTGCCACCGCAGTGGCATTTTACGGAATATCGGGTGGGGTTGTTGGGTTTGACTCTATGTGTGGCGCACCGAAATAGCTGCAGGCAGTAGCTATGGAGCGAGATAGAAGCTTTGGAATTAACAATTCTCGGCAGTGGCACGGCAGCTCTACAGGCAGAGCGCGGACCTTCAGGGCATTTACTGAAGATCGGGTCGTCTGTTTGTCTCCTGGACAGTGGCTCCGGAACTCTGCTGAAATGCCTGCAAACCGGCACCTCGTACAAAGAAATCGATAGGCTTTTTTACACACACATGCATCCGGACCACACTATCGACCTGATTCCGTTTTTGTTCGCGACCAAATACACCCCGGGATTTCAGAGGCGCAAGAAGCTCACCATCTACGGTCCCGCCGGTTTTGCAGACTTCTATGAAAGACTCCTGAGCGTCTATGGACGCGATATGGTGGATGTCGGGTATGAAATAGAAGTCAGGGAGCTTGCTTCAGAGCGGATTTGCTTTGATCGTTGGCACGTGCAAACAGCGCAGATGCGTCATTCCAGGACTGCCATCGGGTACAGGTTTGAGTGTGCTGGCCGTAGCTTTGTCTACTCCGGCGATACAGGTTTTTGTGACGAAATCGTAGGCCTGGCTCACGAGGCGGATTTGCTGCTGCTCGAGTGTTCTTTTGCGGACGATAACAAAGTGGAGGGCCATTTGACACCAACGGAGGCTGGAGAAATCGCCAGATTAGCCGCTGCCCGCAGATTGCTTCTGACCCATATCTACCCGCCATTTGGTCCCGATGAGATCATCACTGCAGTTCGGAGCCGGTTTCATGGCGAGGTTGCTATTGCGCATGATCTGCAAAGGGTGCTGATTTAAGGTGAGCGACAGAGCACGCACATACGCGATAGTGGGCTCGCTAGCCCTGCATGCTGTACTTTTGCTTGTCATGATGGGCGCCGCGCAGTTGCATTTGTTTGCGGTTGACGCGCCAGAGGTTGCCGAGGAGGCACCGATCGTTTTTGAACTGCAATCTGCCGAAGAGCGACCGCGCACACTTGTGGAGACACCCGACGATGTTATCGAGGAGCGGCCCGAAGAAGCCGACTTCCTTTCGAATAGAAATGCGCTTGCCAGGAATTCTGAAGCGGATTCGGATGTTCCGATCGGAGAAGCGTTCTCACGTGGACTGATGGAAACACATGAGTTGCCGAGCGAGAGCAGTCAACGCGGTGAGCAGGGGGAGTTAGCCGACAACTTTGTGAAAGCAGAGGAATCGAAAAAGTCGGGAGAGGAACTAGAGGAAGGCGCTGCCGGGCTTCTGGCTTCTGGCAGTGCTGTCGATTTCAGCCGCGAGGACTTGACCCGCAAGCCACAGACCAATCGTCCCGGCAGTTCTGAAAGCATACCGCGGGTGCGGCACGATAATCAAGCCTCCAGGAGTGAAGAGTTTGGACAATTCTCACTCAACACATACGATTGGGAATGGGCGCCTTATGTGCTAGCTATGCGACGCAGGATTAACGGCAATCTCTATCCGCCGGCTGCGTTTTTCAGATTAGGGATTATCGATGGTGAGACAATACTAAAATTCAAGATTTACCCCTCGGGTGAACTCAGAGACCTTACCGTAATCAGATACAACGGCCACACCTCTCTGAAAGAAACCTCTGTTCGTGCGGTGGAAGTGTCTGCCGACTTTCCGCCGTTACCGCAAGATTTCCCCTCGCCGTATCTGGAGGTTACCGGCCGTTTTGTTTATGTATCTGAGAAGCTCTTAAAAGAGAGAAAGGAAAGATAATGGAGCAGATAATTGATTTTTTCGTGAAGGGTGGTTTTGTCATCTATCCGTTGCTGTTGTGCTCGATCCTGGGATTGGCCATAGTGATTGAAAAGTCCCTGGCGCTGCGGCGTAAGAAAGTGATCGTGCCGGAGATCGTCAATGTCCTGGAGAACATAAAGGGCGCGGATGACATCGGCCTGGCGCTGTCTATTTGTGAAAAGCATCAGGGGCCGTTTGCAAACATCATCCGCTGCGGCCTGGAGAACCGGGAGTTGCCCAAGGAGGAAATCAAAGAGGCCCTGGACGACCAGGGACGGCACGAAGTACATAACCTCGAGCGCGGTCTGGTGGTACTCGAGACAATTGCCGGCATCGCGCCTTTGCTGGGATTGCTCGGGACAGTAATCGGTATTTTGAAAGTCTTCAATGTGATTTCACAGATCGGGGTAGGACAAACAACAGCTCTCTCCGGCGGTATTTCCGAGGCATTGATCACGACGATTGTCGGCTTGTCGATCGGTATTCCGGCTGTGGTCGTTTACAATTTCTTCACCAATCGGGCAGAGAGCCTCGTGTTGGAAATCGAGAAGCATTCAGCATTACTTGTGAAGAAAATGACTTCCTTTCAAACCGGTACTAACAGTAAGGTAGAGGCCCATGCAGTTCAAGACAAAGTCTAAAAGAAAAGTATTGATCAACATAACATCGTTGATAGATGTGTTGTTTTTGCTGCTTATTTTCTTCATGGTCTCTTCCACGTTTTTGGAGCAACCGGGAATCAAGTTAGAGTTGCCGCACGCGCAGAGCGCCGCCGTTGTTGAACAGAAGGAGTTTACCCTTTTTGTGGACAAGGACGGGGTCCTGTTCCTCAACAGCCAGGAAGTCAGCAATGAGACGCTCGAAGACAAGTTGACGGAAGTATTGCCCGAAATGACGGACGGAGCCCTGATCCTGAAAGCTGACCAGCAGGTTTCACACGGGATAGTGGTAAAGGTAATGGATGCTGCCAAGAAGAGCGGCGTAAAGAAACTGGTGATAGGAACGAAAGTTGATGAGTAGCAGGGACATCCCCGGTTTGGGCGGTTCTGGACCGGCGATTGTGGGGACCCGTGGGCAAAGAAACTCAGAATATCTCTTGCTTTTCTCTGCTCTTTGATTTATTATTAAGGCTGTATTTGTTCAAATAGATATTCCGCGGAGCTTAGGAGAGAATAATGGCTAAAAGGTGCGAGATTTGTGGCAAGGGCCCCATGGTCGGGAACAATGTGAGCCACGCGCACAACCTCACAAAAAGACGCTGGCTGCCGAATCTGCAAAGGGTTCGTGCAAAGATTGATGGTCAGGTGAAGAGAATTCGCGTGTGTACACGTTGTATCAGAAGCGGTCGCGTTGTGAAGGCTGTTACTTTCAAAGCGAGTCCGAACGAGGTTGCCTAGACTGTGAGTCATAGCAGGTCCGTTCGTCAAACGACATGAAATTAAAAAGGCATCGAGCGAACTCGATGCCTTTTTTGATCCGGGCCTTGGATACCTGGTCAGAACAACCTTATTCTGCTCTACGCCTTAAGTAAGCGGGCACTTCGTAATCTTCTTTCTTGCTGCCGTTTTTCCAACCGTCATTCTCTATCGGCTCTTCCTCGTTGCTCATGGTTATGCCTTCCTCGAGCCTCTGGTAGGTCGGAATCTCCAAATTGTTGGCAATCGGAGTTTCGGTCAAGTCGAAGATACGCTTGCGTGTGGTTGCCAGTGAACTGAGCCTGCCGTTACGGTTAAACCCCGTGGCGATCACCGTTACCCGCATCTCTTCCTCCAACTCGTTATCTATGACGGCGCCAAAAATAATGTTGGCATCCGCGCCAGCAGCCTCGGAGATGACGGTTGTGGCATCGTTCACTTCGTGCAGGGTCATACCCTCGCCGCCGGTCACATTGACTATCACACCCAAAGCGCCTTCGATTGAAACCTCTTCCAGCAAAGGACTGCAAATCGCCTGCTGTGCCGATTCCACTGCACGATTCTCGCCGCCGGCCATTCCTGAACCCATCAGGGCGTCGCCCATTTCCGACATGACGGTGCGGACATCGGCGAAATCGAGGTTGATCAAACCCGGAATTGCGATCAGGTCTGAGATGCCTTTGGTCGCTTGCAGCAGGACTTCGTCGGCGATTTGAAAGGCAGAGTTGAGCGGCGTATCGCGCGGGACGACGGACAGCAGGCGCTGGTTCGGGATGACGATCAACGTGTCGACGCATTCCTTCAATTGTGCCACACCTTCCATTGCGCGGCGCATTCGTTTCGGACCTTCAAACATGAATGGTTTGGTCACGATGCCGACGGTCAGAGCGTTGATATCTTTCGCGATCTGGGCGACGATGGGAGCAGCACCGGTACCCGTACCGCCACCCATGCCGGCGGTTACAAACACCATATCTGCATCTTCGAGCGAGTCGTAGATGGTCTCCCGATCTTCCTCGATGGCCTTTTTTCCGACTTCCGGATTGGCTCCGGCGCCCAGCCCTTTAGTCAGGGCCCGGCCGATTTGGAGTCTGGAGCCGGCGCGGCAGTTCTCCAATGCCTGCAGGTCGGTATTGACGGCAACAAAGTCGACACCGTTCAGGTTGCCATCAATCATCCGGTTGATGGCATTGCCGCCCGCGCCACCAACACCGACAACTTTCATTTTGGCGGTAGAGCTACCTTGTTCCTCAAATGCAAATCGTAGATTCATAACAAATCTCCTGTTTAATCGCTCATTGGTTTTAATTGTGTAAGCCGCTGAACCATGAGCGCATGCGTTCAAGGATCCAGCCGAGCACGTTTTGATCGCCGTTCCCCATGAATTCTCTGTTTTTGTAGTTGTTTTGCATCGCGTAGTGAATGAGTCCGACACCGGTAGCGTGGATCGGGCTTTGCGCCAGATCCCGCAAACCGTCGAAACTATTCGGAATGCCCAGCTTTACCGGAGCCTGGAAAATGTCTTCGGCCAGTTCGACGGTGCCTTTCAGCAATGATCCGCCACCCGTGAGGACGATGCCCGCCGTCATCAGGTGGGCGTAGTTCGACTTCTTGATTTCGCGGTAGGCAAGGGTAAGGATTTCTTCCATGCGCGGGCCGATGATGTCGACAAGATAAGGCTTGGAGATTCTTCTCGGTGGCCGGCCACCAACGCCTGGGACCTCGATGGTCACCTCGCGATCCTCTTCGTTCAGAATCGCGGAGCCGTGCTCTTTCTTAATGGCCTCGGCGTTTTCTACCGGTGTGCGCAGACCGAGGGCCAGGTCATTTGTAACGTTGTTGCCTCCCAAGCCGACCACTGCTGTGTGGCGGATGCATCCCTCAAAGAACATGGCTACGTCAGTGGTCCCGCCTCCCAAATCGAGGACGGTACAACCCAGTTCTTTTTCATCTTCGCCGAGAACGGCGTAGCTTGAGGCGAGGGGTTCCAGCACTAAGTCCATGGTGCGCATGTGTGCCCGGTCGATACTGCGGCAAATGTTCTCTGCCGAAGTCACTGCTCCGTGCACGATATGGACCTCAGCCTCCAGCCTGACGCCGGACATGCCGGTTGGGTCTTTTATGCCGTCCTGGTCATCGACGATGAATTCCTGGGGCAGGACGTGCAGGAACTTGCGGTCGATGGGTAGTGCCAGCGCTTTAGCCGATTCAATGACTCTGTGTATATCGCTGTCGGTGATTTCGTTTTCGGGTCCTGCAACGGCGACCACGCCACGTGCATTCAGGCTGCGGACATGTTCCCCTGCGATTCCAGCATAGACTTCGTCGACTTCCAGCCCTGCTTGTTGCTGGGCGTCCTGGATCGCTGCCCGGATCGACTGTACGGTTTTTTCCAGATTGACGACTACCCCGCGCCGCAAACCGTCTGAATGGCTGGTGCCCACGCCAATTATCTTCGGCTTGGCGTCACCGTTGATTTCAGCTATGATGGCGCCAATTTTGGTGGTGCCAATATCCAGCCCAGTAATGTACTTCGTCATTTTAGACTCCTCGTTTTGGGAGAGACATGCCCGCTTCAGGTAGTTTCCCTGCTTTTGACCACAACCCGGCCTTCAAAGCGGAGATCGATTGACTTTGTTTGAGCGAGCTTTCCGCCCTTGCGCAATACGCTCATCACGCTGGCTAGCTTGGTGCACTTATCGTAAAACCCCCCATTCCCGACGATCACGGGGAGCATGTTTTCATCCAGGAAAAAGAAGATCCCGGTTTCTTCGGTGTACGAGATTTCCGAGATGCCGGCGTACAGCAAAAAGTCATTTTTCCGGGCAAAAGTAATGAAATCCAGAACCTCGTTCAGAGCCTCCTTTTGCTGCGCGCCGATACCCGTAATCAGTGGGTAGTCCAACAGGTGCACCGAGTCAAAACCGGGCAGAGCGTCGCCGCTTTCGTCCACCAGCGCGAGGCTACCACGGTTTAGGAGGGCAACCGGTCTTTTTTCAACGATCCTTATGACCAGGTTGTCCGGCAGTCTGCGGCTTACCGAGACTTGTTTGACAAACGGGTGGCTCTTTGCCTGTGCGGCAATGGTTTCCAGGTTTAGTTCAAACAATGATTTTGACAAGTCTACAGAAAGCCGTTCCAGAATTTCAGAATTCTTTACAAAGTGATTGCCTTCTATGAGAATCCCCTTCAGCTCGAACATCTCCTGTGCGTTCAGCCAGGTTGCCACCCGCAAAAGAAGGAGAATCGTGGTGCTGAAAATCAGCAGAAGTGTTCCGAAGCGGCGCATGCGCCGGGAGCTCTTCCTGCGTCCACCCCTGGTTGTCTCGTATCTGGAATAGTCCTTTAACATTATTACGTGTGTTCCTTCCCTGTCGGTAAATTGTTTCTCTTAAGGAATCCCCTTGTTCGTTTAAAGTAACTGCGTGATGTGATCCGCTATCTCTTGCGCCGCGTTCGGCCGGGCTAATTCTTTCGATGCAGCGGCCATAGCCGTCCTGCGGTCGCGGTTTTCGTAAAGTCTGGCGACCTCAGAAGCAAGTGACTCGCTGGTAAGGTCGGGCTCCAGTATCAGAGTCGCTGCGCCTGCTTTGGCAAAAGACCGGGCGTTGTGCTCCTGGTGCCTCTCGGCTGCGTACGGATACGGGACCAGAATTGCGGGCAGTCCGCATTTTGATATTTCTGCCAGAGTGGTGGCGCCGGAGCGGCAAAGCACAAAGTCAGCTGCACCATAGGCCGCAGCCATATTGTCGACAAATCTGTGTATCTTGACTCTTTCCGCAAGCTCACCGCAACCATCTACTACCGTCTGCCAGTCATTGTCTCCGGTCGCCCACAGGACCTGCAACTTGTCCAATGCAAGTATGGATGGCAGGGACTCTACGACTATCTTATTTATTGTGTGTGCACCCTGGCTGCCGCCGAAGACGAAGAGCGTAATCATGTCTGTTTGCAAACCAAAGGTAGCCAGTGCCTCCGATCTCTCTACGTTAGTCAGCCCGGTCCTTACCGGATTGCCCGAAATGAAGAGGCTTTTCTGCCCTTGAAAGTAGGGGCGAGAGTCCTCAAACGTCAAATGCACCTGGCTGACTTTTTTGCCGAGAACGCGGTTTACCAGTCCGGGATAACTGTTCTGTTCCTGGATGACGGTCGGGATGCCCATGAGCAGACCGGCAAGCAGCGGCGGGCCACTGACGTAGCCCCCGGTTCCGATAATCGCACCAGGCTTAAAACGCATGAAGGTCGCGATGCACTGTAATACACTCACGAACAGACGCAACGGAAACAGCAGGTTCGCCAGTGTGATTCTACGCCTTAGACCTCGCATGACGATCTTCCTGAATTCGTATGGCAGAGTTGGTAAAATCTTATTTTCGATGCCATACGCGGTGCCAATAAACATGATTTCAGATCCCGGATTCTTATCAAACTGCTGTGCCAACGCGATGCCGGGAAAAAGATGTCCCCCGGTTCCGCCCCCGGCGATAACAATTTTTACAGACCGTCGCTCAGGCATGCTTACGAGCCATGCGCCCCCGAGCGATGAAGGAGCGGTTCCGAACCGGCTCCCGTGCGTCTTTTGCTTGTGCGCCGATGTTCAATAACATGCCCACGGCTATCAGGTTTACAAACATGGCAGATCCACCATAGCTGACGAATGGCAGGGGGATCCCGGTCGTGGGTATCAGGTTTAGAACGACGCCCATGTTGGTCAGCGCGTATACCGCAATGCTCATGGCAATGCCCGTTGCCAGGATCCGTCCCTGGAAATCGGGAGCATTTTTGGCAATCCGGAAAGCGCTCCAAATCAGGACGGCGAAAAGTGCAATTATCAGGAGCGTGCCGAGCAGGCCAAGCTCCTCGCCGAGAATCGCAAAAATAAAATCCGTAAACGGGTCGGGCAGAAAGTGGAATTTCTGCCTGCTGGCGCCGAGGCCCTGACCGAAAACGTGGCCATTGCCAAACGCAATCAAGGATTGCTGTGCCTGCCAGGCCGGCTCCCCGCCCTGATGTGAGCCCACGAAATCCATGATTCTGCTCGTCCGGTAACCACCCTGTGACAGCAGTAATGCCAGCGCCGGCACGGCCGCAACGGCAAGCAGGAAAAAATGACGCAGGCGCTCGCCCGCGACAAACAGCGTTGCCAGTGCAATCAGTGTAATCGCCAGGGCGCTACCAACATCCGGCTGGGCTACCACCGGCACTGTCACCAGCAAGATCATGCCAAGGTGGAAGCCGAAACTCTTGATCGATTTTGGCCGGACAAAGTTGGAGGCGCCAAGTGAAAGACTCAGAAAAAGCAGCAGAGCCAATCTGGCAAAATCCGAGGGCTGAACCACGATGGGCCCAAGGTCCAGCCAGCGCCGGCTTCCTCTTATCTGAATCACGTCAGGAGAAAAGAGGAGGAAGAGTAAGAGTACGACACAAACCGGCAGCAGGAGCGGAGAACAATTAAGCCAAAACCTGTAATCTATGCGTGCAACCAGGAGCATCAAAAACAGACCCGCCAGCACGCGGTAGAAGTGATTCTTCAGGAAGAAGTGACTGTCGCCGTGCGCTTCCTGCGCTTTGAACGAGCTTGCGCTGTAGACGATGACAACCCCGATGACCAGAAGGCTCAGGACCACGATCAGCAACGGCGAGTCGATTTTAAAGTGTGTGTTCTTCATATCAGCGAATTTTGAAAGTGCTCAAGCTGAGGAGCGCCAGCAAGATGGCTACTATCCAGAATCTGACCACCACGCGCGGCTCTTCCCAGCCTTTTAGCTCAAAGTGGTGGTGAATGGGCGCCATGCGGAAAACGCGTTTCCCGCGGTATTTGAATGAAGCCACCTGAATGATCACCGAAAGCGTTTCTGCTACAAATACCCCCCCGATAATAATCAGGAAAAGCTCTTTCTTTAAAAGAATGGCCAGCGTCCCCAGAGCACTGCCCAAAGCCAGCGACCCGGTGTCTCCCATGAAGACTTTTGCGGGGTAGGAATTGTACCACAAAAAGCCGAGGGCAGCGCCGACCAGGGCTGAGCAGTACACCGTCAACTCACCGGCCCCGGGCAGATAGATGATGTTCAGGTAATCGCTGAAATCCACGCGTCCGCTCACGTACGCGATCATTGCCCACGCCACAGCGGAGATTCCGACCAGACCGATGGCCAGACCGTCGAGACCGTCGGTCAGATTGACTGAGTTCGAAGTGGCCGTAATAATGAAAATGACGACCGGGATGTAGAGGATGCCAAAGTCGATTTCGTAGTTTTTGAAAAACGGCACCGTGCTGAGTGTTCGGATTTCCTCAAACTCCGGCGCGAGATAGATCACCGCACCAACGATAATGCCCAGGGTCAGCTGGCCCAGCAGTTTGTAGCGGGCTATCAGGCCCTTGGCCATTTTCTTTACCGTTTTCAGGTAGTCGTCAATAAAGCCGACCACGCCCATCCAAAGGGTCGCAAACAGGATGAGAAGCACATAGACATTCTCCAGCCTGGCCCAGAACAGCGTCGGGATGATGACGGCCGCAAGAATGATCAAACCGCCCATGGTGGGGGTCCCCGCCTTCTTGAGATGGCTCTGCGGGCCGTCGCTTCTGATTTCCTCGCCGACTTGCAGAGACTGTAGTTTGCGGATGATGTACGGCCCGACGAACAGACTGATGATCAGGGCCGTGATCGCAGCCCACGCAGCCCTGAATGTGATGTAGCGAAACAGGTTGAGTCCGGAGACATAGTCTCGCAGTGGGTATAGTAGATAATAGAGCATCTGGCTATATATGGTAAGTCTATTTTAGAAAAGTACTATATATTGTTTGTAAAGGCAAATGAAAACCTCACTCGGTCTTGTGTTCATTTGTCACCGACAGGATGCAGACCAGTGATAATTTCTTCCATTCTCATCCCTCTGGAGCCTTTAACCAGGAGTACATCGCCTGGCGTCAATTGCTGTTGCAGCGAGCCGGCCAGATCCGCTTTGTCCTGAAAGTGTTCGGCCTGCACTGCCGGGGATGTCTGCCGGCAAGCGGCGACTGCCGCTGATGACTCCGCTCCGTGCGCCAGGAATATTTCTATCCCAAGCTCTGCGACGGCTTCGCCAATCTTGCGATGCTCTTCCTTTGAGCATGCGCCAAGTTCAAGCATATCCCCGAACACGAAAACTCTTTTGCCGCCGGTCTTGAAGGCCTGCAATGTCTCCAGCGCGGCGCGGGTTGATTCCGGGTTGGCGTTGTAGCTGTCATTTATGATGGTAACGCCGTTGACCCTGCTGATTTCCAATCGTTTTTCAGGAATCTTCAGGTTCTCGAGCGCTTCCTTGCTGTCCTGCAAGCTCACGCCGAAATGGCTTCCTATGGCGATTGCCGCCAAAGCGTTTCTGACGTTGTGCAATCCCACGGCATTGGGCTTGATTTTCATGCCACCAACTCTCATGCTGCCGCATCCGTCAGACTCCATCTGCAACTCTTCCGCTGAAATATCTGCGGAGGGTTGAAAACCATAGGTGACCACGCGCCGCAGGTTTTGGATTTGTCCTGCCAGCAAGGGGTCATCGACATTGGTAAAGGCCAGCCCATCCGGCTGCAAGAAATCAAAGAGCTCCAGTTTCGCTTTTAGGACGCCGGTCAGATCGCCAAAGAACTCTGTGTGTCCGTGGCCGATATTCGTGATCAGGCCCGTCTGAGGCTGGACAATTTCACACAACGAAGCAATTTCGCCAAAGTGATTCGCACCCATTTCAACCACGAGAAAGTCGTGGCTTTGGTCCAGGTTCAGCAGGGTGAGGGGCGCCCCGATATGATTGTTGAAATTCCCCTGCGACTTGCAGACCGAACCCTGTTTCGCAAGCACCGCGGCGATCATCTCCTTGGTAGAAGTCTTGCCGTTGCTTCCGGTGAGAGCCACGGTCTGTACATCGAATTTGTTGCGATGTGCTTTGGCGAATGCCTGCAAAGCCACGAGTGTATCGTCGACCGCAAGCAAGGCGTGGCCCGCAAAACGGCCTTGATTTGCCCGCAAGAAGTCATGAGACACGATCGCGGCCGAAGCGCCTGCCGCAAAAGCATCCGCAACAAAGCCGTGCCCGTCATGGTTCTCGCCCACCAGCGCAAAATAGACTTCACCGGAACTGATGCTTCTGGAATCAATCGAAACACCGGCCACGGTTTGCTCAGGCGCGATCGACGCGCTGGAAACCACGAAGCCTGGCGCAAGTGCAAGAAATTCTTTGAATTTAAATGGCATTATCCGCGTTCGTTCAATGTACCAGTGATGCAATCGAAACCGGTGGTTTGCATTCGAGCAGCGCTTGTGCACGGACCCTTATTTTAGAATCTTGCTCCGGTGCTTGCCCCACAACCTGTCCGCCGCCTATAACTTTTGCATTTATCCCGCGCAACGAAAGGGCTGCGACGGCCCTGCGCACGGAGAAACCCACAACATTGGGCATGGTTGCGTAGTCCGAGTTGAGCGCGAGCGAAGTGAGGTTCAAGACAACCGTCGACTTTTCCGCGTCGAGGGTCTGTTGCGCGACGATGTTTCCGGCGCCGCGAAAACGGTACGTCAAATTCTTTGCAGACAAAATTCTGGCCGCGGTATCCACATTGCGCCCCGTCAACTGTGGGATGGTGCTTACACGGTCGATTTTTTCGGTCTGTATGTTCGCCGCCAGGGTTGGAGGTGTTGGCTCGTACGTTCTTTCATAGATTTTGAGCACCCTTTCCAATATACGTTTGAAAGTGGGTGCGGCGACCATGCCTCCGGAGTGGACCGGGTACGGCTCGTCCAGCATGACATAAATGAGGTACTTTGGCGCGCGTGTCGGATAGAACCCGGCAAATGAGGCGACGAAATGAGAGTTGGAATAGCCCTTTCCGGAAGGAGTCGGCTTTTGCGCTGTTCCGGTTTTTCCTGCAATTGCGGCCCCGGGTATTTGTGCCTCAGTCCCGGTTCCGGATTGGATAACACCCTGCAAAATATCAGTCATTTGACTCGCAATTGCGTGCGGCATAATCCGGCGAATGATTTCAGGTTTAAACTCCTGCACGACCTGGCCGCCTGGCCGTGTGACTTTCTTCACGATGGATGGCCGCATGAGCAGGCCGCCATTTGCGACCGCACCGTAGGCCATGGCCATTTGTAGCGAGGTGGCGGTGACCTCATGTCCGTAGGACATTGCTGCCAACGTAAATCTGGACCAGTCGGCGGGCTTTTTCAGGATGCCCGCAGTCTCCCCGGGAAGTTCGATGCCGGTCTTGATGCCGAACCCAAAATTCCTTGCTGCTTTGTAGAGTTTCGACTTTCCGCATTCCAGAGCCAGCTTGGCTGTTGCGATGTTGCTCGAGTGGATAAAAACATCCCTCAAGGTTAAGTTGCCATGCTCCTGCGAGTCGTTGATGGTTTCCCCGAAGATCTTGAACCGGCCGTTTTCACAGAAAATCTCATCGGACAAGCTCTTGCCTTCCGACAATGCGGCCATCAGGGTCACGATCTTGAACGTGGAGCCCGGTTCAAACATGTCTGCGATCCCCCGGACCCGCCAGGCAGCGGCATCGCTCTTGTTCTGCAGCTCGGCTTCCTGCCCTGAGCTTGAGGCCAGGGCCAAAATCTCGCCGGTCGTGGGGTCGGTGATGATGACATTGCCGCCCTTTGCATTATATTTGTTTACTGCGGCGGTCAGCTCTTCTTCAACGATGGCTTGCATTATGTGGTCGACGGTGAGCACAATGTTTGTCCCCGCAACCGTCGGCTTAGCGAGAGACAGGATGGGCATGATGCTCCGCCCGTGTGCATCTTGCTGGAGAATGCGCCAACCATCAGTTCCCTTGAGATGGCGATCGAACTCCAGTTCGATGCCGGCGCCGCCCTTGCCATCGGCGTGTGTAAATCCAATCACCTGAGACAGACTCGGAAACGGATAAAGACGTTCACTCGATTGCGTAATCGCGACCCCCGGCAGCTTTGTCTTTTCGATGATCTTGGCCTCGTCATCACCGATGCCGCGCGCGACCACGACGTAGGGACTCGGGCCGCGTAGTTTTCGCATAACCCGCTCCTGGCTGATTTGCAGCAGAGTCGCCAGGTTTGCGCCGGTTTTTGCCGCATCCCTGGTATATCCCTTGTGGATACTCAAATCATTCCGTGACTTGTTCAAGGCCAAACTCATTCCGTTCCTGTCATAAATACTACCTCTGGCAGCCTTGGCCGGATAGATTTTCCGGTATTGTGCCTCGGCATCCTTCTTGAATTCCGGATGTTGCACCACCTGTACAAAGACCAGCCGCACGGCTATTCCGGCCAGTGCCGCGTAGATCCCGAAGTTCACGAAGTGCAAACGCCAGGACTTGCCGCCTGGTTTGCCGTGGTCGACGAACCCTTTTGCGGGCTTTCGCCTAGTTCGTTTCCTGGATTTTGATAAGATTTTCATGTCCTACGAAATCGAGGCCTAGGGCCGTAGCTACGTTTTTGATTCTGTCATAGCTGGAGAGCTTCAGAATCCTGCTGCGCAATTCATTATTTTCGATGGCCTGATCTGCGAGCTGCGCCTCAAGCCTGGCTATTTCCGCGATGGTTGCGTCCGTTTCCACTTTGAGCCAAACGATGGAAAGCATGATGACAAAGCCCAAACCCACTGATGCGATCCAGGCGGTCAGGGACGAGTGTTTCTTGCTATTCTTTCGCCCTCGCTTGAGGGTATTGCCTACTACCGGAATGTTCCTGGTACGTGTCATAGTTGCCGCCACTAAGCGTTAAGCATGACTTCCGCTACCCGCAGTTTTGCACTGCGACTGCGCGGGTTCTTCTCAATTTCAGTTTGTTCCGGCCGCCGGGGGCGCCTGGTCAGGATTTTCAGTCTGGCCTTCTTGTTACACACACAGACTGGCAGCTCCGGCGGACACTCGCACTGCGCAGCCTCGTATTTGAAAAAATTCTTGACGATGCGGTCTTCCAGCGAATGATAACTCAGCACAACGATTCTGCCGCCACGGTTTAAGTAGCCCATGCTTTTGTGAAGCGTGTCGCGCAGACTCACCAGCTCGTCGTTGACGGCGATGCGCAACGCCTGAAAGACCCGGGCCAGGGATTTTACCTGCTGCTCGGCCGGAAGAACGCGGGAGACGATTCGCGCCAATTGCTCCGTAGATTCTATTCGTCCTTGCGCCCGTGCGCCGACTACTGCGCGTGCAACCGCGCGGCTCCTGCGTTCTTCGCCGTACTCCCAGATGATGCGACTTAGCTCTGCTTCCGGCAGGTAGTTGACAATGTCTGCTGCGGTCAGTTCCTGCCCCTGGTCCATTCTCATGTCCAAGTCCCCTTTTGCACTAAAACTAAAGCCGCGCCGTGCTGTATCGATTTGATGTGAAGAAACACCCAGGTCCAGTAGGATGCCGTCTATATTCTTGATTCCGGCCCCGTCCAGGACCGTTTCGAAATTCTTGAAATTGCATCGTGCAAGCACTGTCCGGGCACGGAAGGCGTGCAAGCGTTTACCTGCCTGCGCCAGCGCCTCTGCGTCGAGGTCGAGACCAATGTACCTGCCGGTTGCGTTGAGTCGCGCCAGGATTTCTTCCGCGTGACCGCCGCCGCCAAGTGTGCCGTCGAGATAGATGCCTCCCGGCTTGGTCGCCAAATAATCGATTGTCGTTTTGCAGAGGACAGGATCGTGATACATCACGGGCCCCCTAAATGTCATATTCGTCGAAAGCCTGCGCAAGCGCCTCTTCGTCTATCGCACCGTGCTGCTTGTCATAGATTTCGGGATCCCAGAGCTGGATGGTGTCGACGGAGCCCACAATCCTGACTCCCTTGACAATACCGGCATGTTCGTAGTAGTCGGCGGGTATGTTGACTCGTCCTGCTTTGTCGAGCTTCGCGTCGGTGGTATTCTCCCCAACCCAGCGCCGCATCCCATCCGCCTTTGCGTTCATTTGCGGTAGTTTCCGGACTTTTTCACCTATCTGTTCCTGCCAGAAACGCGAAGGGTAGAGCTTCAAATAATTAGCTTGACCTTTTGACACGATCAGGCTACCTTCGTCGAGTAAAGACAGGACTTTGCGGAACTTAGCGGGTATACTAAGCCTGTTGTTGTCATCGATGGTATTGGTAAATGTACCGATGAAATAGTCCATTGAAACAAGTTTTTTAAGTGATGGATAAGGCGGGATGAGTTCCCAATTCATCCCATTTGCTCCCAAAGTCTCCCAAATATCGCCAAACATAGCTTCAAAGTCAAGAGGAAACTTGCGTTTTGTGCGTTTTTTACATCTATTTCTCTTTTTTATAAATTCTGTAAAATAAGATACTTATGAACATGACGCCACAGCGCCTCCCGACAAACGGACAAATTGTTGCATTTGGACGACAAGTTCCCTCCACGGACGCAGTCATCGCGGGCCGGATCCCGGTCTCAAAATCCTGTCCGATCGGTTTTGCCGGCGGGCATTCTCCGGTGGCCGAATGCTAACCGGCCGAGGCAAAGCGGGAGGAGTTGGCTGTCTCCTGGTGCATGGCTTTACGGGCAGCCCCAACTCATTTTCCGAGCTGGTGCCGTTCTTGCAGAAGCAGGGATTTACGGTTGCCATTCCCGTTCTCCCCGGCCATACGACCCATGCCGCGGACATGTTTAACTATACCTGGCGCGATTGGTACGCGTGTGTCACAGACGCTTTCGCAGAGCTGAACTCAAATTGTGAGGAGGTGTTTGTGTGCGGGTTGTCCATGGGCGGGACGCTCTCCCTGCACCTGGCGGCGCACGAGCGCGTGCAGGGTATCGTGAGCATGGCGGCCCCGGCGACGTTTCCGCGTTTGCAGAGAATAGGCGTCAGGTACCTGCACGGCTTCATCAAGTTTCGCCGGAAGAAAGGGGGCGAAGATGTTCGCGATGAGAAGGCCAAGGCTAAACTGCGTAGCTATCGTCGCTTTCCCTACTATGCCGTTGACCAGCTCTTCCGCCTAACTGAGCATGTGGAAGCGGACCTGCCGGAAGTGCGCGCGCCGATTCTGGTCGTGCACTCGGTTCAGGATCACTCAGTGCCATTTGCCGACGCGCAAATTATTTTTGAAAATGTGGGATCCAAATCAAAGCGGAAAGTTGACCTGCAGGAGTCGTATCACATCATCACCGTGGATTGTGAAAAGGAGCTGGTGCAGAAGGAGATACTGGCGTTCATCCGAGAACACTCTATCCTTCTGCAAAAGTCGTCTTCCAAAAAGGCGGGAAGCAAGTCCACCACAAAATAGCGCGAAGACATCCCCATACATGGAGTGCATTAACTGTGTTAATGCAAGCGGTGCCGCGTATTTCCGTGGTCCGTGCTCTGGATTGGCACTCCTTAGCGCAGCAACAACATCTTACGTGTTTGAACAAAGTCACCGGCCCGCAGCCGGTAGAGGTAAACGCCAGACGCCGCCGGTCGACCGTTCCGGGTCCTGCCATCCCACTCAATCAGATAGTTGCCGCCAGGTTGTTGCAAGCGCACTAACGTTCTGATTTCCTGTCCCAATGGGTTGTAAATGCTCAGCACTACGTCGGCCGTTTGCGGTAATTGATACGCGATTTTGGTGGATGGATTGAAAGGGTTAGGATAGTTCTGCAACAGCGCAAAGGTTTCCGGTAGCGCGGGTGAGCGACTCTCAACCGATGTCGGCAGCTGCCCGTTGCCCCGCAACGTGAGCGTGATAGGGCTCTGCGGGTCGTTGCTGGCCACCAGCAATTCTCCTGTAACCGGTCCCGCGAGTTGCGGCCGAAAGAAGATCTCCACATCCTGACGTACGCCGGGCGGGATGGCCAGACTGCGTTGGCCGGAGACCAACTCCGGAATCGATCCGGTGATGCTATCGACCAAAACCGTATCAGCCCCGGTATTTATCAAGAGCAGGGTGAGCGCCGCAGAGTCTCCAATCGCGACGCTGCCAAAATCGAGGCTTTCGAAGGCATGACTGAGGGCAACTGTTGACACGACGTGACCGCTGAGCTGAGTGTAGGCCGCGATCAGCTCGCCGAATTCATCCACCAGCTCCATCCGTACGGAGTCCGGGCCGAACACTGTGACCCGGCCATAGTGACTGTTGAAATTGTTGAGTGCCAGGGTTTGGCCACCCCGGTTCCACGGACTGATACCGACGATTTCGCCCAACGCGACCCCGCGGGAGTTTGAACGGTCCAATGCGCCGGCCATGATTTCCGGGAACAGGGCATTCGCACCATCGTCCATGCCGGCAGTGTGCGTATCACCGCTCAGGACAATCACATTCTCGATGTTTGCTTCGTTGAGACTCCTGGCCAGTCGTGCCACACTGGCTGGAAAACCGTTCCAGCTATCGGCCAGGGTCAGAGCGACTTCGAACAGCGAATCAAAGCCAAACTGTCGCGCCAACGCTTCCACGGGTGAGCCCTGCAAAAACAGCGCGAGTTCCAGAAATGCCCGCATGCCTGGATTGAACGGCACGCCGGTACAGATGAACTTCCAATCTGCGGTGGAGGCCTGCAGCTCCGTGAGCAGCCAGTCCATCTGCAATTGTCCCGAAATCGCGGGATCGGCCTGCAGGATATCGTGCTCCGGCAAAAACGTGTATGAAAAAAGGCCCTCGGCGTCTTGCCGAAACGGAGTGACGTTTGGGTTTCTTTGAGTGCGGGTGTCAAGCACGAAGAACTCCGCATTGCCAAAAGTGAACTTGTGCCACAGCCCGTTGTCCGGATTAGCCAGGGGATAGTGCGGGAACATTTCCCGGTAGCCTCGCAGGGAGTTGTCGCGGCCCGGAAAAGTCATGTCACTGTTGTTGTTGGAGTAGTCATGATCGTCGTAAACGTAGTCAATGACCGTCCTGCGCAGCAGTTCGATCATGGGATAGTCAGGATCGTACTTTGAGCGATAGTTGGCCTGCAGCCGCGAGAAATCAACGTTGAAATAGTCGTCCGGATTGTCCGGCGTATCGGTCGTGTCCGGATAGGTCCAGTCGCCAATCTGCAGAAAAAATCTGGGCTCGTCTCGTGCAATCCATGGGAAGACGCGGCCAATGTACGAATTCGGATCGCGTGCATTTTGCTGGCAGGCGCCGAACGCAAAGGTAAATGGCGATTGTGCGCCCGTAACAGGGAACGTGGCGAAGTGACCGATAAGCGCCAAAGGCGTCCCGTTCAGGTGGGGCCGGTAGAAATATCTGGTATCGGGCTGAAGGCCGGCGACATCGATACTCACAAAAAAGTCGGACACCGCCCGTGCAGAGTCAGCCGCAGTCAGGGTGGCGTTGGCGAACGAGCTGTCTGTGTCGATTTCGAATCTGACCTCGGCGGGGCTGCTTGCGCGCAGCAGTATTCTGGCGGAGTTGGATGTGGCGGCTCCAACCACAGGTCCGTGAGTCACCGTTATTTGGCCGTGGCTCGGCCCTGACCATAAGAGAACGATGAGGATTGCAATTGGCATTGTGGTTGAACCGCTGATTTTACCAAGACTGTGGCGCATTGTCCAGGTACCTCCAGGCTCTGCTTTTATTAGCAGTTAGGGTGACACCGTCGGGCATGCCAAAGACATGCTCGTCAAATTGCATGCAAAACTAGATCACGCAATTACAATAAGGTGTCGAACAAGCTGCAAAAGTTCAAGCAATATGTCGAGAAGATCATTTGTATCTACCGGCGGTGCGGAGTCAGCAGCTCGCAATCCGAAGGCCCAGCGGCAGTGATGATTCGGACGACCATGTAGAAATGCTTGGTGTGACATGGAGTGCATTAACTGCGTTAATGCACCCGGGGACGCAGGTCCCACTCTCTATATTCAGGATAAATATTGGATTCTAAACATTCCCCAAATCCTGAACGTGGAGTCGTCCAGTCAATGTTTAAGAGAAAGGCTTATTGACTTGTATTGTTGCTCGCGAGTGTTGATTGGGTGAAAGCGAGAGGATTTGATTGGACGTAGAGCGTCATTGCGGTTCGTTCCCCGGACTGTGGGAACGAAGGCAAACTTCTGAGAAATCGCAAGCGGCTACTATTTTTCTTGCTTCTTTCTGTGGAATGTTTATTCTATAAGAAGTACCTCTACTCTACTCTACTCTACTCTACTCTACTCTACTCTACTCTACTGATGTGCACCACGCGCTACTCCAAAGGGCAGGTGAGGTTGTAATGTTGACGAATCGGAGAATACTCTTTCCTACACGATGTAAGATTTAAGGACCGCAAATCTAAAGATGGGATGTTTCGTAGTGTAGATATTTGACTGCAAATTAGAACCGATGATGTGAACCATTCTTATTGGGAGGTGTCCTATGTGGCCCTTTTTTGAAATGGGTATGGGGGTTTATTGGCTGCCATTCGTATATCTATATGAAAGAGGACCACCAACAAGATTAGGATTGAAAAAGTATATTAGATGAATCTATTCGGAGGTGACCGATGGCTAGGAAACGTATTCTGAGCTTGCTGTTTCTTTCACTCTCGTGGGTTACGATTTTCTTGGTTCTATCTGGTTGTCGTGATGACAATCCGGCGGGCGCGGTTGAGAATGGCGTGATTACTTGGGAAAAGGCAAAGAACCCACTTGGTGGAACAGTGTTCAGTCTGGCAATTAGTAATAATGGAGGGAACATATTTTCCGGGACAAGAGATGGGGCTTTTCGGTCGTCGACTAATGGCACAAGTTGGACTGAGACAACGCTGAGCGGAGTGGCAGTCTTTTCCTTTTCGATTGATCCAGGAGGCAAGATCTTGGCGGGCACCTCAGAAGGTGTTTTTCGTTCATCCGATGCTGGTGAATCTTGGGACAAGCTTAGTATCAATTCTGACTCTGAAAGCCCATTTGATGCAACGTTGTTTCATCCACAGGATGTTTTTCTTGCTGCTTCGAGAAACGGAAGACTTTTTCTTTCGACTAACGATGGTGAGACTTGGTCTCCAAGTTTGACCGAGCAGATTGAAACTTTGGCAATGACTAGCTTAGGCGACATTCTAGCAGGTGGAGCTGGTGGTATTTATCGCTCGGCTGATATTGGGAAGACTTGGATGAGGACACTTAGCTTTTCAGGTTCTATCAATACCCTTGTATGTGGTAATGATGGGCGGTCATATGCAGGGTGCAGCATAAATGATATCGGCAATCAAACTGTGGTTTTTCGGTCAGAGGATGATGGTTTTACTTGGCTTGGTGTAGCCGGTGCGTCTACATTACCCGTGTCAGGAGTTGGATCACTCTTGATTGATGGGAATGACAATGTAATAGCGGGAACATTTAGCTTAGACAATGAGGAAACTACAGGTGGGGGTATCTATCGTTCTCTAGATGGCGGCGAAAACTGGCTGCAGATTGGGCTGAGTGACACTGACGTACAGACGTTAATCACCTTGCCCGACAGGCGGATCTTTGCGGGGTCATCGGAAGGGACTTTTCTTTCACTAAACAATGGAGAGTCTTGGCAGCAAATGAATGATGGGCTAGACGTACCGTGGAAACGCGTCAGGGTAAATAGTATCTATACGAAATCAGATGATGAAATCCTTGTCGGAACCATGACCCATGGTCTATTGCGTTCTCAAGACAATGGTGATACCTGGCGGCAGATTGCATTATCGAACGTATTTGACGTGTTGTCATTTGCGACCAGCGCAAACGGTGATATCTTTGCAGGAAGTGCGGGCGATATTTATAGGTCTGTCGATAGCGGTGAATCCTGGGTTCGGGTCATGCGCTCATTCAACAATCAAGCATTGGCTATAGACAGAGAGGGAAGAGTTTTTGCAGGTAACATTTTTTCGGTCTTACGTTCTGTTGATGAAGGGCGGACTTGGAGTACAGTACTACAACTTAATGATCAAGCTACCGTTTTGCAAATCGGAGAGCAGGGTGAGGTATTTGTGGCCACCAGAGGTCAGGGAATTTTGAGTTCTTTCGACCACGGGGATACATGGCGGAGAACCAATATAGGTCTGACTGACAGCGTCGTGCAAGCGTTAAGAATTGATGCATCGAATAACCTCTGGGCTGGTACACGAAGTGGTTTTTTTTTGTCAGAGGACAGTGGGCAAACGTGGGCGGCGATGGGTTTGGCATCAGTGTCAATATCGTCGATTGTTGTTGATATTGAACGAAACATATTTGTCGCAAGCCCAAACGGCATTTTCTATTCAGTCAATCTGGGACAGACATGGATGGAGGCTAATACTGGCTTACCTGACGCTGAAGTCCTGACCATAGAAATCGATGCTTCCGGCGGATTGCTTGCAGGAACTATCGAGGGTATTTATCAAACACTTAATCCTATCAACCATCTGAATTGAGTTTGCATCCAACCTTATAGAAAATAATTGTTCATAGAATCTTAACTGGGAGGATAGAAGTATGGTGAACTTTGCTCATAGGCCGATTCTTTTCATGTATCTGCAAGTCTCACTCTTGCTTAATTTCTTGCCTCAGGCTGTACTTTCTCAAAGTAATAATCTATTCACAGACATAGAGGCATTCAATTCCAAACAAATAGAACGTTTCAATAGACTAATAAATGCAGAAACTACTATCGCCCTTCGCACCGTGTCGATTAATTCAAGTCTGTTGGACAATAGTGATTCGGTCATTCTGAATCTATTTCCATCAGCCACTTTTACAGTGCAAAGATCTGAAATAGACTGGCGTGGACCCAATAAATTCATCTGGCATGGTGAAGCTCACGACAAGCCCAGCTCAATCATGTTTTCAGTATGTGAAAATTCGATTACTGGAACCTTTATTATTGGGAGAGATTTATTTAGAGTAATTCCACTCGGCGACGCTTTACATGCGGTTGTTCACTTAGATCAAAGTAAACGGAAGGTCTGTACTACCGAGTCCCAAGTAGGTGTAGCCGCATCCAAACAAATAGAGTTGACACCTGAGCTTGGCTCCGTATCTTTGGCGAATACAAGTAGTTCGGCCCAACCTGATGTAATCAAAGTTCTCATGGTATATACTCCACAAGCTAGGTCACAAGCAGGCTCTGAGCAAAACATATTAAATGAAATACAACTCGCCGAAGCAGCAGCAAATCAAAGTTATGACTTAGATGACACAGATCCCACTAATGATATACCGCTTGAATTGGACGTTGTATATGCAACTGAGATCAACTACACAGAAACGTCCGAAAGAGAGGCATTTACATCCAAGTGTGAGGAATTAGGAACATGCGTCATAACAAACAAACTAAAAGCATTGAAACAACTCCAGGATCCAGATGATGGAATAATGGATGACGTGCATGATCTACGAGGCATCCATGCTGCAGATGTGGTTGTTCTTGTAACCTCCAATATTTTAGATGTGAGCGGTGAAGCGTTTGAAATTGGAGCTTCTACAGAAGATGCTTTTTGTATTATCGAGTGGGATAAATTAGCTGACCCAGGTGGTTGGTCATTGCCCCACGAAGTTGGCCACCTTCAGGGACTAAGGCACGAAAATGACCTCAATTGAGCCTGTAAATAATTCTGTGTAAATTGATTTATTGAAGTTTCATTCTATCGGGATACAGGATATCAAATTGGTTGATTGCTTGTCCCCAATCTCTGATTGGCATGCTCCATTTTTTTGAGATATTTCTAAGTGCGAG
>JAJDAD010000052.1 GCA_029262055.1 Candidatus Zhuqueibacterota bacterium
TCAACGACGGTCAGTGCGCGGCCAAGATTTTTTCGCGCGTCTGCATGAATTTTTTCGAGGGACTGAAATAATTTTTCGATGGGTTCAATTTCCAGCAACATTTGATTTAACCTTCTTTTTAAATTTTTATCAGTTAAACTATGGCATCAAAACGATAGCTATGATGTTCTGAATTTTGCTTGTTTTCTTCACTAAAACCGAAATGGAGTGGCATAATTTTACATGAAATGTGCAAAAATTCAATCATTTTCAGAATAGCCGTACCGAGAAAATAAGGTTAATTTTATCAATAGATTAAGTGGTTTCGATCCATTCTCTTAAATTGTTATTATGAATTCCGTTTTCGACTCCCGACAATTCAATGAAAACCTGTTTTCCCCCCGCCCGGACCCTTTGCCTGGCCCTGTGGATTGTGAGGAGATTTATGTCCCGGTGGAGGAAAATGTCAGCGTGCATTGCCGAAAGCATCCTGCTCCCGAAGCCCGGTTTAGCCTGCTTTTTTTTCATGGCAATGGCGAAGTGGTCTCGGACTACGACGATATCGTTCAGGCGTTTGCCGCGCTGGGTGCGGAAATGACCGTTTGCGACTACCGCGGTTACGGAAAAAGCGAAGGCGCTCCATCTCTGCGCAATAGTCTTGATGACGCGAGGACCATTTACCAGCATCTCAGGGATAGCGGGAAGTTACGATCCAACGTTTGTGTCATGGGGCGATCACTGGGAGCCGCTTCGGCGATTGAACTGTGCTCAAAATTCAGCGATATTTCCGCCTGCATCATAGAAAGTGGTTACGCCGACCCCATCCCGTTGGTGGAGCGCAGGGGATTGAGAATCGATCAAACCACTCCAGAGGAAGACGCGCTGTTCAACAACAGTTTGAAAATCAAAAGCGTCACCTGTCCGTTGCTCATCATGCACGGCGAGGACGATTTTCTGATTTCGCCCAAAGAGGCGAAAATGAATCATAGTCAGGCGGGATCAAAATTAAAAATTCTGGAAATACTCGATGGGGTAGGGCACAACGATATGATGATGGCTGAGAATGGCGGTTATTTTTCCAGCATGCATCGGTTTTTGCAGTCATTGCCGTAGATGATAAGTAGTACAGGCTTTCCAGCCTGTGTAACAATAAAGATCATTACAATTTTACGCAAGACGTTGAGGAGCGTTTAATGAAAAAGTTTTACAATATAGAAGGTATCATTCGTAACGGATTTAAGTTGAGCCGGGATTATGAAATTCTTGATTTCAATTTCACCAAACTGGGCGACTCCGGTGTCAAGGCCTTCGCCAAATCGAAATCCATCAAGCAAGTCACCCGGCTGACCTTGACCGGCAATAAGTTAGGGCCGGAGGCGACGAAGGATCTGGCGGAATCCGATTATCTGGGCAAGCTTCAGTCTCTAAAATTGTACAAAAATAAAATCGGTGACGAGGGCGTCAAACACATTTGCGCTACCGAGCGATTTCCTAACCTGCTTTCCCTGCGCATCGCGTGGAATGAAATCGGACCCGAGGGCGTTCGTCATATTGCGGAATCGTCTCATTTGGAAAACCTGACGACCCTGAGCATATCCGAAAATAATATCGGCGACGAAGGTCTGAAACACCTGGGCGAATCCAATAACCTGCCCAAACTGGAATTTCTGGATGTGCGCAAAAACGGCATCACCGATGAAGGAATTTTGAATCTGGTGAAAAATACGGCGTTCACCGAATTGCAATCCATTGAATACTCCGACAACCCCATCACCGAAGCGGGGAAAAAAGCGGTGGCGGAATTTCTCATCTTGAACCGCATCCGCAGACACTTGAATGAAGATAAAACCATTCTCGACCTCAGCAAGATCGGCATCGGCGACACGGAATGTCCCGTCCTGGCCCAATGCGATGATCTGGCAAACGTGACCAAGCTTTATCTGGAGTTGAACAAACTCACAGCGAAAGGCATTCGCCATCTGGCCGAATCGCCTCACCTTGGCAACCTCACGCTCTTGTCACTGGCCCGCAATCCGATCGGGGATGAAGGGGTCAAAACCATTGCCGGGGCGGAAATATTCCGCAACCTGGAAATTTTGATGATCGACCATTGCGGCGTGACCGATGAGGGATTGATCGCCATTGCCGAATCGGAAATCATGAGTAATCTGCTCCGCGCCTATATAGAGGGCAACGATTACACCGACGACGGGTTCTACGCGCTCGGCGAATCGGAATTCCTCACCAAGCTAGAGTATCCTGAATTCGAGCGTGAAGAAGAAGAGATCGAAGAAGAAGAGGAAGAAGAGGAATTTGAAGAGGTCGAGGAAATCGTCGAAGTGGATGAGGAAGAAGACCTCGATGACGCCGAGTATGAGAAATAGGGGTTTCAGCAGATAAGAACTGAGAAGCCGCTTTACCGTATTTTTATTTAATAAAAAATTTGGCTATGTTTAATTACTAATATTTTATGAAGGAACCACATAACCAAAATCATAACTCATCAAAATATATATTGGACACAAATGTATTTAATGATGTTGTCGATGAGGTTATCCCATTAGAGAGGCTTAAAGGTCTTACCCTATTTGTAAATCACATACAGATTGATGAGCTTAAACTTACAAAAAACTTGAAGAGAAGGGCTATTTTGCTTGAAATGTTTCATATAATTGAACCGAGAACTGTACCTACGCGCACAGGGGTATGGGGTGTTTCAAAATGGGGTCAAGCAATGTGGTCTAAATCTGGACAAGGCGAATTCTTTTCAAGGCTATTAAACCGCATAAAGCAACTAGATAAAGAAAACAATAAAAAATCCTCTGAATCCAGCAATCAGACCAGGGATGCTCTAATAGCGGAAACGGCCATCAAGGAGGGCTTTGTTTTAGTCACAAACGATGGAACCCTAGCCACTGCCGCTGGAGAATACGGTTGTCAGGTCATCGACTATCGGGTCCTACCATGAAGTCTTCCAGATATCCTTTTGCGTGCGGGTTTTGAAAATACTGCCGACGCGCTCGCCAAATTGTTCCGGGGTGAAGGTTTTGTTGTACTCGTCGGCGGGGCCGCGGAAGGGATTCCACGACAGCACCAGCCGTTCGATGAACATTTCGTCTAATGGCACCGTGGTTATTTTGATGATGGTGTTGGTGATCGAGTCCACCAGAATCGCCGCCATGGCGCAATCTTCCTTGGCGTAGAGGGCTTCGCAAAATCCCGGCGTTTCCTTTTCCTGTTGGGTGGGGTTGCAGGGGGTCTCCAGAATCCAGTCTTCGCTTCCCACCGCGAAGATGGGGATGGAGGGAAACTCCGATTCGGCGCACAGTTTGGCGCGCCACTTGCCCATCCACGCCTCGATCTGGGCTTTGGACGGATTGGGAAACCGACCGATCAACAGCATGTCTCCGTTGGGTGAAAAGGACAGGCCGCCGCCGTCGCCCTCGATTTGTACGGGGCAGGGATGGCCTTCTTCAAAGCGTATGGTGTCTTCCATGATGGGTTCCGTTAGAAATTGGGTTTATTTGGCAATTTAACAATTTATGAAAAGAATAGAAATCCCCCCGGCCCCCTTTAAAAAGGGGGAGCAGAATTCTTCCTCACCTCAATTCGCTGTCCTGACCTCCTTCGATATACCCCTACGGGGCATGAAGGCAATGGTAAAATACCACAGGCTCAGGATGACGGAGAGGGAAGGTAATGAAAGGTTAAAAGCTTCAATTTTCGAAGCATCATTTTGACTGCGTTGCCCTTGTAAAGTCAACGGAAAATCCGAATATCCCTTGGGGAATAAAACGCCGCTCATCATCCTCTCTATTAAGGCCGTAATAATCCTTGAGTTATCATGATTATTACGGTAGCTTGACGGGTTTTACACTGAACTCATCTTGATTTTCAAAAGCCTATGCGAACGACATTAATAGGACACGCCACCCTTCTGGTGCAATCCAAAGGCACGACTCTGATTTCCGACCCGGTGCTGTTTCAGCCGCACTGGGAAGAACTCAACGTGCATTGCCCCAGTATCGATCTGGACCGGGACAAGATCCCGCAAATAGATATCCTTAACATTTCGCACCGGCATCAGGATCATTTTGACATCCGGACGCTGGCGCATCTGGCCAGGAACACCAAAATTTTAGCGCCCGATGTGGTGGTGCTGGCGCCGCAGGATGAAATCCTGCTGGAAGTTTTGAAGGAACTGGAATTCAAAGATGTGCGCGTGGTCGCCGATTTTGAAACGATGGAGATCAAGGGCCTGACCCTCACGCCGACGCCTTCCTTAAATGAGCAGGATTATTTTCCCGAGCACGGTCTGCTCATCCATGACGGCGAGGTGACGGTGTGGAACCAGGTCGATACCATTGTCATCCCGAAAATCATTCAATACATCCATCAACTGTATGGCCAGCTGGATTTCGCGCATGTCCGCTACCTGCCTTTGCTGGAAGGGAATTTTACCTTTCATAAAGAATTGGAACTGCCTTTTGAGGAATACAACTCGTTTCTCATGGTGGCGGGGGCATTGAAGCCCAAGTTCGCGGTTCCCGGTTCCGCCGGGTTCCGTTATAAGGACGAATTCGCTTTTTTGAACCGGTATTCGTTTCCCACCACGCAGGAACAGTTTTTGAAGGATCTGGCAGATTTCAGTCCGGAAATCCAGAGCAGTACGTATTTTCCCGGCGATGTTGCCGAGATAACTCCTGAGGGCGTGAAAATTCTGCGGCAGGATTCCGATTTCGTCAGTGTGCATGAAAATGACGGGCATCTGGCCGAGTTTAAACCGGTTCTGGAAGTTTCGCCTCTGAAGACGCTGACGACGGATGCCGCCGAGCAGGAAAAAGAAAAACAGGCCGTTACTGAATTCATCGAAAACAAATTTGTCGATCTGCTGATTGAAAATGAAAATGTGCAAACGTGGGTGGAATGGAAAACGGTCTATCAGCTGGAAGTGTTCGGGGAAAACGGGTCGGATATCTGGAGCATCGATTTTGGCGGAGAGGACGCCGCCATCCAGAAAAAGAGCCTCGGCAAAATCAATCTGTATGAAGGCATCGGCTGTTCCGAGTTGTATCAATTGATTGAGAAGAAAACCAGCTGGGATTTCGTTGGCGTGGCGGCGCAGTATCGGACTTTTAAGAATATTTATCGGGTGGAGAAGGGCAGTGCGGAGCAGTACACCAGCGACAAACGATTTCCGCAACCGCTGACCGAGATTTTTTCTCCGGACCGAGAAATGGACCGGGAAAAGTACATGAAGGATGTGCGGCGATGGAAAGGCAAGGCCTGATTTCCTTTTAAAACGTATTTATTTGACAGTAAAATTGGAAACAGGTAGAATTTTCCTTCCTAATTGAGTCAATTCAAATAGTTAACATATTGGGTCGATAGCCCATCCAAATAATGGCGGTGTAGCTCAGCTGGTTAGAGCGTACGGCTCATATCCGTGAGGTCCGGGGTTCAAGTCCCTGCGCCGCTACCATTTTCTAGTTTAAATAAATTCAATAAGTACTCTAACCCAGTGGAAACACTGGGTTTTTTGTTTTCAATGACCTGTATGTAGGGAATTGATGGATGGGCTGGTGGGGAGGGGGAACCTGGGAGTCGTTTTTATTGGAAAAATATAAGAACATACCTTCCTCCTGCTGTTTTGTTATATAGATCTAACAGGTGCACATAATTTTAATAAAACTGTGAATCTAGATTTATTTAGATGGCCCTGTTGTAAAACCCGATAAAATAATACTTTTCAAATCAAAGACAAGCGATTCTAACTAATAAAAAACCGCTGTTTAAGGTTGTGTTGTTAGTGAGATTACCTTAGCATGAAATGTATATCATTTGACTGGGTTTATGTAAGAGGGTCAAAAACAGAAGATTATAGTGACTAAAAAATTCCCGGTTCATTCGGGGAACTAAAAAGACCATTTCACATGGAAAAAAACAAATGCCGTTTTTACGGGTTCAAATCAGTTGGGGCTAAGCGATGATAAGTGAAGAACAATTCTATAGAGCAAAAATTCTGATAGTGGATGATGAACCGGCAAATATTCGGGTGCTGGAGCGTTTGCTCAATAGCAAAGGCTACACCTGCATTGAAAGTATTACCGATCCGAGAGAAGCGGTTGCAGGCTATCAAAAATTTCAACCCGACCTGGTAATTTTGGATTTAAATATGCCGCATTTGAATGGGTTTCAAATATTGGAACAGTTTAATAACCTGGATCAAGAATATCATGTGCCGGTAATGGTTTTAACCGCACAGATTGATAAAAATTCTAAATTAAAAGCTCTGGAGCTTGGCGCTCGGGATTTTCTCAGTAAGCCGTTCGATCTGGTGGAACTGTCAATGAGAATCAGGAATTTACTCGAGGTCCGCTTATTGATCGATCAGCTATATAATGACCAAAAAATATTGGAAGATAAATTATCCAAAAATGCTTTTGAGTTGGCGGTTGCCATGACTAAATTAAAAGAGAAAAGCCCCACGACAGAAGAAGACCCCACCTGAATGCAGGAAAAAATATTAGCAGTAAAGTTTCAGCAAATCTGAAAAATTTAAAGTCCGGAAAGTAAAAAATAAGATTCTATTCCCCCCGGAAAAAAACCTGCTTTATTAAAAAAAATATTCACGAATATTAGCGGATAAATGGGAATTCTTGGTTTAGAATAGGTAAGATATAATTTTTGCGGCCCATACCGTTTAGAATCGATTTTTTTATGGCTTTAAATTCAAATGAACCTGTTGAAACGATGAAAATTCTTTTGGTGGATGACGACGCAGACAATTTAAATTTACTTCAGGAAATTCTTAAGCCAAAAAATTACCAAATTTTTGCTGTGCAAAGCGGAAATGATGCTTTCAGTAAAACAAAGGAATTGGAACCGGATTTAATTCTTCTGGATATAGTCATGCCCGGAATAAGCGGGTTTGAGGTTTGTCAGCAAATAAAAAACGACCCGCATATAAAAAATATTCCCATTATTTTCGTTTCGGCCTGTAATGACATTGAGGATATGACGGAAGGTTTTCGATTGGGCGGAGTGGACTACATTACCAAACCCTTTAGGAAGGAAGAAGTATTAGCCCGGGTCCACACTCATTTGCAATTGAAACTGCTGATAGAAGAAAAAACTAAATTAATTGAAAAACTGGATCAAAATTCCAGGACGGATTCCTTAACCGGCCTATCCAACAGGCGAGACCTTTTAGAAAAACTAAATTATGAGGCAAAACGATTTGAGCGAAGCAAAAATCCTTTTTCTATTATTTTAGCGGATATTGATAATTTCAAGGCTATAAACGATACCTACGGTCATGGCGGGGGAGATTACGTTTTGGTTGAACTCGCAAATTTGCTGGCAAGAAACTCCCGGGATCAGGACATTGTTTCAAGATGGGGGGGAGAAGAAATCTTAATATTGTTACCTGAAACAGATGCCTCGGGGGCAAAATATTTGGCCGAAAAATATCGCAAATTAATTGAATCTCATAATTTTCATTTTGATGGAAATCAAATATCGGTGACCATGAGTTTTGGGGTGAATATGGTTTTTAGTAAAAATGATTCCAATGATTTCATCGAGGCAGTCATTAAAAGAGCTGACAATTGTCTCTACGAGGCAAAAAAAAATGGCAAGAACCAGGTGGTTTATTTGCATGAGGTTGAAATTTGAATGGTCATTACCTTTTTGCCATAGCCAAAATATAATAATTCGGTAAAGCCGGGTTGAATTTTAGGTTTAAAATACGTTCGTTGGATTCCTTACCGGAAAAAAATGAAAACCTACTTGGTAGCTCCAGTAATTCTGACACTGACCCTTCTTTCTGCTGTAGTTTATGCAATTGACTTGCAGGATGAATTGGAAGCTGACTTCCAATTGGGTGTGGACGCTTATGCCAAAGGTAATTATCAAACTGCTTTAAAAAATTTTAAACCTCTTGCGGAACAGGGAGATGCGCGTGCCCAATTTTGCCTTGGGGTGATGTATACCAATGGATATGGAGTTCCTAAGGACTATATTCAAGCCCATATGTGGTTAAACCTTGCGGGAGTGGATGGGGATAAAAATACTGAAGAGTTAAGGTACTTTGTCGAGAAGCGTATGACTGCATTCGATATTTCAGTGGCACAAAAACTGGCGCGCGAAAAGATGGAAAAGCAAAAATAAACGCTGTGCTTAAGATATATTGTGTCAGGTTCTAATAATTGAGGTTCGGGGTTCAAGTCACCGTTCCGTTTTGCTTTACATTCCAGCCAGGCGGATGTCTGCAATATTTAACCCTTATTGCCAATAAGTATTGCCAAAAACCGCAGAAATTTCCTAATACTATTATTTTTTCTCCTTTCATGATATTTTTACATTGTGTGTGTATAAGTGAAATAGCCCGAAATGTCTGAAAAATTATAAAAGTGTCTGAAAAATCGATATAAAGCCTGCAGGGCTTGCCTTACTTCGAACATAAGTACCGGTATTTCAAGGGATTTGAAATGGCATCCTATTTGCTTGTTAATACTGAAATTACCTTGGTTGTTGATAATTTTTACAAAATTGCGTGCGTCGTACCCCGCAAAAGGTTTGAATGCGGGGCGGTCATGCAACTATTTTGGAGTCAAAGTGGAATTATGAGGGCATTAATAATTATTATATTGGCCGGGTTTTTTGCCGGATGCGCCACCAGTGTTCCTCCCCAGAGCGTAGAGGAATTGAGGGAAGAAGTCCGGTCGGGTCCCTCCATGATAAAAATGGCGGAGCATGAAATCACACGGCCTTTTTCCCTGGCCTATAATGCCGTGCAAATAAACGCGGAAAGATGTTTTGAAGTCACCGTCACCATGCCATCGACCGAGAAAACCGGGCTACGGGTAAGGCCTTTAAGATATCGCGCGGAATCCCTGATGACCAGTGAAACGACGGGAGAAACCTTCATGCAATTGGACAATCAATCGCACGGCCCCATGCCCATCGGCGGCTATTATGTCTTGTTGGCCGATATTGAAGCGATATCCACAAAAAAAACCAAATTGACGATTTATGGCGTGTTGACCGATTATGATAATGTCCATGAGTCCATCGTTGCCTGGGCACAGGGGAAGAACGATGACTGTCCCCGGTTTCCCATGGGAGCCCTGGACCAGACCCTGACTTATCACAACCCATAAGATCTCACGTTTATCCTGATTGGGCGGCAATGAAGCCTGCCACGAAAAATTATTCAGCTAGATCCAGAGGAGAAAATCCATGATCTCGATCCGAAAATTTTTTCCCGTATTAATATTCGTAGCGCTCATTTTTCCCGTTTTTTTATCAGACGCTAGCGGACAGGAATCTATTCGACAGGGGGGGAAGTCCCTGTGTAAAGTCGGAGACGTTCTACGGCGGGTTGAAATTCACTATTATGAACAGGATAAGGCCGTTCCCTGTGAAGTGCATTATTACAAGGATACCGAGGAACCCGGCGCGGATCAGATCCTCTGGCGGGCTGAAAATGAAACCGGTTTTTGTGAAAATAAAATGACCGCCTTCGTGGACGAATTGGCCGGTTTTGGATGGTATTGCGAATCAGAAGGGGATATTCCTCCCGCCCTCCAACTTGAAGGGAATTCCGAATAGCAGGAATTTGTGCCAGCAAAATTTTTAAAAGGGGATGAATGAGGAGGATTCTTGTTCATCCCCATTTTTTTGCAGCGTCTCCGACTAAGCAGTTCCCTCCTTATCTCACCAATTATTTCAGTAGAGAAAATTAATTGGACAAAAGCCTCCCATTTTAATATTATTATGATAATTATTATCAAAATGAATAACTGGTTGCGCCTGGAGGCTGGTTTGGTTTAATGAAAGATTCTGCTACTGAAATTGATGAAACCATCTGCCAGTGCTATCAGGTTAAGGAATCGACGATTCGATCCTGCATCGAATCCGGAAATTTGACAACCATCGAAGAAGTGACCGAGGCTTGCGAAGCGGGTGGAGGATGCCATTCCTGTCATATTCTCATTGATCTGTTCATTGACGAGCACCAGAAAAAATCCACACCCATGGAAACCCTTGTGCGCGAACACGCGGGTAAGGTGAAGAAAAAGGGGATTTTGGGGCGTTTCTTCAAAAAATTTAAATCCGACGCACCTGCCGCCAAATAATCCCTCCCTCCACAAAGATAAGATATTAGCGCCGCCATGCTTTTGATACCGTATTTCCTTGCAACTCCCTCGAAATTTAACTAAGTTGTTTTGAATTTATTGAATTTCTTTGTCAAAATCACCTCAACTCATTTAGACAGGAGGATTCATTTTTGATGAAAAGTCAGGATTGTACTTTGTTCAGCGGCGGCGTTAACGGAGCGGAAGCCGAGTTTGGTGTGCAGGCGGAAGCCATTGGAGTGGAAGAGGTCAATTTTACGTTCGACGGTCATAAGACCGCCCGGCAACGCGGCGTCCGTTTTTTGACTTCCGAAGAACTGGCTAAGGGCGACGTCAGCCTTTCCTATGTCTCCAAATTGATGAACCGGACCTACAGTTCCGGTCCCCTGTTCCGCAAGGTCCTTCAAAGCATCTGGCATCAGATCAACCATGCCGAAGAAGTGTTTGTGGTGGGTAAAATTCTCGATGACAACACCGTAAAAGGCGGAACCGGGTGGGGCGCGGAATTCGCCAAAATCTGCAACAAGCCTCTGCACGTTTTCGATCAGGAAAAGGACGCCTGGTATACGTGGAACTCGGATCAATGGAAAAAACAGAAGTCGGTTAAAATCAGACACAAACATTTTTCCGGGACTGGAACCCGGTTTTTGAACGACAACGGGAAAAAAGCGATTCAGGACCTGTTCGCGAACTCTTTCAAGTAATATGGCGTCCGCTACCACCGAACCTCTCCGCACCGCCTATTTTGATTGCTATTCAGGAATCAGCGGCGACATGATTTTAGGCGCGCTGGTCGATTTGGGCGTAGACCTGAAAAAAATCCGTGCCGGACTAAAGTCTCTGGGTTTATCCAAGGGTTATGAAATAAAATCCCGAATCGTCAAGCGCGGCCTCATCAGCGGAGTCAAGGTCGATGTGGTGGTGAAGCCTGTCAAACACCCGCATTCCAGAAATTTCAAAGACATCAAAACCCTCATCAATCAATCGGAATTACCGACTCAAGTTAAATCCAACGCCATCGAAATTTTCAAACGCATTGCAAAAGCCGAGGCAAAGGTCCACCACACCAGTATGGATAAAGTCCATTTTCATGAAGTGGGTGCGGTGGATTCCATCGCCGATATTGTGGGAGGAGCCTTAGGGATGAGTCTGCTCAACGTCGATCGAATCATTTCGTCGCCACTCAATGTTGGCGAAGGCTTTGTAGAATGTGCTCACGGAACCTTGCCGGTCCCGGCGCCTGCCACCCTCGAATTACTGGCAGGCATCCCCTGTTTTTCCACAGGAATCAAAAAAGAACTGGTCACGCCAACCGGAGCAGGGATG
>JAJDAD010000053.1 GCA_029262055.1 Candidatus Zhuqueibacterota bacterium
CAAGTTGTCGCTCCGGGCCAGGTTAACGGCTGATTTCGGCAAAAGGGAAGCCCGGTCTTTGTGGCCCACCTGGGCATAAAACTCGCTTGGCATGTCACCGAAAACAGGGTCTGCCTTGCCTGCGACAGTCAGGTGCATGCGGCAGGTGCCGACTTCGGAGTTTGCCTCGTCGGAGATTACGTCACCATCCAGGGCAATGCAAATAGCCTGAAAGCCAAAACATGAAGCAAACATCGGCTTAGCCCGAGCATCGATCTCGCGGAAAAAATCAAAAAACGGCAACAGAAACGGGGCATCTTCCAGAACGCTAAAATCACCGGCACCTCCCACTAAAACCACATCACACTCATTGAGAAGAGTCGCTGCAGGACGTTCAAATACAATATTGACGGTGGTTATGTTCGCAGTGGGTACCTGCAGTGCTTGTGCAAAGCAATCCAGCTCGTGCTGCAGCACGGGATCGTTTGCTTTCCTGCATTGTAAAAGAAGGAACCTCAAACCCGTCATGCAAGACCGGGAGAGCGGTCAAGTACGCGTCTAATCTCTTCCTTGCGCGAGTCGTCAGAGGAGCTCCGGCGAAAGTAGGTATATTGCCGGAATTCATGATATCTTGCGGTGATCTCGACCGGTTGCAGCACCCTTTTGTGCTTGCGCTCATAGCGATGTTCCACGTCGGCAACGCTCAACAGGCCCGGCCAAACATCATGTGCAGAGAGGGCGGTAAGAATAACCGGTTTGAGTTTAGGATCCAAAAGATCGAGAAGCTCGCTTGCCACAAGGCCGACGAAGTCAGAAGTCTCATCGCGATTGCCAAGTACATCGCGAAACACCGGCCGGATCCGGCTTGCGGTTACCGGAAAATTCAGAGCCAGCTGTACAAGAGAGGTACAGACTGCGAGTCGCGAAAACTCATTGTTTTCTCGACTCCTGACAAAACTCGCCAGCTTCTCCGTCTGGTCTCTGCCAAGCAAAAAAGGTACTTCCCAAAGCTCCTCGTTAACCAGGTCTTGCAGCCAGTAATCCAGAAGTTCCTGTCGCTGAGCCAGGAATTTCAACACCAGGTCCAGGGAACGACTCGCATGCAGATGGGCCAGCAAGAACAGCGCATGCACAACCGTAAACCACTCCGTGTCCTTCGGTGGCGCTCCCAGATTTATGTGGGCGCTACCGGCAAGTCTCTGTGCCAGAATCTCTTCCAGGTATGGTATCGCAGCTTCTCCGTAGGAAAGTACGGCCTCAAGCCGGTCGTTGCCAATACCGCAATCGTAGCGTTCAAGCTCCGCTATCAGCAACTGCAAGTGCTCGACACTTTTGACGTCAGAAGCGCCTGGTTCCATGTTTACATCCATCATGATGGTTCTGCGTGTATTCTTTATTCGGTCTGTCAATGAAAAGACAGAACTTCGGACTATGCTGTGATGAAGATGACTGAGTTACGGGTTTGTCGGGAAATCCCAAGCGGTGTGGGTGCAAAGAAGAAAGTTCTGGGATAATTAAGCCGAAACGAATTCATGTTTCTTTAACATTAACCTCTCTAAAAGGTTAATCGCTATTATATACTGCAAAGTTCGTTCACTTGCAGAAAAAAAACCGCACCGCAACCGACTCTAACTATTAATAGCGGCCTGATGCGTCGCGTTCTTTACTTTGCTCACCACTCGATTTTCCAGATCACATCGGTTCCGGTATCTCCTTTGCGGTCACTGGTAGCTTGCAGCAGCAAGTTGAACAAAAGAATCTTCCTGGGGATTTCGTACTCCAGTTCTACAATTTGATTCCCCTCTGCGCCAAAATCCTGGCTCACACTTACGAAGACTTCCGGGGTGACATACTTGCCGACACGCACCTTGGAATCCGTCAGGCTGCCGCCACTCTCGATTTCGATCACATCGAGGCTGAGCTCACTGCCCAGCGTGTTGGATAGTTGCTTCAACAGACGCCCGGCAACAAGGCCGCGGGCCCGGTCATCCAGACCTTTTTCTTCCCCTATCTGTTTTTTTTGCCCCGGCTGCAGTTGGTCGAATGTTTGTCCAAAGACAAGAATCGAGACAATGTCCTCCTGTTCCGCCTGCTCACCATCGAGCAAGAACTGAAACTCCGGGAAGAACAAAGTTCCGGTTATCCGAACTTCAAATTCATGTTTCTCCGGCTTGGCTTCTCCTACCGGCTTGTCGCTAACAACGGTTGTCGCTTCAATGCTGATGCTGGGATTCATGTCCGGTTCACCATCAAAATCCAGATCCCCGGACCGGATCTGAAAACGATTGCCGAAAAGCTCGTAGAAGCCACGGATTGTGGAGCAATGTCCAAACAGCAAAAGTTCCGGGGTTTCCTTCACTGCGGATAAATCGCACTCGACCTCGATGCTGGCGTCCGCGCTTCTGACCCAGACATTTCTCGGCATCAATAGGGAGAGCCGGCCGCGTAAATTCTTGTAAAATGCAGTCTCAGTGAGCAGCACTTCCTTGACCCCCTGTTGCTTTTGAAAACGCATGGCCCCCAGGGTGTCTACGGTGGTCGAATCCGGACCAATTACAAAAAACGGGCGCGACGACAAGATCTCGGCCGTTTCTTCTTCGAACTTCTCGTAATAAATTCTCGCCTGGTCGATCAACAGGTCGCCGGAAAAGCGCGGCTCCTGTACGCTGCCGGAGATGGAGACAGTACCTTCGGCCCTTGCTTTCATTTTCTGATTGTTAACCAACTCAAAATGCTTGACCTTGAGCTTTGCACTAAAATCTTCGATGCGGTCCCTGGCCAACGACAGGCCGCCTTCGATGAGCTTGATATAACCACCGCCGGAGCGCAAACCCACTTCCTTCAAAATCACGTCGCGGCCATTTAATACCAAAACAAAATTGCCCTTCTTGAACGACGTCCCCAGTTCCGGGATATCCATGCCGCCATTGATGAGCCGAATTGGACCGACTCCGCTTAAATCATCGAGGGTATTCCGCAAGACAATATCCGCAACCAGGATGCCGCGGATGTTCTCCACGCCGGCGGCAAAGGCCTGCATGAATGAAATGTCCAGACCACGCGTACTAGCCTTGAGTTCGAGGGGAACATCCCGCAGCACTTCCAGATGATAGGGGGAGAGCGCAAAGCGCACCGGCAGCTTGCCACTGGTCTGCATCAGGCTGTCGCTCTCGGTCTTCGCGATAGCGCAACGCCAGGAAAAAAGCGAATCGGAAAAATCGAACTGACCGCTAAATTTGTCGAACTCGACGTCCCAGTACTTGCCGCTGCTGAGTAAGAGCGAGGCCTGCAAGATGGGTTTGGCAAATGTCCCCCGGAAGTGTGTTTCCAGGTCGACCAGCCCTTGCATTTGAATATCCCTGGTTGCCACAACCGGAAATCTCGATATATCAATATTGTGCGCGGCCGCCACGAAGTCGCTGGATTTCTCGGTATCCAGCGTGCCGGACAAATTAATCACCTGTTGTGCGTTTCTAAACTTCAGTTGCGATAGCACGTAGCGGTTCTTCTCGATCAACAGGCTTACATCGTTTTCCAACGCCCACCTTTGGCCCCAGAATGTGGCCGACAAGTCGGCGATAGAGACCGCTTGTACTCCGTCGCCAAACGACAGTTTGCCCCGGGTCTGTGCTGTATACTCCCCCGCCCGCTCCAGGTCGAATGAAAAGTGTAGGAGTGAATCGGCAAGCTGGGCTGCAAAATTCGCAGTGTCAACAAACGTCTCGGAGCCGGAAAAGCCCGCCATGTCTCCATCAAAATCCAGACTCACGGCCTGGTCTGCAAGCAAGCCCTGCGCCCGGCCATGCAGGCGCGAGACTGTCAGGCCGGCTGCCCCAACCTCTAATAGCGCCAGCTCTGCTTGTATGGCTACCGAATCAAGCGCGCCCGTAAGAACTGTGTGCAGGCTACCGCTGCCATGCGGCGAGTCAACCCCGAGCACGCCTGAAAGCACTGACGCATCCAGCAAGTCAATATCGACTTGCAGGCTGGTGGTGTGCTGCAGCGAAGTGTGGCCGCTAGCTGTGATTTCCGCCAAAGGCGATCTTACGTCAAAGCGCTGGACTTGCAGGAGTTCATCTTTCATCTCTAACACAATTCCCGCGGTGTCAACCGGAATCGCCGCTACCTGGGATGGCAGGAAGTCCGCGCGCAGGACTGCGTCCATTTGCTGCATGGTCATGCCGCTGCCCTGCAGATCCAGCGTCAGATTCAGATCAGTGGAGCTGACCTGCTGCAAGCCGAATCGTGCCACATCGAGATTACCAAGCAGGCCTGAAACGTGGTACGCTGTGTGCTCATCAGACATAAGAATGCCGGCATCGAACTGCGCCGAAGCGTCCGCAACATTCACATCTGCCGATATTGTGATGCTGTCCGAGACAGCATGGGCCGTGAGGACGGATGTTCCTATTTGGCGCCCCATCACCACGCTGGAGTCGCACGCAACGCGCAGGCGGCTGTTCAGGCTTGCCATTGCAAGGCCGCTGCCCACCAGTTCAAACCTGAGACCGATGTCGCTGGCCAACGTGTCGTTTTGGCTCAATTCAGCGAGATCAAGATGTGCAATTTCACCGGCCAAGTCATAGCGGTACGGCTCCTGCTCGACCGCCAGCTTACCCGCCATGTGCACCCGCGTTTTGCCGATTTGTAGCGTGAAGTTTGTCCGCAGATCGGACAGAGGTCCTGTGAACGCCAGCTCAAGCCGCGCATCGCCGTAAACGTCCATAACCGGAAAAAACTTCCGCACTTCGAACAGCGAAACCGGACTCCCGGAGAAGATCACATCCATAGAGCTGGCTTTGCCGAACGCGACCTCGGCGGCGGCGCTAAGCTGCGATTCATTCGTGGTCAACGAAAACTCACCCACGCGCAGGCTGTCTTCCGATGAGCTAACGTCGGCCTGAGTGCTCTTTACCTCCAGGTCCGGGTCTTCGGCTCTAAATGATAGATTTTGCAGCGACAGGCGAGCTTCTTGCTTGCGGTACCAGAAGCCCAGATCGAGATCGAAGTTCTCTACCTGTGCCGGCACTCTGAGCGCGGCTGCCGTGCTGGAGTCAAAGGCCACGGTGCCATTCAGGAGCACGATAGCAGGCAGATCTAAGTCCCAGGCGCTTGCAACGGCGTTGTCCGGACGAGCATCTGCCGGCGCACTTTCAGGCATGAGCTTGGAAAAATTCCAACGCAGATCCGCATCCCGGCGCAACCTGAAGCGTGGCTTTTCCACTTCTATAACTGCAATTTTGACCTTCTTTGCTAACAGAAATATCGGGTTGTACTCCAGTGCCACCCGATCTATCTGAACCAGCGAATCTCCTGCTACCTGTAGCACCAGGTCTGCAACCTCGACCCTGCTGATCAGGTTGCCTTGCAGAGAGCGCACGGACAGGCTCCCGTTCATGTTTCTATTGACTGTTGCGAGCGCGGTTCGAAGGAGCCAGGCTCGAAAAAATGAAGTCTGCGACACTGCCAGCAACCCCAGGCTCAGGAGCAGAATCCCCGCAACTGCAAAGAACAATAATCTAAAAGCTCGTTTCATGTACCTGCCTCGGCTCAAAATGCCTGTCCAATGCTGAAATGAATCTGAAACCTATCCTCGTCATCGGGTTGCTTGTTTAGCTTCCAGGCAAAATCGACGCGCACCGGACCGATGACCGTGTTGTAGCGCAGCCCAAGTCCCAGTGCGTATCTCAGATCGGTTAGATCGAATCCGTCCCACTCCGCCCAGACATTGCCGTAGTCCAGAAAAACCGCGCCGCCAAACTTCTTGAAAATAGCCCGGCGCCACTCGAAATTGCCCTCCAGCACGCTATCCCCGCCGAGCGGAACAACGGTATTCACCGAGTCTCTTTGTGACGGACCCAACAACTGTCGGCCCCAACCACGAACCGAATGGTTGCCACCGGCAAAAAACCGCTCGTCGATGGGCGTCTCAGCACTGCCACGGATCGGGCGCATACTGCCGCCCTTGATCCTGGCCGCCAGAACACTCTTTCGCCCGAATCGCCGGTACCTGCGGACTTCGGTCGACAGTTTGACATATTTGAACGGCGTGCGCAGAAACCGCCCGGCTTCTTCAATAGAGGCGGTCCACATAAGACCGCGAGTAGGCGTAAAAATCTGATCGGAAGAGTTGTGACTGAACCCGACCCGCCAGGTAGACTTGTTGAACAGGTCCTCCAGTTCCGGCGCCAGGTCCAGGCCCTTTACTTCGACCGTATCCCGTTCTACCGCTACCGTCCCGAACACATTGGTGTGCGTGGTCAGGCGGCGGTTCAACGTAACCTCGGCGCCAATTCTGCGGACTTCGAAACTCTTTTCATCCTGCCAGACAAAGAATGGCCTGATGAGCAAATCGTTGCGATTGGACAAGAAGTAAGGTTGGCTCAACTCCAGTTCCACTTGCAGCGGAAGGAGGTTGCCTGCGTGTTTGCCATTGAGCCGGAGTATCCTGGCCCCACCTAAGAAATTGCGATGGCGCCACTGAACCGAGGCGCGAAAATGTTCTTCAGAACCGTACCCGAGACCGAACTTCAAAGTCCGCAGAGTCGATTCTTTGACCTGCACTTCGATCGGGATCTGCCGCGGCCGCGCATCCAGGTCGATGGCTTTGAGACTGACAAACTGAAACAATTCCAGCCGGTAGACCTGGCTTTGTGCGGAAATCAGTTTCCTTTGTTGAAAGACCTGGCCCGGCGAAAAACCCAGCCCGCGACGAATGGCCCCGGCCGAAACATGGTCATTTCCTGAGTAGGTGATGGGGCCAAAGAAACAAAAGGGGCCGCGAGATACGCGCCATTCCAAATCTACCAGGTGTGATCCGTTGTTCACAGTAGGCTTGACCTTGGCCTCGACATAGGGATAGCCGTTGTTGGCAAACTCCTGCAGCAGGCGCTGATAGTCCAGCTTCAGATCTTCCTCGCGATACCGTTTGCCCGGCTTCAATTGCAGATGGCCGAGCAACCGCTCCGCAGTCAAACGGCCGGTTGAATCCGGTTCAAAGACAACCGAGACGGCCCCAACCATGGTCGGCTCGGCTTCCTCCAGGTAGATCAGCAACTCAACGCTGCTGGCATCACGATTGTAGGTCGCTTTGTAGTCCTGCACACGGGCCTGCAGAAATCCTTCGCGCTGGTAGAACTTTTCAACGCGCAGCAGATCGGTCAGAAAGGTCTCTTCGTTATAGAGAGGCGCCCTGGATAGAAGAGCATACCACGGCCTGGTCTGGGAAGTGATGGCCTGGCGCAGTTTGCCGGATGATATTTCCTTGTTGCCCTCAAACCGAATGCGCTTGATTCTGACCTCCTTGCTAAGGACGACACAAGGGATGCTGGAGATCAGGATTAACACAAGAAAGGTACTTAGGATGAGCCTCCTGCTCACTGATTCCCCTCAATATTGGTTGAATTCAGAATGAATTGTCATTGCGATTCCGTCCGACATTTTACCAGAGACGCGCCTATCTTGCCCCAGAGACTACGCAAAATACTGAAAACTGCGTTGCAAGTCAATTCATAGTAGGAGATCATGCTCTGTCCGGCTGGGATTTCTTGATTTATTCAATTCGATTGCGTAATGTTCGTGGTTTCTTCGACGCCATTTCTCTCACTCACCCGATTGTTGCCTGGAGGACGATGTGAAACCACTCTCTTACGCACTTCTAATTGCATGGCTAGTCTCAAGCCTCGGCGCACAAGAACTACCAAGATCAGACCGATTCACATTCCTGGAAAAGGCCCAACTCGATTCCCTTATGCTGGCAGGGGATTTTGGTCAGGTCAGGGTTTTCTTTGCGGATAAGGATTCGCTGGCGGCGCAGACCGGCCCGGATGCCCTGCACTATGTAAAAACCCGGGACCGTTATCTGGATCGAATCAAACAGATTACTGCTTTTGACCATGGTACATCAAAGGTCAGTACAGACGAACTGGCTGGAACAAGCTCCCTGTTTACCAGGAAAAAAGCTGGACGAAACGGCTACCAGGCATTCAGTAAGTTTCTTCAGCTTGTGCACGCGCAGGATAGTCATGCTCGCCGGTTTTACTATATAGCACTTTTCTTTAAGCAAGAGCATATTGCGGAAGTCCTGCAGACGATGCGAACAAGCGTCAGAACTGCCACTGCGCTGCTCGATCAGCGAGAGCTGGCAGATGCTTCCGCGGTGGCCAACGCGATCGATCTCGGGCTGCGGGAACACGCGTGGGTTGCCCCCCTAGCGGACAGCGTTGACTACCTCAGGATCAAGATTGCGGAAGAAATCACACTCGGCCAGAAGCGCGACTGGCAGAGGGACCGGCAGCTGCGTTTCTCAGCGGACATCTCAGTCGGTGCTTCAGCTTTCTTCAAGAATCGCATAGAGGGCGGGCTGCTGCATTTTGTCGACAATGAAACCGGAGACGTCCGGGTGTTTGACGTTGACATTGCGTCCGGTGAAGGAGGCGGGCTTGCCATCGAGGGACAATACTATCTGAGAAATCAAATCGCGCTGGGACTGGATTTTGAATATGCCAGGTTCAACTACCACAGTCGCGGTGTTAGAAAGTTTATCAACTTCGATTTTAACTGGCATCATTTTTTGGCAGACATATACGGCCAGTTTCTCTACAGAAATACCACCGGCGTCAGGCCCTTCGCTAAACTGGGGGCCGGCATCTTTCAGGCCTATCGTAACCGAGCAGCCGTCAGTCACGTTGCAAGAACCGGTAACAGACTAGAAGACTCCGTGGTCCATAGCACACTCGAACGCAGCTCCCTGACTGCGGTTAGATTGCTGGTGGGCGTTGGGGCCGAATATGCTCCGCGTAGTTTCCCCCGCTTTGTCGTGAGGGGCGGCTACACTCTGCGGGTCAGTTCCAGATCCCTCGATTTTGTCAGCCGGGTCAGCCACTCGCTCAATTTAAGGTTGGGTTTCAGGCTGTAGGGCCGGTTCGAAAAACATTGCTTCTTGCCACCTGTTTAACTAAGTTAGCCACTGATTTTTGTTAAGCCTAGTCAAATCTAACCTGGAAGGAAACACCCATGAAGAAGATCCTGCTCTCCACGAGCATGGCACTTGCTCTAATCGGCTGGTCGGCTTGTTCACAACAAGCTCAAAAGACAGAGCTCAAGACAACGACTGAAAAGGTCAGCTACTCCCTCGGCCTGGACGTAGGCGGCAATCTGAAAGCCCTGGAAACCGAAGTCGACCTGGACGCGCTTATTCAAGGAATCCGTGACACTCTGTCAGGTAAAAAGCCTCTGCTCACACGAGCGCAGGTCAACGAGGTCATGCGAGAGTTCTCGCGAACCATGAGTGCCAACAAAGACGCCAAATCAAAGGCGAAGGGAGAAACGAATTTGAGCGAGGGCAAGAAATTTCTCGAAGAAAACGGCAAGAAAGAAGGGGTCGTTACCACTGCCAGCGGCCTGCAGTATAAAGTGCTGACCGAAGGCACGGGCAAAACGCCGAAAGCCACCGACAAAGTCACGGTCCACTATCGCGGCACTCTCATCGACGGCACCGAGTTTGACAGTTCATATGGCCGTGGAGAACCGACCTCGTTCCCCTTGAACCGGGTTATCAGTGGCTGGACGGAAGGGTTGCAGCTCATGAACATCGGGAGCAAGTACGAATTCTACGTCCCATCGGACCTGGGATATGGCAGCCGGGGAGCCGGAGCCCAGATAGGGCCAAACGCGACATTGATTTTTCAAGTAGAACTGCTCGAAATTAACTGACCGGCCGGCAATCGACCGGCCTTCAACATGCGGCGCCGTACCTTGATTCTGACACTCGTTTTGCCGGCGTTGGTTACTGTGCTTTCAGGTCAGCAGCACCGGAGTAACCAGCGCCCGGACTCGGGGACGGTTTCGGGCAAAATTACGCAACAGTTTTCGGCCGCTGCAATCAGCGCAGCCGTGGTAAATGTCCCGGGTGTGGATGCCGTCACGACCGACAGCGACGGCGTCTTCATCCTGGAATTATCTGCCGGCTCTCATATCCTGAACGTTACCCACCCTGAGTATGAACCGGGACAGACAACTGTTGAGGTAACATCTGACGACACAGTGTGTGTGGAGATTACGCTGGAGGACGGGTTTCTCTTCCTGGATGAAACCGTGACCAGCGTAAGTCACGCCAAGTCCGAAGTGGCGGAAGCAGCCGTCGTGGTGCGGGTTGCCGGCTCATCGACGGACATAGCAGCGCCTGTTGATCCTGCCATGCTGTTTGATAAAATCTTACCCATTTTTGCTTACTAAAACCAGCGGAGTTCCTTGAGTTGATCGAGGTTCAGACAAATGATTCCCTGACCACAATCACACTCGACCACGGCAAAGTGAATGCCATGGACCTTGAGCTTTTGCATGAGTTGATCGATGTGGTTACCACGTTTGA